>CAUGPT010000001.1:0-200101 GCA_959601495.1 uncultured Eubacteriales bacterium
GTAATTGCCCCTTTTAGGGGCTGTGCAAGCCACCAGTTTACTGGTGGTCTTGACTTCGAAAAGTGTTGGACTTACGACACCGACTGTGGTATGGTGTTTGGCTTGGAAATGGGAGAAAACCGTGAACACACTTGAAAATCTGTATTACGGCAATATTGATCCGGACGAACACACCGTTTCAAACGGAACAGACAAAGGCGAATTGCTTGAAACCGTTATGCGACTCGAAACAGAACTCAGAGCCACTCTCACAGAACAATAAAAGGCTCTGCTTGCGATTGTTAAGAATGCACAGACTCCTTGCAATATACCCATGGGTTGCCGACGATAGGCAAAAAGTATTGACATGTTTTTGATTCTATGATAATTTAATTATAGAAGGATGATGTTGTTAATACAATTTGCTCGTGGAATTATATAAAGGGGTAGAACTATGACTGAACGATTTAAATACTTTTTATCGGTATCTGTCGGTTGGCTTATTTCTTCATTGACTGTAACCATTGCCTGCCATAAAATTAGTATTATAAATATAGTGTTATCGCTGTTGCCGTTTGCGGGTACGATAGTATGCTGTTTTGCATTCGGCAGAAGAAAATTTCTTTCAATATATGTTCTGATAATCGGAATGATAATTATGAACTTGTTATTCTTGTTCAGATTACGCGATCATATTCTGCTGGACGCTATGTCTATAACAGCCGCATTGTATTTTATTATGATGACCGTATTTATGGTAAAGGCGCCGAGCACCGAGCCGAACAGCACCTTTGGAATACGAATTCCCGCCACAAGCGACCATAAGGAAGTCTGGTACAGAACGCATAGGTTTCTGTCTGAAATAATAGCCGGTTTTCTGCCGGCAAGTTTCCTTTTGATTTTCTTTTGGCCCCGTTGGGGACGTTTCTGGAGCAGCGTAGCACTGGTAATTATCCCTCTTCTGATCAGTTCGATATACGCGGGTATAATAGGGCGCCCCTACGAAAGAGAAGAGGCGGAAGAATTGAAAAAGCAGATCCAAAAGGAGCAGGGATACAGATAATTGACGGCTGAAACAATAATTTCATAAGCGCCGCCGTTCGGATAATTACCGATGCAGCGGTCTGGGCCCGGCATGGAACGCCGGTGAAAAAAGCTCCGAGTCAATGATTCGGAGCTTTTTTCAGTGAAACGCACCATGCGGCGCATAAAAGATCAGGCGCGGCTTCGGCAAATGGAGCTGCCCGCGGCATGCGGTGAATACCGCAACCGCAAGCTCGCCGAAACAAAACAAAGATCGCGCCCGTCGTTCTACATCTGTTTTCGTATATGCTCAAGCGCGCCTTTTTCAAGGCGCGAGACCTGCGCCTGCGAAATTCCGATCTCGGAGGCTATCTCCATCTGCGTTTTTCCGCGGAAAAAGCGCATGTTTATAATGTCGCGCTCGCGCTTTGACAGAGTTTTCAGCGCCTCTCTCAGCGCTATATCCTCAAGCCAGCTCTCGTCGGTGTTGTTCGTGTCGCTTATCTGGTCCATAACGTAAATGCTGTCGCCGCCGTCGCTGTATACGGGGTCGTACAGCGACATGGGCTCCACAATGGCGTCTATCGCCGCTGCCACCGCCTCCCGCGGCTCACCGAGGGCGGCGGCTATCTGCTCCACTGTCGGCTCGCTGTTCATTTCGGCCTGCAGCTTTTCTCTTGTCTGCAGCGCGCGGTAAGCAAGGTCACGCACGGAGCGCGACACCCGTATGGAATTGTTATCACGCAGATAGCGCCGCACTTCGCCTATTATCATGGGAACCGCGTATGTCGAAAACTTTACGCAAAGCTCCGTGTTGAAGTTGTCAATAGCTTTTATAAGGCCTATACAGCCGACCTGAAACAGATCGTCGAGATTTTCATGCCGATTGGTAAAGCGCTGGATGATGCTGAGCACCAGCCGCAGATTCCCGTCTATAAGCTTTCGGCGCGCGTCCGCATCTCCTTTTGAGGAAAGCTCCAAAAGCTCCTCTTTCTCCTCGCTTGTCAGCGTTTTTAGCTTTGAGGTGTTAACGCCGCATATTTCCACTTTGTTGTAGTACATGGATGCCCCCACTGTTTTGTTAAATAAAGTATTGCCACGGCGGGGGTGCTTATGCAGAGCGCGGTCTGCATCATTTTACCGACTTTTCAAAATGTCGGGCATGCTGTCCATCATATCCTCGATATAAATTCCGTATCCGCGGGTGGGATCGCTTACAAGCACGTGAGTGACCGCGCCGATAAGCTTTCCGTCCTGAACGACGGGACTGCCGCTCATGCCCTGAACGATGCCGCCCGTCTTTTCAATAAGCGCCTTGTCGCAAATTTCCACAAGAAAGCTGCCCGCGGGGTCGCCCGAGCCCGCTTTGTCCACCTTTACGGCGTATTCTTTGACACCGCTCTCATCAAGAGTGCAGTATATAACGGCGTCCCCGCGGTGAAAGTCGTCCTTTTCGGCGATCTCTATGGTTTTGGCGTCGGAACCGAGCTTGTCAGCGTCCGCAAATATGCCGAAAACGCCGTGATCGGTGTTGAGGGCCACCGTCCCGCTTTTCTCGGCGGAAAATATTCCCTTAAGCTCTCCCGGGTCTCCCGCCGCGCCGCGCTTTACTCCGTTTACCGTCACGTCCGAGACTATCCCGTGTCCCAGATCGCACAGCTTTCCCGTCGCAGAGTCGCAGATCCCGTGGCCCAGACCGCCGAAAGCGCCGGTTTCGGGTATAATATATGTGAGAGTGCCGATGCCAGCGGTGCCGTCCCTGAGCCAAAGCCCTATTCTGTATTCGCCGCTGCTCTCGGAAAGTACGGGGACAACCGTCAGTTTGAGCGTGCTGCTTTGCCGCTCAACCGTAAATTCAAGCGCCTTGCCTTCGCTTTTCAGCACTGCCTGTGTTATATCGAGCGCCGTGCCCACGTCGCGCCCGTCCACTTTCTTAATTATGTCGTCCTCGCGAAAGCCCGCGTCCTTTGCCGGAGAAACGTTTCCGCCCTCCGCGTCCACCTCCCCGAAGCCGTTTACCGTAAGCCGTCCGTTGAATACACGGACGCCGAACGGCATCCCGCCGAGATAAACGGTCTTGCTGCCGGCAGCCGACGTGCCGAGGCAGAATATAAATGCCGAGAGCACGCACAGAAGTGCGGCAGCGCTCCTTTTAATAGTTTTCATATATATAATTCTCCGCATAAAATATTTATTTGAAAATTCATTCACGTTTAATTTGCGCAAAGCGGCGCATCATATGAATTGCAAAATTATAGACAACTTCAATTTATAACCATTTCAGGTTGACAGTATAATATAAAATGTGGTACAATACTGTACGGCGTCGGTCATTATTCGACAAGTACACGGTGCCGGAAAGGGAACAGCTTTATGCTTACAGCAGTAGTGGGTATCAACTGGGGCGACGAGGGTAAGGGACGTATAGTCGACCTTCTCAGCCGTGATCAGGACATAGTAGTAAGGTATCAGGGCGGAAACAATGCGGGACATACCGTTATAAATGAAAAGGGAGAGTTTATACTCAATCTTCTTCCTTCAGGTATCCTGCGCGATGATGTTGTCTGCGTTATGGGCAACGGTATGGCGATAGATCTTCACCATCTTCACGGTGAAATTGAAAAGCTTCGCGAAAAGGGAATTAAAATTTCTCCCGAAAACCTTAAGATAAGCGACAGGGCGATCATCACAATGCCTTATCATGTCGATCTGGACTGCTTTGAGGAGGAGCGCCTCGGCGGTGCGGGCTACGGCTCCACAAAGCGCGGAATCGCTCCCGTATACAGCGACAAATACGCGAAAAAGGCGATACGCACAGGTGATCTTTTCCATAAGGAATATCTTAAAGAGCATCTGAAGTCGATCCTCGATTTCAAAAATCTGACAATCGAAAAGGTTTACGGCAAACAGGGCAGAGCATACGACGAAATGCTCGAGTACCTTGAGACCTACGGCGAGGAGTTCCGCGACTATATCTGCGACACCGGCGTATACCTCCGCCGAGCAAACGCAGAGGGCAAGCGCATAATGTTTGAGGCGCAGCTCGGCGCTCTCCGTGACATAGATTTCGGTATCTATCCCTTTACATCTTCATCAAATACCATTTCCGCTTACGCGCCTATCGGCGCGGGCATACCCGGAATTAAAGTTGACACCACCGTCGGTATTATGAAAGCTTACTCCACCTGCGTGGGCGCCGGACCTTTCACTGTTGAGATGGAGGGCGACGAGGCAGAGGCGCTCAGAAAAGCGGGCGGCGAGTACGGCGCCGCAACCGGCAGACCGAGGCGCGTCGGCGCGTTTGACGTTGTGGCGTCAAGATACGGTGTGTGCGTTCAGTGCAGCGACAAGATCGCGCTTACAAAGCTCGACGTGCTTTCATACATGGATAAGATCCCTGTCTGCACGGCATATGAGTATAACGGTGAGATCATAAACGATTTCCCCGTGGGCGAAGTGCTTGAAAAGGCAAAGCCGGTCATCGAATATGTTGACGGCTGGGGCTGCGACATATCCGGCTGCCGTTCTTTCGACGAGCTCCCCGCAAATGCAAAGCATTATGTGGAGTTTCTTGAGGAAAAGCTTGGCTCAAAGATGTGGCTGATCTCCGTCGGCGCAGAACGTGACGCATACTTTATGAGATAAACAAAATAAGCGGGGCACGTCCCCGCTTTTTTGTTTGTCTCCGGGCAAAATCTGATTCAGGCAGCGAATTGTCATTCTCGGCTTCTTTCCGCCCGCCGTGCACTCGCGCCTGCTCGTCCTGCTGCCGAAGCTTTGAAACTGCAGACTTTCAGTTTCTTTGAAAAGCTTTTCAAGTTTTTCCGTCAGCTTGCCGAACGTAAGTATAGGATGCGAGGGGTCCGCTGTTCCGGCAGCGGTCGGCTTTGGCTTTCCGAAATTGGCAAAGCATTTCAATCTTTGTCGTCAGCTTGCCGAACTTAAGTAAAGGATGTGAGGGGGCTACTGTCCCGGCAGTAGCCGCCCTCACGCTCCCCCGACCGGCACAAGGGAGGGAAAAAGAAAACTCTTTCCCTCCCTTGTGTATCCCACCCTTTCTCTGATTTGTGTTCGCGAGCAAAAAGTCAAAGCGAGTGCTTCAAGCCTAAGAAGTTCGACGAATTAGCTTTAGCTAAACTTATAGCTATCCATTACGTTTATCTACGGAAGTAAGAAAAGCATTAGCGTAAGCTGCTGAAAGCAAGGCTGAAAGGACAGCCTTGCTTTGTAAAGTATAGTCTGAAAAATTCTATATTTCAAAAATACAGTTAATTTCCTGTGCTGATAAAAAATATAAATACTTATGTTTTGAACCATTTCAATTCAACAGCGAAACAAAACAAAGCAAGCTCGTCTCTTCGAGCTTGCTTTTACTGTCTGTCGGGGCGGCGTTTCCCATTTCCGCAAGAAAAACATCAATCGTGTCTGAAAGTTACGCTAAAGCTAATTCGTCGAACTTCTTAGGCTTGAAGCACTCGCTCTATTTCTCCGCTCGCGAACACAAATCAGAGAAAGGGTGGGATACACAAGGGAGGGAAAGAGTTTTCTTTTTCCCTCCCTTGTGCCGGTCGGGGGAGTGTGAGGGCGGCTACTGCCGGGACAGTAGCCCCCTCACATCTTTTACTCAAGTTCGGTAATCTGACGAAAAAGGTTGAATTGCTATGTCAATTTCGGAAAGCCAATGCTGTTCGCTGCCGGGACAGCAGCCCCCTCACGTTTTTTGCTCAAGTTCTGCAAGCTGACCATAAAGCTTGAAATGCTTTATCAATTTCAAAAAGGCGAAATTCAACCGTCTGCCGCTTGCGGAAAAGTAGTCCCTTCACGTCCTTCTCACTTACGTTCGGTAAGCTGACGATAAAGTTTGAATTGCTTTGCCAAGAAACCGAAGCTCCGCAGTTTCAAAGCTTCGTCGGTGAAGGCGGGGAAAGTACGGATATGAGGCTGTAACTGCCGCCTGCCTTGAATATCCAAAACACCCATTGTCCGTTTTTTAGGCACAGGCGCGCCTGTGCCTAAAAAACGGACAATTTGCAGTACCTTGACGGTTTTTAGGTCAGCACATAACCTCTGCCCGTTTCTTTTTCTCTGTTTTCGGTTATACTTTTCATGTAAGAAAAATTTAACCTTATTTTGAAAGGATGAGTGAAAATGCGTTCACAAACACCGATGAAAACGGCAAAGATCGGCTATATCGCGGTGTCGGCGCTGCTTTGCGCTCTCGGCATTCTGCTGATATGCAGACCGTCACTGTCGGCAAACCTTATCGGAACCGTATGCGGTATCCTGATGCTGATCTTCGGCGTCGTCAAATTTGTGGGATACTTTTCCAAGGATCTGTACCGCCTGGCATTTCAGTACGATCTTGTGTCCGGTATCCTTCTCATGGTATTCGGCATAATAATCCTTCTGCGTCCCTCAAGCCTTATGAACTTTGTAACCATTGTTCTCGGCTTGTATATCCTCGCGGACGGAGTTTTCAAAATTCAGATCGCGGTCGATTCCAAAAAGTTCGGTCTCAGCCGCTGGTGGGCGATCCTTGTGCCCGCGCTCATATGCGTTGTGTTCGGCGCTATGCTTATATTCTTCCCGGCAGGCACCAGGGCAGTTACCGTGATTATGGGCATTGATTTGCTTGCTGAGGGCCTTCTCAATATCTGCACGGTCATATGCGCCGTGAAGATAGTAAAGAATCAGAAACCCGATTATTTTGAAGCTGAATACACAGAGAAAGATGAGGACTGATCGTTATGCGGTTTTCAAAAGCGGTAGTTAAATGCCGCATACCTATACTGATAATAACGCTTTTGCTCATGATACCCTCTGTTTTGGGTATGGTGGGCACGCGTATAAACTACGATATGCTTGATTACCTGCCCGAGGACATGGACACAGTCGTCGGTCAGAACGAGCTTCTGGAGGATTTCGGCAAGGGCGCCTTTTCGCTTATCATAGTTGAGGATATGCCCGACCGTGACGTTGCAAAGCTTTGCGAAAAGATCAAGGACGTCGACCACGTCGAAACAGTGCTGTGGTATTCGTCGCTTGCCGATATTTCCATACCTAAGGAAATGCTTCCGGACGAGATATACGACGAGTTCAACAAGGGCGACGCCACAATGATGGCAGTGTTCTTTGACAGCTCCACAAGCGCCGATGTCACTATGGACGCTATCCGCGAGATACGGTCCATTGCCGGCAAGCAGTGCTTCGTATCCGGCATGTCCGCACTGGTCACCGACCTTAAAGACCTGTGCGAGAAAGAGGAGCCTATATACGTGGCGATAGCCGTTGCGCTTGCCTGCGCCGCAATGCTTCTGTTTTTGGACAGCTGGCTTGTGCCGTTCGTGTTCCTTGCCTCTATCGGCATGATGATACTTCTGAACCTCGGCACAAACTACTTCTTCGGTGAAATATCGTACATAACAAAAGCGCTTTCCGCGGTGCTTCAGCTTGCCGTCACAATGGACTATTCCATATTTCTGTGGCACGCGTATAACGAAGAGCGCGGCAAAACGGACGACAATAAGGCTGCAATGGCGTCGGCTATCAGCAAAACGCTCACATCCGTCGTCGGCAGCTCCATTACCACTGTGGCGGGCTTTGCGGCTCTGTGCTTCATGACGTTCACGCTGGGGCGCGACCTCGGTATAGTAATGGCAAAGGGCGTTATCCTCGGAGTTATCGGCTGCGTTACCGTTCTGCCTTCGCTGATACTCGTGCTTGATAAGCCTCTGCAGAAGACAAAGCACCGCTCGCTTATCCCCAACATGAAAAAGTTTGCCGGCGGAATTACAAAAGTATTCCCGGTATTCCTTGTGCTTCTCGCACTTATCGTGACCCCCGCAGTGTACGGCTATCAGAAAACGACGGACGAAGTATACTACGATATGGGTCAGTGCCTGCCGGAGGACATGGAGTACGTGATCGCAAACTCCAAGCTTTCCGAGGAGTTTGATATGGCATCCACCCACATGGTGCTCGTCAGCGCCGATCTGCCAGAGAAGGACGTGCGCAGCATGATAGGCGAGATGGAGGACGTGGACGGAGTCAAATACGTGCTCGGTCTTGAATCGGTAGTCGGCAGCGGCGTTCCCGAGGAGATCATACCGGACAGTATTAAAGAAATTCTTGAGAGCGACAAATGGGAGCTTCTCATGATAAGCTCCGAATACAAGGTCGCAAGCGACGATGTCAACGATCAGATAGACAGCCTGAACGCCATACTCAAAAAGTACGACGACAGCGGTATGCTCATCGGCGAAGCACCCTGTATGAAGGATATGATAGAAACTACCGACCGCGACTTCAGAATAGTAAATATCGTATCTGTCGCAGCCATATTCGTAATCATCATGCTTGTTGAAAAGAGCCTGTCTCTGCCGTTCATACTCATTGCGGTCATAGAGCTTGCGGTCTGCATAAATCTCGGTCTGCCGCATTATCTCGGGCAGTCGCTGCCGTTTATAGCGCCTATATGCATAAGCACCATCCAGCTTGGCGCGACGGTCGACTACGCTATACTCATGACAACAAGATACAAGGCGGAGAGAAATCTCGGTGCTTCGAAGCGTGACAGCGTCACAACGGCGCTCAGCGCATCCATTCCCTCAATAATCGTCAGCGGTATGGGACTGTTCGCGGCAACGTTCGGAGTCGCTGTTTATTCCGACATTGACATAATCAGCTCCATGTGTATGCTTATGGCGCGCGGCGCGGTTATCAGTATGCTTTGCGTTATCTTCATTCTGCCCGCACTGCTTATGCTTTGCGACGGACTTATCCGTGCCACTACGCTGGGCGTGAAGAAAAAGAAGACTGAAACGCCCAAAGCGCAGTGAGCACGAAATATACGAAAGGATGATATGAGAATGAAAAACATATATAAAAAGATTTTGGCAGTGATCCTTTGTCCTCTTCTTGCCGCAGGCACGTTTGTGGCGGGCATATACGCCGCGGGCAGCGATAGTGACGGCAAGGCGGATGATACTGAGACAGTCGTTGCGGAAAACACCTCCGAAGAGAAGACCGTCAACGAAAAGGACGAGACCGTTTACGTAATTGCGGGCGCGGACGGAACCGTTGAAAAGATTATCGTCAGCGACTGGATCAAGAATCGCCTCGGCGATGATACTCTTTCGGATGTTTCGGCCCTTGAAGGCGTTGAAAACGTAAAGGGCGATGAGGCATATACAGTCAACAGCGACAATATGCGCGTCTGGGACGCCAAAGGCGGAGATATCTACTGCAGCGGCACTCTTGAAAAGGAGCTGCCCGTAAGCCTTCTGGTCACTTGGGAGCTTGACGGCAAAAAGGTTTCTCCCGCAGAGCTCGCCGGTAAAAGCGGCAAGCTGAAGATCCATTTCGACTATAAGAACAACCAGTACGAGACCGTTGAGATCGACGGCAAGGAAGAGAAGATATACGTACCTTTTGCAGTGCTTTGCGGAATGGTGCTTGACACTGACGTGTTCACAAACGTTGAGGTCACATCCGGCAAGCTTATCGGCGACGGCGACAGAGTATTTGTCGCAGGTGTCGCTTTCCCGGGGCTCAACGAAAACCTCGGACTTGACAAGGATAAGTACGAGATCCCCGAGTCGATCGAGATCACGGCGGATGTAAAGAATTTTGAAATGACAAATACCGTGACTATCGCCACAAACGAAGTTTTCAATAAGATAGACACGACAAAATTCGACAGTGCGGACGATATATACGCGGCAGTCGGCACTTTGACCGACGCCATGACTCAGCTCACCGACGGATCCTCGGCACTTTACGAAGGACTTGACACTCTGCTTGTAAACGTAGATAAGCTTGCAGCCGGCATTGATAAGCTGTATGCGGGCGCCGCAACTCTTAAGGACGGAACCGCGTCGCTTTCCAAGGGCGCCGATACTCTGAGCGGCGGCGCAAAAACACTTGCCGACGGTCTTGCCGAGATCGCTTCCAACAACGATAAGCTTTCCGGTGGCGCGCTTCAGGTGTTCAATACCCTTCTCGCAACGGTTGAAAACACCGTCAGCGAAAACGGCATTACAATAGAAAAGCTCACCCCCGAAAACTATAAGAGCGTGCTTACAAACCTTGTAAAGAACCCCAATGATACACAGAAAGCCCAGCTTGCGGGCGCCGCGAGAAAAACTCTTGAGGCAGAGCTTTCCGCAAGCGGCGTTCCCGAGCAGTATTACGGCGAGTTTGAATATATGCTTGCAACGCGCATGGCAGGCGGCATGACGCAGGAAGCCGCAACCGCGGAGGCTACAAAGCTTTTGCAGCATGCGTCTCTGTATATGAGTGCACCCGCGGCACCCGAGGCATACGCGCCTCTCAAGGCTGCGATCGCGGCTAAGGTGGACGATGAGGCAGCTGCCGATAGAATATGCGCAGTCGCGGTAAGTCTTGCCGGCGAGGGCGGCGACCCCACGCAGTACATAAACGCCGCGATAGCGGTGGCAGCCGACGCGAAAACGTTCTCAACAGAGGCAGCAGCCGCCGCAGGCGAGCAGGGCAAGGCGATAGTTAACGCATTCCTCATTCAGTCTGCTGCAGCGAAGATAGGACCCTCACTCGACCGCGCAATAAGCCAGCTTGACAGCTATAACGAGTTCTATACGGGTCTTCGCGACTACACCGCGGGAGTCGGGACCGCGGCAGACGGCGCGGCAAAGCTTTCCGACGGAGCGGGCGAGCTTTCCGAGGGCGCCGCAACTCTTGACAAGGGCGCGGCAGAGCTCCTCTCTGGTATACTTGAAATGAAGAACGGCGCGCCCGCGCTTAAGAGCGGCACGACTCAGCTGCGCGACGGCGCAAAGACTCTCAGCGAGGGACTTAACAAGTTCAACGAAGAGGGCGTTTCCAAGATAGCCGACGCGGTAAACGGCGACCTTAAGACATTCATCGCAAGAGCCCGCGCAACCGCCGATGTATCAAAGGATTACAGATCCTTCTCGGGTCTCTCTGATGACATGGACGGCACCGTAAGATTCATATACCGTACCGATTCCATTAAATAAACACAGCTTCGCAGAAAGTAAAACGGGGGATATACAAAAGCGGTATATCCCCCGCTTTTTGGCGAATATGGCAACGTATTTAATATTTTATGTTGATTATAATAAAAAATATGGTACAATATATTCAAAGAATGTCAAAACACCGCAGAGGAGCGTGAAACCTTTACATGAAGATCACAGTCGTGTGCGACGTGCTCGGTGAGGCCAACAACGGCACGTCCCTTGCAGCGTATAATCTTATAAAATATCTTAAAAAGTGCGGTCATGATGTGTCCGTTATCTCTCCGGACGGACCGAGCGGAGAGGGCTTTGTCCGTGTGAAAACTCTTAATCTCGGGCCGTTTCTCAATCGTGTGCTCGAGCGCAACGGGGTAAAGCTCGCAAAGCCTTCCTCCGCTATCCTCGAACCGTATATAAAAGACGCGGACCTTGTACACCTGCTTTTGCCGTTTCCGCTGTCGTGGCGCGCGCTTTGCCTTGCGAGACGCTATTCAAAGCCCGTGACCGCAAGCTTTCACTGCCAGGCGGAGAATTTTACGGCGCATATCGGCATGATGAATATGCACTTTGTAAATGATCTCACATATAAAACATTTTATCGCTTTATATACCGCCGCTGCGACGCTGTGCATTATCCCACGGAGTTTATCCGCCGCGTGTTTGAGAGCGCAACGGCGCCCACAAACGCTTATGTCATCTCTAACGGCGTAAACGATATGTTCACAATGCCGCATGGCGGCAAAACGGCTGAAAACGAAAAATTCACTATTGTCTGCTGCGGCAGATATTCAAAAGAGAAGGCGCAGTTCCAGCTTATCCGCGCCGCGGCGAAATCAAAGTACAAAGACAGGCTGCACATAATATTCGCGGGTGACGGACCGGACAGACGAAAGCTTGAGGCTTTGGCATCAAAGCTTGGTGTTGATTGCGAGTTCGGCTTTTTCAAAAGGGAAGATCTTGTCAAAGTGTTCCAAAGTGCCGATCTGTACGTTCACACCGCGGTTGTGGAGATCGAGGCAATAGCCTGCCTTGAGGCAATATGCTGCGGGCTTGTACCGGTCATATGCAATTCTGAAAGAAGCGCCACGCGCTATTTCGCCGTGGGCGACAACAGTTTGTTTGAGGAGTACAACGCAGACGATCTTGCCGAAAAAATAGATTATTGGTATTCGCATCCCGCCGAGAAGGATAAGCGCCGCGCCGCATACGCGCCGCTGCGAGCATCCCTTTCGCAGGATATGTGCATGACAAAAATGGAAGATATGATGAGGGAGACTGCCGAGTCCTATGAGGAGGAGCATTGTTTACAGCGATCCGCTGAATGACGATTTTGCGAATAACGGCATAAAGAAAAAGCCTCTGCCCGAGAACTACAGATATTTGCCCAAAGGCGCGGCGGGGCGGGGAGCTGCTTTTGTGCTGCATCACTTTGTCGCGGTGCCTATAGTTTTTGCGTGCCAGAAGCTTTGCTACAGAGAACATATAGTAAACCGACGGGCGCTGAAGCCCTATCTTTCGGACGGGGTCTTTCTGTACGGCAACCATACCCGCGGCGCGGGCGATGCTTTCTGCCCGAGCCTTGCCGCGTTTCCGCGCCGCCCGTATATAGTAACGAATTCCGACTCCGTCTCGAATCCGGTGCTGCGTCCCCTTGTGCGCGCCCTCGGCGGGCTGCCCCTGCCGGACACCGTAACGGGACTCGCGAGATACCGCCGCATGATAGATTCTCTCTCGGCGCGGGGAGAGTGCGTCGTTATATATCCCGAGGCGCATATATGGCCGCTTTATATAGACATTCGCCCGTTTCCGGATGCTTCCTTCAGATACCCGGCGGAAACGGGAAAGCCTGTTTTCGCCTTTACATCCACATATAAAAAACGCGGTCTTCTGCCGCTGGTGAAAAGCACGGTCTATATTGACGGCCCGTTTTTCGGCGACGCTGATCTCAGCGTTCGCGAAAATCAGAAAAACCTGCGCGACTGCGTGTATAACGCCATGAAAAAGAGAAGCGAGGCGTCCGATTATTCGTATCACAGCTATGTTCCGGCACCCGAGACGGACCTTGACCGCCGCGCAGAAGATTGACGTGCCCTCCCCGCCGCGGGCGGGAAAAACGGGCGCCGGTCATCGCGTGTGAGCGGAACCGGCGGCAAAGCGTCGGTAATTTTTTGTAAAAGTATTGAAATGCCGAGCGAGCGGTGCTATAATAAATGGCACGGAGGCGTAGCTCAGCTGGTCAGAGCGTTCGGTTCACATCCGAGAGGTCATGGGTTCGAGCCCCCTCGTCTCCACCAAACAGGTATTGGACGAACACCTATTTCTTCAGCGGCGGTTTCGCCGTGAAATGTTCGCTCTGATCCACAACAGAAAATCGCCGTCTTGGGAGTGATTCCGGGACGGCGCTTTTTACTATCCGCACATTCGATTTCCGCTATTTCTCCTGCTACTGTGATTACAGAAAGGAACGGGAGGTTATGCGAATGGAGAGATTTGTCGCAGATGAACGCACAGGGCTGAAGTATGAGCTGGTTGGCGACTATTATCTGATTGCCGGGGATGATGAGCCGGAGACTCCATAGCACTCAAAGTTACCTGATTTCATTATAGCAAAAACACTCTCTGATATCAAAGAATTTATGTGAAAATTTCAATGGTTTTTTGATTATAGAACTCAGTACTTAAGCCTTTTTTCTCTTTTGTAATTTACCGCAAATTTATAATATGAATTATATTGAATTGAAACACATTTACGATATTTTTTGCAGAAATTGAAATAGATACAGAAATATGTTATATTAATATTAAACCGACGGCGGCGCAATGTCCACAAAGCTTTTTGACCTTTGGTTTCGTGTTATAATATGCTGAAAGGCGGTGATATAATGTTAAATCCCTTAAGAAGGAAAAAGGTATCCTCAACAGGGTGTGTAGATGCAATTCAAAAGGTCGTATACGAATATCTGAAACCTTTAGGTTTTCGTAAATTCGGCAGAACGTTGCATCGATTTGTTGAGAAAGATATTTCGCAAGTTATTCATTTTCAAAACGGTTGCCCGCAGAAAGGCGTTCATGAAAAGCTGTGGATCAATATAGGTATTCGTGTTCCTGAATGTGCAGAAAGGAAATTTAATGTTTCAGAACCGGTGAGAAAATATTATCACGAATACGAGTGTAATATAAGAAACCGCCTTGGTTTTTTAGTAGATGGCGAAGATACATTTTATGACTTGCGAAAAAATCCGAAATATATAGCTGCAGACATTATAGAGCGAATTAAAAAATATGTAATTCCTGTTTTTGATGTTCTGAACAGCCGCAAATCTATCTTGCTGTATCGAGCTAACTATCCGGCCTTTGATCAATTCGGGAATCACTTGATTACTCTTGAAGAAGCAATGATCTACGGCAGAAACGGTGATATTGAAAAAGCAAGTGAGTTGTTTAACAAATACTACCGAAATGAACTCAGCAAATATAAAGCGGATTTTGAAAACGGTATTGAGACTTATCTGCGTAAGGGCGAGAGAATGGTCTTCCGTAATACAAAAATAGGAAAAACAGAAACAATCACAGCGGACAAAGACGGATATGTTGTTACATATAGAGCGAATCGCGGCCATATCGATTACCTTGAAACTTTAGCGGCACAACTCGGAATAGTATTAAAGCAATAGAAATGGGCAGCTGATTTGATTTCTGATGAAGAATGAAAAGCGGCCTCACCTTTTAAGACTTGGTTTCGCTGTTGCGGAAACGATTAAAGACAGCAGGTGCATAATGAAAAAGGATAACAGAAAATACTACGCCGCATATGAGGAACGCTATAAAACTGCTCATTCAAAAGGTGTCAGCTGGTCAAGCAATGTAAGTACGCCTATTGTGATGGAAGTGATTGATAAATACAAAATCAATCGGCAGCACCGTATGCTGGAAATCGGATGCGGAGAAGGCAGAGATTCCGAAACGGTATTGGAGCATGGCTTCCAGTTAATGGCAACGGATATTTCAGAAGAAGCGATAACATATTGCAGGCAGCGGATGCCTCGGTATGAAAAGCATTTCAGCGTTTTGGATTGCTTATCCGCCCGGTTGGAAGAAAAGTTTGACTTTATCTTCGCAATAGCCGTCGTTCATATGCTGGTGCTTGATGGGGACAGAGACGGCTTTTACCGGTTCATCCGAAGCCACCTGACCGCAGAGGGAATAGCTCTGATCTGTACGATGGGTGATGGTGAATTTGAAATGCAGAGTGACATTTCCACTGCATTTACATTACAGGAGAGAAACCATGCCTCCGGCAAAATGACTGTTGCCGGCACATCGTGCAGGACGGTATCGTGGAATACGTTTGAAAAAGAGTTAAAACGAAACGCCCTGACCATCGTTGAAAAAGGGATTACAAGCTCACTTCCCGACTTTAATAGCTTGATGTATGCGGTTGTTAAGGCATAAGGAGTCGCGTATATCGGCGGACGCTTCAGCGTCCGCTTTTTTGTCGGATAAAAACATTTTTTGATAGATGTCGGGAAATATGATCTTCGCCGCGTATATCCGCAGAATAACATATGCCCAAAGCAGTCGTTATGTTATGACACATTCCGACTGCTTTTTTATAATACGTCGGTGCTCTGTTCTTGCCTTTGATCATGGCCCGATGTGCGAAATATACGTCAATTATTTGTTTAATGTCGAAAATTGTATATCAGTGCTCAAAAAAATAATAATTATCAGGAAATGTATTGACAACGCAAAATTTGTATGATATATTTAAACCACCAGCTAAAACGGCATGAAAAATTGTCGAATTAGCACAAAAAATGCATATGCTTATTTTTGGGACCCAATTCAACAAAGGAGGCGGACAGTTGATGTGATCAAATCATAGAGCGTTGGCAAAAGCAATGAGACAAAAGCAAACGGAACTATTGAAATTTAAAAGGAGAAATAATATGAAAAAGCTACTCGGAAAATCGCTGGTCATGCTGCTTGCTCTGATGTTCACGCTTCAGATAGTACCGATGACCGCATACGCTGACGACAGCGCGGCCGCAGCTGTGCCTGATGCACAGGAAATTATAGCTCAGATGTCCGAAGAAGCGTCTGACGACGCCGAGATCGCCGCGATTGTATGTGAGGATGTCAGTGCACGTACCGCGAATGAGAAGCAGTATCTGCTTGAAGACGGATCATATCTTCTGACGCAGTATGACGTTCCCGTACACTATGAGAACGAAAACGGTGAGCTCGTTGACATAGATAACACACTTACATATGATGCGGCAGAGAACGCTCAGGACTTTGACGGATATGAAAACAGAGCAAACTCTTTCAACGTCAAATTTGCAGACGGTTCAGGCGAGCGCATCTTTAACTTTACCGAGGACGGCTATACTATCGGTTTGGAGCTTGCGGACGGTGCCGCAGACGGCTCCGAAGCTGTTATAGAAAGCGGTGAGCCGGCTGTACAGACTCTCGGCGAGACAGTTGAAGAGCGCAACGCTCAGATGGCGGCGCTTGATAATCTTACTTCAATGGTATCATACGACAGCGCGCTTGACGGTGCGGATCTTGAGTACACGGTCCTTCCCAACGGTATAAAAGAGGATATCGTCGTAAACACCAGACAGAGTGAATATTCATATTCTTTTATTCTGAACACGGACAACCTTTCTCTCGTGCAGAACGATGACGGCAGCATAAGTCTGATGTCGGACGATGGCGAAACACCTGAGGAAAAGTATCATATTCCCGCGCCTTACATGATCGACGCAAACAATAGAATTTCCTTTGATGCAAGCTACCAAGTAGCAGCCGCCGGCGAAGGAAGATATGTTCTTACAGTCAGCGCGGACGAGGAATGGATCAACGACACGGATACCGTTCTGCCCGTAAGGATCGACCCCAGCGTTATAAAGTCATATTCCACCGCGTTTATTGATGGCGCGTACATATTCAGCGGCTCACGCTATGTAAACACCAACGGTTATGGCGCTCCTCTCATGTTCATCGGAAAGATGTCCGGCATGGGTTATGCTCGCTCGTACTTGAAAGTTAACCTTGCCAGCATACCCGACGGCACCGAGAAGATCAAAAGCGCAAAACTCCATCTGGATATGCGTTTCAGTCAAAATCCCAGAAGCGCCGTTAACATAGTTTGCAAGCGCCCTGTTGAAGAATGGGACATTGACACGGTCACATGGAACAATCAGCCGGAACTTGACAGCAATCTAATGGAAGATAAAACGTTTGCGGCTGACGCTACGACTCTCGACATTGATATAACCAAGCCTCTTGCACATGATTATTATAATGACACCGATCTCGGTTTGGTGCTCTTATGTGAGAATGAGACAGAGAGCCTTCCGACACTTACTGCATGCAGCAGTTGTCATTCCGATACAACGTATCAGCCTTCTGTTGAGGTCGTTTTCAACAAGCAGAAGGGACTTGACTCAAATCAGATGTACTTGCCCATAGACTGCGGTCAGTACGGACGGGCATACATAAATGCATATAACGGCGACCTGACATATGTCCACAAGATATTTGACTCCGATAACGGTATCGTTAAAATGAACTGTGTTTATAACCAGTACATGGCAAATGCGGACTATGCATATGAAAATGAAGTTTATTATCCCAAAAACGTGTCGTACGGCAACAACTGGAAGTTAATGCCCATGGAGACCCTTATCCCGATCACGGAGAACGAACTGGGCACTCAGACAATGACTGCTTCAACGGAAGACGATGCAGACGTAAACTACGGATATGCTTATCTGTACAACGATATGTACGGCAATAACATCTTCCTTACAGCTGCGGGAAACGACGGCCTTGTATACACATTCAAGGATCAGAGCGGCAGAAACTACACTCTTACGGTAAACCGCGCAAACGATGCCGGCACTCTTATTGACACCGGATATTCTCTTACGACTCCCGACGGAACTGTAAAGGGCTTCAGCATTGTAAAAACGGGAGTGCGGAGAAAAGGCTATATATCTTCCTCCATTAAAAATGGAAAAGTAATGGTTCATACATATGACGGCGTGCCGAGCGAAAAACTGACAACCGTCAATTCCGGCTCAGACTCCAAGCCGATCGCGCTGTCATACAACACAGCAGGCGCAAAGGACTATATATCCTCAATTGCATACGGCGGAACTAACAAAGCAACATTCACGTACGAAAACATTACAGGCGGAAACACAAATATTTCCGCTATCCAGAATGTCGGAGTCGGCAGAGCAATGTTTGGTTATAACGGCAGCGGCAAACTTCTGACAGTTCGCGAAGCAGACGGCGCCAGACTGAACTTTGAATATAACGGCTACGGCAAACTGACCGCGGTGATTTGGAAGAAGAACAACTCCGCTGCTTCCGTGAGGATCGAATTTGCTTACGATCTCGGTACAACGGTCGCTCATTTCTTCGGCGAAGACGCGACCGCGGCAACTGAGGACGATATAATCGTAAGATATCAGTTTGACGCTTCCGGCAAGAGTATCGGCGCACATCCCCTTACCGCCGACGGCAGGATCCACGAACGCACTGTTGATACCACATACGAGTCGTTTGAAGACATCGCGTCTATCAACGGAGACGGCGCATACGCATATTATATGGAGAATGCCGTTAACGCGTCCTCTGATGCCACTATCGGCAGATGGACCAATCTGGTACTCAGCACAGACGAACACTACCTCGGTAATTACAGCTACAAGTTATCGTCAACCAAGAGTTACTCATACCTTGACAGATTCATTTCGCTTGAAAGCGGTCAGCATACATTTTCCGCATATGTAAAATGTACCGACGGCATGACAAGTACGGTGGACGGACAAACGGTATATGAACCTATAGTTATAAGTGCCGGTGACGCTTGCAACCTTCTGACCGAAGGCAGCTTTGCCGATGTAACAGTTACAGATACCAATATTTCCGAGCATATGACGCCCGAATCTGCAAGCAGTAATAAAATTATCCCTCAGAGAATATATAAAACCGACGCGGCTGTAAATAACGGTTGGCAGAAAATCACATGTTCCTTCAACATTGAGTATGATGAGAATAATGAATACGGATGCGCAACGGACGCTCCCGCAGTAATGTCCGTTGGTATCAGCGCCGAAGGCAGCGGCGCGTTCTACGTCGACGAGATCAGCATTGACGGTCAGCTGCTTACATGGTATTCCGACTCGAACGTGCGTATCTCCAGCGGATTTGAATCCTCCGATATTTACTGGGAAACCGGTAACTGTCCGTATACCAGAGTTACAAAAGACGCAAACAAGATCATTCGTCCCGCTTATGCCGCAGAAAATGCGGAGTATTCTCCCGAAAACGTTCTTTTCGGTGAATACTCTTTTAAGATCGAGGGAGATCCGAATGACGACGACAAGGCACTTTACCATACAGAGTATCTGAATACCACGGATATTACAAGTTATGCTCTCAAGCTTTCCGGTTGGGGCAAGGCAAACTCACTTCCTATTTCGGGTCCGAATGCTCCCCAGGGATTTGAGCTGTTTGCATATTACGTATACTATGTAACAACGGCTGACGGGACCTCGGAAATGAGAACCGCGTCAACGGCTGTTCCGTTCAACTGGCAGATAGACGATTGGCAGTATGTTTCCAAAGAACTGAATCTGCCTACCGCAGGCGAGGGCGAAACGATCAGCAATGTATATTCCGTTACATTCGGTGTTCTTTACAAGGGCAACAGAAATACGGCATACTTTGATAATGTTGAGCTTGCTTATGTTGACTGACATATAAAACATACTTCAGCCGAACGGTTCGACGGTCGGTAAAATAACACAGCCGGAGCACGCAAGTGCTCCGGCTCTTTTGTGTGCGCAATATACACTTATCACGGAATTTAAAAAAATCAACAAAATGTATGCCGAGATTTGTCGGTTTTTTTATTGATTATTTCATATATGCATGATATAATTAGGTGCGGTGACCAAAATTTGCTGCAGAACCAAAAATAACGGAGGTCATTACAGTGAGAAAACACATTTCTGTCATCCTTGCCCTTGTCACGATGATCGGCCTGTTTACATTTACCGCCGCATCGGTAAAAGCATCGGAAAAAGCGTCACTGTTATTTAACAGCACTGAGCAGTGTTCGAGAATATCTGTTCTGCGGTATGAAAGATCTCAGCAGCTCGGTGATATCAACAGCGACGGCAAATTGGATGCGGTCGATGTTTTTATCCTTAGAAGTCTGATCGTCGGGCTCGCGTCGTACAGCGATCTTGAAAACTCAGAATTGTTGGCAGATGTTAACTGCGACGGCAGACCCGACGCTGTTGACGTATACCTGATCAGAAGTATGATAGTGGGTCTGGCACCGCGCGCAAATACCGATATCTGCAAGCGCGTTCCGGCAGAATACAGTAATGTAATGAACTCCGCTGCAGTTGCGACTGACAGCCACGGTGTCTCACGTGCTTATATAGATGTTTCGGATATTTATCTCCCGAGCTGCGGCTATGCAGTAATAACGTGTCTTACGCCGTCCGGTAACGGCGGCAACGGGGAAGCTGCCGCGGCTGCTGCCTTCGGCACCGACACCAAAAGAAGCGATATTGATCTTATCTGCGACGGTCGGTTTCATTCGTATACCGTGGATATAAGCAGTATGTCTCTGCGCGCAAATACCGGTGAGGTGTGTTTCGACTTTTTCAAAGAATCGGCAAGCGGTGACAGAATGTTTATAAATTCCGTTGTGTTCTGCGCAGACGCCGAAGAAGCCGCCGAAACCGCTCTGAAGTATGAATCTGTCAACAGCGGTTATTCGTATATAGATTCCGAACCCTCCGACGGCGGACTTACGTCAAAACCCGGCTACGGATATTCATACAGCTTCGTATCATACGATGAAATCGAGATAACCGCCTATAACGGCGTTGATTATGATGTTAAGGTGCCCGCATACATAGACGGCTTCAAGGTCGTGGGCATTGCGGATTTCACAATGGACTCCGTCAATTTTGCACCGTATGTGCGCTCCGTGACTTTGCCAGAGACGGTTACTTACATAGGTGACGAGGCTTTCGGCACTCTTGATTTTAACGTACGTCAGCCGTTCAGCTCGCTTTCCGCCGTGAACCTGCCGAAAAGTCTTAAAGTGATCGGCGACGGCGCTTTCGGCTGTTCGTCATTTGAGAGCATCATAATTCCCGAAGGGGTAGAGTATATCGGTGCGCACGCATTTGAACACAGCCGTGTTACGGAAGTCACCTACAAAGGAGATAATGTAAAGCATGGCGACTCGTCGTTCGGGTCTCTGACTATGATCGCGGTTTCAAAGGTGCTTGCGAACAGCTTTAATGACGCTTATTTCAGTGACAAGGTATTTTATACATACAGGGACTATCTGTATGTTTATACGGGCAGCGACAGATCCCCGGTAATACCCGACGGTGTGAGCGGTATTATGATGTCTGCTTTCGCCGGCAGGGATGTTACTACCGTTACCATACCGGACAGCGTTGAATATATAGGCGAGCGCGCTTTTGAAAACAGCCCTGTCACATCCATAGTCATACCGCCGAGTGTTAAAACGATCGGCAAAGATGCTTTCTCGGGCTGTACCGAGCTTGAAAGCATAACATTTTCCGAGGGACTTGAGAGTATAGAAGAGGGCGCTTTCAGAGGCTGTACAAAGCTTTCTTCCGTTGTTTTGCCCGACGGACTTCTGAGCGTCGGGGATGATGCTTTTGCGTCATGCTCCGCTCTCGCAGATATATCCATCCCCGCTTCCTGCGAAACGGCAAGCATAAGCTCTGTGGATGACACACCGTGGTACAGCGCTCTGCCTGACGGCGATATGTATCTCGGCGGCGTATATGTCGGTCACAGAAAGACTGTCGGCGGCAAGTTCAATTACGATCTGCCGAGCGAAGTGAATATACTGCCCGGTACAAAGTGCGTAAGTATTCTGAACGGAGACGGCAGCGGCGTAAAATCCATCACAATTCCGGACGGAGTTAAGTACTTTTACTGGGAGAGCGCATCTTCAAGCGATGTTTCGTCGCTGTATTTCCCCGACAGTGTAGAGTACATAGATTGCAGCGATATGAAATTACTTAAAGAGCTGCGTCTGCCGGAAAATGCAGAGCTTGCATACGGCGCTTTTTCAAACTGTCCGCTGCTTAAAGAGGCAACGGTGCCCGGCGGTACAAAGCATGCCAACGCTTTCGGCGGCTGCGCAAATATTGAAAAGCTTACGCTGGCAAACGGCGTGTATGAATTTGATTCATTCGGCGGTTTTGAAAGCCTTAAGAGCGTTGATCTCGGAAGTGTGAGATTCATAGGTAACACTGTTTTCAGCGCTTCCGCGCTTCAAAGTGTTGACATACCCGAAAGCGTTATATATATCGGGACCGGCGCATTTTCAAACTGTAAGGCACTCACTGCCGTAAGCGGCGGAGAAAATGTGAAATACATTATGGCAATGGCATTTTATAAGTGCCCGCAGCTTTCGGACATAGGCAGTCTTGAAAACAGTGTGAAGGAACTTTATCCCGGAGCTTTCTATAATACCCGCTGGTATCTTACGCAGGAGAAGGGCATAGTCTATTTCGGAAACATTGCATACAACTACAAGGGCCATATGCCCAAAAACAGTGTTCTTGAATTCCGCGAGGGTACGACTTCGGTTTCTTCGTATTTTATATTCGGCGATATTGATATTATGGGCGAGACGGATTTCATGTCCGATTTCAGCCAGGATAATCTTTCGGGTATCGTGCTGCCCGACAGCCTTACGAGAATAGGTGTGGCATCGTTCTTCTCCTGCCCGAATCTTACCGATATAGATTTCGGCAA
The DNA here is from genome assembly GCA_959601495.1 of uncultured Eubacteriales bacterium. Classification (GTDB taxonomy): domain Bacteria; phylum Bacillota; class Clostridia; order Oscillospirales; family CAG-272; genus Avispirillum. The sequence continues at coordinate 22,866 of CAUGPT010000001.1, forward strand.
GGTCGAGGTTATAGATGCATACGCGTTTGCCGGAGCGGGATATAAGAATGTGGCGATGCCCGATACCGTGCGCTTCATAGGAGTGTACGCGTTCTTAATGGATGAGATATCCTCGCTCTCGCTCGGCAGCGGTGTCCGCATGCTGTGCGAAGGAGCTTTTCTGGCATCCGCCGACTATCCCTATCCGGAAGTTATAACGCTGCCCGAAAGCATTATACTCATCGGCGATAACAGCATCGGCTGCAACATAGATGAATACGGAAATATCCGTCCGGTTCCCGGAATTACCGCTTACTGTAAATACGATACGGTCGCATACTTATATGCCTTGCGTAACTCATTTATAATAGAATACTTACCGCATAGGGCGTAAGAGCAAATTAATGAATCAAGCCGGAGAAGGCAGCTTTGCCTTCTCCGGCTCTTTTTATGTGTACACGAATAGTTTACGATTTTGCAGGCATATGGAATATTGACAAAAAGTTACCGGTAATATATAATTATATTATCTATTTATTCTATTATTTCGGTCGGGAGAAAGCTATGAAAAAGCTGATATCCGTATTTTTGGCAGCTGTTACAGTGATGAGCTTGTCTGTGTGCACATTATCTGCTCCCGCGACTGTTTTGGCGGCCGACGGTACGGTTTCGGCACTGATCTTTGACAGCACCGACAAGTGTGCTGCGCTGAGAGTTTCTGCGACCGAGGGCACATATATTCTCGGTGATATTGATAACGGAGGATCTCTTGACGCGGTTGACGTGTACATTTTGAGAAGATGTATTGTCGGATCGGATTCGAAATACGGATATAAGAATTTTGATACCGTGGCTGATATCTCGCGTGACGGCAGAGTTGATGCCGTTGATGTGTTTATTATGAGAAAAACAATCGTCGGAATGGTGCCGCACGAAAGCGTTTCGGTATATGAATATGTTTCGGCGCGCTGCGACGGGCAGCTTTGCGCCGCGGTGCTCGAAAGCGACCGCAGCGGGGAAGAACTTTCGGCGCTTATTGATCTTTCTTCTGTTGCCACGGATGCCCGCGACTATGCTGTCATTACGTATATGACGCCGTCCGGCAAGGGCGGAAACAGCAGTGCTGCGTCGGAGATGATCATAGGCGGTGCGGGAGGATATACTGTAAGTATCAACGGAGACGGCAGGTTCCACAGCGCGGTCGTGCCGCTTGACGGTATAAGCTCATGGCAGGGCGATGAGGGACAGATGTTTTTCTTTGCCTGCGCAAACGAGGGCGACAGGCTGTACATTGACTCTGTAATATTCTGTGCCGACCTTGAATCGGCGCGGTCAGAGGCCGCAAAGCGCGAGAGCGCAAAAGCGGACTGTTCTCTTATTGACGGCGTTTTGAACGGCAGAGTGCCTCTTGCGACAGCCGATAAATACGGAAATACCGTTATCCGCTTTGACAGCGCCGCAAAGACGGACAAATATGTGACTGCGTCCGCGGCATCCGCCGCTGTGTATAATGAGGCGGAAAATTCGCTTGCCGTCACTGCCGTCGGCGAGGACAAGTATATCACCGATCTGGGCGTACTTATAGATCTCGGCTCGGAAGGACTTACATGCGGTGACTTTGATAAAATAACACTTGTCTATAAGCTGCCCGCTGCCTCCCGCAGGAGAAGCTATATGAGCGGTCTGCATTTTGCCGCGGGGGATGACGCGGTCTCCGAATCAAGACACACGTCTGAAATTGAACTTATCAAGGAGGACGAATACAATACCTGCACGTTTTCGCTTGACGGACTCGCGGGATGGCGCGGCGCATTGAAGTCGCTGCGTATTGACTGCGCGGCGAGATCATATCTCGGCGACACGGTCTATATAGATTCGATCATTCTTTCAAAAGGTGACAGCGTTGAGTTCTCACGCGATGCCGCGATCTACAGGCGGCGCGGCGAGGATAGTCTGCACGTTTCACGTACGTGGATAGAATACTGGACGTTCCACAAAAACGCAAATGATTTTGAGTATGTTACCGGCAGCGGTGATTCCATCAGGATGAACTTCCGCTATCGCAGTGCCGAGGCGCTTTCTTCCGCAAGTCTTGCGGCACGCTTTGAGCGCGCAATTAAGAGTTCGACGGGGTACGACGTAAAGTGCAGCATATACCGCGGCGTCGGAGCCCTCAGAAACGCGTGGGGCGACGATGTTCCGAGCGCATATATCTATTATGATCTTACATTCGGCAGCAGCACATATATCGTGTGGGTGAAAACGGATATAATCAAGGACGCTTCATTCGTCGATCCGCTCGATTCGGACGGCTCGGACCCCGATCCCGTTTATAACATCTCCGAATCATGGAGCGCGGAGGGTGTCAGCGTTTCCGACGCGCACCCGCTTGAGATATCATATTCTTCGCTTGCTTCGCACTCAAATCATGAAACAAGACTTGTTGAAACACCTCACGGCACATTCGCCGTTATTCCCATGAACGATAACAACACCTCGTGGGGGCAGATAGGCGTAGATTTCACGGTTTTCAAAATTGAGAACGACGGTACATATCGCGCCGTCGGCACGTATCAGTGCGCGAACCATTCTTCAAAGCCGAACATTTTCTATGCCGCCGACGGGCTTGTTTACATTATGGTCGGAGACGCTGTCGGAAACGGTCTCAGCGCTTTCACCGCGTACTTTGACCCCGCAAAGCCGAACAGCGACGGCACATATGATATCACCGCCTCACGCACGTCGCTTTCTTTCCCCAACGGCAGCGCGCCGGGCGGCTACGGCTACACTCAGCCCATACTTGACGACACGAACGGCTTGTTTGTTCTGATGTGCTGCGGAGGCACGCGCGAGGGCTATTTCTGCCGCTTTATTTACGATTATAAGACCCATGAGTGGAACACGTACGGCATTGAAACCAAGCTTTCGGAAACGTACCGACACTGCTATCTGTACGGCTTTTCCGACGGCGCGGGGGGATTGTATGTCGTCGGCGGTCGGGACGTTCTGCTTTCGACTCTCGGGCTTTCCGGTACTGTCACGGGTGCGAACTATGCGTGGGATGAAGTAAATCTGTTTCATTTTCCGAAACTGTACGGAAATCAGTACACCATGCAGACCGTTTCCGCCGCGGACTACACGCAGAAGTATGCAAGCCTGTTTCCCACGACATCAAATAACGCCCGCGGCGACACATATCTTTCGTCGGACGGCTATCTGCACGTTCTGACTTCCACCCGTATGCACAGGAATTTCCACCATGACACGGCGTACTGGGAGTATTGGTATTCGGTATACGATGTCCGCGAGCCGGGGGCAAAACCGAAGCTTCTGTACCACAGACCCATTAACTTTGCGGGTGAGGATGTATGCTATTCGGCGCGGATGTTTGAGTCGGGCGGAGGGCTGTACATTGTCGCCATGCGCGAGGGAGAGAACCGCTGCGAGATATGGAAGAATACAACGGGGACCTATGATTTCGAGCTGTGCGCGAACCGCATATTCGACGGGGTGCAGGGCAGCGGACTTACCACGGCGCTGATAGTCGCAAACAGTCGAAACGGCTCCGTAAACGACGGCACTGTATCAGTCATGTATCCCACCGATTACGGCAGCGGGAAAATATATATGTATTTCACCGTAAAGATCGGTGACTGAGGTTAGATTATGTTTCTTAAAAAACACGGCAAAGCCTTATATCTGTTCGGCTGCGTTGCCTTTGCTCTTTGTCTTTTTCTGTGCGCTTTTATCGAGAAAAAGTATTCTCTGGGCGATGCCGCACCCGTGCAGGTAGGCTTTCGCCTTGCGGTCATTATAGGCTCGGCGTTTTTTATACGGCGCGGTGAATACCGCAGCCGCCCTGCAGCGGCTGCCTCTATGTTCGTCTTTGGCCTTGTCGCCGTAGCGCTGAGCGCTCTGGGCAATATCTACACCCCGAACAGCCCAAGGTCCCTCGGGGCGAATCTTTGGTATGCTTTCGCAATTCTTGTGACTGCCGTATCGGAGGAGATGTACTTTCGCGCCGTAGGTGTTAAGATCTTCGAGACCGTTGACGGAGTCCGCATCAGCCGCAGCGGGCGGGGCTGCGTTATACTGTGCCTGGGCGCCGCGCTGCCGTATATTATAACAGGCTTCGGCGGCGGTATATTCGGTCTTATGCACACGCTTCTCATATTCTCTCTCGGCATACTGTCGCTTGGTATGTACTGCTGCTGCAGAAACATTGCGGTGCCGTGCATAATACGATTTCTTTTGAATTATCTCTCCGGCGTTTTTGCATATAACACCTCGGATGAGGCGCCGGCGCTCGGGCTTATAGTTTATTTTATAAGCTACACCGCAGTCGTCGTGTATAATATCGTCATGGGTATACGCCTACTGAAAAAAAGCGTCTCATACGGCGGATAAATTCGGCATAAAATTCGGTTTTGGTATTGAAATTTTATTTGTCAGCGGTTATACTTTTATAGAAATCATTTACTGCATTGGAGTTTTTTATGATTATTGCAGAGAACTACGAAAGCGGATATCAGATAATTTATCCGCAGAACCCCACGCCGTCTCTTGAATTTGCGGTCCGTGAGCTTAAGAAGTATCTTTTCCGCATAACCGGAGCATATCTTCCCGAGTTTCAGGACAACCGCCACGTTGAGGCGCGCGAGATCGTTATAGGCTACACGAACCGCGGCGGCTACACCGAGGATGATGTTGCCGCCCTTGGTGAAGAGGGCTTTATCATAAGCTGCGATGGTGAGCGTATAATCATCGCGGGCAGCGGTGTGCGCGGCGCGCTTTACGGCGTTTACACGTTCCTTGAGGAATATTGCGGCTGCCGTTTTTACACCAACGACTTTGAAAAGGTGCCCGAAACGAAAAAGCTCGAGATCGCGCCTTTCGAAGCTAACCGTCAGATCCCCGCGTTTTTCTACCGCAACGCTTACTGGTACAGCGTTACCGATCCTTATATCAGCGCAAAGCTCAAGATAAACGGCTGCCACGGCAGAAAGCGCTTTCCCGCCGAGATCGGCGGCGACGTAAACTATCAGGGCGGTTTTGAGCATACCATAGGCTGGCTTTCGGGCCAGTGTCCCTACGGCGAGAGAGCATGGGTGCAGCCCTGTCTTTCCGATGAAAAGGTTTACGAGACTGTTATCGGCAATGTCCGTAAAACTCTTGCGGCGCATCCCGAGGCGAGACTTATCTCCATAACTCAGAACGACGGCGACACCGGTGCCTGCAAGTGCGATAAGTGCCGCGCGGTCAACGAGGCTGAGGGCAGCGATATGGGCACGATGCTGAAGTTCGTGAACCGTATTGCCGAAGAGCTTGAGGGGGAATACCCCAACGTTCTTTTCGACACTTTTGCGTATCGCTTTACAAGAAAGCCCCCCAAGACCATCCGCCCGAGAAAAAATGTGGTAATACGTCTCTGTTCCATCGAGTGCTGTTTCAGACATCCTATTGACGAGTGCAGCGAAACACCCGGTCACAGCGACGTTACCCGCAGCTTTGCCGAGGATCTTATCGACTGGTCAAAAGTAGCTCCCAATCTTACGGTATGGAACTATACCACCGACTTTACTAATTTCCCGGTGCTTTTCTTCGATCTTCCCACACTTCGCCGCAATGTCCGCTATTTTGTTGAAAACAAGGCAACGGGTCTTTTCGAGCAGGGCAACTACGCGTCTCCCAACGGCGAGTTCGGCGAGCTGAAGGGCTACATACTGTCAAGGCTTCTGTGGGATCCCTACATGAGCAGCGAAAAGTACAAGGAGCTGATAATCGAGTTTATCCGCGACTTCTACGGCGCGGGCTATCAGCACATTATAGACTACCTTTCAATGGTGAACGACGCTTCTTTCGACAGCCATTTCGGTATTTATTTCGACAACGCGGCGGACTATGTATGGTGCCGCGACGCGGAGAGTAAATTCGAAGGGCAGATGCTGTTCCTGAAGCGCGGCAGCGAAATGTTTGACGCAGCGGAAAAAGAGGCTGACTCTCCTACGGCGCTTGCGAACGTCAGACGCAGCCGCATTCAGCTTATCGACTACAAGGACTTCATGCTTCGCTATGAGCGCGAGCAGTGCGGCGACGAGGCAGAGAAGGCGGCGTTTACCGAAAAGATCGTTGAGAACAACAAGCTGCGCTTTGAATATATGCGCCGCTACGGTGTAACGCATAACCATGAATTTCACGATATTAAATCGCTCAGCGATCCGGACTACACGCAGCACTGTCTGCTGTGGAAGCGCCCGGAGGAGCAGTAATTTATAAATTTTCGGAGGTAAATAAAGTTATGAAGCTTGGTATGATAATGCCCTGCGAGGCAAAGAGCTTTGACGAAGCAAAGGAACTGGGACTTGATTTTGTCGAGTTTGACCTTAACCATCCCAACTATTGGGGCGTTAATATGGACTCCATCATGCCCCGCGCGAATGAGATCTGCGAAGCCGTAAAGCGCACCGGTGTTGAGGTCGGCGCTGTGGGACGCTGGGGCAGCCAGGTCGTTGCTGACGACGGCAGCATAATTGAAAAGGAGCTTGACGAGATCAAAAAGGCGATCGACTTCGCCGCAGCGGTCGGCGCGCCCAACTATCTTGTTTCCTGCAACTATGCCAAGGATATTACATATTATAAAAACCTTACCGTTGCCATCGAAGTGCTCAATAAGGTCGTTGAGCACGCGAACAAGTACGGCATCACTGTTTCCATCGTAAACTGCATGATGGGCGGAAACTATATCCGCACACCCGAACAGTGGAAGTTAGTTCTTGACGAGGTCCCCGGGCTGAAAATCAAATATGACCCCTCTCACAGCTTTGTTCACGGCGGTGACAAAGGCGCATATATGGAAGAGGGAATGCTTTGGGGCAAACATTTCGGATATATCCACATCAAAGGCGTTATCCAGTACGGCGACTCCGATGAGGTCGATTCATGGCATCGCTTCGAGCTTATCAGAAAGCACCCCGAGCTTAAGGATGTGCTGACCCAGAGCTTTATTCACGACAACTACGACAATCCCCCCGCAGGACTTGACTCCATCAACTGGAGAGCATTCTTCGGTATCCTTTACAAGTTCGGCTTTGACGGATATTGCTCCATAGAGCCTCACTCTCCCTCGTGGACAGGTGAGAAGGGCGACTGGGGCGTAAAGTATACTATCAAGTATATCAGAGACCTTATGATGTAATTTGCCCGATAACGGAGAAAAGAGAGGAGCGCAGCTCCTCTCTTTTTTACATATTATTTTGCGCAAATGCACAGGCGATACGTTTCATCGCCGTTTTCAAGGGAATATGAACGGATATAGCAGCCGTCGCTGCCCGCTTTGCAAAGTACGCCGTCGCCGAACATTTTGCCGACGGCTTCGTGCCGTGTCCAGATGTCAAACAGTTCTTCGTGACTGCCCGCGTCCTCACCGAACCAGCGGCGGCACACCTTTGAAAGATTTTCCACGCTGCGCGAGCGGTCGATAAGCTCGGCGTCAAAACCGACGCGGCTGCCGGAAAAGGGAAGCATTGATATATCGTCCGGCACGGGGCAGTCTTTATTGCATATAACGGCGCACGCGGCAAGATGAGCGGAGTGGGTCACGGAAAAATCAATGTCCGCGCGCCCGATGCACGGTCTGCCGTTGTTGCCGTTATATATCTGCGGAATAAGCTGCTCATATCCCAAATGTCTAAGCAGCCTGTCTCTGCACCGAAGTCCCGCTTCGTGCTGCGATGCACGGTCGCTCTTTGTAAACTCGTATGAAATATATATCATATTTCAGTTTGCAGCTTTGTTTTTCTTCTGCGCGCGTTTGAAGCGGCGGGTGCCGAAATAAAACTTCGGCAGGCTCATCATCCGCCCGATGCGTTTAGGCTCGCACAGAAGCCTGTAAAGCCATTCAAGCCCCAGCTTTATAAATATCGTAGGCGCTCGTTTGAGATTGCCGGAGTAAACGTCAAGACTGCCGCCGAGACCGAGCAGCACTTTGACGCCGGGCAGTCTGTCTCTGTTTGCGGCGATCCACTTTTCCTGCAGCGGTGCGCCCAGGCAGACAAAGAGTACATCCGCGCCGGATCCGTTAATTATGCGCAGGGTCTCCTCGTTTTCTTCTCCCTCTTTGGCGCAGTATCCGTCGCGCGTGCCGACTATTTTAATATCGGGGTATTTTTCTTCAAATATTTTTTTACACTGATCCGCAACGGACACACCGCTTTCCGTGCGGCTTGCGTCCTTGCTGCCGAAAAAGAATACGCCGAGTCCTTTTTCGGCGCTGAGGCGGAGAACACGCTCGCCGAGTTCAATACCCGCCACCTTGCCTTTGAGGGGAGTGCCGAGAATTCGGGCGGCTTTAACAACTCCGACGCCGTCAGGTACGACAAGCTCGGCGCTGTTTATAAGGTCGCAAAAAGACGCGTCGTCTATTGCGAGCTGTACTATTTCGGCGTTAGGTGTGAAAACCGCGGTCTGAACTCCGTTTTGAACGTTCTCGTCTATAAACCGCACAGCTTCGTCCATTGTGACGTTGGCTACGTTCACGCCGCGCACGTTGATCTTTTCAAGTTCCATTTGATTTACTCCGTTTCTCTATGAAAAAGGCTGCCGAAGCAGCCTTTCTACTTGTTTTTCAGTTCTGAACCGAGCGCTCCATATACTTGCAAACGTCTCCGACTGTTAGGAACGTGCGGATGTCATCGTCGCTTACGGTAACGCCGAACCTGTCCTCGCAGAGAAGGACCAGGTCGGCAAGCTCAAGTGAATTGAGACCGAGGTCCGCGGAAAGCTGTGCATCCGGACGAATGTCTTCTTCTTTAACGTCCATCTCGGTAACGAGAATATCTTTCAGGGTATCAAACATTGCTATTTTGCTCCTTATATTACTTTACCAGAAAACGTTTGATTTTCTTGGTGAGTGTTTTTTCAAAGTCTTCGTGGCGTATCTCAAAGCGGTTGATGTGCTTGTAAGCGGGCAGGGTACGGTTGATCTGCGCAATTGCCTCTTTGAGAATAAGGTTTGCGGCTGTGTCGCTTGTACCTTCGCCGAGCACGTCGTAGTCGGGAACTATAATTGCGGTTATAACGGTCTCGCCGTTCTCGCCGTCGCGCCCTATGACAACGCATTCGCGCACAGTCGTCAGTCTGTTGAGGCGCTCTTCAAGCTCTTCGGGAAAGACGTTTTTACCGTTGGAGGCTATAATAACGTTTTTGAGACGGCCCGTTATCGTGATATAACCCTTTTTGTCCATTTTTCCGATGTCGCCGGTTCTGAACCAGCCGTCATCGGTGAAGGCTGCGCGGGTGGCTTCTTCGTTTTCGTAGTAGCCCTTCATAACGTTTGCGCCGCGGACAAGTATCTCGCCCTCGCCGTTCTCCGAGTCAGCCATGGGAGCGATTCTGACTTCGCAGCCGGGCACAGACTGCCCGATGGTTTTAAATTTGATCTTTCCGGGGCGGTTGACCGATACAAGGGGAGAGCACTCCGTGATGCCGTAGCCCTGATAAACTGCGATACCGAAAGAATAGAAATCGTGAACTATCTCGGGATCGATAGGCGCGCCGCCGACGATAACGCTCTTGAGTCTGCCGCCGAACACTGCGGTGATCTCGCCGAACAGCTTTTCGCGGTTGTCTATGCCGACCATAAGCATTTTATCGCTTATCGCCATACCTGCGCGCACTTTCTTCTCCATACCCTTGCGGCGGATCTCCGACCATATCTTTTTGTGTATCGTTTCAAGATAAAGGGGAACAAGTATAAGTCCCGTGGGCTGATATTCCTTAAAGCAGCGTGTGGCATATCTGACACCCTCGCATATGCAGACGGTTACGCCGCAGTTGCAGGCAGCTATCTGACCCGTGGTCAGCTCATATGTGTGATGTATGGGGAGAACAGACACAAACACGTCATTGGTGTCGTACTGAGTAGTTTCGCAGGCGGCATTCGCGGAAGCAACAAAGTTGCCCTGCGAAAGCATTACGCCCTTGCTGGAGCCGGTAGTGCCGGAGGTGAAGAGGATAGCCGCAACCTTGTCAAGGTCCGTTTCGGCATCCTCAAACGAGGTGTCTCCTTCATCGATAGCTGCGCGTCCGATTGCGATCATTTCTTCAAAGGGCATGCACTTTTCGCCTGAAAGCATCGCTCCGACGGGAATGAATTTCTCAAGGAAACCGACCTTCGGCAGCATTATTTCGATGCTCTGCTGCATTGCCGAGGTATACACAACAGCGCTGCACTTGGAAATTTTCATAAACTCCGCAGCCTGCGCAGGGTCAAGCTCATGGTCAAGGGGGACTATTATTCCTCCCATGATTACTACAGAATAAAACGCAACCATCCACGCCGGATGCGTGTCGCCCGTAACTGCAACGGTCTTGCCTGCAAGACCCGTTTTTACAAGAGCGGCGGAAAACGAACGGACATTCTCGTAAAATTCGTTGTATGAAACGCTTATAAGCTCGCCGTTTTCTTTGTATTTGTATTGAGTTTTATCACCGAAATGCTCGGCGTTTGTACGGAGCATCTGGCGGAAGTCTTCAATATGCTTGGATTCTTCAACGGGCTTAAGATTATTGTAAGTAGCCATATCTTTCCGTTTCTCCGGCGGAATTTTCTCTGTGCCTTGCGCCGGGCGGCACAGCTTTTATATAACTCACCCTCATTTTATAAGTACAGCTATATAGTATTATTATAAAGAAATAAAGCCCTTATGTCAAGGTTTTATACTAAATTTATGGTACGTCAAAAGAGAGTAAACGGGCTGCGGCATACGCCGCAGCCCGTAATTAAAATCATGCCGTAATTATTTACCGAGAAGATCGAGAATCTTCTTGTCGCCGTAAACCATTTCCCAGTCGGCAGTGAAAGCGTCTACCGCATAAAGGGTGAGAGGATGGTAAATAAGCTGGTCAAACAGCTCGGGGTTGATGGTAACTGCGGGGCAGCCTACCATGGCAACCTTGTGTACCTGCTCAACGTTCTTAAAGCTTGCCGCAAGAACCTTGCAGGTGATGTTGTGCTTTTTGAAAAGCTCGACTATCTCTTCAACAACGTGAACACCGTCGGAAACGATGTTGTCAAGTCTGTTTATGTAGGGAGCAACATAATCCGCGCCTGCAAGAGCAGCCAGCATTGCCTGCTGCTGAGTGAAGATAGCGGTAGCGGTGACCTTGATGCCCTTGCCCTTGAGGATGCTTATTGCCTTGAGACCCTCTGCGGAAACGGGGATCTTGATGTAGAAATCGCCGCCGGCGATCTGCTTGAGCTCCTCAGCCTCTTTAACGATATCTTCCGCAACGTCGCTTGTTGTCTGAATGTGAAGCATCCTGTCGGGACCGATAATGCTTCTGATCTCGGCGATAAGTGCCTTGAAGTCTGTTTTTTCTCTTGAAATGATAGTGGGGTTAGTTGTAACTCCCGCGACGGGGAAATACTCAATACATCTGCGAATGGCCTTGGTATCGGCGCTGTCGATTATATACTGCATGATGTTACTTCCTTTCTTTTATCCACCAAATATGATAGCACTGCGGCAGTGAAAATGCAATTATATCAATATACAAATATTACATGTTCTAAGCGACATTTTCGGTCAAAATCGCAAGAAGTCGCAGGATACGCGCTTTTCGGCGCCGAGCGACAGGAATTTTACAGCCGATTTTTTGTCAAAGCCCTTTATTTTTTTGCAGCTTTGTGATATGATATATGTACAAAGCAGAGGATAAGAAGGGAGGCGGCATATGTATGCAGAAAAAGAAAAGCGGCAAGATCATAACGCTTAACCGTAAGGCGCGCCACGATTATTTCGTTGACGAGACTTATGAAGCGGGCATTGAGCTTTTCGGCACCGAGGTGAAAAGTCTGCGTGCCGGAACCGTCAACCTTAAAGATTCGTATTGCCGAATCATAAACGGCGAGCTGTTCGCTTTCGGCGTGCATATCAGCCCGTATGAAAAGGGAAATATCTACAATAAAGACCCCCTTCGCGTGCGCAGACTGCTCATGCACAAAAAAGAGATAGCAAAGCTGTTTTACCTTATCAACCGTGACGGCTATACGCTCATTCCTCTCAGTTTGTATTTTTCCGGCTCCCGCGTCAAAATGGAGCTCGGTCTTTGCCGAGGCAAAAAGCTTTACGATAAGCGCGACGCCGACGCAAAGCGTCAGGCTGGCAGGGAAATGGAAAGGTATACAAAAGAGATCCGCCGCGGCGGATGAACCTATGGGGCCGCAATGGTTTCGACGGGGATTTTGAGATACAATAAGCGGGTAGTGTTCGGAGAAACACTTAAATAAGCTCCACCTAAATTTAAACGCTAACAATAACAGCGAACTAGCAGCTGCATAAGCTGCCGCCGCCTACGAGCGGCCTGTCCGCGCGGTGAGTTGCCGCGGCTCCGTGCGGGCATAACCTAAGCGGCAAAAGTGAACGGCGAGTTATCTTTTGCAGCCGTCACTGACTAAAAAGATACCGACTTTCATATCCCGTCTGCCGGAGATGAAAGCGGGAAGCACAAATGACAGACTGCACCCGGAGAAAATTGTAAGGATAGGTTTTCGGACGTGGGTTCGACTCCCACCGGCTCCACCAAACAGGTATTGGACGAACACCTATTTCTTCAGCGGCGGTTTCGCCGTGAAATGTTCGCTCTGATCCACAACAGAAAATCGCCGTCTTGGGAGTGATCCCGAGACGGCGATTTTTTGCTGTCCACACATTCGATTTCTGCTATTCCTACTGCTACAATGATTGCAGAAAGGAACAGGAGGTTATACGAATGGAAAGATTTGTCACGGATGAACACACTGGGCTGAAGTATGAGCTGGTTGGCGACTATTATCTGATTGCCGGAGAAGATGAGCCGGAAGAACGCGAGCCGGTCGGTATATGGGGACAGCGGCATCTCCGCTATCTCAAGAGGTACCACCGTGGACGATATGCCAATTTGCTGACCAGCGGTGAATTGAATGCCTATCTTGTGGATATTGACCGACAGGCAGAAGAACTTTTTCTTCGGCTGGTAAAGCAAATGGCAGATGCAGAGGGCATTACGGAAGCGCTGAAAGCCAACAACCAAATGGAATGGGTCGGGCGGATGAATAACATCCGCAGCAGAGCAAAGGAAGTCATAAATAATGAATTGATTTTTTCATAAAAGATTAATGGTGCTGTAAACATCAAAAGGGTTTACAGCACCGTTTTTGCGTATGCATTTTCTGTTTAACAGATTATTCAACCTTCATCATTCTGTAACCAACGCCGATATGCGTTTGGATATATTGGGGAGAATCTGCGTCCTTCTCCAGCTTTTTGCGGAGCGTTGCCATAAAAACACGCAAGGAAGCAATATCGTTATCCCAACTGCTGCCCCAAATGTTCTGGGTAATAAAGGTATGGGTTAAAACCTTGCCGATATTTCTTGAAAGCAGACATAAAAGCTTATATTCAATAGGTGTAAGGTGCAGTTCATCGTCGCCGAGATAGGCGCATCCTGCGGCATAATCTATACGAAGCTGACCGTTTGTGAAAACAGACGCTTCGGCGGCGGCCTCGTTCTGTATCATATTAAGCCGCCTTTGCGTTACCCTGAGCCTTGCCAATAATTCCTCCACAGAAAACGGTTTGGTCAGATAATCGTCGGCCCCCGCATCGAGTGCGTCAATTTTATCGGTATCTTCACTTCGTGCGCTTATGACTATAATCGGCATATTCGACCAAGTGCGGATTTTTTTGATTACTTCAACACCGTCAATATCGGGAAGTCCTAAATCTAAGAGGACGATATCAGGATTGTGCGATGACGCTTCAAAAATGGCGGTGGCGCCGTTTGGCGCAGTTAAGTATCTGTAATCGTGTGCTTTAAGGGTTGTCGTAATAAGATTTTTAACCGAATTATCATCTTCAACAACCAATATCAATGGTTTATTCATGAATTTCTACCTCCCCGGCAGATAATGTAATGGTAAACACCGTGCCGTGCGGTGTATTATCCGAAACGGTTATTTTGCCGCCGTGCGCATTTACAATGGAACGGCACAGAGATAATCCCAAGCCTAAGCTGCGGCGGCTGTCGGCTATTTTATTCGCTCCGCTGTAAAACATATCGAACACCCGCTCTTTCATTTCATCCGGTATCCCGTCGCCGTCATCGGCAATGGATATAACGGCTTTATCTCCTTGCTTCCAGGTTTTAATCAGAATATTGGAGCCTTTCGGCGTGTATTTAATGGCGTTGTCCACAATATTTATAACAACCTGCACCATCAGCTTTGCGTCCATTTTGGCAAGAAGATAGTCTTCTTTATGCCGGACGGTAATATGATGTTCTACGCTTTTTCTGTTCACATGATGAAGTGCTTCTGTAATGACATCGTCCACTAAATCCTCTGTAATATGAAGATTCAACCGTCCCTCTTCAATTCTTGTTACCGAAAGTAGATTTTCCACAAGATTGATAAGCCACATAGAGTCATCGTAAATATCTGTATAAAGCTGATTCTTTGTCGCTTCGTCAAAGGAATTACCGTTTGATATAAGATTGCTTGCGTTTCCCGAAATGGAAGTAAGCGGTGTTCGCAGATCGTGCGAAATAGCCCGCAGAAGATTTGCACGGAGCTGTTCATTCTTTGCAAGAATTGCCGCTTCTTCTTTTTCTCTTGCATTCTTTTCGTTTTCCAGCGACAAAGCACACTCACCGAGTATAGACAAAAGAATACTCTTTTCAAACGCATCAAGCGGCTCATTGCCTATATAAATACCTATAACGCCGTAAACTCGGCTGTTTACCCTTACGGCAAGGTATAGGCACTTTGCGTTTGAAAGTGTTTCGGTAGTAGCACCTGCGTGTTTGTTATTTTTTAGCACCCATTCCGCAACCGCCTCTTCTTTTGTACCCGTTATTTCTTTGTCTGTTTTATCTCCCGAAACTGTAAAAATATGAGGTTCTCCGAGCGTTTCGCCCTCAGTCAGATAAAACACTATATCCTTTCCGAGCAGTTTTATAAGCTGATTTGCCGTTGCGGAAACGATTTCGTTTTTGTCTTTTGCCTGTTGCAAAAGCTGATTTGTATCAAACAGCACCTTTGTTCTGTAAGCCGCCTTTGCAGACTGTTTCGCATGCTCTTTCAACTTCACGGCAAGCGAGCTTGTGAGCAGTGCCGCCAAAAACATAATTAAAAAGGTGACAGGATATCCTTGATCGTAAGCCTGAAGTGTGAACTGCGGATCGGTAAAGAAAAAGTTGAAAACCAAAACGCTGACAATAGAAGAAATCAGGCTGTAAACCCGATGTCTTGTAACGACCGAGGTCACAAGAACGCCGAGAACATATACCGTGATGATATTTGCCTCTGCAAACCCCAATTGCCTGAACAGCATTCCTATACAGCTTGCCAAAATTAAAATGGCAACGCTTTTTAAAAGATCGGAAACCGAAAACACGATTCCGTTTTTCTTCCTTGCTTTTTTGGCGCGGTATGCGGTGTTTTTACCGCCGGTATCGGGTATGATATGCACATCTAAATTCGGCGCTCTTGCAATCAGTTTTTCTGTAAGAGTAGGTTTAGAAAATATGCTTTTTCGGGTTGCGGAGCTTCTTCCTATCACAATTTTTGAGACACCCGAAAGCCTTGCAAATTCGGCAATTTGATAGGAAACATCTTCACCGTACACGGTTTCAATTTTAGCGCCTAATTGTTCTGCAAGACGCATATTGCTTCGCAGGCGTTTTACATCTTCTTCAGGCATAACCTGATAATCAGGAGTTTCCACAAACAGCGCGGTAAAAGCGCCCTTAAAGGCATTCGCCATCCGGGCGGCAGTGCGAATTATTTTTGCATTCGACGGTGACGACGAAAGGCATACAAGAATATGCTCATCCGTATGATAATCACTGTGGCTTTTTATTCTTACGGCTTCGGTAAGAAGATTTACCCTGTCTGCACAGCGTCGCAAAGCAATTTCACGAAGCGCCGTTAGATTTTCCACGGTAAAGAAATTCTCTGTAGCACGCTCAGCCTGAGTCGGGCTATAAACTTTGCCCGCTTGCAGCCGTTCAATCAATTCCTGCGGCTCAATATCCACAAGCTTAACCTGACTTGCGTTATCAAATACCGAATCGGGGATTCGCTCATGTACCATAATGCCCGTTATAGATGCAACGGTGTCATTTAGACTTTCAATATGCTGAACGTTTACCGTGGTATAAACGTCTATTCCCGCATTAAGTAACTCTTCAATATCCTGATAACGCTTTGTATGTCGGCACACGGGGGCATTGGTATGGGCAAGCTCATCCACAAGAATTAACTGTGGATGTCTGGCAAGTGCAGCGTCCAGATTAAATTCCGAAAGAGTAATTCCGTTATATTCCGAAACAAGATTCGGAATACATTCCAATCCGTTTACAAGCGCGGAGGTCTGCGGACGGACGTGGGGCTCAATGTAACCCGCAACGACATCAATACCTCGCCTTTTTGCCGAATGTGCGGCTTTCAGCATTGCATAGGTTTTACCTACACCTGCGGCATATCCAAAAAATATCTTCAAATGCCCGCGATTAAGAGTTTGCTCTTCCTTTTCAATTTGCTTTAAAATCTGTTCCGGGCTTTGCCTTGTTTCGTCCATAAAAACACCTCCTGATTAAAAGAATTTTTTTCTTTTTGAAGTAGATGATTTCTCCTATTGCGATAACAAGAGAAACAATAATCACCGACAGATAACCGTACCGCCATTTAAGCTCAGGCATATAGGCAAAGTTCATACCGTACCATCCCGTGAGTAAAGTAAGCGGCAGGAAAAAGGTGGTGACGATTGTGAGAATGCCCATAATCTTATTTTGCCGTGCATCCTGCTTTGACTGATAAAGCTCACGAAGCTGAAGCATATTTTCACGAAGCAACTGAACATGATTTTGCAATCTCTCGGCACGGTGGGTAAATTTTTCCCAGTCCCCGGTATCGTCTGCAAATGCAGAACACGCGCGGGATTGAAACAACTCTCCGATATCTGTCAATTGTTCATAGTAAGCATTTAATTCGGACAGCTTTTGCCTGTGTTTTGTAAGCAACGGGAAAAAGTCTGCCGAACCGCCGGAGCCGATATTTTCTTCCATTTTTTCTGTTTCTGACTCGATGTGAGAAAGATAGAGAACATCATCCTCTATCATTTGCTCCATAAACTGCAAAAGAAGATGAGCCGGACTGTTCAGCTCCTGAAAAATACTTATCCGTTTGTCTACCCATAATTTCAAATCGCCTACATCTTCGACAAATAAGAGCGACTGTCCCGTCAAATAAAAGCTGAAGGAAAGTTGCGGTAAACGCTGTTCGCTTTTTTGAGGCAGGCGTAATGTTCCGATGATGCAGTTTTTGAAAACCTCTGCCTTACAATAACGAATTGATCCGAGGCAGTGAAGAAGTTCTTTATAATACGGAAGCTGCTCTTTACATTCGTGAAATTCCGCCGTGCTCATAACCGTGAAAAACGGCTCTTTATCGTTGCAATTCTGAGCGGCTTGGAGACTCCCGTCTTGTGAATCAATAAAGTATTGCATAATAGCGTCTCCTTTCCGTTCATTATTATACCACATTATGAAAGTTTTTTCTACTTTCCATATTCCGCATTGATCGCAGCTTGATTTGACAAAAGCAAATCTGAAAAGCTATTTGCGAAGGCATTATTTGAAGCCTTTTTCCATATCACAGCGGTCTGAATTACGGAAGGATCCAGCGGTTCTATCGTACATCCTGCTTTCTCACAGATAATACTATTTTGCTTTGTAGAAATGATAAGACAGCGGTATGTATCGTCATTTGCAGAAGCATTGTTTTCAATAAAGCCAAAGTCAATGCGATTTTTGTTTAGCTTATCATATATATTCTCTGTATTTCCAAACAGGAAATGAAGCTGACAATTCGGCTTTCCTTTTGAAAACTTTTCAAATAGCGGTATCAGCGAATCCAAGATCATAGGATTATCAAACGCAATAAAAAGGCTGTTTTCTGCAATTTCTTCGTCAATTAAGTGGTGGTTATTTGCTAAAAAATCGTCAAGCCTTTTCATTATAAAGTAACCGAACACAATCATGACAGCCACTGCGCACACTAACAATAATTCTTTCATGCTTTCCGTCTTCTTTCGGAATTTATATGTGAAAACACTTTTGTATGTTTTTGGTATCACCCAGCACCAAAATAGTGTCACCTGGTATAAAGCTTGTTTCAGGCGCAAAATTTAGATTCATTTTACCGTCGCGCTTAATCGCCATTATGTTTATGCCGTGTTTTTTGCGTACATCTGCTTCAATAACGGTTTTTCCTATCCATTTTTCGGGCACCGCAATTTCAATAATCGCATGATCGCTGTCAAGCTCTATGTAATCGAGGATATGGTCGGCGGTATAGCGGATAGCCGTCCAATCGGCAAGCTGCCTTTCGGGATATACGATTTCATCCGCCCCGTTTCTCAGAAGGAATTTTGCGTGCACATCCCGTGCTGCACGGGAAACTACCATTTTTGCACCCAATTCCTTTAAAAGAGATGTTGTTTCAAGCGAGCTTTGGAAATCGTCCCCGATTGCAACTATGCAAACATCAAAATTATTTACTCCCAACGACTCTATAAACTCCTCATTTGTTGCGTCGCCTATTTGCGCGTTCATAACAAAAGGCAATACCGCATTTACTCTTTTTTCGTTTTTGTCAACAGCCATAACCTGATGCCGCATCTCGTTAAGCTTCATTGCAATGTGTCTGCCAAACCTGCCAAGCCCTATAAGTAAAACAGATTTCATCTTTCTTCTCCTTTAACCGACCGTTATTTTTTCCTGCGGATATTTTGTTACGTTTGTCCCCGTGCCTTTCATTGCCGCAAATATCAATGTCAGTCCTCCGACTCTACCGAAGAACATTAGTACAATCAGAATGAACTGCGAAACAATCTCCAACTGTGAGGTGATGCCGAGGGAAAGTCCCACCGTTCCGATTGCCGACGCTGTTTCAAACAGTGACGGGAGCAACGGGATATTTTCAAGACGGCTGATGATCATTCCTCCGCCTATAAACAGCCCAATATACAGTAAAAAGATAGTTGCCGCACTTTTCACGGTATCGTCGGATATGCGCCGTTTGAAAAAGTGTGTATCTTCCTTTTTACGAAACACGGACAGCGCCGATGAAACCAAAACGGCGATTGTGGTGGTTTTCATACCGCCAGCCGTTGAACCGGGCGAACCGCCGATCAGCATCAACAATATTATCAGCATTTGACCTGTCTCACTGAAGGCTGTTAAATCCGTCGTATTAAAGCCGGCTGTTCTCGGCGTAACAGACTGGAAAAGAGAGGTCAGGATTCTTTCTCCGAGGGGAAGGTTCTGATACTCGAAAAAGAAAAAGTAAAGCGATGGCAGGATAATCAGTATTCCCGTCACGGTAAGGATAACCTTGCTTTGCATTCGGTATTTTCTGAAATGAAGCTTATTGTTATTAATATCTTCCCAAGTTAAAAAGCCTATTCCGCCGATAATAATAAGGGCCATAACCGTGAAGTTGAAAAAAGGCTGTGATGAATAAGAGGTTAATGACGAAAATGGCACTTTAATGCCGATTAAGTCAAAGCCTGCGTTGCAGAATGCCGAAACAGAATGGAACAAGGCGTACCATAAACCCTTCGTAATTCCGAAATCACGGATAAAAGCCGGCAAAAGCAGGGCTGCTCCAATCAGCTCAATGCACACCGAGGTTTTTAATATAAATTTTGTAAGCCGCACAATGCCGCCGACATGATGTGCAGAAACAGCCTCCTGCATAGTACTTCTCTGCATTAGACCTATTTTTCGACCTGAAAAAGCCGCAACCGAAACCGCAACCGTGACAATGCCCATACCGCCGATTTGAATTAAAAACAGTATTACGCTCTGCCCGAACATTGACCAGTATGTAGCGGTATCGTGTATAACCAAACCGGTTACACAAACTGCGGAGGTGGCGGTAAACAGTGCGTCTGAACATACAGCGCCTTTACCGTCCCTTGTTGCAACGGGCAGCATTAACAGTATGCTGCCTAAAATTATCACAGACAGAAAGCCTAATATAATAATCTGGAACGATGTAATGTGCTTGTGTTTTGGATTTTGCCGTTTTATCATAACGGATACCTTCGCAATCTTAATATCATATTTATACTGTCTTTATTTTATCTTAATCTGCATTAAATCGGCGTAAGCAAGATAAAGACGATATTAAGATTGCATAAAGGATTTCAAATTTGTGCTAAAACACTGAAGAGATACGGAATCATATCTTCCATGATTCAAATTAAATTGGAAATCATCATGCATTTCTCTGATTTTCAAAATAATGAATTAACGACTGGCGGGTAATGATACCGCAGAGTGCGCCCCTTCCGTCAACAATAGGAACATAGTTTTGATTCAAGGCAACAGCAATAACCTGTTTTTCGTCCGCATCTATGGATAGGGCAAGATGACATTCTTTGCGCATGATGTCGCCAATTCGGTAACGCTCCTGAAATTTTAAATCCGTATTTCCGACAGCCAAAATGTGACGGAGGAAATCTCCCTCCGTCACATTTCCCACATACTGTTCTTCTTCATTCAGCACGGGTATGGCAGTATATCCGTGCGCACGAAAGCGTTCCAGTCCCTGACGGACCGTATCATTCTCATGGAGGAACACGGTGGAAATTTTCGGAATCATGATTTTGATAATGTTCATCGTGTGATTACTTCTCCAAAATTCCGTCCAGCATTAAATTCACTTTAAGAACATTAACGGTTTCTTCTCCGAAGACTCCTAAGAATTTACCGTCGGTGCATTTCTTAATAATCTCCCGTACCTCGTCCTCGGTCATATCGTTTGCTTTTGCGATTCTTGCCACCTGATACTCGGCGGCGGCGGGGGAAATATGGGGATCAAGTCCGCTGCCCGAGCAGGTCACAAGATCAACGGGGATTGCTGTTTCGTCCATGTCGGGATTGGCCTCCCGAAGTTTTTCCACACGCTCTTTCACCAAAGCCTCATATTCTTCGCTTGCCGGGGAAAGGTTGGACGGTGCGGCATACATCAGAGTTTTTCCGTTTTCGTCCTTGTAGGTTGAAACATCAATATTCATAATGCGCCCCCACATATGTCCGTCATCCGTATACTGCTGACCGAGCAGCTCACAACCGTACTTTTTTCCGTCAACCTCAATAATACTCCCGTTTGCTTTGTCGGGGAAAATAAGCTGCGCAAACCCTGTAACGACACCCGTATAAACCACGCCGCAGAGCAATGTGAATATAAGAAAAATTATTGCCGCTCTCGGCAGTACATTTTTTAATGTTTTCATTATAAAACCTCCTTATGCCAAGCCGAACAGTACAAGCAGCATATCAATCAGCTTAACGAAGATGAAGGGTGCCGCCAAACCGCCGAGACCGTAAATTAACAGATTGCGTGACAACAGCTTTCCCGCCGGAACCTCACGGTATTTTACGCCCTTTAATGCCAACGGAATCAGCGCAATGATAATCAGCGCATTGTAGATGATTGCCGATAAAACAGCGCTTTGCGGGGAATGAAGTCCCATAATGTTAAGTGCCGAAAGACCCGGATACAGTCCCATAAACAAGGCGGGAATAATGGCGAAATACTTTGCTACATCGTTCGCTATGGAGAAGGTGGTCAGACTGCCTCTTGTCATCAAAAGCTGTTTACCGATACGGACGATATCAATAAGCTTTGTCGGTGACGAATCAAGATCAACCATATTTCCCGCTTCCTTTGCCGCCTGTGTGCCGGTGTTCATCGCAACCGCCACATCAGCCTGTGCAAGTGCGGGTGCGTCGTTCGTGCCGTCGCCCGTCATTGCCACAAGGTGTCCTTTGCTCTGAAAATCGCGTATCATTTGAAGCTTGCCTTCGGGAGTTGCTTCGGCAAGGAAATCATCCACGCCCGCTTCTGCCGCAATGGCGGCGGCGGTCATCGGGTTATCGCCTGTAATCATAATGGTTTTTATACCCATTTTACGAAGATCCGCAAACTTTTCCTTAACGCCCTGCTTGATAATGTCTTTCAGATGAATAACGCCTAAAATCTTATGATTTTTCGCTACAACAAGGGGAGTTCCGCCTTTGTTCGCAATCTCTTTAACGATTCGGTCGCATTCCTCCGAATAAATTCCGCCGCTTTCGGTTACATATTTTTCCATGGTATCGGCGGCCCCCTTGCGGATTTCGTTGCCGTCATAATCAACGCCGCTCATACGGGTTTTCGCCGTAAAGGGAATAAATGTCATGTTCTTGTCGGAAAGCTCTCTGCCGCGAATATTGAATTTTTCTTTTGCGAGAATAACCACGCTTCTGCCTTCGGGCGTTTCATCGGCAAGAGAGGATAGCTGTGCCGCATCGGCAAGATCTTGTTCACTTACACCGTCTACAGGAATAAATGCGTTCGCCTTGCGGTTACCGAGCGTAATTGTTCCGGTTTTATCAAGCATCAATATATCCACATCGCCTGCGGCTTCAATAGCTCTTCCGCTCATAGCAAGTACATTTGCTTGGTTCAGTCTGCTCATTCCCGCAATACCGATAGCGGAAAGCAATGCGCCGATGGTGGTAGGGGCAAGGCAGACAAGCAACGCTACCAAGGTAGTAACAGAGGTGGGGTTATCAATTCCCGCCTGCTTTGCCGAGAATATGGAGTAGGTATAAAGCGATACCGTAACAAGAATAAAGATAATGGAAAGGGCGACAAGAAAAATCTGCAATGCGATTTCGTTTGGCGTTTTTTTACGGGAAGCGCCCTCGACCATGGCAATCATTTTATCAAGGAAGCTTTCGCCCGCTTCGCTTGTTATCCGCACAACGATCCAATCGGAAAGCACGGTAGTACCGCCAGTTACTGCGCTTCTGTCGCCGCCTGCCTCACGGATAACGGGTGCGGATTCTCCTGTGATAGCGCTTTCGTCTACGGAAGCGGCTCCCTCAATAACCTCACCGTCGCCCGGAATTTGCTCTCCTGCTTTCACAATGACAATGTCGCCTTTTTTAAGCAACGCGGAAGAAACAGCGGTTATCTGTTTTTTCTTATCGGCAGAGGGTATCTTGTGTGCCTCCACATCTTTTTTTGAAGCTCTCAGAGCGTCCGCCTGCGCCTTGCCTCTGCCCTCGGCAATCGCTTCGGCAAAATTGGCAAAAATACAGGTAAACCACAGAATAACTGCGATTGCCAAGGTATATCCGCTTGAAGCGTCCTTTAGTCCGAATAGGGATACAATCCACAGTCCGCTTGTGAGGATCGCCGAAATATATACCAAAAGCATAACTGGGTTTTGCACCTGTGTTTTGGGATTTAGTTTTACAAATGAATCTTTTATGGCTCTGCCGAGCATCTTTTTATCGGCAAAAGCACTTTTATTATTTGATGCCATAACAGTGCCTCCTTAAATAACATTACTGAAAAATTCAGCGAGCGGTCCTAACGCCAACGCCGGGAAGAAACTGAGTGCGCCTATAATAAGGACGATTAAAATCAGCAGGAATACAAACATACCGTTTGTTGTGGAAAGTGTACCTGCGCTTGTTGCAATCTTCTTTTTGCCGGCAAGACTGCCCGCGATCGCCAGTGTTCCTATGATCGGAAGGAAACGGGCAAACAGCATGACAAGACCGAGCGAAACATTCAAAAATACGGTGTTTGCATTAAAGCCGGCAAAGGCAGAGCCGTTGTTACCGCCGCAGGAAGAATATGTGTACAGTATTTCGGAAAAGCCGTGCGCTCCGCCGTTGTTTAGGCTGTCCGCCACACTCGGAACGACCGCCGCAAGTCCGCTGCCGATAAGAATAGCAATCGGCGTTGCAAGGCAAACAAGCACAGACCATTTCATTTCATAAGGCTCAATCTTTTTGCCTAAAAACTCCGGCGTTCTGCCGACCATAAGTCCGGCTATAAATACCGTCAGAATGGCAAAGGCAAGCATACCGTAAAGACCGCAGCCAACGCCGCCGAAGATAACCTCGCCGAGCTGCATCAGGAGCATTGTCACCATACCGCCGAGCGGTGTGTAACTGTCGTGCATGGAGTTTACAGAGCCGTTGGAAGCCGCCGTTGTAAATGCCGCCCAAGTAGAGGATGTTGCAATACCGAATCGGGTTTCCTTACCTTCCATATTGCCGCCCGCCTGGTCGGTCATTGAGACGTTGACACCATCCTGTGCAAGTTGCGGCGTCGCAACCTGTTCGCTGACGGCAATCGTGCCCAGCGCCAGCGCAAGGCATATAAACATCGCCATAAAGATTGCAACGCCCTGTTTTTTATTCTTTACCGCCTTGCCAAAGGTAAAGCACAGCGCCGCAGGAATAAGCAAAATTGAAAGCATTTCAATCAAATTTGTAAAAGCGTTCGGGTTTTCGAGCGGATGAGCGGAGTTAACGCCCATATAACCGCCGCCGTTTGTACCCGTTTGCTTAATGGCGACCTGGCTTGCCGCAGGACCCATAGGTACAAACTGTTCGGTAACAATTTCGGCGTCTTCTATTTTTTTGCCGTCAACTGTTACGGTATTTGTATCAAGGTCAATTTCGGCGTTTTCAAGAATTTCGCCGTCTGCGCTTACCGCAATCGGTTCAACGAGCGATACGGTTTCAGCGCCTTTCAGGTTTTGAATCACGCCGCCGCCCACAAGGCAAAGTGAGATGATAAGATTCAGCGGAATCAAAATATGAATGACGATTCTTGTTATATCAACCCAAAAGCTACCTAATCCATCGGCTTTTACTTTTATAAATCCCCGTATCAGGGCAAACAGCACGGCAATACCCGTAGCTGCGGAAACAAAGTTCTGCACGGTAAGTCCGAGCGCTTGGGTCAGATAGCTTAATGTGGACTCGCCGCTGTATGCCTGCCAGTTTGTATTCGTTATAAAACTGACAGCGGTATTAAAAGATAAATCTCATTTAACTCCCGACAACCCCTGCGGGTTTCCGGGCAGAACGCCTTGCAAAAGCTGAAGCAAAAACAGGAACACAAGCCCGATACCGGAAAAAATAAGAACGGAAGCCGCATACTTTTTCCAGTTCATTTGTTCCTCTTTGTTGACTTTCATTACCTTATATACTGCATTTTCGCAGGGCGTTAGAATTTTGGAAAGAAAGGTTTTCTCTCCGTTCATTACTTTCTTGATATAAGCGCCGAGCGGAATCGCCAAAACAATAAGAACGGCAAGATAGAGTATGTATTGTATTACCGCACTCATTTTTGCTCATCCCCTTTCATCAGTATGTAAACATAGTAGATTAGCAGTGCCGCAGCACAAAGACCGATAAATCCGATTATAATATTCATAGTCTTACCTCCTTGTTTGATATTTTAACAGCAAAAAGATTAAATCGGGATTAGCAGAATATACAGCGCATTAAAACTATATTAAGACGCTTACAGCCATCCGAAAATCAAAGCAATCGGAACCGTAATAATTACGGTGAAGAAAAACACGGCAGCAAGAACACAAATCGGCATACCGATAAATAACGCAAAAAAGGACAGATACGGGTGCTTAAATGCAAAATGCTCCGCGTGTGCTTCAATGCGCTTATCAAATTCGTGTATAGCTTTAAATATGGCTGACATATTTAATCCCTCCTTACGCTTATAGATTAGCACAGGAGAAATAAAAACGGGAAAAAGACCTCATTGATTACTGTTAAGAAAAAATAAAGCCTAAATTAGCGGAACATACCTACCAAAATGGAAAGCGGCGACAGAAAGAATAGAATCTTCCTGCCGCCGCTTTTTGCTAATTTATATTAAATCTTTTATTGCTTTTCTTAATTTTTCCAGCGCCTTTTCACACTTGTTATGAGCCGTATTTGCTGAGCTGTATTCGTGGTCGGTAGCAATATCCGTATACATCATCTTCTTGATTGGCTTCTTTTTCGGCTCGCCGTATTCGTCCAAATCGTTATGATCCATATAAAACAGACTATGGCATTCAAAGCAAAAACCGAGTCTTTGAGATAACATTTTCCGTTCGGTATACTCCAGTTTTTCGTATGCTTCCCACAGTCGGGTATACAGCTCATTTTTCATAAACAGCGTATAAGTGTCAGAGGTACCGTCGGAATGTGCCTCCTCTGTGCATTCTTCACCGTCATCGTCTGTGTATTGCCGATACAAATCCACCCGGTTTTCATTGAGCAGACCGCCGAGTAATATTTCTTTAGTGTTTTCAACGGTTTCCTCAAGCTCGCCTGCAACCTTTATCAGTGTTTTATCTGAATAATCACGCTCGTATTTGTACCATATCGCCATTGCTTTACGGAGCTTGGCATATTCTGCGATGCTTTGTGCTGTGAAGCCTGTACGCATAGAGCGCACATAGTCCAGTATCTCCCGTTCCACATACCGTTCCTTGAACGAGGTAAACGGCACGCCTTGCTTAATATCGTAGTTTTTTAATGCTTTGAGCAGTCCGGCAATATATGCCTGTTTCATATCCGCAAAATGCTCCGGCATAAAGAGCTTTCACATATATTCCTGCACATTGTTGTTAAGCGTTTTTTCATAATAGTGCAGAAACCAAGCAAGATAGCGGTTATCTTTCTCTTTCAGATAGGTTACAATATATTCCTGCAAATCCCATTTCGGCGGTGCCGGCTTCAATTGATACATATTTAAATCTGCTTTATCTATATAAATTTCTGTCACGGCACTCACCTCCGTTCTGTGATACTTACCGTTATTTTAACTGCTTATCGACTTCGGCGTAGAGCTTTTCACGGCTCATATCCGACTCATACTGACTGTTGGCATATTCGGCATCCTCTTTTGCACGCTGCATACGCTCTTTTGCAAGATCAAGCGCTGTGGAGGCAAATTCTTCTGTGACAGTACCTCGTTTTCTTTCCATTCGGAGCACAGAGCAGCGGTTTTTATAGATGCGGATAACAGGATTGCCCGCCGCTAATTCTTTACGGTTGATTCTTGCGGCGTATTTCCGGCAGGTAATGGCTTTGCCCTTGAGCTTAAACAGCGCATAACCTGTACAATACTTTTGCCTTGCCGCAGAGGTCATAAGGAAATATTTTTTGCAGATATCGCACCTCCTTGGATAATGACCGTAATGTAAGCCTTCAAAGAAGTCGGTCATCACAAAGCTGTAATAGCTGTCGAAATAAAGCCTGCGTGCAAGAGTAGCCGTTTTACTGCGGCTGGCTTTCTTGATCGGTACATATTCCGTTGTCACGGGAAACGGCACAGAGCCGAATACTTCTAATGCTATGGGGAGCAAATGTTCCTCGTCAAATCGGTCAGCTTCATTTACACGGCTCACGAAAACTCTAAGCTTTTCAAAAGAATTGCGAATGTCGGCACTCAAAGTATCGTAGAAACTGAGTGTAGCATTGACTTCGCCAAGCAGAGCTTCAGTACGGTCAAAGAAGTCTTTTTCATATTCTTTCGGTAAGTTGGGAAACACTATTTGCCCCACATCCATTTGACCGATCTTTGCACGACGGGAAAAATATTCGCTTATGATATGTCCGTTTTCTTCAGAAAACAACGTTGCTATTCTGTTATGTTCATCATCTGTGCCGAGCATATCAAATGGCTTCAGCCACGGAAGTGCAGTAAAGATATTTACCATTCTTTCTCCGGCGTTCACATAGTCGCTGACTTTCAAATACCCAAGCCGCAACATCTTTTCAAGCTGCCAATTATCCGTTGTGAAAACGCCAATACGGGCGGCGGTGTCATTTTCGTAATACTGATTCAGCAGGTGCGCCGCAAAAGTCCCCGCAGGATAGCTCTTGCCGCCGATATGCACTCTGCCGTCACGATAATCGGCGCTGAAAAAGCTGATTTTATCCATATTCCGCTGTACCTCCGTACTAATTCTATCAAAAGAAGTGTCCCATAAAACTTCCTTTAGTCTGACAGGACGAAAAAATATTTTTCAAAAGTTTTTGTAAAGATTTTTGTTATCAAAGTTTACCTTTTTTATCATTATATCATAAAAACGCAGTGTTTACAAGGACTTATACTTGTTACGCTTTTAATTTTATATCTGTTATCTCATTATTTCAGCAACCGGAATTTTAATGCATTAATATAAGTGAGGGAGCGAAAACCTCACAAAATACACGGGCATTGCCGTCGGGAAACCGGCGGCTTTTTTGTTGCCCGAAAACGAAAGGAGGAAAGGTCTATGATGAAGATTACAACCAAGCAGGCGGAAAAGGTTCACCGTCTTGTTAATTCGCTGTGCGCCAACTGTGATAAGGACGGCAACTGCATTCTGCTTGACGACGGCGAAGCACACCGCTGCGTGCAGCTTATCTCTATCTACGGGATTTACTGCAACTACTTCAAAAAAGCAGTATTACTCGCCGATAAAGAGCTGTACGAACAAATCAAAAAGCACAACAAATTGAAGTAAGAAAAGGAGAAATGAAATTATGAGAAAATTTAATGAAATGTACGTTATCGGTATCGACCACGGCTACGGGAATATGAAAACGGCGAACTGCTGCTTTCCCACCGGAGTAATGAAAAGCGATACCGAACCCACCTTTGTCAGCGACCTGCTCCAATGGAACGGCAAATACTATTCCATCGGCGTCGGTCATAAGGAATTTACGGCAGACAAGTTTACTGACGAGGACTATTATGTACTCACCCTTGCCGCTATCGCACGGGAGTTACGGAGAGAACGCCTCAGCGAGGCTTCTGTATTTATCGCCGCAGGACTACCCTTAACTTGGGTACGTGAGCAAAAGGCTGAGTTTAAGAAATATCTGCTTCAACACGGCGATGTTGAATTTTCTTTCCGTAACACCGATTACCGCATTAAAATTGTCGGTGCAGAAATCTATCCGCAGGGGTTCGCTGCTGTTGCCGAAAACCTTGGTGATTTTAAGGGTGTCAATATGCTCTGCGATATTGGCAACGGTACAATGAACCTGCTTCGGATTGTAAACAAGAAACCTGATGCCCAGCGTATGTTTACCGAGAAGTACGGCACCCATCAATGCGCTCTGCTTATCCGTGAGCAGATGATGAAGCACTATCATACAATCATCGATGATGCGATAATCACAGAAATTCTCAAGAAAGGCACAGCAGATATTGACGGGCAGTATCTTGAAACGGTTATCAAAACCGCAAAAGAATACACCGCCGGTATCTTCCACCGTCTGCGTGAACACGAATACGATCCCAAACTGATGAAACTATATGTGGTCGGCGGCGGTGGTTGCCTTATCCGTAACTTTGCCGATTACGATGCAAGCCGAGTTATCATCAACGAGGATATTTGTGCCACCGCAAAGGGATATGAGTATATGGCACTCGTTTCCCTTAACAGGAACGGTGGTGTGGTATGAGTGTTAGGAATGTAAAAATCCGCTTCAATTTAGATAAGGAAAATGACCGCAGGGCGTATGACTATCTGCAAGGCGCAGAGAAATCGTACAGCAAGGCGGTCATTTCTGCTATATGCGGATTTATGGAATTATCTGAAAGGACGGCAACCGAAGATGCTTTCCTTGAACGGGTTATTTCAACTATCCGAGAGGAAGTTGGAAAAAGTAATCCTCTTGGCGGATTATTACAATTTGTGCAGACACCCCCTGCACAAACACCCGCTGAAAAAGAAAACAACGCTGAAACCGAAGAAACGGTACTCGCTTTTCTTGACAGCTTTTAAGGTGACTCTTATTCCTGCTTTTGACGGGACTGTGATGGCAATATCCAAAGGAAATGCCCCCACTAATACCAACGGTGCCACCATTTTGCAATACTGATGGCACTCACATAAAATGTGGTGCCAACTACGCAGATAAATGGAACTTTTGAAGGATTTGCAGTGATAAGAACGGTATGAGGTCGCTCCCTCACGGTTCAAGTCACGGAGAATGGAAGGCATACGCCAATTGGCGTGTGTCTTACACCGTAACAAGCAGGG
The DNA here is from genome assembly GCA_959601495.1 of uncultured Eubacteriales bacterium. Classification (GTDB taxonomy): domain Bacteria; phylum Bacillota; class Clostridia; order Oscillospirales; family CAG-272; genus Avispirillum. The sequence continues at coordinate 52,802 of CAUGPT010000001.1, forward strand.
AACTTGTACGGCAAGTTCCAAATAAACAGTAAGCGTTTCCGCCTACTGTTCATATTTAGGGGACACCCCTAATACCCCGATTACAGAAAGAAGGTATGTATATGAATAGAAATCCAAAAGAAAAGCCGTGTCGGTTATATCTTCGGGTATCTCCGCAGGAGAAAAAGAAGATCACCGAACTCGCCGAGAGCTGCGGCATCCCTGTCGCTGAATATCTCCGTAAACGGGCATTGGGATACACTGTGAAAGCAGTTGTTCCCGATGCGTTTTATGTTTTTAACGAGAAAATAAGCGAACTGCTCAACCGTGAGTTATCTCCCGAAACCGAAGCGGCGGCACTGAAACTCTTTGACGATATTTATGCCGAAATCACAGATGCGCCAAAGCAGAGTAAGAAAGAAATCATACGGGAGGTGGCACAATGGCAAGCACAGGCTTCTGGCCCGTCAAGTCCCGATTAAAGGAAGTAATCGACTATGCGGAGAACCCCGATAAAACCACAAATAAGAAGTTCTTGGACGAGGACTTGTGGGCGGCACTCCGTTACGTGGAGAACGACCAAAAGACCGACCAAACAATGTATGTGTCGGGTATCAACTGCCCGAAGCAAAGAGCCTACCAATGTATGATGGCAACAAAGCGGCGGTATGGGAAGCTCGGCGGCAACGTTGCTTATCACGGGTATCAGAGTTTTGTAGCAGATGAAGTCGCTCCCGCCGAAGCGCACCGTATCGGTGTGGAAACGGCAAAGCGGATGTGGGGGGCAAATTACGAAGTAGTTGTTACCACCCATCTTAACACGGATAACATTCACAATCATTTCGTGATAAATTCCGTTTCTTTTAAGACGGGCAGAAAGTTTGAAAATCATATCTGTGACCACGTGGAGCTTCGGCAGATCTCCGATGCGGTCTGCAAGGAACACGGAAAGTCCGTAATACCCTTTACGCATTTTTACGGCAATAAAAAAGCGTATTGGATACGCAACTCCGGCAAGCTCACTCATCGGGATATGTTACGGCGTGACGTGGACGAAGCACTTTCCAAATGCTGTACCTTTAAGGAATTTGAATATTACCTTAAATGCCTAGGGTACAGATTTGAGCGTGATTTCCGCTATGAACACCCCTCCGTTATAGCAGACGGATGGAAACGGGCGGTGCGCATTTCAGGTCTTGGTGAAAAATACTCACGGGAGGCAATGCGGCAAAAGCTCGTTGCCAACCAACGCCTGCCCGAACTGTATGTGCTTATAACACCCAAATGGAAACGTGCGCCGCTGCTTAACTTTGAATACCAACTACGGCAGGCACGGCGGAAAGATACAGTACAGTTATTATTTGAACTGTTTATTGAAATCTTAAAACTCTGCACGGGCAGCAATATCCAAGAAGCGGACAACCGCCCTCTCTCACCGATGATGCGGGCAGAGGTACAAAAGTTAGATAAATATATCGAGGAATACAAGCTCCTTTGCGACAACCATATTGAGTCGCCGAAGGAGCTTTTGTCATTTCAAGAGAACTTATCCGCCTGTATCTCTGCTTTGGAACAAGAACGGTATGCCCTGCGGCTAAAACTGCGCCGAGTGAAAACGCCCGAAGAAGATGCCGCCCTGAAGGAGCAGGCAAAGAAGATCACCGCAAGAATTACTCCCTTGCGAAAGAAATTAAAAGTCGCCCTGCGCATTGAGGAGCATATTCCCAAAATTCACGAACTGCTTGATGCCGAGCGCAATATCGAACTGAAACACAACGGTTTAATTATTAAGAAAGAACGAGGTTATGAACGATGAAAAATACTAAGAAAAATATCTCTATCGAGAAATTACACCCCTTTGAAAACCACCCATACAAGGTACAGGACAACGAAGAAATGGATGCCCTTGCAGAAAGTATTAAGATGCACGGCGTTGTATCTCCCATTATAGTCCGACCACTTGAAAACACCGCAGATGAATATGAGATCATATCCGGTCACAGACGGGTTATGGCAAGCAGAAAGGCAGGGATCACAGAAGTCCCTGCCTTAACTGTTTCCCTTGACCGTGATGCGGCGGCAATCGTGCTTGTAGACAGCAACCTACACCGAGAGCACATTCTGCCCTCTGAAAAAGCCTTTGCTTACAAGATGAAAGCGGAGGCATTGGCACACAAAGGATATCGTACAGATTTAACTTCGGTGCAAGTTGCACCGAAGTTAGCAACCGAACAAATTGCAGAGGATGCGGGTACAAGCAAAGATACTATTAAACGCTATATCCGCCTTACCAACCTTATTCCCGAAATCCTGCAATATGTGGATGACGGGCGTATCGCTTTTACTCCCGCCGTTGAGCTTTCGTATCTTAACGAGCAAGAACAGTACGACCTTTTGGAACAGATGGAGCTGAATGATTGCACTCCGTCGCTCTCTCAGGCTTGCCGTTTTAAGAAGATGAGTGGGGAGGAAGGCTTGACACTCGAAGTTATTGCCACCGTTATGAGCGAGGAAAAAGCAAATCAGAGTGAAATGTTCAAGGTGCCGATGGAGCGCATTCGCAAATATGTCCCTAACGCCAATACAAAGCAGGCAGAAGACTTTGTTATGAAAGCTTGCGAGCATTACCGCCGCTATCTGATTCGACAGCGTGACCGAGAACGATGAGGTGAGCCTATGAAGAAATATACAAGGATTGATTATACCAAGGTAGAGTTACCCGAAGAACTGCTCACTTCTTTTGCAAAGGCATTAGCGCCAGAGATTAGGAAGTTCTATGATAGTGACGAGGGCAAAGCTTACTTTGAAAAATGGCTTACCAAACACCCTGAATATGATGAACGGACACCTGATGCAACTGCATCGGGCGTCTGAGTTTTCGCACATTCGACAGCAAATAAAGGAGGATTATAATTATGTATAGAAAGAATTGGAGGCTCACAGATGAATGTTGTAATATACGCCCGCTTTTCCAGCCACAGCCTGACGGAGCAGTCCATTGAGGGACAGCTCAAGGTGTGCTATGAATATGCGGAGTCGAATCATTATACCGTTGTCGGAGAATATATTGACCGGGCCATCAGCGGCACCACGGACAACCGTGCCGAATTTCAGCGGATGATCTCCGACAGCGACAGGCACACCTTTGAGGGCGTTTTGGTATATCAGCTGGACCGCTTTGCTCGAAACCGCTATGACAGTGCCATCAACAAGGCGAAGCTGAAAAAGAACGGTGTCCGGGTGCTGTCTGCCAAGGAGAATATTGCGGACGACGCTTCCGGCATCTTGGTGGAGGGTGTTCTGGAAAGTATGGCGGAATATTATTCTGTGGAGCTTTCTCAGAAGATCCATCGGGGTATGGCCATCAATGCCGAAAAGTGCCTGTCTAACGGCAGCAACCCCGGCCTAGGATTCAAGGTCGATGCCGAGCGGCGGTTCTATGTGGATGAGGATGAAGCCGCCATTGTCCGTGAGATTTATGAGCGCTACGCCAGCGGCGAGACGAAAGCGGAGATCATCCGGGATCTGAAACGGCGCAGGGTCAAGACATCCCTCGGCAAGGAATTTAGTCCCAACAGTCTCAGTCACCTGCTCAGCAACAAGCGTTATATCGGCGTCTATCTTTACAAAGGAAAGGAAACACCCGGCGGGATGCCTCGCATTCTGAATGATGACCTATTTTACCGGGTGCAATCGATGATGAACAAAAACAAAAATGCGCCGGCTCGAACTCACGGCGAGGGCGAATACCTGCTGACCACAAAGCTGTTCTGCGGACACTGCAAGGAAATGATGGTGGGCTACGGCGGCACCAGCAAGACCGGCAGGCAATATCACTACTATATGTGCAAAAACGCCCGCAGGAAAAAGTGCGGCAAGAAGATCGTCAGCAAGTCCTATATCGAGGACCGTGTGGTCAACGAGTGTTTGAAAATGCTGACCGAGGAGAAAATCCGCATCATTGCCAAGAAGGTGGCTGAGGAGTGCGCCAAAAGCCCGGATAACCTTACCGCCAAGGCGCTGAAAAAGGCGATCCGAGAGGCGGATACGGCCATTGAGAATCTCTGGAAAGCCATTGAGCAGGGGCAGGCCGTGGAGATGCTGACGGAACGACTCAACAAGCGCATGGCGGAAAAGGCGGAGCTGGAGGCGCAGCTCGCCATCGAGGAAAACAAGAAGATCACGCTGACGGAGGCACAGATTTTAGCCTTTCTGGACTATGTCTGCGAGATGCCCGCCGACGATGTGAACAAGCGCCGAGCTATCATCGATATCTTTGTTCATTCCATCTATCTGTATGACGACCACTTTACCCTCATCATCAACGCCAGCAAGAAGCCGTTGAGCATTGACAATATCCCGCTGGATGATATAGAAACGGCATTTGAAGGCGAAACCGGAGCTTCGGAGGGGTGTTCATCCTTGAGCACCCCTGCTCCACCAGCCCGCAGCGGCGGGCAAAAAAATCGACAAGCTTTTTATAAGCTTGTCGATTTTGCTTTCGTTTATTCTATATCTGTCGGGAGACATATTAAATGGATCTTAAAGTAAAACAGAAAAAAGCCGTGTATACAAAGCGTCTTCGCCTTGCGCCGTACTCTGACGGTGATACGGAAGCACTTTGTGCACTGCTTTGCGACCCCGTGATTACAAAAACATTCATGGTCCCGGAGTTCGCGACACTAGAGGACGCCGAACCTCTTGCTAAAAAGCTTGTATCTTTCAGCAGACCCGAGGATGAAGCACATCTTGAATACGGCATTTATCTCGGTGATCGGCTTATAGGCTTTATCAATGACTGCGGTATCGAAGGCGACAGCATCGAGATCGGCTATGCGATCCGTCCCGATCTTCACGGGAATGGTTATGCGACCGAAGCTGTAAGCGCTGTTCTGGCAGAGCTTCGGGATATGGGCTTTGCCAAGGTCACGGCGGGATATTTTGTCGGCAACGAGGCGAGCCGCCGCGTTATGGAGAAATGCAAAATGAAGCTTACGGACGAAGAGGACGAAGCGGAATACCGCGGCGAAAAGCACAAATGTCGCTATTGCGAGATAGTATTCTGAATAAGCATAGGAGGACGCCATGCGCAGAAAAGACAGGGAGATTACCGATATACGAAAAGCGGAAGAGATCGTTGCGTTCTCGCGGATAATGCACCTGGGGCTTTACGACGTCGATTATCCGTATGTAGTGCCCCTGCATTACGGATACCGTATCGAAAACGGCCGCTTTATTTTCTATATTCACTGTGCGGCTGAAGGACACAAGCTTGACTGCATAAAGAAAAACGCAAATGTTTTCGTCGAAATTGACCGCGAAACGGGTATTATACCCGGCGAGACAGCCTGCGGCTTCGGCGCGGGGTACGAAAGTGTTATGTTTTGCGGCACGGCGAAAATTGTTGAGGACGCGACCGAAAAAGCCTCTGCGCTGCGCCTTCTTATGAAAACGCAGACCGACCGTGATTTCGATATAACGGAGGATATGGCTGCCGCCGTCTGTGTCGTGCGGATAGATACGCAAACTTTCAGCGCAAAAGCGCGCAAAGAGTAAATATATTTAAATGCCCCGCCGAAAATCGGCGGGGCATTTTTTCAATGCACTATATAGTCTCTCGCGCTTTTCATGCCGGGGTTCAGATCGTTGTCATACACGGTCTTAACATCCTCGCGCACCTTTGCGTTGTCCGCTACCCATTTCTGCGCGTACTTCATTCTGATCTCCTCTTTGACGTTATCAATGCCGTAATAGTAGTTCAGAAAATCCTCAGCCGCGCTCTGATCTTCTATCTGATAGTCCTTTACCATGGCAAGCACCTGCTCGCTGTAGTATTCGTCGGTATAATTGAGATCTTCGCATCTGATGATATAGTAGAGTATCATATCCTCAAAGCAGGTGTTCTCGCATTTCTCTTTGAGATACGCATAGTAGTCGTCAAGTGTATCATATCCCAGCTTTTCGGCATACTCGGCAAGCGATATATCCTCGCTTTGTGCTTCGCCGCGCGCACTGTCGAGAGCGGATTCGTAAAGCTCGTTGTACTCCTTTTCGGGCACCTTTATAAGCTCGGAGTTCGCGCAGATTATGTTCCATGCAAGCTTTGTCTTGTAGTCTTCGATAAGCTCGGCATATTCCGCGGTGAGCTTGTTTGTCATAGCCACTCTGAAGTTGTCCTTGGAGTATTCGAGGCGGTCAACATAGAATTCGTCGTCCACAACGGAATAGTCAACTTCGTCAATGTAGTTCAGATGAATATCCATTTTGATTTTTCTGCCGGAATTTACAAGATCCTTGTAGTACGGATCGGGCAGTGTGAGAGTAACGGTCTTGTCCTCGCCCGAGAGCATGCCTTCCACAGCCTCGTCGAGAGCGGGGAAGTAGAAAAAGTCGGTACCGAGCACAAAAGCCTGGCCGGAGCCTGTTTCTTCGTTTGTTTTGAACGAAAGCAGAGAATATGTGCTGCCGTCGTCCTCAAACGTGCATGTCGCACCGATGTCCACAATGTCTCCCTCAATACATGCGCGGTCGGGATCCTCAGTCCTGGGGCAGAATGCCGCGACCATCTGCTTGACGCGCTTGTCAATATCCGCCTCGGTCGGAGTATATGTAAGATCGGGCAACTCAAGCCCCTTGTATTTGCAAACCTTTACATAGTCGGGCAGATAGTAGTCGTATCTTTCGCCTGTTGAGTCGTATTTGAGATACTTTTTATCCTTGCAGGCACAGACAGCGGCAGCGCAGAACACAAGCGCGCACAGCACCGAAACTATTTTAACGATTTTTTTCATTTTTTCTTTATATCCTTTTACTTTGTATTGTCCTCGGGGCTGCGGGGAAGTTTGAACTTCAGTCTGCCTGTAACGCCTACAAACAAAGCCGATGCCGCAAAGCACAGTGCGCCGAGAAGTATAAGATAAACACCCGTATAGTAAACATAGTCGCCGATAACTGCAAGCTTTTCGCTTGCGGTAATGTCAGTGACGGAGGAAAGAAACGGCACAACGTTTGAAAAAGTGAGATCGGCGATGCGCGCCGCAAAATATACAAATGAGCATATCACAATGGGCAACCCGATCGAAAAAGCTCTTTTCTTTGCTGCCTTCAGTACAGACGTAACGGCGAGAGCGCCGAAAGCCGAGATTGCAACAAACCCGATGTCTATAAGGGTGGTCAGCGCAAATGCTATGCCCTGCGCGAGGCTGTATGAGTTATAAAGCATATTGAACGCATAGTACAGAGCGGACGCCGCGGCGCTTGCCGCAATTGACAAAAGGGAAGCTCGCACGGCAGTCCTTCTGCCGAAGTACATCATGGCGTATATCGCGCCGGTCATGCAGAATGCCACGGAGGCAACGCCGAAAAGAACGGACGCATATCCGCAGACGGACGGCAGCATTTTTACAAACGCACTGTCGGAGCCGGTGATCATCACGTCGGACGAGCCCAGCGAACGCAGAACCGCAAGCACCTTAGCGAGAAGTGCGGACAGTCCCACGGGCAGAATTGCCGCAAGGCGGAATTTTTTTGTGATATTATCAGTATTCATAATATATCCTCAACTGTAATATACAGTATTTTATCACAATACGGACGGGAAAGCAATACGGGCATTTGTAAATATTTCATATCTGCATAAGCCGCACGTGCAAATAATATACTTTCAACAAACAGAGAAAGGAAAGAAAGTATATGGCAAAAAAGTACGTTATACCCATAAACCGCGACAGAGCGCTGCTTGATTTCGCGCGGCCCGCAGACTATGCGGCGGTCTGCGAATACATAGATATAATGGCGCAGAGATATGATTTTTTGTCCGTGACCTCAATAGGAGAGACAATACTCGGCAAAAAGATACATATGGTAACGCTCGGCTCGCCCGAGGCGAAGAAAAGCGTTCTGTATGTCGGCGCGCACCACGGTATGGAGTGGATAACGACCCTTGTGCTTCTGCGGTTCATAAACGAATACTGCGAGTACTATAAGGCGTCAAAGCAGGTGTTCGGCGTAAATATCCGCTCGCTTTTTGAGGAAAGAGAGATATGCGTAATCCCCCAGCTTAATGCCGACGGCGTTGATATTCAGATAAACGGCGCGTGCAGGGAAATGCCGATATTCGAGCGCCTTATGAAAATGAGCGGCGGCGATTTTTCCCGGTGGCAGGCAAACGCACGCGGGGTGGACCTTAACCATAACTACAACGCAGGCTTTGAAGAATATAAAAAACTGGAGCGCGAACGCGGAATAGAACCCGGCGCTACGCGCTGGTCGGGAGAGTATCCCGAGTCGGAGCCGGAGACGGGGGCGCTTGCTAACTTTATAAGGTTCAACGAAAAGATAGACATGATAATGACGCTCCATTCCCAGGGCGAGGAGATATACTATACCTCAGGCGCCTTTGTCCCCGACGGCGCGGGCGCGCTTGCGGCAAAACTCTCAAAGCTCTGTGGTTATACGGTCTCGGTTCCTGAGGGGCTTGCGGCATACGGCGGGCTTACGGACTGGTATATAAGGGAGTTCGACAAGCCGTCCTTTACAATAGAGTGCGGTAAGGGCGAAAATCCCATACGGGAGAATAAGTATTTTCCCATATACGCCGCAATCCGCGAAATGCTGTTCTGCGCGCCCACACTGATTTAGATAAGAGGGGCAAATTCTTCGGATTTATTGACATGATCCCGTCAATAATGTAAAATATGTACAGTGAACGTCGGGAGGTCAATATGAAAAAACTTTTAGTAGTTGACGGCAACAGTATTCTCAACCGCGCCTTTTACGGCATCCGCCCGCTGACCGCGGGAGACGGAACGCCCACAAACGCCGTATACGGCTTTGTTACCATACTGAAGAAGCATCTTGACAGCCTTTCTCCCGACTACCTTGCCTGCGCCTTCGATCTGAAGGCACCTACATTCCGCCACAAAATGTACGACGGCTATAAGGCGACGAGAAAGCCAATGCCCGAGGATCTGGCAGTTCAGCTGCCGTGGGCAAAAAAGGTCGCCGCCGCCATGGGCTTTACGGTCATCGAATGCGAGGGCTGGGAGGCGGACGATGTGCTCGGCACAATTGCCGCCATGGGCGACAGAGAAGACGATGTGCATTCGTATATCCTCACGGGAGACCGCGACTCTCTGCAGCTTATAACGGAGAAAACGTCGGTGATACTCGTTAAAACAAAAGAGGATATCGTCTATGATCCCGCAAGGTTTTTTGAGGATTACGGCGTCACGCCCGAGCAGTTTGTAGACGTAAAAGCGCTTATGGGCGACTCATCCGACAATATCCCCGGAGTGCCCGGCATAGGCGAGAAAACCGCGCTTAAGCTTATTGCCGCCTGCGGCGGGCTCGATGGTCTGTATGCGGACGAAAACATGGGCGGCGCGGGAAAGAGCGCCAAAGAAAAGCTGTGCGCGGGAAAAGACTCCGCGTATATGTCGCAGAAGCTTGCGAAGATCAGCCGCGAAGCGCCTGTGGGCGTAGATATGGCATCTCTTGAAAATCACGGATGCGATAAAAGTCTTGCCGAAATATTTGCCCGCCTCGGCTTTTCGGGGCTTATGAAGCGTTTTGATTTCGGAGAAGGCGGCGCCGCGGCGCAGACCGCGGAGAGTATGCCCGAGGCAAGGTGCGTCGACAGAGAAACGTTGTTCGCTCTTTCCGGCGACGTTGCCGTCTCGCTTGAGGACGGATATATTTATGCCGCAAATAATGACGCGATATACAAAACGGAGGCAGAAGCGCTGCGGGGCGAGAGCTTTCCGTATCCCGTCATATGCCACGACCGGAAAAAGCTGTACCGCGCAATGTGCGAGCATTCCATACAGGCGGAGTGTAGCTTTGATACCATGAGCGCGGCGTATCTTCTTTCCCCCGGGGAGAGCGCATATCCATTTGACAAAACCGCGCTGAGATACCTCTCCGTACAGATACCCGACGGTGCCGAGGGCGCTTCGGCGTGGGCGGCACTCAGGCTCAAAGCCCCCCTTGCGGACGAGATCGAAAAAGAGGGTATGACAGACCTTCTCAAAAATATAGAAATTCCGCTGTCTCCCGTGCTTGCGCGCATGGAGAAAGCGGGCTTCAGGCTGGACTGCGACGGACTTCACAAATATATCGAGAGTCTTTGCGAAATGCAGACGCAGCTTGCCGAGCGCATATATATGCAGGCGGGCAGGACATTCAATATAAACTCGCCGAAACAGCTGGGCGAAGTGCTTTTTGACGATTTGGGACTGCCTGCGGGCAAAAAAACAAAAACGGGATATTCCACGGGCGCGGAGATACTTGAAAAGCTGAGGCCGTACCATCCCATAGTTGAGGATATTCTCGACTGGCGGCAGGTGACGAAGCTTATCGGCACCTACGGCGAAAATCTTATCGCCCTTGCCGACGGCGACGGTTGCGTGCACACCACCTTCAACCAGACGGGAACGGCAACGGGACGGCTTTCGTCCCTTGACCCAAATATGCAGAATATCCCCGTCAGAGGACAGCTCGGCAGAGAACTGCGGCGCTATTTTACCGCGAGGGACAAGGATCACGTGCTCATAGACGCGGACTATTCGCAGATAGAGCTTCGCCTGCTTGCTGATATTGCGGGCGACGAAGTTATGATACAGTCATATCTTGACGGCGACGATATTCATGCCGCCACAGCCGCAAAAGTATTCGGCGTTCCCCTTGAGAGCGTTACGAAAGAGCTTCGGACAAAGGCAAAGGCAGTGAACTTCGGCATCGTATACGGTATAGGCGACTTCTCGCTGTCGCAGGATCTGCACGTTTCCCGAAAAGCGGCGAGAGAGTATATCGACAGCTACCTCTCCACATTTACGGGGGTAGACAAATACCTTAAAAATACCGTTGCCGCCGCCCGTGAGAACGGCTATACCACCACCCGCTTCGGACGCCGCCGCCCCATACCGGAGCTTGCGTCGTCGAATAAGAATCTGCAGGCGTTCGGCGAGCGCGTCGCCATGAACAGCCCCATACAGGGTACGGCGGCGGATATAATAAAGATCGCCATGATAAATACGGATCGCGCGCTGAGAGAGGCAAATATCGATGCCCGACTCATTCTGCAGGTGCACGACGAGCTTATAGTCGAGGCGGCGCGCGGCTGTGCCGATAAAGCGGCTGAGATCCTCAAAAGGGAAATGGAGAGTGCCGCCGACACCCGCGTCCCACTGTCGGCGGAAGTCAACATGGGAGACAACTGGTACGACGCGAAATAAAAAAGAGCCCTTAGAGGCGCACTCCGCAAGGGAGTGCGCCTCAGTTATATTCGCCCCGCGGCGAGTGATATTGCCTTACAGTGATATTATGCTTCGCATAGTTATATTGCCTGCGGCAGTTCGGGCGGCGAATATAATATCACGAAAACCGGCAGGCTTTCATATCACTTTTGTCCATAGGCACAGCGGGTATCGGATTTTGATGCCGAAATCCGGTATACATCCGTTTTCGGATAATACAAGAAGAAAGCAGCGCAAAATTTGCGCTGCTTTCTTCTATACGGAGTCGCCCTTGAAAGGGGCTCTTTTTTACTGCTTGTCGGTGTCGCCGCTTTTTTCGTCAGCTTCAAGACTTTCAAGACGGCGGAGTATTTTCTCCTGGTTTTCCATGATGCGGTCGACCTTTTTGTGAAGGTCGTCGATTATAAGCTCGTTTTTGAGGTTGACCTTGTAATCGTTTTCGGCGCGCTCGCGGTCCTTCGCTTCCTGCCTGTTCTGGCTCATCATGATAAGCGGTGCCTGAACTGCCGCAATGCATGACAGCACAAGGTTCAGAAGGATGAACGGATACGCGTCAAAGGCGCGGGAGGCGAGAATGATGTTTGCCGCCATCCATATTACCATAATTGCTATAAAGCTGAATATAAAAGCCCAGCTGCCCGCAAATTTCGCAACGGCGTCGGAAGCGCGCTGCCCGAAGGTGCGGCGCTCGTTTGCCTCCGAATTTTTCGTTATTTTAGTGTCGATAAGCTGATGGATAAGCTCCTCGTCGGTAAATTCTCGGTCTGTGGAGTTGAGAAGCTCGTTGATTATTTTGCGGCGCTCGCTGCTGCCTTTTCCCATAATATTAAAATCCTTTCAAAATGCATCGAATGTCCGTCCAAAAATGATTTTATCACGCAGCGCGGCGAAAGTCAAGATAGCTAAAAACACCAAGCGGCATGTTTTAACACGACGCTTGGCTGTAATCCTCCTTCAGATTCTAGAACATTGATTTAAGGCAGTTTTAATATCATATTCCACTAATTAATCTCCTCTTCGGTAAGATTTTTAGCAAAGAAAATTGTATTATTATCAATACTGCTTTCATCGCTGTGATGCAAATATACACGTACATTTTTATAGTCAAATACTGTCATGTAAACAGAACGACAGTTTGGATCGTCCTTATTGGTGCTGACGGCGCTGCCGACGGCATTTTTAATACTTTGTACAGATATGGGAAACTCAGCATTTACAAACAAGCATTCGGGTGAGTTTGCTTCTGCGCTCGTGCACACAGCATCATTATTGGGTAAAGGCGCATTTTCGTAATCGATCGAGCCGTCGGCTTTGCGAGGAAGAGTATTTGTTCCGTCGGCGTATTTCAGACTGTCATACGGCCAACCGTACCGGTTGTCGGATCTGCTGAATTGGTATGAAATTCCGCCACCGCCGATACCTGCTTTGGCGTCGAGTACATCACCGTATTTTTGTGAAAGTTCTCTGTATGACATACCGATTTCTGCAAAAAAGGCATCATTCATTGTGAGACCCTTTTCTGATTCTGCGGGTTTTGAATCCGTTGTGTTTTCGGCTGACGAAGTTTGCTTTCCTGTTTCGGTTTCATTTGCATCACCTTTATGCGGTCCCGTAGGGGACAGTGCGCATCCCGTGACTGCGGAAATGATCATGATAAGCACCAATATCCGTACAGCAGATTTGCCTGCGCGGTACATGAGTTTAGATAGTTTCATCGTCATTTTCTCGCTTTCTTTCGGTAGGTGATTGAACTTACGTGAAATAGACATTGTGCCCCGCGGAGCAGAACTGTATTAAGTCAGTCTCTCGTCAGAGCCATTGGACTCTCCTCCTCTCTGCTTGTGCATAAATAACAGCATATAATTATAACCGGTTTACAATTTTATTTTATCACAGTATGGGCATTGTGTCAAGAATTATATGAATTCAACTATCGAACTTGTGCACTTTGCAAAAAGACTAAGCGAGTTTATAATAACATATAGAAAAACAGGACAATTATGCCTGATCCGGCATAGTTGTCCTGTTTTGCAGACAGGTATTTACGGCTGCACAGCCGACGGTCTCTCTTCAAAACCGACAGAGACCGCTTCCGACTTTCCGTTTGTAAGCTCGCGCACAAATGATGTCAGCACATCGGCGCGCGACTTTTCTATTGCCGCGTGCACGCATACGTCCTCGCCGAAATCGGCGCCGTCCTCCGAAATACCGAGAGTGGGGAGCTGGGAGGTCAGCTTTCCGTAGTCGGAATAGCCGAGATGTATGTCGAAAAGCTCAAACTGCTCGCACGCCGCAAGCCCCGCTTTTTCGATAGCGGCTTTCGACGCGGCGGAATAAGCGCGCACAAGCCCTCCGGCGCCCAGAAGTGTGCCTCCGAAATAGCGCGTTACGACAACGCACATATCCGTTCCGCCGGACATTTTCAAAACATTGAGAGTGGGCATGCCCGCCGTGCCCTGCGGCTCTCCGTCGTCGGAGCAGCGCGCGCGGGCGCCGCCGTCGATATAGTACGCCCAGACATTGTGGGTTGCGTCGGCGTACTCCTTTTTCTTTTCTTCGATTATTGCGTGCGCCTCGTCCTCGTTTCTGACGGGCGCGGCGTAGGCTATGAATACGCTGCGTTTTTCCTCTATCTCCGCGACAGCCGCGCCGCGCAGCGTTATCCTGCGTCCGTCACTCATTGGAGCCGTCCTCCGCCGTCTCGTACTGCGCAAGCTTTGCACGCAGTTTTTCGTTGCACATAAGACTTACGAAAATACCGTTGTTGCGGTAGTCGACTTCGACATTTTCGCCGTCTTTGTAGATAAGCCCCATGAGAGAGCCTTTGTCGGCGGGCAGAAGCACGTTTATGTGCCGCTTACCCATGCGGCAAAGTCCTTCAAGCTTTTCTGCAAATTCATCCATGCCGTCACCGGTGAGCGCCGAAATAAACACGCATTCGGCGTCCGCACCCGAGGCGACTCGCTTCATTTGCGCAATGCGCTCGCTGTCGCACACCGCGTCGCACTTGTTGAAAACGTAAAGCGTGGGTTTGCCATCGGCTCCCAGCTCGTGCAGAAGATTTTCCGTGACCTCCAGTCTGTCGGCAAAGCCTGGGTCGGATGCGTCCGTCACGATTATCAGCACATCGGCGTATACAGCCTCGTCAAGGGTACTTTTGAAAGCCTTTATAAGATGGTGCGGCAGGTTCTTTATAAAGCCGACGGTGTCCGTCAACAGTATGCCCGTGCCGCCGGGCAGATCATAGCGGCGCGTTGTGGGATCTAGAGTCGCAAAAAGCTTGTCCTCGGCAAGGATGCCCGCGTCCGTCAGCCTGTTGAGCAGGGTGGATTTGCCCGCGTTCGTGTAGCCGACAATGGCGCATTTGCAAATGCCGCTACGCTCTCGGGAGGCACGGATGGTGTTTCTGTTCTTTTCAACCTGCCTCAATTCTTCTTCAAGCTTTGCGATCCTTGTTCTCATGCGCCTGCGGTCGATCTCAAGCTTTGACTCTCCGGGACCTCGCGTGCCGATGCCGCCACCCAGCCTTGACATATCGCGTCCCTTTCCCATAAGGCGCGGCGCGGTATATTTCAGCTGCGCAAGCTCTACCTGCAGCCTGCCCTCGGCGCTCATTGCGCGGGAGGCGAAAATGTCAAGTATGAGCATACTGCGGTCGAGAACGGAGACCTCTGAGTCGATGGCGTCCTCTATCGCTTTTATCTGCGAGGGGGTCAGTTCAAAGTCATAGACTACGAGCTCGGCTCCGGTATCTCTGCATATGCGCGAGATCTCAGCGATCTTTCCGCTGCCGATGCCGTACCGACCGTCGGGCGCGGGGCGCATCTGGGTCACTATGGCGCATACCTCGGCGCCCGCTGTGTCGAGCAGCCGTGAAAGCTCATTGAGTCCGTCCAGACATTCCTTTTCGCCGCCCTGGGGGTAGGTCGAAACGGTTACTGCCTTTTTTACTTCATTGTCCGTAAGTTCGTGCAGCTTTTCCCGCTTTTCGGGGGTGTCTTCTTCGGCGGGTACAACTGTCTGCGTTACTTCAATGTAAAAGGGCAGACCGTTTGGTATATTGTTTTCTTCCATAAACGTTTATCACCGATCCTTTTTGAAAAAGTATAGAAAAAACCGGATAAGATGGGAGAGCCCCGTCCTATCCGGTATCGGTCAGTCGTCAGATTATTTGCTTGCCTCAAGACGCTTCTTGAACTTGTCAACACGTCCGCCTGCATCGACAAACTTCTGCTTGCCGGTGAAGAAGGGATGGCACTTGGAGCAAACTTCTACGCGTATCTCACCGTTTGCGTCGCTCTTGGTCGAACGGGTGGTAACAGCTTCGCCGCATGCGCAGCGGATGGTTACTTCTTTGTATTCGGGATGTATTCCAGTCTTCATCGTTATTCTCCTTAATTGGTTTTCACAGTAATTTATATATTATCACACATCTCGGCGTAAGTCAAGGCTATTTTTCAAAAAACGCAAAAAATCGGGTAAATAAACCGTCAGCTAAATTTTTGTGCCTATGCTGTCCTTGAGCCGCGCGATTATTTTCTTTTCAAGTCGGGAGATATACGACTGCGAAATGCCCAGCATATCCGCGACTTCCTTCTGCGTGCGCTCTCTGCCTCCGCCGAGACCGTAGCGCAGATTTATGATCGTTCGCTCCCGCTCGTCAAGACAGGCGACCGCCGCGTGCAGTATCCGCTCGTCCTCGTCCTTTTCAAGGCTCATGCTGACGCTGTCCGCGTCGCTCCCCAGAACGTCAGAGAGCAGCAGCTCGTTGCCATCCCAGTCTGTGTTCAGGGGCTCGTCAATGGAAACGTCCGCCCGATGGGACGAATTCTTTCTTATATACATGAGTATTTCGTTGTCGATGCAGCGGGAGGCGTATGTGGCAAGCTTTATGTTCTTATCAGCCTTGTATGTGTTAATGGCTTTTATAAGTCCGATAGTTCCGATGGATATAAGATCCTCAATGCCCGCGCCCGTGTTTTCGAATTTTCGCGCTATGTAGACTACAAGGCGCAGATTGTGCTCTATAAGCAGCTTTCGCGCCTCGGGATCGGTGCCGAGCGCCTCGATCGCCCGCGCCTCCTCCTCGGGGGAAAGGGGCGGCGGCAGCGTGTCCGGACCGTTAATATAAAAATCCCCGTCCCCGCTGCTGATGCGCGCGCATATGATCTTCAGCTGCTGCCAAACATTTTCAAGCTTCATTTTAATATTCATAGTATTATCTCCGTTATATTATATCTGCGGGCACCGTTGCGCTGCAGCCGCCGAAGCTGTCCCGGGCGCAGTCGGCGGGAGCGATGAGGCAGCGCACCTCGCGGCGCTTCCCGCCGCTTGTTATGTACACTTTGTCCGGCACGAGCGCGCAGACAAGGCTTGACGCGTCAACAGTCCTGCGCGGTATGACGCGAAATGGCAGGGACAGCTCGCAAAGAGTCTCTGTGTCAAAAGAGACGAGCGCGTCGACCCCCCGACTGCCGCACAGAGGCATCACAGCGTGGCGGGATACTGTCATAACAGGGTCGCCGCTTATGGGATCGCGCAGCAGATTTCCGCTGTCGCACAGTGCCTCAAAGCTGCTTTTCGCCCCGCGGAACATGACGCATACGCTCACAGAGTGAGCTCTTTTCACTCTCCGTATCAATCGCACGGCGAGGATAAGACATATAGCCGAGCCTGCCGCGATTACGGGGAGAAGCGACCCGCCGCCCGCGCGCTCGGCAGTGACAAGCGTGCTTCCGCCTGCAAGACTCACGGCGGCGCTCATGACACCGCCCAGAAGCGCTCCGCATATCCAGATGAGCGCGCTTTGACGAAAGACGCCCCGCGCCCCGCCGCCGACGCCGAAGGCGGTAATACTCATAAGTATGCTGACCGCCGCCGAAAATATCCACGACAGAGCGCCGCCGACGCCGAGAATAACGCTTACGACCCCGTACAGAGCGCCGATAGACGCGGCCGCCGTCATTCTCAGCACCCTGCGCGGGCGGTTTCCGATCAGAGACGACGCCCAAATGCTTATAAAGTCCATACTGAAGTTCATGAGAAACAGTATGTCGGCATAAAGTGTAACTTTCATGCCTTGATTATATCAGCCGCACTTTAATTATTTTGTCGCTATGTGGACAAAGCGGCAAAAGCTTTTTCAAAATATGAATTCCCGCAAAAGTGGCAAGAGGAGCGTCACGGCATATACTGCTAAAAAAGAAAGGCGGGGCATTATGGCTTCATTTGCGGATAATTTCAGAACAATAAAGGCGGGAAATGCCTTTTTCGTTGGGGCAAACACGCCCCGCGGCTTTATGTCGGATCACAGACGGCTGCTCTCCGAGGACGAATTCAAAAAAGTCTACATAATAAAAGGCGGCTCGGGCACGGGCAAAAGCACGATGATGAGAAAAGCGGCAGCGGCGGCAGAGGGGGCAGGCGCCGTCTGTACATATCTTCTCTGCGGATCCGATCCCGACTCGCTCGACGGCGTAATTATGGAAAATGGCGGCGTGCGCGTCGGCATAATGGATGGCACCGCTCCCCATACGATGGACCCCGTATATGCGGGCGCTTGCGGCGAGATAGTCAACTGCGGCGACTGTTGGAACAGCGCCTATCTTGAAGAGCGCCGAACCGAGATAAGCCGCGCCGTAGAAGAGAAAAAGCTGTGCTTTGAAACGGCGTACCGTTTTCTCTCCGGTGCGGGAGAGGTCACGGAAATGCAGAGAGAGACGGCAGACCGCATCCTTCTCAGGGGCAAAATGTCGGCTTGCATCAATCGTCTTGTATCTACGTTACCCGCAAAGGGCAGCGGAAATATATCCGAGCGGCGCACCGTGGGCATAACCATGAAGGGAGCCGTGCGCCTCGATACCTTTGAGCGCGCGAAAAGGGTGATAACCGTTGAAGACTGCGCGGACCTTGCGCCGTTCTTTGCGGAAGAGCTTGCCGCGCGTCTCGCCGCCGACGGACGGGAAGCGGTAATATCCCGTTTTCCCACGGGCGGCATTGCCGAAATATACATTCCCTCGGCGGATACGTGCGTAACTCTCATGAATTGCGAAAAAGAAGCGTACAAAAACATAAATATGCGCCGTTTCGCCGATATCGATGAGATCAGAAACAGCCGCCAGCGCAGGCGCTTTCTCGAAAAGTGCATCGGGGCGATGCTTGACGGCGCGCGGGAAAGCCTTGAGAGCGCCGCAAAGCTGCATTTCGAGCTTGAGGATATTTACAAGGCGTCAATGGACTTTAAGGGCCTTGATGAACTCGGAGAGCGCCTCTGCCGGCGCGTATGTAACTGTTTTTGACAAATAAATCCCTGTCCCGGTCGGTCTATTCACAGCCTTGTCCGAGTATATTTACTGTGAAAGACGGAAAGGCAGGGATCGTAATGATACCGAATAAGAACTATTCAGAAGAATATGCGCTGTCGTTTTTGCCGCACCGTATTGCCGAAAGTGTGCGCAAAGCGGCAGCGCTTTACCGCGGAAACATAAACGAAGTGCGCCTGCGCACCGACTGTCCGGTGTACATAACCGCGGGAAATAAAAACGTCAAATGCTCGGCGGGCTGTACGCAGGATGAGATGCTCTCCGTTGTGCGCGCCCTGTGCGGTAACTCACTGTACTGCCACAGCGAGACTATAAAAGAGGGGTATATCTGCACGTCCTGCGGACTGCGTGCGGGTGTATGCGGCAGAGCGGTCACAGAAAACGGAAAGATCATATCCGTAACGGATATAACCTCCGTTTCCATAAGAATACCGCATAGGTATCCCGGGGCGGCGGACGGGCTGTGCAGGCTTATATGCGACAGCGCTTTTAAGGGCATGATAATATACTCGCCGCCCGGCGGCGGCAAGACCACGGCGCTTCGTGAGATCTGCGCGCGTCTTGCGGCGTCTCCGTACAGTTTGCGGATTGCCGTGGTCGATACAAGATTTGAGATCTGCGGCGGACTCGGTGGCGATCTGTCGGTAGACGCCCTGTGCGGCTATCCGAGGGCAAAGGGCATGGAGACCGCGGTAAGAACTCTGTCGCCGCAGCTTATAGTCTGCGATGAAATAGGCAGCGCCGAGGACGCGGCGGCAGTCGGAAACAGCTTCGGCGCGGGAGTGCCGTGCGTTGTAAGCGCCCATGCCGCATCTGTGGAAGAACTGTATATGAAGGATTATATGAAGCAGCTGTGTGAAAGCGGAGCGTTCTCATGCGCTGTCGGACTCGGCCTTCGGGACGGGAAATTCATGTTTGACATAACTTCTCTTGAGTGTGCGCGCCGCAGCGCGGCGCCCGTAGCGTGATACGTCTTGCCGGCGGAGCTATCCTTGTTTTGTCCGCGGTCATATGGGGAAGACGGCAGGGGGAGAGCGTAAAGAAACGCTGCGCGATAACGGCGGCGCTCTGCGATTTTGTCAGATATACGGGCGAGAGGATAGAAACGTTCAGAGATCCGCTTTGCGATATTTTTTCTTCATACAGAGACGACGTTCTCGGGGAGTGCGGCTTTATCGCGGCACTCAAAGAGAGCGGCGCGGCAGCGGCGGTCGCGGCGGTCCGAGACCTTATGTATCCCGAGGACGCGGCGATCATGGAGAGCTTTGCAAAAAAGCTCGGTGCCACTTATGAGGCGGGGCAGCGGGCAATGTGCGAATATACCGCGTCGGCACTTCAAAAAAGCGCCGAAGCACAGAAAGAAGAGCTTAGCCAAAGGCTGCGCCTTTTCAGGGTGCTGCCCGCGCTTGCGGCGGCTAGCGCCGTTATACTCTTTATATAAAACCTGCGGGATCAGAAAAAAGAGCGCGGCTCGGAAAGTGATGGATATTATGGATATAGCGCTGCTTATAAAGACCGTCGGCGTGGGGATAATCGTTGCCGTGGCGGGACAGGTGCTTCAGAAAACGGGCAGAGACGAGCAGGCAATGCTTGTGACCGTCGCGGGTATCGTGGTGGTACTTATGATGCTCATCGGACAGCTGGGCGAGCTGTTTGAAACGGTGCGCTCCGTGTTCGGACTGTAATGGAGACTATCATCCGCATAGTGGGGGCGGCGGTATGCGCACTTGCGGCGTCTCTTATCCTGCGTGACAAACATAAGACGATAGCGGTCGTATGCGTATCCGCGGCGTTCGTTCTGATACTTTCCGCACTTATGAAAGGCAGTCTGTCCGAATTCGGCGCGGCAGTGGGTAAAATGGCGGACGGCACGGGATTTGCCGACTACGCCGTAACTCTTGCGAAAGCGCTTGGCATAGCATATATAACCGGCGCCGCGTCGGAATTGTGCCGCGGCTGCGGAGAGGGCGGACTTGCCTTTGCCGTAAATACGGCGGGCAAGGCGGAAATATTGCTGCTCGCCCTGCCAATGGCGGTAAAGCTTCTGGATATAGCCCGAAGCCTTCTCGCCGCGGGATGATGCGAACAAAGTGTCCGTCCGCCGCGCGCCGCAGCCCGCATTCGCTCGGGCGGGAAAACTCACCGCCCGCGGCTCGTCTGGTATCTGTCGGTATGATACAGGGAGCGGATAAATTTAAAAGAAGGGAAGCGCAATTTATGAAAATTCGCCGCGCGGCGGCAGCAGCCGCCGCTTTTATAATATTTCTTTTTGCGGCTGTCCCGACCCGCGCCGCGGACGTGTACACATTCGATCCGGACGACATTGACTCGGACAGCGCGGACGGCGAGTACGAAAAGTTTATGGAAAAGCTCCCCGAGGATGCAGCCGATCATATGGACAAAAAGGATATAAGCGGATACGACGCAAAATATTTTGTGACAATTGCCGCCGAAGCACTGAGACAGGCGGCGGGGCCCGCCTTCGGCACTCTCGCCGCGCTTCTCGGAATAGTCATACTTTCCTCCTCGTTCAATATATTCTCAAAAACTGTCAAAAGCGAAGCTGCCACAGCGTTCTCGATCTGCAGCACGCTGTGCGTATCCCTTGCCGTTTGGAACGTGCAGAAGGGTGTGTTCGACACGGCAGAACTTCTGCTCAGGACCATGACGGACACAATGACCGCTGTAGTTCCGACAATGGAGGCTATGTTCATTTCATCGGGCAATATAACCTCCGCCGCTGTAACCTCTGCCGGAGTCAATACCATGATAGCGCTTTCGGAGACGCTGTTTTCAAGGTTTCTGTATCCCGCCGCCGTTGTATGCTGGCTGCTAGCCGTCTGCTCAGCTGTAACGGAAAACAGCGGCATCACTTTTATGTCAAAAGCGGTAAAGTCAACGGTGAGCGGGGTGCTTATAACTGTCATGGCGCTTTGCGGCTTTGTAATGGCGCTTCAGGTCGAAACGGCGCAAAGCGCCGACAGCTTTGCTCAGCGCACGCTGCGGTATGCCGTCGGCAGCTACGTGCCCATCGTCGGCGGCAGCGTTTCCGAGTCGTTTTCCGTAATTGCGTCAAGCCTTTCGGTAATACGCAAGACTTGCGGCGCCGCGGGCATTATCGCACTTATTGTAATTTTCATTTTTCCTTTTGCTTCTCTGATCCTCAATCGTGCCGCCGTCGGTATCGCCGGCGCTCTTGCGGGCATGATCTCCTGCGAGCGGGAGAGAGTGCTTCTCAGCGAGGCGGGCAGCGTCTGCACGTTCATGATAGCCGTATGCGCCGCGGGCGCCGTCATGTTTACGGTGGCTTTGGGGATATTCTGCCGCACACCCGCGGCAATGGGCTGATGGGAGCGTACATATACTCCGTTCTGTGCGCGGCGCTTTTCTGCGCGCTGATATGCGCCGCCGCACCGAAATCGGACGGGTGCGAAAAATTCGTAGCGTTTGCGGGCGCCCTTGCCGTCTCACTTACGGTGCTGTCACCGCTTGCTGACACCGCGGAAAAAATCAGCGGAGCAAAAGAGGCACTCTCCGGCATTCTCAGCGGTGAGAGCGATGATACGGGCGGCAGCGCGGAGGATGCCGAAGCGCTTGCAAAATACTATGCAATGTGCGCGTCTCAGTCACTTTCGGCAATGTACGGTATCGATAAAGACAAGATCAGCGCGGCGGTAACTGTCACGGACGGCAGCATAGCCGAGATAGTTGTCCGTGTAAATGGAACGCTTCTTTCGTCCGCCGAGGCGGAAAAGCGGCTCGGCGAAATTCTCGGTATAAAGGTCAGCGTATGCGACAGCGGAGGTAAACAGTGAACAAAGATGCGGCAAAGAAAAGTATATTCTCCAAAAAGTGGTTTGCGGCAGCTGCCGCCGCAGCGGGCGTACTGCTTTTGATATTGGGACGCTTTATTCCGTCCTCCGCCGTCGGCAAAAAGCAAAAAGATACAAAGGCGGACGATATTGCATACTACAGTGAGCGTCTTGAGGAGAAAATAGAGTCGCTTGTATCAAAGGTCAGCGGCGCGGGAGAGGCAGACGTTGTCATAACCCTTGACTGCACGGATGAGTACGTGTATGCGCAGAATACAAAAAAGTCCGAGGGCTCAAGTGCCGTGGACTACCTTGTACTGTCGGGCTCCGACGGCGAAAGCGGATTGCCCGTCTGCCGCATATATCCAACGGTCAGGGGTGTTGCCGTCGTATGCGGCGGCGGCAGGGACGCCGCCGTGAAAAAGGAGATAACGGAACTTATAGCATCGGCGCTGGGCATATCCGCCTCGAAAATTACGGTGACGGGATGAGGTATATATTGACATATTGCAGAATACTATTAACTGACGATCAAAACGCAGAATTCTATGCGGGAAAGGTGTGATTATATGAAGGAAAAGCTTGCGGCGATTTGGGAAAAGACAAAAAAAGTGTGTGCAAAGCTAAACAAAAAGGCAGTAATCGCGGGGTGCGCCGTGCTTATACTGGGCTTTGCCGTCGTGCTGAATTTTATAATAGTACCAAAGACCGATGCCGCATCGAAGAAGAAGGGCATTGACCCGAAGCTCGATCTCAGCGACGTGTCGGCTACCATCGCGGGCAAGGAGACGGAGAGCGCTTCCAAAACTGAGGACGCATTTGCCGAAATGACGCTTTCGAGACGCAAGGCGCGCGACGAGGCTGTTGAGGTGCTGACAGGCGTTGCGCAGAGCGACAGCGCCGTTGAGTCAATGAAGACCGAGGCAATGACAGAACTTGAGCAGATAGCAAAGGACATAGAAAACGAGGCAAATATCGAAAGCCTTATATGCGCAAAGGGATACGAGGACTGCGTTGCCGTTGTAAACGGCACAAGCGCCAGCGTGCTTATAAAGACGGACGGACTTATGGAAAACGAGGTTGCCCAGATATCCGAAATAGTCTGGCAGCAGGCGGGCATACACCCCGATGATCTTAAGATCATAGAGGCGAAATAGATTATCCGTGTGCAAGGCGGTATTTATAAAAAGGCGAAAGCCGCAAGACCGTATATTCGGTTTTGCGGCTTTCGCTTTTGGAAAATTACAACAAAATTGTGATTTTATGAAGATTTATTATAAAAGCATTGAAATAATTCGTCGAAAGTGGTATAATTTCATAAAATACATATGTGATTCGGCAGGCGGCGCAAAGCTGCTTTTTGTGTGATACGAAAAGAAGCGCCGCCGGACTTACGGTCTTTCGGCACGGACGACAGCCGGATCAGGGAGCAAATTTATGAAAATGTATATCGACCCCGGCACGGGCAGTATGCTTTTTGCCATACTGATAGGCATTATCGGTGTGGCGAATTATCTTCTGAAATCATGGATAGTCAAGCTGCGTTTTCTGCTGCACGGCGGTAAAAAGCTTGAGGGCGAAAACGAAAAAACTCCGTTTGTCATCTTTTCCGATAACAAACGGTACTGGAATATATTCAATCCGATCTGCCGCGAGCTTGACAGGCGGGGAATAGACGTTATATATATGACCGCTTCTCCCGACGATCCTGCGCTTGAATGCCCGTATGAGCATGTAAAGGGCGAGTTTATAGGCGAGGGCAACAGAGCATTTGCAAAGCTCAACTTTCTCAAAGCCGATATGGTATTTTCAACGACTCCGGGACTTGACGTGTACCAGTGGAAGCGTTCCAAAGAGGTCTCCTGCTACGTACATATCCTTCATGCTCCCTGCGAGGTAACGCTTTACCGTATGTTCGGTATCGACTACTACGATGCCGTGCTGCTTTCCGGTCAGTACCAGGCGGACGACATCCGAGAGATGGAGAAAATGCGCTCGCTGCCCGAAAAAGAGCTTGCCATCGTAGGCGTGCCGTATATCGACGAAATGGCGGCAAGGCTTGCTGCCGACGGACCCGTTGAAGAGCATGAGCGCACGGTGCTGCTTGCACCGTCCTGGGGCGAGAGCGGCATACTGAAAAAGTACGGCGCAAAGTTCATAAAACGCCTTGTCGATACGGGCTACAATATAATCATCCGTCCTCATCCGCAGTCTTTCACCTCCGAAAAGGATATGATAGACGCGCTGATGAATGAGTTTCCCGAATCGGAAAAGCTGCATTGGAACCGTGATAACGACAACTACGAGGTTCTGAGACATTCGGATATAATGATCTCCGAGTTCTCCGGTGTTGTGTTTGATTTTGCCCTTGTGTTTGACAAACCGGTTATCTATGCCGACACTGAGTTTGACACCTCCCCCTATGACGCATGGTGGTTTGACAAAGAGTGCTGGACGCTCAGAACACTGCCGAAGATCGGGCAGAAGCTTACCCCCGAAAACTTTGACAATATAAAAGAAATGATAGATACGTGCATCGACGATCCGCGTTTTTCGGAGCAGAGAAGCGTCGTGCGCGACGAAACGTGGGCGTATCGCGGCGAGGGCGCCGTTCGCACCGCCGACTGGATAGAATCAAAGCTTGAAAAGCTGCGCGCCGAAAACGCTGCGGCTGCAGTGCGTAAAAAAGAAGTCAAAACCGTAAAAGAGGGCAAGTAAATGTCGTTTTTATCAATACTTAATTCACTTCTGCTGAAGCCGCTCGAGCTGGCGTTTGAAGTAATATATATGATGGCAAACCGGATAGTGGGCAATCCGGGACTTTCCATAATAATTTTAAGCCTTGCAATGAACTTTCTCGTTCTGCCGCTGTACAAGCGCGCCGATGCCATGCAGGAGGAGGAACGCCAAATGGAGCTTAAGCTTCATAAAGGCGTTACCCATATAAAGAAGACCTTCAGCGGCGACGAGAAGATGATGATCCTCCAGACATATTACAGGCAGAACAACTATAAGCCTACGTATATGCTGCGCGGAGCGGTCTCGCTTCTGCTTGAGATCCCGTTTTTCATTGCCGCGTACCAGTTTCTCTCGCACCTTGAGCTTCTGAACGGCGTTTCCCTCGGTCCGATTGCCGACCTCAGCCGCCCCGACGGGCTTATTACCATAGGCGGTTTTACCATAAACGTCCTGCCAGTGATAATGACGCTTATAAACCTTATATCCTGCATTATCTTCACAAAGGGCAGCCTGCTGAAAACTAAAATTCAGCTGTACGGCATGGCGATCTTCTTTCTGTTTTTCCTGTACACATCGCCGTCGGGACTTGTGTTCTACTGGACCCTGAACAACGCCTTTTCTCTTGTAAAAACCATATTCTATAAGCTTCGCCACGCGGATAAAATTCTCGCTGTGCTTGCTTCTGCTGCGGGCGCGGCGGTCGGCGTTTACGGTTTGTTTTTCTACGGGACTCCCTCGGTGCGCCGCATTGCGGCATTTCTGTGTCTTGCGATAGCTCTTCAGATACCGCTTGTGAAAATGCTTGCCGGCAAAAAGCTTCATTTTGAGTTGAAGCATGCGCAGAAAGCTCCCGATAAAAAGCTGTTTTTCGCCGGCGGAGCGTTTATGTCCGTTCTGTGCGGAATACTCATACCCTCCGCAGTTATAAAATCATCCCCGCAGGAATTTGTGGACGTTAACTATTTTCACAATCCCGTGTGGTATATAGTCAGCGCATTCTGCATTGCGTTCGGTATATTTGTCATATGGATGGGCATATTCTATCAGCTTGCCAAGCCCTCCGGCAAAGCCGTTATGGACAAGCTTATATGGATACTTTGCGGCGCTGCAATTGTTGACTATATGTTCTTCGGAAAAAACCTCGGTATTATTTCCAATGCGCTGAAATTTGAAAATTATTTCGTATTTACCAGAATGCAGCAGCTTGTCAATATAGGTGTATTGCTGGCGACTGCGGCTGTTTTGTGGGTAATCGTGACATTCTTCAAAAAGCACATGAAAGAGGTACTGGCGATTGCAACGGCGGCAATGGTATGCATGTCAGTCGTGAACATTGTGGGTATAAACAAGTCCGTGGACAGTATAAGACAGCAGATGGAGGATTCCGGCGAGAGCGCGCGGACAACGCTTTCAAAGGACGGCAAGAACGTTATTGTTATAATGCTTGACCGGGCAATGGGTGCATACGTACCGTACATTTTCAACGAAAAGCCCGAGCTTCTCAAAAAGTTTGACGGATTTACATACTACAAAAATGTAACCTCCTTCGGCAAGTATACGAATTTCGGTACGCCGACAATCTTCGGCGGTTATGAGTATACTCCCGCAAAAATGAACGCCCGCGACACCGAGTTTCTTGTCGATAAGCACAATGAGGCGCTCAAAGTCATGCCCACTGTTTTCAGCAAAAACGGATATAAGGTAACGCTGTTTGATCCTACTTATGCAGGTTACACATGGACTCCGACGCTCACTGTGTTTAACGATTGTGAAAATGTTAAGGCATATAATACAAAGGGCAGCTTTACAAGCGTTGATCTGAAAAAGCAGCTTGTTGACGCTAACCGCAGAAATTTCTTCTGCTACAGTCTGCTAAAGACGTCGCCTCTTGTGCTCCAGACATCGCTGTATGACAACGGTGAGTATAACCGCTCCGACATCAAAGCAAGTGAGGCGTACGGAGTACAGACAACGGACGGGCTTTATATTGCCGACGGCCTGTCCGCTACTTTTATGGATCCTTATAATGTGCTTGAAAGTCTGCCCTACATAACAGATATATCGAACAGCAGCGATAATACGTTCCTTATGATGACCAACGACACAACGCATGAGCCTATGCTTTTGCAGGAGCCCGAGTATAAGCCGGCACTGCATGTAGATAACACCGGATACGAAGCTGAGCATTCCGACCGATTTACGCTGGACGGTATTACACTTAAAATGGAAACAGATGACCATATGGCGCATTATCAGGCAAATATGGCGTCCTTTATTCAACTGGGCAATTGGTTTGATTATATGAAGGAGCACGGCGTCTGGGATAACACAAGGATAATCATTGTTTCCGACCACGGCAGAGTTACCCGTCAGATAGACAGCCTTGTCTTTGAGGACGGCTTTGACATTCTCGGTTACTATTCGCTGTTTATGGTAAAGGATTTCAACTCTACCGGATTTGAAACCAACGATGATTTCATGACCATCGCCGATGTCCCCACCTACGCAATGAAGGGTCTTATAGACGATCCCGTCAACCCGTTCACGGGCAAAAAGATAGACAGCAGCGATAAGACCGCGCACGATCAGTATCTTATTGACTCTGTGGAATGGGACGTTTCAAAGAACAACGGAAAAACGTTTCTGCCTGCGAAATGGTGGACAGTGCATGACAATGTTCTTGACAAGAACAATTGGAAATTTATTTCCGAAGACGATGTTCTGAATACCGAAAAGTAATTTTCAAAATTAATACTGCCGACCGTCGGGGTCATATTCGCCCCGACGGTCTTTTGAACCTGGGAAATACGGAGGGCAGAAATGTCATACAAAGTTGATAACGCAGTTATAATGGCGGCGGGCGCATCGTCGAGATTTGCTCCGCTTTCATATGAAATGCCGAAATCGCTTATAAGCGTTCGCGGAGAGGTGCTTATAGAACGCCAGATAAGGCAGCTGAAAGAAGCGGGGATCGATGATATTATCATCGTGACGGGATATATGAAGCACAGCTTTGAGTATCTCAGGGAAAAATTCGGCGTTACCATAGTGGAAAACGACGCGTACAATGTCCGCAACAACAATTCCACAATATACGCCGTGCGCGATCTTCTGCGCAATACATATATCTGCTCGTCTGATAACTATTTCACCGCAGATCCCTTTGAAGCGGAAGTTGATGATTCGTACTACGCCGCCCTGTACGCGGACGGAAAAACGAACGAATGGTGCATGACCGAGGGCAGCGACGGATACGTAAACGGTGTTACCGTCGGCGGAGAGAATTCGTGGTACATGCTGGGTCACACGTTCTGGAACGAGGATTTTTCAAAAGAATTTGTCGATGTTCTCACGCGCGAGTATGACAGACCCGAAACTGCGGATAAGCTGTGGGAAGCAATATACGCAGAGCATCTCGATCGGCTGAAGATGAAGATACGCCGCTACAAAGACAGCGACATTTTCGAGTTCGACTGCCTTGATGAGCTCAGGGAGTTCGACAGTTCATATATAGAAGACACCCGCTCGGCGATAATAAAGAGCATCGCTGAAAAAGAAGGATGCCGCGAGAGCGACATACGCGGCATAAAAACGGTAAAAGGCGCCGGAAGTACGGAAGCGTGCGGCTTTCTGTTCACTCTCGGCGGCTGTGAATATAAATACGATTATAAGAACAAAGAATGGAGGAAAATTCATTGACAAGAGAAATCGAAGAAAAAGACCTTATGTCCGTTGCAAAGCTGCTTGACAGCGTCGTCGGTCACAGCGACTACGACGACATAGCGCGTATGGGCGGGCTGACGAACCGCACGTACAGAGTTGCGTTTCCGAACGGGGAAAAGTACGTCGTGAGGATCCCCGGGGAGGGAACCGAGGAGCTTATCGTCCGGGATGACGAAAAAGTAAGCACCGAGCTTGCGTGCAGCCTTGACATTGACGCAAAGCTTCTGCATTTCGGCGACGACGGCTCAAAGGTGACGGAGTTTATACCGGATGCCCTTACAATGTCGGCGGAGCTTTTCCATGACGATCACAGGATAGAGCAGGCTGCTGCAATAATGCGCCGTCTCCACGATTGCGGAAAGGACACCGGCGTACCGTTTGAAGTGTTCGACATGGCAGCAGGGTATGAAAAGATCATTTTTGATAATAACGTACCTATGTATGACGACTATGACGAAGTAAAAGCCGTCGTTATGGCAATAAAGGACGAGCTTGACTCCGTATGCGACATTAAAAAAGTGCCGTGCCATAATGATGTGCTTTGCGAAAACTGGGTAGTTTCGGGCGGCGACAGAATGTATCTTATCGACTGGGAGTATGCCGGCATGAACGATGCTCTTTGGGACGTTGCCGATCTCTCCATCGAAGCTGCATTCTCGGAAAAGGAGGATATGAAGCTTCTCAGAGCATATCTCGGCAGAGAGCCGGAGGCAGCCGATCTCAAGCGCTTTTTCGCCAACAAACTTTACGTTGACTATTTGTGGACGCTTTGGGCAAAAACAAGAGTGCCCTATGACGGCAAGCCTATGGAGGATTGGGCGGCGGAGCGTTATGCAAGGCTCAAATCCAACATTGAACAGTACAGAAAAATATAAACACTGAAAGGTAATTTTTATATGCTATACGGAATAATCGCAGGAATCACATGGGCGCTTGAAACCGTTATCCTCGGCTACGCGCTTTCCATGACACCCTTTGTTTCAACAGAGCAGGCAATAGTGCTTGCACCTTTTGTCAGCACCTTCATCCACGACTTTTTCTCATCCATATGGGCGCTTATATATAACGGTGTGCGCGGAAAGCTCAAATATGTATGGCGCGCCTTCAAAACGCGCGGCGGAAAGTTTGTATCCCTTGCCGCAATAATCGGCGGACCCATCGGTATGACCGGCTATGTTATGGCGATAAACTATATGGGAGCTTCTATCGGAGCTATCGCCAGCGCAGTATTTCCGGCAATCGGTGCAATTCTCGCATACATATTCCTGAAAGAGAAAATGCAGTGGTACCGCTGGATATTCCTAATCGCAACGCTTCTCGGAGTTTACGGACTCAGCTACTCTCCCGATCTTGACATAAAGAACTTTGTGCTCGGCATAGTCGGCGCCCTTATGTGTGCTTTCGGCTGGGGCATTGAAGCGGTCATTCTTGCTAAATGCATGCAGGATCCCGAGGTCAAGGACGAATATGCGCTTGAGATACGCCAGACTACTTCCGCGGTCGTTTACGGCGTCGTCCTCATTCCCGTAATTTCCTTTGTGTTTCTTAAAAATCCCCTCAGCGGATGGAAGTTTGCGGCAAGTCTCTTTGTAGACACGGGCTGGCTTATCCCCGTAATAGTGCTTGCGGCTTTCTTTGCAACGGCTTCGTACCTTTGCTACTATAAGGCGATTGCAAGAATAGGCGCTTCAAAATCCATGGCACTTAACGTAACATACGCAGCCTGGGCAATTCCGTTTACAGTGCTGATAATGCGTGATACAAGCGTTCTTACGCCCACCACAATAATCTGCGCCCTCGTGGTTATAGTGTTCGGCATACTTGCGGCAGCGGATTTCAAAGACCTGTTCTCAAAAAATAAGCAGTAAAAGAGTAAAAAATGACCCCATCGAGAGGCGCACTCCGTAAGGAAGTGCGCCTCGGCTATATTCGCCTTGCGGCGGGTAATTTTGCTTCGCAGTTATTTTATGCTTCGCACGCTTATACCTTGGGCAGCTCGGGCGGCGAATATAAGATCAAGAAAGCCCGAAGGCTTTCATATGTCCATAGGCACGGCGGGCATCGGATCCTGTCACCCGAATCCGGTATATATCCGTTTTCGGACAGTATAAAAAGAAGGCAGCGCAAAATTTGCGCTGCCTTCTTTCATAAAAAGCCCCCGCCGCGGCGGGGGCTTTTTATTTATAGTGCGATTATTTCTTAAGTCTTGCTTCGAGAGCAGCAAGCTCTTCGTTCATCTCAGCGGGAACGTGATCGCCCACGAGCTTGTAGAATTCCTTGATGTTCTCAACGTCTGCAAGCCAAGCTGCCTTGTCAACGGTGAGCAGATCCTTGATGGTGTCAATGCTGATGTCAAGACCCTCAATGTTGATGTCCTCAGGCTTCGGTACATAGCCGATAGCTGTCTCAACAGCGTCTGCCTTGCCCTCGCAGCGTGCGAGGATCCAGAGAAGAACTCTCATGTTGTCGCCGAATCCCGGCCAGATGAAGTGACCCTCATCGTCGGTACGGAACCAGTTTACATGGAATATCTTGGGTGCGTGAGGAATGATCTTGCCCATTTCAAGCCAGTGCTTCCAGTAGTCGCCCATGTTGTAGCCGACGAAGGGACGCATAGCCATGGGGTCGCGGCGTACAACGCCGACTGCGCCGGAAGCTGCTGCGGTGGTCTCGCTGGCCATGATGGAGCCTACGAAAGTACCGTGCTGCCAGTTGAAGGACTGGTATACCAGGGGAGCGGTCTTTGCGCGGCGACCGCCGAATACGATAGCGCTGATCGGAACACCGGTCATGCTGTCAAACTCGGGAGAAACGCAGGGGCAGTTCTTTGCCATTGCAGTAAATCTGGAGTTGGGATGAGCGCCGCTGGTGCCGACCTTGTCGTTCTTGTCGTACTTGGTGTAATCCCACTTCTCGCCTCTCCAGTTGAGAGCGTTCTTCGGAGGATTGTCGTTGAGACCTTCCCACCAAACTGTGTTGTTGTCAAGATCGTGGCAAACGTTGGTGAATATGGTGTCGCGCTTGGTTGTAGCAAGAGCGTTGGGATTAGAGTGCTCGTTGGTTCCGGGAGCAACGCCGAAGAAGCCGTTCTCGGGATTGACAGCCCAAAGTCTGCCGTCCTTGCCGACTCTCAGCCATGCAATGTCGTCGCCGACGCACCAAACCTTG
This sequence comes from uncultured Eubacteriales bacterium, assembly GCA_959601495.1. Taxonomy (GTDB): domain Bacteria; phylum Bacillota; class Clostridia; order Oscillospirales; family CAG-272; genus Avispirillum. Next base: position 84,800 of record CAUGPT010000001.1, read on the forward strand.
TAGCCCTTCTTTCTGAAGATCTCCGGAGGAATGAGCATTGCGAGGTTTGTCTTGCCGCATGCGGAGGGGAATGCAGCGGTTACATATTTGACCTCACCGTCGGGATACTCAAGACCGAGGATGAGCATGTGCTCAGCCATCCAGCCCTCTTTGCGTCCGAGGTAGGAAGCGATACGCAGAGCGAAGCACTTCTTGCCGAGCAGAACGTTTCCGCCGTAGCCGGAGTTAACGGACATGATGGTGTTGTCCTGGGGGAAGTGAACGATGTAGCGGTTCTCTTCGTCAAGATCGGCTTTAGCGTGCAGACCCTTGATGTAGTCGGGGCTGTCTCCCAGAGCATCAAGAACATTGTTGCCTACACGGGTCATGATGAGCATGTTGAGAACAACGTAGATAGAGTCGGTAAGCTCGATGCCGTACTTTGCAAAGTCGCTTCCCACAACACCCATGGAGTAGGGAATAACGTACATTGTACGACCCTTCATAGCGCCGGTGTAAAGCTTTTTCAGCTTAGCGTACATCTCATTGGGGTCCATCCAGTTGTTGATGTTGCCTGCTTCCTCCTGGGTGGGAGTGCATATAAAGGTACGACCCTCAACTCTTGCAACGTCGTTGACGGCGGTGCGGTGCAGATAGCAGTTGGGAAGAAGCTCTTCGTTAAGCTTAATAAGCTCACCTGTAGAGCAAGCTTCTTTTCTCAGTGCCTCAGCCTGTTCCTCGCTTCCGTCGATCCAGACGATCTTGTCAGGCTGCGTCATGGCAGCCATCTCGTCGATCCATGAAAGAACATACTTGTTGTTGGTCATTTCAGTATCTCCTTTTAAGTGTTAAATTAAGAAATATCCAAACTTCTCTGAGTATTATAATACCATCTGTCTGTCAACATTTCAAGCCCTTTTTTGTATAAAAAGCGGCTTTTACAATGTGTTAATATATGATTATTGCCCAAAATTCGGGCAAAATATGCCTCGGTGTCTGAAAATGCAAACGGCTCAAAAATGAATAATTTACCTCTTTAACTTGCAAAAGCGAGGCGATCACACGAAAACTAAACATAAAACCGTTATTTGAAAAATATATTTGATTTTCTTTATTCATTATAGTATAATATATGAAAATATAGCTTCGTGTCCATCAAACACATGAAAGGCGTGAGACAATATGGACGACAGACCGATACTCAGCGAGAAAGAGAAGCGTGTATACGACTATATATGCAAAAGCTTTGAAGAAAACGGCTATGCACCCAGCGTGCGCGATATATGCAGGGACATAGGCATATCCAGCACCTCCGTTGCTCACAGCTATATAACAAAGCTTCTTAATAAGAATTACCTCTCCGGCGAGGCGGGAAAGAGCAGAACGCTGCGCCCGCGCAACGCCTCCTCCGTTTACCGTGTGCCGATACTGGGCAAAATAACGGCGGGCGCTCCCATATATGCATATGAGGAAAACCTCGGCACGGTGCCGTTCATATCCGACGGCAGACACTACGACCCGTCGGAGCTGTTCGCGCTCAAAGTGCGCGGCAGCAGCATGACGGGCGTGGGTATATTCGACGGCGATACCGTGATAGTTCAGCAGTGCAGCTCCTGCGACGACGGCTGCGTTGTGGTCGCGCTTATAGACGACGAGGCGACCGTAAAAACGCTGTACCGCGAGGCAGGCAGGGTGCGTCTGCAGCCTGAGAATCCAGACTACGAGCCTATATACTCAGATAATGTGCGTATACTCGGCAGAGTGATTTCGTGCATAAGATATTATTGATCTATTTATATTGAAAGCGGCGCCGATGACCGGCGCCGCTTTCATATTATGGCGGTAATAATTTCGGCGCATATTGCAGATAATACTTCCGATAAGGGCTCGGGAGGTGTTTGATTTTGAAAGGGGAAAAGCTCAGCGCCGATTTTGACAGCAACATAAAGGTGATGGACAGTATACTGCGCGTTGACGAGAGTTTTGATATAATAAAACGCACAATGACAATGAACGGCTGCCGCACTGTCATGTACTACATCGACGGCTTTGTAAAAGCGGAGCTTATGCAGAAGCTGATGCTGTATCTTGTCACGGTCAAGGACTTCGGCAGCGGAAAGCCGGGGGACGCAAAGAAATTTGCCGACACCTCCGTGCCCAGCGTCGAAGTGGATGTGACCGACAGCTTTGACACTGCGGTCACGATGGTCCTGTCGGGCTGCACAGCCTTTTTCGCGGAGGGCTTCGGGCCCGACTGCATCATTATCGATGCCAGAACTTATCCCGCTCGGGAGACAAGCGAGCCGGAGAATGACAAGGTCATGCGCGGCAGCCGTGACGGTTTTGTGGAGACCATGATATTCAATACGGCAATGGTGCGCCGCCGCATACGCGACCCGCGCCTTATCGTAAAATATCTCAGCGCGGGCAGAAGCACGCGCACCGATATGGCGCTTTGCTGGCTCGACGGCAAGGCAGATGCGGAATATGTTAAAAAGCTTACCGAGAGGATAAAAGATCTTGATACCGACTCAATATCCCTCGGTCACCGCAGCGTCGCCGAGTCGCTTATAAGAAACAACTGGTACAACCCTTTTCCGAAAATACGCGCGACCGAGCGTCCGGATGCCGTTGCGGCGTCTATTCTTGAGGGCAGCGTTGTGCTCATATGCGACAACAGCCCCGAGGCAATGATCTTTCCCACAACGTTCTTCGACTTTCTGCAGGAATCGGACGATTACTATTTTCCGCCGCTTACGGGAACGTATCTCAGGATAGTGCGCCATTTTGTATTCTGGATGACCGTCATAATAACGCCGCTTTGGTACCTTCTTCTGCAGCACGCGGCGACGCTTCCGCCGTGGCTCGATTTCGTCGTTCCCGCCGACCGCGGAGAGCTGCCTATCATCATTCAGCTGTTTCTTACCGAGTTTGTTCTGGACGGATTGAAGCTTGCTTCTCTGAATACACCCAGCACGCTTTCAAACTCGCTTTCCGTTGTGGGCGGACTTCTCCTCGGTGATTTTGCGGTGCAGGTGGGCTGGCTTTGTCCGGATGTGATACTTTATATGTCCTTTGCGGCGATAGCAAATTTTACCCAGTCGTCGTATGAGCTTGGATACGCCTTCAAATATATAAGGATGCTGACGCTGTTTCTCACATGGCTTGCCGGAGGCTGGGGCTTTGCGCTGGGGCTTATCTGCGGCGTCGTTCTTGCCGCGACCAACAAGACGGCGGACGGCAGGAGAAACTATCTATATCCGCTTATACCGTTCAACGGCAGCGCTCTCGCCCGCCTTTTTTTCAGGCTGAAAAAACGCGACTGAGCGGCGGCGCCGTATATGAAAAGCCGGTCTTTCGCGTGAAAGACCGGCTTTTTCTCGGAGCAGTGAGTCCGAAAGCGAGCGGACGGTTATCTGTAATAGTCGATTTTGTCAATAAGAACCTTGCCGCCGGACTTTGTGAGTTCAAAGTACAGCGTCTTTGAGGCGTCGCTGCCGATGTCGTTGCGGAACGTGCCGTTGTTGCGGAATAATTTATAGGAAACGTCGTAGCGGTACCGCGTCTCGCTTTCGGTTTTGTCCTCGCCCAGCTTTTCGATCTCAATATCGTATAACATCTGCTGAGTAAAGCTGTAATACGGTTCGGCGCTTTTGTAGTAATCTTCCGTAAATTGTTTATTGTATGTTTCAAAATCCCCCGTGACTATGTAATAGAAATACATGACGAAAAATTTCACATCATCGCCGAACATATCTATGTTGTCGTCGTCAAGCGCGATGCTTTCGCCGTTTTCCTTGTAGTGAACGGTGCGGTCAAGCTCCATGTACTCGTCAACGGTAGTAACGTCGAGCTCGTCGTCAATTGGGTAGTGCAGATAGCTTGAGGTGCTTCCGTACATGCCGACAACTTTTTTTGTGTCGGAGGTGCCGCCGACGACGTTATCGCCGCCTGCCTGCCCGCGTGAAATAAACCAAAGACCTGCGCCGCTCAGTATACCGACGGAGAGAATGACGGATACAATGATCGCAGCGGCTCTCTTTCGTTTGCTTTTGGCGGGTTTTATACCCTCCGACGAAATCTCGGGCGTTTCGTCGCCGCCTCTACCGTGTTTTTTCATTGTATCGCCTCCCATACTTTGACCTGTTACAATTATATATCCAAGCGGCGGCACATTCAAGTCGCCGTCGAAAAAAGTTGTAAACATTTAATTGACAAAATCGTGGATTTGACTTATTATATATGTATAAATTATAAACACAAGGACGGTGCTTGAAATGCGCAGAATTATCAGTGTTGTTTTAACTGTAGTGATGGTGCTGAGCCTCGCGCTGATGATCCCTGCAAATGCGGCGGGGCGTATGGTCGGCGACATCGACAATGACGGCAACAGAAACTCCGCCGATCTGCTTTTGTTCAGACGCAGACTCATCGGACTTTACAATATCGATGATGAACGCTACGCCGACTTCAACTGCGACGGCAATATAAATGCCGCAGACCTGCTGCTTTTCAGACGGGCGCTTATAGGCTTGTTCACGCCGCCTGTGATCGATGAAAGTGAAAAGATAACCGATTATACCGTCGTATACCCTGCGGGCGCGACAGTATATGAAAAATATGCTGCCGAGATACTGTGTAAGCGGATCTCCGAGATATGCGGCACAGAAATTTCTTCATCAGACGATTCCGCGGCATCTGCAGGCAAGGAGATTCTCATAGGAAACACTTCCCGCAGCGTCTCAGGCTCCGCGCCGACGCTTTCAAACAATCAGTACGCGGTCTGGAGAGACGGCGACACAATTGCCCTTGCCGGCAAGGACTATATGATAGGCGGTGCTGTTGCGGCACTTTGCGGCCTTGTGTCGTCAAACGCGACATTCTCTCCCGAGAAAATATCCGTAACTGCTGAGGCTGCCGACTACGTTCCCGCCAAAGCCGACAGCGTGATTCTCATGATCGGTGACGGCATGGGTGCCAATCATATTACATTTACAAATGTGTATGCAAGGTTCCAGAGCGACTGGCCGTACGATTACAGCAGCTTTACGGCGGCAAAGTTCCCGTCAAAGGGCACATGCACCACAACAAGCGTTTCCGACATGACCGATGCGGGAACATTCAAGTCGACCGTAACGGACAGCGCAGCTTCCGCAACGGCTCTCGCAACCGGATGGAAAACCCAGAACGGAAAGCTCGGCATAAACGGCTATGGCATGAAGGTACAGAATGTGCGGGAGCTTGCGGCTTCAAAGGGACTGAAGACGGCGGTCGTTTCGACCGAAGCCGCAACGGGCGCAACGCCTTCCGCGTTCACGGTGCACAACGTAAGCAGATCAAATCATGACGAGATCGCGGCAGAGCAGAAGGAACTTGTGGACAGCGGCAGTATCACCCGCCTTGTTGGAGGTCTTCCGGGCGAACACGAGCTTCTTGAGACGACAAAGTCAGTGCTTTCCGATATTTCGACAGACTCCGACGGATTTTTCGCCATGATAGAGGAAGCATATATCGATAAGTCCTGCGACCGCAGCTACGGCAGCGGATATACAAAGACAGACACTGCAAAATTCGTGTGCAGATTTGACGAAGCGATAAAGTACGCCGCAACGTTTACCGCAGCGCGCCCGGGAACTGTTCTTATAGTGACTGCGGATCACGAGACAGGTGCGTTCAGTACATCCGGTGACGTTACAAACAACGGCCTCCATACGTCTACTCCCGTTCCCGTTTACGCCCTCGGCTACGGCACGGAGCAGTTCAACGGAGCGCAGACGGATAACGTTAAGATCGCGCGCTTTATGGCGTCGGTGTTCGGCGCGGACAGTTTCGGCGCAGATGTAACGGTAACTCAATAAAAAATTTCGAGCGCCGCGGGAAAAAACCGCGGCGCTGATTTTTTGCAAAACGATCGGCACCGCGCCGAACGCGGCACAGTGCCCCAAATAGTCTGAGATATATTTTGCATGCCGCGGCTTGCGGACATTTTTTAATTTTTTGTAAACAAGCCTTCGGGTTGATGTTCAGTTAACATTGAAGCGGTATCATTGCGTATATGATGGCTGTAAAGGGGGAAAATTTGCCGTGTTCGGATATGTAATAGCCGATATGCCGCTTCTTAGCGAAGAAGACGCGAAGATATATCGCGGTGCATACTGCGGTCTTTGCCATGCGCTGGCAAAGCGCTTCGGTGCCGCGGCGCGGCTCACCCTTAACTACGATATGACATTTCTTGCGCTGCTTCTTTCCTCGGTATACGGCGTTTCATTTGAAAACGGGGAAAAGCGGTGCGCGGCGCATCCCGCAAAAAAGCAGCCGGTGCTGCAAAACGAGATCACCGACTACGCGGCGGATATGAATATACTTCTGTCGTATAAAAACGCCGTTGACAACTGGCAGGATGACAAAAGCGTTTCCTCGCTTCTCGCTTCAAAAATAATGTCGCCGTCGTGCCGAACGCTTTTTGCGAAATACCCGCGTCAGAGCGCCGCGATCGATGCCTGCCTTGCCCGCCTTTCGGAAACGGAGCGGCGGGGCGATCCCGATCCGGACGCGGCGGCAGGTGCCTTCGGCGAGCTGCTATCCGAAGTATTCATCTGGCAGGAGGACGCAATGAGCCCTCGCCTGCGCCGATTCGGATACGCTCTCGGCTGCGCCGTGTATATGATGGACGCCGCCGTTGATCTGAAAGGAGACCTGAAAAGGCAGAGATACAACCCGCTCGCCTTTGTCAGCTGCGACAGGGAATCGCTTCTTGACGTGCTTATGGCAAGATGCACGGAGGCATACGGCGGGCTTTGCATACATAACTATAAAAGCATATTCGACAACATTCTGTACAGCGGCATCTGGACGCGCTACAGATACAGATTTGCAAAGGAGGGCGCGAATGGCAAGAGATCCGTATAGCGTTCTGGGTGTCAGCCCCGATGCAAGCGATGAAGAGATAACAAAAGCATACAGAAAACTTGCGAAGAAATATCATCCCGACCTCAACCCCGGTGACGAAGAAGCCGCAAAGCATATGGCAGAGGTCAACGAAGCATATGAGAAGATCAAAAATCCGGCTCAGAATTCGGGTCCGTATTCTTCCGGCAGCAGAGGATACGGTGCCGGCGGTACGGGAACTCAGTCGGGCTTCGGCTTCGGCAGCGGATTTTCGGGCTTCGGCCCCGGATTTGCGTTCTACGGCTTCGGCGGCGCAAACGGAGCCGCGAATGACGATGACGCAGGATATTCGTATACCGATATCGCAAAGGCGTTTATGTACCGCGGACGCTTTCGCGACGCGCTGAACGTTCTCGCAAACGTGAAAACCAGAGACGCCGAGTGGTACTATGTAAGTGCCGTGTGCCATTCACAGTGCGGCGACGTAATAATTGCGATCGAGCATATAGAAAACGCGGTGCGGCTGGATCCGCAGAACACCGAGTACCGCCGCGTGTACGAAACACTTAAATCGGGCGGCAAGGTCTATAACGACAGGCGCAGCGCGTATTCAAACCGTGTGTGCAGAGTGCATCCTCTCGTGGGCGCCTGCCTTGCGTGCATGATGCTGAATTTGTGCGTAAATCTGTTTTACGGTATAGTGTTCGGCTTCGGCAAACGGGACTCGGGCGGCGGCGCCTCCTCCGGTGACGGCGGCAGCGCGCAGTATGAGCAGCAGGTGGAAAATACACCTGCGGACAGCGGCATTTATATGTTCGACAACGAAAAAACTGAAAACAGGTAGAGAAAAATGCAGATAAAAGAAGCACAGAACAGCGGAACTCTTATAGGTATAGATATCGGCTCAACGACCGCGAAAATAGTAGTCCTGAAAGACGGCGAGGTCGTTTGGGAGCGCTACGAGCGCCATATGTCGCAGGTGCGGCAGAAAACTCTTGATATGCTGCGTGACGCAGCATCCGTTATCGGAAGCGGCAAAGTACGGGTTACGGTCTCCGGCTCCGCGGGTCTGGGAATGGCGAACGCCGCGGGGCTTCCCTTTGTGCAGGAGGTCTTTGCCACAGGCGAGGTGATACGTGTCATCGCGCCCGAGACTTCCGCCGTAATAGAGCTTGGCGGCGAGGACGCGAAGGTCATATTTTTCGAAGGCGGCACCGATGAGAGAATGAACGGCAGCTGCGCGGGCGGAACGGGCGCGTTTATCGACCAGATGGCAACGCTTCTCAACGTTACCCCCGACGAGCTTGACGAGCTTTCGCTGAAAAGCGAGCGTATATATCCCATAGCCTCCCGCTGCGGAGTTTTTGCCAAAACGGATATCCAGCCGCTTCTTAACCAGGGCGCGAGAAAAGAAGATATCGCCGCAAGCATATATCAGGCGGTGGTCAACCAGACGATAGCGGGACTTGCCCAGGGCAGACGCATCGGCGGCACCGTAATGTTTCTCGGCGGACCTCTGTACTATTGCAAAGGTCTGCGCCGCCGCTTTGTCGAAACGCTTCAGCTTGACGGCGACCACGCCGTATTTCCCGAGTACGCACGTTTTTCCGTTGCTCTCGGCGCGGCGCTTTACTGTCTGAAGGGCGGTGCGGTCATGACCGCCGACGAGCTCTGCGAAAAGATAGAGCACGCCGCGTCTGTCAGAACCGAAAGAAGCCACGTTGCCCCTTTGTTTGAAAGCAAAGAAGAATACGAAGAATTCAAAAAGCGCCACGCCGCAGCTGACGTTCCGAGGGCGGATATAAACGCGTACAGCGGCGACGCATGGCTCGGTATCGACTGCGGAAGCACCACGACAAAGCTTGTACTCATAGGCGAAAACTGCGGGATCCTCTATACATATTACGACTCCAACCGCGGAAATCCCGTTGAGATAGTGCGCTCGCAGCTTGAGAAAATATACTCTCTGTGCGGAGAACGAATAAAAATACGCGCGTCGGCTGTGACCGGCTACGGCGAAGAGCTTATATGCCACGGCTTCGGCGTTGACAAAGGCATAGTGGAGACTATCGCCCACTATACCGCCGCGCGCCATTTCGACCCCGATGTGGATTTCATACTGGATATCGGCGGACAGGATATAAAGTGCTTTAAGGTCAAAAACCGCTCCATCGATTCCATAATGCTAAACGAGGCGTGCTCCTCAGGCTGCGGATCGTTTCTCGAAACGTTTGCGCGCTCCATGGGATATACCGTCGAAGAATTTGCGTCTCTGGGTCTTTTCGGTAAATCTCCCGTGGACCTCGGCAGCCGCTGCACGGTGTTCATGAATTCCTCCGTAAAGCAGGCGCAGAAGGACGGCGCGGGCGTTGACGATATATCGGCGGGCCTTTCCGTAAGCGTCGTAAAGAACGCCATATACAAGGTAATAAGAGCCGGCAGCGCCGACGAGCTGGGCAAAAACATCGTAGTCCAGGGCGGCACGTTCTATAACGACGCCGTTCTGCGCAGCTTTGAAAAAGAGCTGGGCAGAAACGTAATCCGACCGGTGATAGCGGGACTTATGGGCGCATACGGCGCGGCGCTGTATGTAAAAGAGCTTGGACTTGAAAAATCAACTCTCATAAGCGCCGAAGATCTTAAAAACTTTACTCACAAAGCCGTGAGCGTTCGCTGCAACGGCTGCCAGAACCATTGCCCGCTGACGGTGAACACGTTCTCCTCCGGCGCAAAATTCGTGTCCGGCAACCAGTGCGACAAGGGCGCGGGCATAAAGCACGATCCGGCTGATGAACTGCCGGATCTGCACGAATACAAGAGGCAAAAGCTTGCCGCCCTCGCAAAGGATCGCGGCGATGACAGCTGCCGCGAGACGATTGGTCTGCCGCTTGCCCTCGGTATGTACGAGCTTGCACCTCTGTGGCATACAATATTCCGACGCCTCGGTTTCAGGGTCATACTCACGGGTCAGTCAACAAAGGAAATATACGCAAAGGGACATTTCTCTATCCCCTCGGACACCGCGTGCTATCCCGCAAAGCTGATGCACGGTCATGTGCAGACTCTGCTCGATATGGGCGTTGACGCAATATTCTATCCGTGTCTTACATACAACATGGACGAAAAATGCGGCGTAAATCACTACAACTGTCCCGTTGTGGCATATTATTCCGAACTGCTTGCGGGCAATACGGAAGAGCTTTCAAAAATCAAGTTCCTGTATCCTTATCTTAACATCAATGATGAAAAACAGCTTGCCATTGAGCTGTACGAGTATCTTTCAAAATATTTCGACGGCATAAAGAAAAGCGAGATAAAGGCAGCGGTTGCGGCAGGTACTGCGGCTTACCGCGAGTGGATGCGGGATATATACAAAGCGGGCAGCGCGGCGCTTGAGAGCGCCCGCGAGCGCGGCGTTCCCGTTATGGTGCTGGCAGGCAGACCGTACCATACGGACAGCGAGATAGGCCACGGTATTGACAGACTCGCGAACTCTCTCGGCTTTGCGGTGGTCAGTGAGGACAGCATCTCCGACTTGACCGAGTGCCCCGAGGTAAGCGTCCTCAATCAGTGGACGTATCACTCGCGCCTTTACAAGGCTGCCGAATACTGCACCGAGCACGACGACTGCCAGCTCGTTCAGCTTGTATCCTTCGGCTGCGGCGTCGATGCGATCACAACGGACGAGGTGCGTTCCATTCTTGAGAGCCGCGGAAAACTGTATACCCAGCTGAAGATCGATGAGATCACAAACCTCGGCGCGGTAAAGATAAGGCTGCGCAGTCTTATCGGCGCAATCGAAGAAAGAAAGAAAAACAAAGAAAAGGAGGCGGCAAAGTGACTGAAAAGGTAGTATTTACAGAGGAAATGCGCAAGGATTATACTATCCTTATTCCTACCATGCTCCCGGTGCATTTCAAGCTTATAGCAAAAATTCTCGAGCGCTACGGATACCACGCCGCGCCCCTTGAAAACTTCGGCAGAAGCGTTGTTGACAACGGATTGAAATATGTACATAACGACGCCTGCTATCCCGCACTTCTTGTAGTCGGACAGTTTATCGACGCCCTTGAAAGCGGCAGGTACGACACACATAAAGTGGCGCTGCTGTTTACACAGACGGGCGGCGGCTGCCGTGCTTCAAACTACATACCTCTGCTGAGAAAAGCGCTGGCAAAAGCAGGATACGAGTATGTGCCCGTTATAAGCCTTAACTTTGCGGGACTTGAGGAAAACCCGGGCTTCAAGCTGACGCTGCCCATCCTGCACAGAATGGTGTACGCCGTAATGTACGGCGATCTGCTCATGCTCATGCGCAATCAGTGCCTGCCTTACGAAAAGGAAAAGGGATCGACCCTTGCGCTCTGCGACAGGTGGACGGATAAGCTCACGGACGAAATGGCGGAGCATCACCTGAGATACAGCAAGGTCAAAAAGAACTACGCAGCCATAGTTCGGGACTTTGAGGCGCTGCCGAAAACGGGCGAGAAGAAAATTAAAGTGGGCATCGTGGGCGAGATATTCGTAAAGTTTTCGCCGCTCGGCAATAACCACCTTGAGGATTTTCTTGTATCCGAGGGAGCGGAAGTCACAATGGCGGGGCTTGTGGATTTCTGCCTGTACTGCATACAGAACGGCATCAATGACTACGACCTTTACGGCGTAAAGCCCATGTACAAAGAAATATGCAAAATTATACTCAAAATCGTCGAGAAAAAGCAAAGCGACCTTATTACCGCCATAAAGCAAAACAGCAGCTTTGCGCCGCCGACGCCCTTTGAACATACAAAATCCCTTATATCAGGCTATATCGGCAAGGGCATGAAAATGGGCGAGGGCTGGCTGCTTCCCGCAGAGATGCTGGAGCTTATAGACTCCGGCATAGACAACATCGTCTGCGTGCAGCCCTTCGGTTGCCTGCCCAACCATATTGTCGGCAAGGGCATGATGAAGCCCGTGAAAGAGAGAAATCCCGAGTGCAATATCGTTGCGGTCGATTATGACGCGGGCGCGACAAGGATAAATCAGGAAAACAGAATAAAGCTTATGCTTTCCTGCGCCGCCGAAAAAGAGAGAGCCAAAAAGACGGCGAACGCTCCGAAACTCAGCACCGTCGGCGCCGAAAAGAAGAGCGAGGCAAAAGAGCCTGTGGGCATAGCATAAGTAAATATTGCTTTTTGAGGTGGTACCGTGAAAAAAGTACTCATATCGGGCGGCAGCCGCGGAATAGGCGCCGCCTGCACTGAAAAATTTCGCGCGGCGGGCGATGATGTCGTATTTATATATAAAAACAGCAGGGAAGCGGCAGAGGCGCTGTGCTCGCGTACGGGCGCGCGCAGTATCTGCGCCGATGTATCTGACCCCAAAGCCGCTGCTGCGGCTTTGCACCGCGCCGCAGAGCTTATGGGCGGACTTGACACCCTTGTGTGTTGTGTGGGCGTTGCGCATATAGCGCAGATATGCGACTGCGGCGACGAGGACTGGCGGCGCGTTTGCGATACGGACCTCGGCTCGACATTCACCCTTTGCAGAGAAGCGTCGAAAATAATGGTAAAAGCCCACAGTGGCTCTATCATCAATATCGGCAGCATATGGGGCGCCGTGGGCGCCTCCTGTGAGTGCGCTTACAGCGCGGCGAAGGCGGGCGTGCGCGGACTTACAATGTCCCTTGCAAAAGAGCTTGCGCCTTCCGGTATAAACGTGAACTGCGTCGAGCCGGGAGTTATCGACACCGATATGAACAAATGCTTTGACGCGGCGGCTCGCGATGCGATAGTATCCGAAATTCCCGCGGGACGTATGGGCAGCGCCGCGGAAGTCGCCGAGCTTGTGTATTTTCTGTCCGGCGACGATGCAAAATATATAACGGCGCAGTGCATCGGGATCGACGGCGCTTTCGGAAGATAAGCCTTGACTTTGAGCCGCCCCGGTGGTATCATATACCGACTGACTGAATATAAAGGAACTTGAAATGATCACTGTAAACAATCTTTCTTTCAACTTCGGCGGACAGCTTCTGTTCAAAAACGTCGATCTCAAATTTACAAAAGGCAACTGCTACGGCGTCATCGGCGCAAACGGCGCGGGTAAGACCACGTTTTTCAAGCTTATCTGCGGCGAGCTTGAGCCTACGACGGGCAATGTGGAGATCACCCCGGGCGAGCGTATGTCCGTGCTGCGGCAGGACCACTTCGCGTTTGACGCATACACCGTGCTTGATACGGTCATCATGGGCAACAGACGCCTGTACGATACCATGAAGGAAAGAGAAGCCATATACGCCAAAGAGGATTTCTCCGACGAGGACGGCATCCGCGCCGCGGAGCTTGAAGGCGATTTCGCGGAGCTCGGCGGCTGGGAAGCGGAGAGCGACGTCTCCCGCATGATACAGGGACTGGGACTTTCAGAGGATATACTCACCTCTGAAATGTCGTCGCTGCGCGACAGCGAAAAGGTCAAAGTGCTGCTTGCACAGGCGCTTTTCGGAAACCCCGATATTATCCTTCTTGACGAGCCTACAAACGGTCTCGACCTTGCTGCCGTACGCTGGCTTGAGGACTTTCTCGCCGATTATTTCGGCACTGTGCTCGTCATTTCCCATGACAGACATTTTCTCAATAACGTATGTACGAACATAGTCGATATCGACTATAATGACATAAAAATGTACGTGGGCAACTACGAATTCTGGTATGAATCCAGCCAGCTCATACAGCGGCTCACAAAGGCGCAGAATAAGAAAAACGAAGAAAAGATACGCGACCTGCAGGAGTTCATCTCCCGTTTCTCCGCCAATAAATCGAAATCGCGCCAGGCAACGTCCAGACGTAAACTGCTCGATAAGCTGACGGTGCAGGAGCTGCCCGCTTCAAGCAGACGCTATCCCTATATCGGCTTCGATATGGACAGAGTCGCCGGCAAGGATATTCTTTTCGTAAACGACCTTGAGAAAAGCGAAAACGGACAAAAGCTGTTTTCAAACGTAACGTTCACCGTCGCAAAGGACGATAAGATTGCATTCGTCGGCAACGAGCTTGCAATAACGGCGCTGTTCCGCATACTGGCGGAGGAGATCGAGCCGGACGCGGGCAGCTTCAAGTGGGGAATAAGCATAACGCGCTCATATTTCCCCCACGATAATACCTCGTATTTCGAGGGCCACACCGAGAATATGCTTGATTGGATGCGCCCGTATTCCAAGGATCAGACGGAAACATACCTGAGAGGCATGCTCGGCAGAATGCTGTTTTCGGGCGATGCACCCTATAAGCAGGTAAGTGTTCTCTCCGGCGGAGAAAAGGTCAGATGCATGTTTGCCAGAATGATGCTTTTCGGCTCAAACTTTCTCATAGTGGATCAGCCTACCGACCACCTGGACCTTGAATCCATAACTGCCGTAAATAACGGTCTGCGCGACTTTAAGGGCAACCTGCTGCTCTCAAGCCATGACTACGAGATAGTCAATACCGTCGCGAACAGAATAATAGAGCTTCGTCCCGACGGCATGACGGACTTCTACGGCACATACGACGAGTATGTGGCGAAAAAGGAAGCCGAGGCAGCCGCCGAAGCCAACTGACAAAAAACCGACTGCAAAGCAGTCGGTTTTTTTTGTGCCGTGCAGAGTGTTGTCCTGCCGTTACTCTTGATGAACGGAAGAGTTGCGGTTTCATTTTTTACAAATCGTCACATAATATTTCAAAGAAAATACTATATTTTTATGAAAAGTCAAGAGGTAAATTGCAAAAAGTCGCAAAAAATTTTATTTTAGGCGGATAGGAGGCTATTTATGCACGCCTCGTATAAGTCGGCAGAGGTCGAAAAGTTAAAAATACCTCTCGGGTAATTGTTTATCCATTGTTCGAGCTTTCGGGTGTCTGCGGGCGTTACTTTTTCAAAGCTAACGCCTTTTGGATAGTGTCGGCGTATCATTTTATTTTGATTTTCGTTAGAGCCACGCTCGTAAGCGCTGTAAGGGTGGCAATAATATACTTTTGTGCGGTTGCTAACGCGACGGCAGCTTTGCTCGAGTCCCTCTCGGTCGGAAAACTCGGAGCCGTTGTCTATTGTGATACTTTGGAACACTTTGTAAAAGTCTGCACCGTATGTGCGCTCTATGCCGTTAAGAGCTTTAACAACGCTTGCGGCTGTATGGTCTTTCATAATGCGTATAATTTCGTAGCGGGTATAACGCTCGGTAAGTACAAGCATAGTTTTTTTAGTACCTTTTTTGCCCTCTACGCAATCCATTTCCCAATGACCGAAAGTTGAACGCTCCGCAATCTCTGCGGGGCGTTTCTCTATGCTTTCGCCTTTTGGTGCACGAGCGGCACGTACTTTTTTATATTTCTTTTTCGTCTTGTTTTTCTTTACGGGCAAGTCGGCATTTGTGATAGTTAAAAAAACGCCGTCCGTAATATAGCGATAAAAAGTAGTCTTTGAAATGGTGGTATTGAATTGTATTCCTTTTTGCTTTATTTCCCCCAAAATAGCACCAGGCGTGTATTTTTCAACCGATACTTTATATTCAAGATAATTAGCGTATTCGTGGTCGTTTCCGATTTTGAGCCCCGCTCCCTTTGCTCTTAAATTCTCTTGATATTTTTCCTCCGCAATATCGGGACTGTATCGCATTTCGGTTGTGTAGTCGCTATTTAAGTGTTCATATTGTCCTCTTGCGAGCTCGTTATAAATTGTTCTCCAATGCACGCCAAGCATACACGCCATATCCTTTTTTGATACTCCCGCTTTTAGCCACGCCTCTATTTTTAGCCTGTCGTTAAAGGTTAAATGCTTAAATGTTCTTTTCATAATAAAATCGCTCCGTTTTATTGAAATAATCATTAAAATAATATAGCCCGCTCCCACGGAGGGAACGGGCTCAAGTGTGCTCGGTTTACCTGTCTGTTATTCTCAACTCCCGTTTGAGTGCCTCTTGTAAAGCCTGGGAAAAGTTAATATTTGCCTTTTCTGCCGCATAGCAAAGCCAACTCGGGAGAGTACAATTTTTCTTAACTACTCTCATTTCGTTTTTGCGCCGATATTCTGCAAAGTCAACGTCTACAAGCGTTACGATTTCTCCTTGCGCCGTTTTAACAGTATCGAGCTTGCGGGGTGTAGGCAGCGCTTTTCCGTCGTCCTCCATATCAATACCCATTAAGCCGATAGCGTCCCGCGCCATTTCGATAGCGTCGGTTAAATCCTCGCCTTGTGTGTTAATATCAAAATCGGGAATATAAACCGTAAAGCCCTTATCCTCGGGTATAAGCAAAATAGGATATGAATTTTTCATATATAGTTACCTCCAATAAAATATATATTAAGCTCGGGCGGCGTGGGGCTCATTTGAGCCCCCGCCTTTTAATTATTGCCCTTGCGAGATTTTCTTTTAATTCTCTGTGCCTCGGGATTGTTTCGCTCTCTTTTCCGTTGGTGTAGATGTCGTGCCCGCCTCCGTTTCTTTTTAAGTACCAACCGTTTTTTTCGAGTAGCTTTATGAGGTCTGCTCTTTTCGTTTGTATCATCTCCTCTCTATGTTTATATTATACGCCTTTAATGCGTATTTGTCAAGCCCTTTTTCAAAACTTTTTGCGGTTTTTTGCAATTATTATTGAAAGCGCGGCGGTTTTCTGATATAATAAGGGTACCACACTAATTTAATAATTTGTTTTATGCTGTAAGTGCGCTTTTTTTACTTCGGTAAAAATGCGGGCTTGTTTTTGCGTCTTATAGCGTAAAACATAGAATTAGTGTGGTAGCAATTCGGAGCTTGCGTTTTTCGTGCGTGCAGCGACGAGTTGCACGCACTTTTTTTATGGAGGTATGGAAATGGGGTTGTTTTCTAAAAAAGTAATTGACGAGTTTTCTTGCGACGTATGGGGTACGGCATACACAAACGAAAACGGCACGAGCCGTCAAACGTACATAGCGCGGTTAAAGGTGGGCGACGATTTATTATTCCACCCTGCGCCGACTGCCGATTATCCCGATACGATAGGTGTATTTACTAAAAAGAACGAGCAAATAGGTTTTATAGGGTATAAGGACTTAAACAAAATACGGGGCTTATATCTCCATAATAAAGCCTCGGTATCGGTAGAAAAAATAATTAACTCCGAGCGCGGGCTGTGTGTAGCAATGCACATAAAAATTTATAAATAAAAATAAGGCGGAGGCTTATTGCCCCCGCCTTTTGCTTTAGTCGTCGTCCTCGAACTCGTCGCCCTTGTCTATTTTCAAGCCCGCCTCCTCAAACGATTTTGTCATTTCTTTTAAGTATTCCTCTTGTGCTGCGCGTATTTCTCCGATATTATTTTGCACGGTGTCGCGCAATACGTTTGTTGCTCTCGTGCCTGGGTGGTTGACGTGAAAACCGTATATATTGTTTTCGTACCTCATAAACGCCCGTTTGCCGTCTTTCGGCATAGTATGCGGTTTTACTCCAAACTCTACCCAATGCGGCGAGGCGTGCGAGGGTAATTTATTCTTTTTCTTGACTTTTTGCCAAGAGTAAAAGCCGACTTGTAGCGTCGGCTGCCCCGTAGAATAATTTATCATAACCCAGGTGCCTATATGGTTTTTGAAACGCTTTGAACGGACGGGCACGTTTTCGCGTAAGTATTTCCGCACGACTTTTCCCGAGGCTCGCAGAGCTGTTTTTGAGAGCCCTATTATTGTTTTTTTCGCCTCGTCGCTTTTGTCTACAAAGGTTATGTTATATTTATTTGCCATACTTCGACTCCTTTCGGAAAGTGAAAAAGCGGCGGGCGAGGTTTCCCTCAATCCCGCCGCTTTTCCTATGTGAATTTAAGGAGGACTATTTAAGCAGAGCGTTTACGCGGCTCTGCACGGCGCTATAATCATAGCCCGCGGCTGTAAGCCTGTTTTTGCGGTCTGCACCGTTGCCCCAGGCTCCGCGGATAACCTCGCGGGCGATTTCGTCAACGGACTTTTTCGGCGCGGTGTCAGCACCTACCGCCGTACCGCTCTTTGTAGTAATAAATGTGTCGTAGCCCGCCGCCTTGAGCTTTGCCGCCATAGCGTCGGCGTTTGCCTTTACGGAGTAGGCTCCGACCTGGACTTTATAGAGATTGCCGCTCTGCACAATGTAGGTATCAAAGCCCGCGGCTTTGAGCTTATCGGCAAGGGCGGTAGCGTTGCTCTTTTTGCTGAAAGCCCCCGTCTGCACACGGTACAGAGTTTTATCCTCCGAGGGTTTCGGCTGCTCTGCGGGCTTGACTTGTGCTGCGAGCTTTGCTTTTACCGCGGTGCGGAACATATCCATTGTGTAGGAAAAGTTTTTCCACCAGTTATCGGGGTCGCCGTGGTTACTTCCATAACCGAGAGCGTGCGCCTCGCGGTGGCTTACGATATTATCAACCGACAAGCCGTACTCCTTGCAGAGATAAGCGCAATACTCAATAGCGGTATCGCGCACCGCCTCAAAATACGCCTTGTTCGTGAGCCCGTCCTCGCACATTTCAAACTGAATATATGCGGGGTTGTAATTATAAGAGCCTTTCGAGCCGCTCCCAACGCCCCAACAACAATAATTGTACGGGAGAATGTTTGCAACCCTTACGGCTCCGTTTTTATCGTAGCCGATAAAGGAGTGAACGCAAACGGAGCGTTTCATTACCGAGGCGGGGTTATTCCAATGGTTGCCGTACTGGTTTACGCCCACCTCGTCGGGTGCGTCAACGTAGCGTTTCAAGTACGGGTTATTTGCACCCGTACTATGTACGACAATGCCCGCGGGTTTCATTTTCCGCGCCGCCTTGTAGCAATCGTTCTTTGTTGCGTATGCCGTAATGATGTTCATACTGTTTTAATCCTCGCTTTCTGTATAACTCGCGTTTTCGTGCTTGATTTCTTTCATATACTCGTCTGCCTGGATAGCTGCCGAGGTAAAGCTGTTGTTTTTCCACCAAGCCCAAAGCGTAGCCGCTACGGTGGCGGCAGCCGTGAGCATAGAGTACAGCTCGTCCTCTGCAAAGGGCAGCGGGTTTTTGCCGAGCATAGTTAAAACCTGGTTAAGCAGCGTTACCACAAGCACAATAGTACGTACTACGGTTTCAACCGATACTTTCTTTTTCTCCATTGTATTATTTTCCTCCTTTCTCGGTTTGCTCCTTGTGCGGCTCTGTCGGCAGCTCCATAATATCGTGATATAATTCTGTCGCTACGTCATTACCGCCGAGGGCGTGATATGCTTTATATGCCCTTGTGAGTGCCTCTTTTGCATAAAGAGGGCAATAACCGCGCTCGGTATACTTATCGTATGAGCGGATTATTTCAGCTCGCAAAAGGCATTGTAAGCCGTTTTTAATTGCCTTGAGCTTAATTAGCATAGTGCCCGCAAATGTTACGGCACCGCCGCAAAGAAACGGTATAAGCCAGGATAAAAACGTATCTAACATAGCCTCCGCCTCCTTAAAGCTCTTTTTCGCAGCGGGCGAGAGTGTCCGCTGCCTGTTTTCTCATTTCGGCAAGGTCAGCCGCTACGCTTTCGGCAATTTCTGCTTGAGCGATAGCCTCGGCTTGCTTTTGTATAATATCCGCTTGCAGCCTTGCCACGCTGCAAAGCTCCTCTATAAGCTCATAATTTCCCATTACTCGCCCTCTGTCCCGTCGTTCTCAACCTCGGGAGGGGCGGGGAAAGTAACATTAAACGGAAAGCCCTCTTGTTCGGGGAGGTCGCGGAGCGCCTGGCGATATATTGCCCAGGCTCCCGTAATAATTTCTCCGAGCGATTTTAAGAACGAAAGCCAGGCGGTAAAAGAGGTCCCGCTCGGCACGCTGATATTAAAGCGGTCGAGAGCTACGCGGCTATCGGTTTCGTTAAGGAGTTTATCGCGGATTTTGCGGGCAAACGCTGCCGCGTCCTCCTCGTTGAGTTCCTCGCAAGCTCGCTTATATGCCGCTTGCAGTACCTCCATTGTTTCCGCTTTCTGCGCCGCTGCCATTGCCTCCGCCTGTGCGAGTCTTTTATAGATATTCTCTTGCATTGTATATTGCCTCCATATTCTTAAAATAATTTATCATTTTGAGCCGCTCGTGGTAGGTATCTCCGCGGGCGGCATTTGCAAGCCAGGAAACGAGCGACTCGTGCGCCGTCCCTGGCGCATACTCTCCGCGGCGCTCTTTTGCGTATAGCTTTTTGAGCTTGCGGCGCTGCTTGCTCTGTTTCTTTTTACCCATTTTGCGGATTATCGCGCCCGTATCGGTAACGATAAACCGCCATTGTAGGAGCTTTACTCCCTGGCGCAATGGGTAAAGCGCCGTTTTATCGTTGAGCTGTAAGCCGAGGGCGAATAGGCGCGCCTCGATTTCCTTTTTGCATTGTCGCAAATACTCTTTGTCCTCGTGTACTAAAATAAAGTCGTCCATATATCGGATATAATGCTTTATTCTCAACCGCTCCTTTATGAAATGGTCGAGGTCGTCCAGGACGGCGAGAGCTACAAGCTGCGATACCTGGGAGCCGAGCCCTAACCCGATTTTTCCGAAAGAGTCCACAATTTCGCAAGCCCGCTCCGCAATTTGAGTATCTGTAACCCGCTTGCGTATTGCCGCCTTTGCTACGTCGTGCCGTATGCTTTGGAAATAATGCCGTATATCACATTTAAGCACCCAACCGTCGCAACCGTGCGCGATATAATACCGCCGCAAATGTGCGGTCATACGGTTTAGCGTATAGTCTACGCCGCGCCCCTTGAGGCAAGCGCAATTATCTGTTATAAAGGATTTTGTAATCTGCTCATAAAAGCCGTTGTCGCAGAGCGAACGCTGAAATTGTCGGTCTTTTAACCTTGTGGCTACAATGTCCCGACGTTTCGGCTCGTATATCGTGAAATGTTGGTATCGGTCTATTTTGTACGTACCGTTAAGCAGCGTTTGCCGCAAACGATAGGTATTTTTAAGCGC
Organism: uncultured Eubacteriales bacterium; assembly: GCA_959601495.1. Taxonomy (GTDB): domain Bacteria; phylum Bacillota; class Clostridia; order Oscillospirales; family CAG-272; genus Avispirillum. The sequence goes on from CAUGPT010000001.1 coordinate 105,593, forward strand.
GTTACCCTCATATCCTACGGTACTATCTTTCCAACGGATATTACGGCAGCTCTCTTTTAAGCCTTTATACAGATTATCAAAGGAAATTACTTGCTCGTATGCCATAAGAAAAGCGGACGCATATAAAAGGACTACCCCGCGAGGTACCTTTGTCGCCCGCAATATTTCCTCCTTTCGGAGTTAGGACGGTCGCTCCTTGTGTGAGCTGTGCTGCTTTGGTCTTTCGACTACTTGAATACTGACTAATCCCACAATCGGGGGCTACGCCGTTACCGTTGTACGCATTGTTGTTGTTCACTTCGCCCGAGGAGTTGACAATGCGCGCGTTGTTCGCGTTGGACGGGTTAGGAGAACGCAACCAAGCGTTACGCGCCGTACCGCAAATATAGCAACCGCCCTATGATTTATTTTTGATATTTTTCTTTATCCGACTTAATCCAGGCTTTCAAGAGGTCGTCGGTTTTGAGTATTAAGCCCGTCCAATACTCTACTTGATTTCCCGATATGTAGCCCGCGTCGTATGCGTCGTCCGCCAGGTCTAAAAGCGCGTCGAGGTGCGCGTGCGCCTTGACTTGCTCCATACGGCGGTATGTGTACTCCTCGTCGTTTGTTACAAATACGGAGTTTGCGTGCCGAATACATACGCACGCCTCCCGTATTTCGTTTACTATCGGAGAGGCATATATCCACCGTGTAGACTTTGGAAAATGTTTCTCCGATTTTATCAGCCCGAGGGTGTATTTCTTGAGCTCCCGCGCTTTGTTAAGCACTTGCAGCTTTCCCTCGCCGCGGTCGCCTTTTCGCACACTCATATAAAAACCTCCTTTTAATCGCTTTTCCCGCCTCTACCGAGGCGGATTTGCGATTATGCGATTATACAAGCGGGGGCTACGCCGTAACCGTTGTACGCACCGGTGCTGCTCACTTCGCCCGAGGAGTTGACAATGCGCGCGTGGGACGCGTAGGACGGGTAAGGAGAACGCAACCAAGCGTGACGCGCCGTACCCGCCGCGTCGCGTTTGATACGCTCGGTCGCCGTCAAACCGTTATAATATTCGAGCTGCGTACCGTCTTTGTAGCTTGCGCTGTCCCAGTCCCCGAAAATTTCGGGGCGGGAGAGTAGGAAAAACTTATCCGCTTTAAGGCTGTAAAGCTGATTGATAGCAAAAGCCGCACCGTCGAGGCTTTCAACCTCAAAGAGCGAATTTGTGCGGCAAGCAAGTACGGCGGGCTGCACGACCGCCAAGAAGTCGGCGGGCAAGCCGTGCATAAAACCGTTATAGCTTGTCGCCCAGGACGCGGGACGGTCAAATACGTTAGTAGGAGTCCAAACCGAGCCCGCTACGGCGGCGCTATTAAGCCATTGACGGACGGCGGATTGAGCGTAGTTATTGCTGCCGAAAATAGCGCGGTGCATATGGTTTACGTTAGGGCTGCTCCCGTTCGTTGTACCGAGGCTTGTACCCTCGGAGCCCTCCGTAAGAGTAACGGTTTCAAGTGCCGTTGTCGTAGTCTTATTTGCATAGCTTTTAACGCTTTTGCCCTCGAGGGTAGCGTTATAGGTCATAGCAAATACGAGCTGACCGCCCACGGGGAGCGCCTTTGTAAGCTCAAATTGAAACGTTTTGCCGTTGTCGGCGGTGTACCAGGCTTGATTTGCAATCGTGATGTTATAAGTGCCCGCCGCGAGTCCGAGTTCCGCAAAATAAAAAGCCTCGGTCGCGTCGTACTGTACCGCCTTTTGCGCCCCGCTCGACAAGCTGTAAACGTTCTTTGTTTCAAGCGTCATTGTATGCGTGAGCTTATTATTTGCCGCTGTATGGTGGTCGTGCGCCCTCACAACCCATATAATATTTTGCGTAGTATCAGCGTCGAGGGTGGTAAACTCGTAGCCAACGGGAAAGAGTTTTTCTCCGAGTCCGAGGCGGACGGCGTTTTTAATATCCTCCCAGGTATTAACCGCTGTAAGCGTGTCAATATGTACGGTCGTTTGTTCTCCCTCTCGGTTGGTAACGGTAATGTCCGCTCCCGTTGTCGTTTGCGTAGCGGAGATATTAACGTTTTCCGCGCCCTCTGCTGCCTCTGCTGCCTCGTTAGCTGCTGCTGCCGCAGAGTTAGCCGCTCCCGCTGCGGTATTCGCTGCGGAGGCTGCGTTATTTGCGTTCGTTTTTGCGGTATTTGCACCGCTTGCGGCATTATTAGCCGCTGACGCTGCCGAGGTCGCGTTTTGCGCGGCGGTATCGGCTCCGCCTGCCGCTGTTTCCGCTTTCGTTGCTGCTGCGTTTGCTGCCGCTGCCGCGGAATTAGCAGAGCCTACGGAGGTTTCAACCTTGCCGAGCGCGTCAATTAACGCGGGGTATTCGTCGGAGCTTGCGGGTGCGTCGGGGTTATAAGCTGCTCGCTTAATTTCAATATAGAAAATTTGCGAGCTTAAAAGGGAGTTACCCTTGTAAAGCCCGATTTCCGCAACGGCAGTACCCGCGACGGCGAGCGTTTGCTCCGTGAGCTCGACTTTGATAACGCCGTTTGCAATCGTTGCCGTTTTGAGTACGGTATGACCGTCGGGCTTTGTAAGCTGCAAGCGAGCAGTTACTCCACTTTCGAGCGTGTAATCCTTGCCGCACTCGAGGGGCACAATTTCAACAAAGCGGCTCTCCTTGTCGTACTGCTTTGCAAAAATCGTAATAGGGAGTGTATCGCGTCCAAAGTCAAGCGCGATAGAGTGTGTAAGTTGCATATTGTTTCCTCCTTGCTTATTTCTCCGTCCAGGGAGTCCAGTTTGTATTAAAGATAAATGACCGTATATAAACCTTGCAGCCCGCCGCCGTTGCGGTGTAACGCTGAATAAGGTTAAAGCCGTCAGTTGTCGAGAGTACCTCGAGATAACCCGCTCCGCCTGGCGGCGCGTTGCTTATTCCGCTTGTTGTAGGCGCAAAGAAAATACCGCCGTTTTTGTAGTTGTTAAAGTCGCCCTCGACGTGCCCTACATATCCCAGGACTATAACTCCGTTTGCGGCTATATTGCCGTCAACGTCGAGCGCCTGGGTGGGCTCCCGCTTATTTATGCCTACTTTTTTTCGGCGGAACGATATTAAGGGCGTGCCCTGCGATACGGTTATTGTTGCTGTGTCGCCCGTTAGGTTATCATAAACATAAAATCGCACATACCAGGAGTAATTAGCGTCCAGGCTTAACCATTCGTCCGACGTGAACGTAAAGCCGCTGTCGGTAAATGTTGCAAAGCTCGTTATATCGGTTAAAGAGCTATAAGCGCTCGCGTCTGTCCTCTTATACTGATAATAGAGCTTTCGCAGCGTGTTTTTATTGACGTTATTAACCTTAACGGGTGTAATATCTCCCTCGAGGGTTACTTGCGTTACGTCCTCAACCTCGTTTACGCGCCGCATAATTGCGGTTGTTATGTCTATGCTTTCATAGGCTATAACCGTAATGTTTACCGTAGCCGAGGAAGTGTAGCCGCGGCTGTCGATTGCGGTAACGATTATAGGCACCGTCCCCGAGGTGTATATTTTGCCGACGTTCAGCGTTACGGTTGTGCTTGAGGCTATCGAGCCGCCCGCCGAAACGGAATAGCTCGAAATGGTTGCGCCGTTTTTAGCTGTTGCCGCTGACGCGGTAACTTGTAGCGTTGATACTGACTGTATCAAAATTTGATTATTTCCCGTAACTCCCGCCGCGGTGGTGTTCGTGTCCTTATAGGCAAACCCCGAAAATGTCGGTGCGGAGTTTGCCGCGGTCGTTTGTACCGTTGCCGTTTTGGTTGAGGTGCTCCCGATTTGTGAGGAGCCGCTGAAAGTCGAAAGCTCAAACGTGCCCGTAAAGCTCTTTTTTGCCGCCATATCCGCGAGGATAGACGAGCGCTGCGACGCTGTAAGGGTAATTGTATTTGAGCCGTTCGAGAGCGAAAGCTCCGTAAGGGTTAAAACGGTTGTGCCGCCGTCTTTTAATACGAGCTTGTGTTTGTAGCTCGTATCGTAAACGGTAGCCGAAAGCGTTATTTTTACCGTTGCATTATCTGCCGTTAATGTGCTTACGGAGGAGAGCACCGAGCCGCCGAGTGTCTTTATTGTTTTTGTGCCCGACCAGCCGACAACGTGATTATATTGTTTTCGCGCTCTAACTGCGATAGTATAAGACGTGTTCGGGGAAAGCCCCGTTATAGTGATACTGTTGCTCGTGCCCGCAGAGGTCGAATACTGCTTATAGCTGCCCCAGTTATTCGTTGTATAGTCCCATATATCGCACGTTGTAGACGCGGAGGCAGAGAGCTTTACGGAGTTTGCCGTTATGTCTGATACGCTTATGCTGATAGACGGAGCCGAACGGTCTAACTTATCGAGAGAAACGGTTTGCTCCGCCGTAATCGTCCCGATAGATGTACCCGAGTATGTGCCGCTAAATCGCCAGGAGGCGCCGAGGTAACAATTAGCGTTGCCGTTTCCGTCGTGATATACTGTTACGGTCTTTTGCGCTATGAGTTTCTTTTTCCACCCGCTCGAGGACTCGCTGATAGCTGCGGTCGAAAAATTGCTCGAATTGCCCGCAATGTTTATAACGCCGTCGTCCCTTGCGCCTACGTATAAATCCCAGTAAGACAAGTAAACTTTCAGCGTAACATTGCTGTAATTACCCGTAACGCTTTGGCTTGCGCTCCATTCACAATATAGCCCGAATGATTTTACGGGATAGTTATAAAAACTACCGCTTAATGCCATAGCGTCGCCTCCTTAATCAAGCAGTACAAAGTTAAGCCCGTCCGTATGAGGCACAAACTTTCCTTTGCCTATTGTTAGCTCGTCCGTAACCTCCGTTTTACGCAATGTTGTTAAGTCCTTATTGACCGTCAACACGATATTTCCCGCGTGCTTTACGGCAAACTGCGTATTGTCTATTATGGTTTCGGTCGAGCTTTCCGAGTTTGTAATGTTAATTCCGCGTCGGTCTATCTTTACGTTTGTGGTATATATTTCGTTCGGGGCTGGGCTCCAATGCGTTTTTTGCTCGCCCTCCACTAACATAAAGTCCGCTACGTAAAGATAATAACCTGTTGTCCCCGCCGTGAGAGTTACGGTATCGCCCGAGGCGGTAAAGGTCAGCGCGTAATCCGTCCAGGAGCCCGAGGCTTGCGTATCGAAAATATAAGTATCGTTTCCGCCGTTATTGAGCAGCGCGTAGCACCTGTTGCTCGTTGCTGCACGTGCGCGGAAAGTGAGTGTATATTTCTTGCCGCGTAGTACGGTTATCTCCTGCGATAATGTAGCAATACGCAGCCGAAAGAGAGAGCCCGAGGAGGTGTTGTTGATAGCCTCCGCCGTTTGCTGTGCTACGACGGAGCCCGAATAGCTCCAATCGTCCGAAACGCCGTTTAAGCCGCTCGAATTGCGGATATTGTTAATTCCGCCCGCCGTCTTTGACGTGTAGGACAGCGTGAGGCTTTCTACCGTCTGCCGCAGTTGTGAAACGGTCGTTTCGAGCGTTTCCACGTCGCCCGTTAATACGGTTTGAACGCTCGTTATAAGGCTTAATAACTGCTCGTCGGCAGCGACAAAGGCTTGCTCTATGCTGCTTGCGGTTTCTCCGATTTCGTTTGTTACCTCGGCTTTGTAGTGCTGCGAGATAGCCGAGCTTTGCACGCTGTCCGCTTGCAGCAACGCGCCGTTGAGAATACCCGCGGATATAAAATCCGCAACGATTGCTCCGTCCATAGTCATAGCGAGCGAATACTCGCCGTTATATCCCGTCGAGGAATACCCGAGCCCGCCGCTATTCCAACGCCATACATTAACCGCCTCGTCTATTGTCGGCGTGTCGAGTATGAGTATTTCCTGTGGCTTTTCTGCGGGGTTTAGGACAACGTAGCCTCCCGAATGTCCCGTAATAAGGCTCGTAGCGTTAGCTATTGCCTTTTTGAGCTGTTCGGTAGCCTCCGCTTGTCCCTTTTTAACGGAGCTTTTGATTTCTTGTATTGCCTCTTGCTGCTTGTTTACGGTGTTTGCAAACGAGCTTTTAGCGTCGCCCAGAGTAACGCTCTCGTATTTCTCTTGCAGAGAGTTATATACGGTTTTAATAACCTTTGACGTAGCCGCTACGCCGAGCTTTGAAAAACGCACGGTAACGGTGTCGCAAAGCTTAACCCTCTCAAGCGGCGCAATGTTTTTATATTCCTCCGTCTGCCAAAGCTGCACGAAAGAAACGGTAATATTAACTTTTGGTGTGCCGAGGTCTGCCGCCGCAGCGTATGCGGTGGCTTTGGCTCGCAGCTTTTCCTCGGTTATTTCCTCGTTATCTCCGAAACGGTCGGAAAAGTCCATAATAAAGGCTTTATAATGTCCTATGTCCTCCGCCTCGGTAAGCGGTATAACCTTTTCGGCAAGGTAAACGTACTTTTCCTCGGAGTTGCCGCTTTCGTCCTGGACGGTATATACCGCATACGGCATTAAATGCGTATAGCACTCCGCTATATTGCTTTCCTGTTTTAGGTCTTTAAGGTTTTTACCGTACTCGATAATTACGCCGTTATCCTTGCCGCGGTGTAAATAGAGCTTTACTGTAAAATTGTCAAACTCATACTCGCCGCCCCAAACGTCGAGCAAAGAGCCCGTTTGCCCTCCGAGGAGTGCCCGCACCGAGCACGGCGTTAATATTTCCGTGCTGTTCAGCGTCGATATATTGCTATACGCTGTGAACGGGCACGGGAGAGCCGCTCCCTCGATAGCTTTTGTTAAAGCCATTTGCGGGGTTGCGTTCTTAATTGAAAAGCCGAGCAGCGGTATACCGTTAAGGTCGTAGGAGATATGCTCCGCCGAATATGTAACGATACCGTTTATAGGTTTCGAACTCTTATAAATGCGGAATAACTGCGGCTCGCTCGTTTCGTTGGCTTTTGCTTTTATAATCGCGCCCTCTATAATTTCGGAGTAAAAGCGTCCCGTAATAGGGTATTGCAGCGAAAGCTCATAGCTGCCGTTGCGCTCCTCCGTTACGGTCGCTTTTACAGCCTCGGAGAGCAGCCCCACGCCGTTATGAGTAAAGGTTGTTTCGCTTTTGTTGTAGAGTGCGGGTATCATAAGCAGCACCACCTCGGCACGATTTCAAGCCGCGTAACGTTTCCCGTCCAGGCAATAACGTTTTTGCCAGGGGCGAGCGTCGGAAAGCCCGCTCCCGTCATTTTGTTATTTTTGGCTACGGTGCCCTTGTAGGCGTTCATAGCCTCGGAGTCTATCTCTATATACTCGTCTATATCCGAAAATGTAAACGAGGCATTATTGATAGTGAGCGTTACCGTGCCGCTGCCCGTTATTTTGATATACGGGGACGACGGGAAAAACTCGGCATTATACAAAGAGCCGCCCGCCGTGAATACGACGGGGGTTTGCCCCTCAAACGAATACTTAAACGGCTTACAGCTAAAAGAGAGCGAGAGCGCACCCGTTTCGCGGAGCTCCTGCTCTATATCCGCCTCGTCGTTATAAGAGGCAAGGCGGAAGTATTTACCGTCGTAGCTGTCCCACAAACGGAAATACCCCGCCTCGGAGAGTAGCCAACCCTTTATTTGATGTGCGAGCACCGCAAAGCTGCGGTCGGTCGTATTGAGCAACGATAGCTTGTACGGAATAGTAATGTTTTTATAGCGCCCGTTGTCGGTCAAGAGGTCGCCGCTGCGCCCTGGCACGCTCGTATATGTTACGTCCCTCGCCGCTCCCTTGTAAGAGCTTTTCTCCGAAATGAGCAAAGCATACTCGAGGGAGCTATGCTCACGAAACATTAAAAACGGTAATTTTTCCATTACGCAAATACAACTCCCTTTCGTCTTATTTTCTCCTCTATAAGCTCGAGCAGCAGCTCAACAAAAGAGTTTACGTCGTCGGGGTTTTCAGCCTTGAGGCTGTCAATGTAAATTGACTTTTCGCCGAACTCGATTTTTATTACATACTTGCCCTCGGCGTTGTCTGCGCTCTTTTCTGCTTTTTGGAGGTTGATATAATCTTTGTTTTCGCTTGCGGTCAGCACGCGCTCGCCTTTGTGAAGTAGTGCGGGGTATTCGTCATACGGCACGTATTCCATACCAATACGGAGGCGGGATATTTCCTTTATGTTTAACCCTTTGCCGCCGATACCTGGCACCCAGTCGGGTATTTTGATTTTATTAAGCCCTCGGATAAAGACGTTAAGCCCGTCGATAATCCAGTTTATAGGCACCTTAAAGGCGTTTTTGATACCCTCAAATATGTTTGAAAATATCTTTACTACTGCGTCCCAGGCTCCGCGCCAGTTACCCGTAAAAACGTTCTTTACAAAGTCGATAATACCCGAGAAAACGTTTTTAATGTTGCCTACTACTTTTCCGATACCCTCAAACGCGCCCTTAAATACCGTATTCAATACGTCCGCCACAACCCCGAGCGCCGCTTTAAGCGGTGTAAGAGCCTTACTTATAAGCCCCGTAAAAAGACTGATAAGCGGCGGGAGAATAAGGTTAAGCAAGTCGAGCAAAGGCTCGAGGAGCGTAAACAAAAGCTCAAGTATCGGTTTGAGAATAGGAGCTATAAGCTCTATAAGGCTTATAATTACGGGCAATACCGCCTCGAGCAGACTTGTTAATATAGGCATAAGCTGATTAAGTAAGTCCGTGAGTATCGGTAATATCATTTCCACGATTTCCAAAATAGGCGGTATAATCGTTTCAATTAACGTAGTGATTACGGGCAATATCGCCTCGATAATCTGCACTAAAAGCGGCATAACCGTATTTATGAGGTTAATTAAAACGGGTAGGATTGCCTGGATTATTTGCAAAATCGGAGGGAGCAATAGCTGTATAAGCTCAATTATTACGGGGAGCACCGCTTGTATAATCTCAATGAGAGGCGGCAAGAGCGCTTGTAATAGCTGAATAATAACGGGTAATACCGTGTTAAGGATTTCCGTTATTAAAGGCATAAGCCCCTCTATAAGCTGTACGACAATAGGCAAAATCTGTTGTACTATTTGAATTAAAAACGGCACGAGCTGCTGTATGAGATTGATTATTACGGGCAGAATAGCCGTAATAATAGACTCAATCGGCGGCAGTAATGAGCTTATTAAGTCCATAAGCACTGGGAATAGGGTTTGTATCAGCTCAAACAGCGGGGGTATAAGCTGCTCGAAAACCTCGGTAATAATCGGCGTAAGTTTTGCAAACATACTTTGTATCGTAGGCATTGCCGATACGATAAGGTCTGCAAACTGCTTTACGATAGGAATAACCGCCGAGCCTATCGAGTTAAATATACCCATAAAGGCAGTTTTTACACGGTCGATACTGTCGCCAAGCTCTGCGCCAGCCTCCACCATATCGCCGCTCATTACTCCGCCCAAGTCCTCACACTCTTGTTTCCAGGCGGCTATACCCTCGGAGCCCTCCGCGAGCAACGGCGCAAGGTCTGCGTAACTTTTCCCGAAAATGTCGTTGGCAAGTGCGTTACGGGTGGTTTCGTCCTCCATATCCGCGAGCTTTGCTATAACCTCATTGAAAGCGTCGCCCGAGTTTCCGATTTTGGATATATCTACTCCGAGTCTTTGGTAAGCCTCCGACATAGACTTGCTGCCGTCCTTTGCGTCGGAAAAAGCCTTTTGCTGCTTTACCATTAACGCCTCGAGCTTTGAGGTTTCCATACCTCCGAGCTTTGCGGCATACGCCCATTTTTGGTATTCCTCCGCCGAGGTGCCTACTTTCTTTGCCGCGTCGTCGATAGCGCCCGCCGTGTCCGCTACGTCGGTTGCCATTTTATAAGCAGCTGTGCCGAGAGCAGCCGCTCCCGTTACAACCGCCGTACCTACTGCGGCGGCACCTTTAGCGATTGACGAAAAAGAAACGCCAACCTCTTTACTGCTTTTCTCGGCTTTTTTCGTGGTTGTATCTATGCTTTTATCTGCGTTTGTATTGTCGATAAGGATTTCTCCGAAAACCGAAAAAATACTTGCCATAGGTTAGCCTCCTTTCCGTCTGTCAGCCTCGATTATCGGCGCAAACTCCGCCGTTATGTCGTCCGCTGACTTTTCCTTTTTCGGTGCGGGCGGAGGCACTTCCGAAAACGTTTGATTTATAAACGTTTCGTAGTCCATAGCCTCCGAGCCTTGCAGCTTTGCAAGGGCATAATTTGCAAGCCATAGGGGGAAAAGCCTTTTTTCCTGTTCGGATTTTTCGAGCCGTTTTTCCTCCTCGGTTGCAAAAGAAAGCAGCCCACCGAGAGCCGCAAGCGGTAGGCTCTCGATAAGCTGCCAGTCATAATATTTGTGTAAGAGTGTTAGGTTTCTTGCCCTGCTTTTTTCCGCAAGGCACGCTTGAAAAAACTTCTCACGCCCTCGTCATTGACGAGCTCGTTAATGACCTCCGCGGCGTCGAGTTTCTGCGCCTCTGCGACGCTGATACCCTTATATGCAGCTACAAGCGGCGGGAGGTCGTCGGCAATCTTGCCGAGCTGCGGTGTAATTTCCGCGAGCACCTCGCAAGCAAGTACGCCGACCTTTTCTTTTGAAAGTTTCTTGAGAGCGTCTTTTGCGTCCTCTGCGTCTTTCGGCTCCTCGAAAATATCAAGGTTTTTCAACATAGGGATAATAGGCTTAATATCGAGCTTTCCTACGATTTTAAGCATAATAGGCATAGTTCCGATTGTAAGCATTGTTTGGCTCCTCCTTAAATTCGATTATTACTTGCTTACGGCTTTTCCTGCGCCGTCTGCGGCTTGAGTCTGCGCTGTCTTTTCGCTCATATCGGGAGCTTGTGCAATCTCCGTAACCGCCCACAAGTCGCCGTCGAGGTCGCTATGCTTGTAGTGCGCCAAAAACTCGAGCGCGAGCTCGCCCTCCGCTTTTTGCACCGCCTTAACATTAAAGCCCGTTTCGTGCATAGCGTTGTAAATCGCGATTTTTTTATACTTGCCGCCGATTGTTTTAGCGAACATAGTAACGTTTTTAAGGTACTTATCCGCTCCGATAACGCCCGTAGGCGGGTTTTTAATGGTCTTTCCGTCGTCCGCCGCAATCGTGCAAGTCGGAATTGCAAGCGCGAGGTTTTCCTGGCTCATACAAAGGGTAGTTACCTTGAGGGACGCGCCCTGCTCCTCGATAACCTGGGTGCCCGTTGTCTTTCCGTGTCGTCCGTCAAATTCAATATCGCGGACGGTAACGGTCGCGGCAAACTCTCCGCCGCCCCTGGTGGGAGCGAGCAGCCGCTCGTCGGTTTCCCCGTAATTGAGGAAAATAACGCCCTCGTCGATTTGGATTGACTCAATCTGCTTTGTAGTAAGATTGGTAATCATATCTTTATTGCCTCCTAATTGTAAAAAGTTCGAGCCGACATAGATAAACGCCTATGCGCTATATCGTATTCGCTGTCGGCAATAGCGTTTTGATTGTCAAAGCCGATATGCGCGGCGAAAACGCCGCTTTCGGCAATTACGGCACCCGTAAGCTCATTACGGAGTGTGTCGCATAAGCTCTCGAGCTGCTCGGTCGCGGTCGGCTGTTTCTCGTCTACCCATATATCGAGATAGAAAGAGGCAAGGTCGCCCGCGGCGAGGTCAATAATATTAACTCCGTTAATGACCGCATACGGAAATACTGCGTCTTTCGACGGTGCCTCCTCGTAATAGGTCGTGAGGATTTTATTAACCCGCTCCCGCAGAGTTTTAATAAGCGCCGTTGTATTTGCTGCCATAGGCAACGCCTCCTCTCTGCGTCAATCGTCCGCAACCAGGGCTTGACATATAAGCTCGAGGCACTCGTTTTTTACGGGATATGTGCGGATAACGCGGTACATTGTCCCGTCATACTCAAAGTGTCCCTCTCGCGCATAGTCGCAAGCCTTAATTTCTACGCAAAGCTCGGGGCGGTAGCCCTGGGCTTGTGCCTGGTAAAATTCGTTTCGCTTAACGCCCTTTTCATTGCAGAAAACCTCTTTTTTCTCGAAAGTCTTAAAAGGTTTTCCGAGAGAGTCGAGCGTTTCTTTTTCCGAGCACAAATACCCGATTTCTCGCCATAACATAACTACGCCTCCTCGGTATATTCACTCGAAAGCATTAAATGCCGCTTGAGCATAGCGTAGCTCTCGCGGTACTTGTCGCCGTCTGCGTTATCGAGTCCAAACTCCGCCTTGACATAAACGACGATAGCCCGCTTTATAAGTGCGTCGCTTTCGTCGTTTACTTTCTTTTCGGAGATACCGCCTAATAGGAGGTCGGCTCTTGCCGCTCCTATTAGGTCGGTAATTTCCGCGTCAAAACGTGTATGGTTAATGCGTAGATACTGGCGAATACCCGCTACGTACTGCATTGAAATATCCGCCATTGTTCAGCCCTCCGTTAAGCCGTAGCCTTTACGATTTTAACGAAAGCCTCGGTCGCCTGCACCTTGCCGTCGAACATAGCGCAGCCGAGGAAGTCGTAGGCGTTCTCGCGGGTTACAAACTGCGAGGTAATCGTAACGTCCTCGGGCATATTCCCGAGGTAGCCTCTGTAAAGGTTGCCGAGGATAGCCTCGTGCGCGGTCATACGGTCGTCGAAGTTCACGGGGTAGCCCATAACGCGGTATACTCCGTTGTCCTCGGTAACGATATTGTCTTTTGAGTTGTTCATAAGCGGGTGGAAGTCGGTAAAGAAAGTCGATTTCGACATAAGCCACTCCGCGCCGTTGTCATAGCCGCCGTTAAGCAGCGCAACGGCACCCTGCACGTTTGCGGCAGAAAGAGAGGCGGTTTTTCCAACCGTTACGGAGTTTGTAGCGCTCCAGGTAATGACATTGATACCCTGCGCCTCGTTGGTGCCCGTGCCGAAAATAATTAGCTTACCGATTTTCTCGGCAATCTTGCGGGCAATTTTATTAACGAGCCAGGACTCGAAAGCGTCAATCGCCATTTTCTCGACGGACTTTGAAATAGTAACGAGCTTTGTAACCTCGTAGGCGGAAAGCGTAACGCTCGAGAGAGTGTCGCCGTCTGCGGTAATGGTTGCGCCCTCGGTATGTACCGCTGCGTCTGCGGTAGTTCCCTCTGCGGGCACCTTTACGCCGCCAGGGACGCGTAAAAGGTCGATTTTGTCGAGCAGCGGGCAATACTGGTTGACCTTTTCAATGATTTTATTCTGCGTTACGGTCGGAATAACCGCGCCCGCGGAGGAGGTGCCAGTAGTGAGCGCTCGCTGTTCATTTTCGGTAAGGTCAAGCCCTCTAACGTGCTTGAGCCAGGCGGAGCGATACTCCTTGTCCTGGTCGAAGTTGTCCGCAGAGCGATTGTTGATAGGGTTAGGCACTTCATCTACGGGAACGGTGCCCGCTCCGATACCCTCGATAACCGCTTTTCTCTTTTCGAGGTTGGTATATTCCTCGTCAAGCTCGCGGAGCTCCTTTTCGATAGCGTCGAGGTCTGCTTTTGCGTCAGTTTCCAGTACGCCGCGCAGTTCTACCTTGCGGCTGCGGATTTCTGCCATTCTTTTAATAAGTTCTTTCATAGTGATTTACTCCTTTTTGATTTTTAACAGTAGGTTTTTGCTGTCAGCATTTGACGGCGGCGGCGCTGCTCCTGCTCCTTAAACTCTTTCTCGTGCTCCGCGGAGAAAAAGTCCCTTGCCGTAGTAATGCTCGTTTCGTTGTATGCGGCAAAATCCACCGCCGAAACGTCGTACAGCTTTTTTATTTTAGTTATCGTCCGAGTGTGTGTTTCGCGGTCATAGCTGCACTCACGCACAACGAACGAAAAACTCATTTTGTCAACGCGGCGTTTTTGAATATCTCGGTGTAAATTGCGGTGCCGCTCGTCCTCTTTGTCGAGGAAAGCCGCAATATCGAGCCCTCGCTCCGTGATGTTGTAAGTGAGGGAATTATTACGGGTGCGGGCGTATACGGTAGAGTCGTTCTGCCCGTGATTTCGGTTAAAGATAAAATCGCTCATATCGCAGCTGTCAAGCGCGCCGCGGGCGATAACTTCTTTATACTCGATACCGTCCTCCTCAAAAAGCACGGTAGGGGTATCAAAGACAATAGGCGTACCTCGGAGCACGAGCTCGTCGGCGTTGTTTTCGTCGGGAAGTGTAAACGGCTCCGCCGCTCTGTATTCCCGCTCGTTCGGTTTATATGGCATTATGTTTCCTCCTCGTCTTTCTTGTCGTCGGGTGCCGCAGTAGGTGCGGTGCCCTCTCCGTCGTCGTTGCCGTCCTCGGGCGGCTCCTCTTTCTTTGTGTCGGTGCCTAACTGGTACTCGTCGGCTTTGTTTGCGTTTACGACGTTAAGCGTCTGTACGCGGCGCTTGCCCTCCTCGCCGCCGATAGGCGGATAGCCGAGCGTTGTTAATGCCTGGTCGAGCATTAAGCCGCCAATATCGGACAAATATTTTACAACGGCGAGCTTGTCGCTCGTCCTTGCAAATTGCAGTTTGTTACCCTCTACGGTTATTTCGTTGCCGTAGCCGCGTTCTTTTTTAGAAAAAATGCAGTTTGTGAGCGCCTGGGCAAGCTGCACGTAAAAGGGCTTGATTTCGCCGTCGTAAAAGTCCTCCTCTTGCTCGGGTGTGGCTTTATTTTGCACGATAGCGTCATTTGTGCCGAGGTAGTCGTATATCTCGTCTTTGATATACTGCAACTGTCCCGTAGGTAACGGCGTTTGTTTGTCGGTAATCGGGGTGTAATCGTACTTATTATCCGTAACGATAACGCCCGCTCCGTTGCTTTCCATTTTGAGGTTGTCCCGTATAAAATCGTCGCGGCGGCGGTTTAAGTCCTCGTTTTTTGTGGAGGCTTGCACTTTCAAAATGCCGCGCACAACCGCTACGAGTTCGGCAAACTTGCTCATACTTTGGTTAAAGGTGTTTGCCGTTTTCAAAACGGGCATAAGCGCTCCGTTATCGGAGCCGAAAACGTCGTTATCTGCAAACATTGAGCCGATATGCACCAAGTCCGCATACGGGAAAATGTACGATTTCCCGTTATTAAAGCGGAATTTACAAAACAGCTCGCCCTCGTGGTCGAGTAAGGTAATCTCCTGGGCGTTGATATTATAAATTGCCTCGAGTCTGCCCGTCGCCTCATTCCATACGGGATATGCAAACGCGTTGTTATATAGCTTGTACTGCGCCGCCAGGCGGTAATAGAATTTATAAGCCGTTGTCGTCGGGTTAGGCTTAAACTGTAAAATGTTGTTGTATGTGCTGCTCTCTACGTCAAGCACCTTTCCGTCGCCGCGTCTAATGTGCCGCGGCTGTACCGTCGCCGCGCGGCGTGCGAAAGAATGGACGGCAGCTCGCACCATATTAACCTCCCAGGCATTGCCCGAGAATGGTACAAAATTTGATTGATAGGAATTTAAGAGCTTGTACTCGGTATAGCCGTCTGTTTTCTGCGGCTTTTTCCCGAATATAGCCTCAAAAAGCCCTCGTCTTTCTTTCATTGTGTCACCCCACGTTATACATATAGTCGTCAAAGTATTTGACGTAGATAACCCACGCGTTAAGCAGCGATACCGCGCCGTCTATGCGGCGTTTATCGGTTATCTTAACGGGTTGGATATTGTTTAAGCCGCTTTTCTTAACGGCGGTATTTGATAGGCACCAAAGCAAAATAGGGTTATTGTTGTAATTAACTATTTTGTCGGTAAGAGCCGCTCCCATTTCGCGCATAGGTTGGCTCCAAGTGAAAGCACCTTGAGCTACGGGCTCCATAGTAAAGCCGTTGCTTTTCATTTCCTCCACCCAGTAGCCCGCGAGCGCGCGGTCATATCCGACCTTGAAAGCGTCTATTTTATGCTCGTCGCGCATTTGCACAAACCACGCCGTTACGTCGGAGAAGTTTACGCGGCTGCCCTCGCATATCGTAAGCAAGCCCCGCTCCGCCCATATCCGATAGGGTGCCTCGTTTGTGTTTTTCTCCTCGAGGTGCTCAACGCGGGCTTGCGGTAAAAAATACTGCTGCAAAACGTAAACCGTTTTGTCGTTCGGCTTGCGTATAAGCAGCGTTGCCGCTGTAAGGTCGGTTGTAGCCGAGAGGTCGCAACCGCCGATAGCGTAGGTATTGTAAACGTCGTCAATAGCAAACGTCGCCGCGTTTTTAATCTGCTCAAAGGAAAGCCATACGGCGCTTTCATTTTCGCGTATGTTAAAATCCTTGCATAGAACGCCTGGTAAGTCTGCGGGCGAGTTTTTCGCCCTCTCAACAAAGTTAGCGAGCGTTTTATACTGCTTGATTTTCCCGAGCCCTGGATTAGCTTTAATCCACATTTGCGGATTAGTCCACTCGTCGCGGCTGTCGAGCTCGTAGAGTATCGGCAAAAAGGTATCGTCTTTTTTCTTACCGTCCGCAAGGTCTGCGGCAAGCTCGTACATATTGTCGAAAATGCACTCGCGCACGGTGCCCGCGGTCGTTATCATAACAACGAGAGGCTGACGGCGCGACGAGGTAGACTGTTTCATAACCTCGTACAAATTGCGGTCGCGGATTGCGTGCAGCTCGTCGATTATAACGGCGTGAGAGTTTAAGCCGTCCAAAGTGTTGGAGTCCGACGCGAGCGCCTCAAAGATAGAGGAGGTCGCGGGAAAATAAATATCATTTCTGCGTTTTTTGACAACCGCCCGCAGCTCGGGCGACTGCTTAACCATATTGACAGCCTCGGTCAATACCTTTTTCGCCTGGTCTTTCTTTGTCGCAACGGAGTATATCTCTGCCGCGCCCTCATAATCTGCAATGAGCATATAAAGGGCAATGCCCGAAAGCAACGTAGACTTACCGTTTTTGCGTCCGCATAAAAACATTGTTTCGCGGAAACGGCGGTAGCCCGTTTCTTTTTCGAGCCAACCGAAAAGCAGTTGTATGTATGCTTTTTGGAATAACTCAAGCTCGAGAGGCGCGCCTATGGTGCCCTGGGACTGCTTGCAAAATGTTTCGATAAACAAAATAGGACGCTCGCCCGTTTCCTCGTCGAAATAATACGGCGAGTTGTCGTTAGCTGCGTCCATTTCGGCAACGAGCCGCGAGTAAACAGCTCTAACCCGCTTACTCGTTACTATGTCGCCGCACTCTATGCGGCGGTAGTATTCTTTTACCCAATTCAACCCGATTTTGTCGCCCTGCTCGGTTTGGTTGCAAACATCATAAGCGCCTGTCCCGCTGCCTCTGCGTCTGCGTTCGGCAGTAGGTCGTTGAGCTGTTTTAAGGTGGCGTTGTAGTTCTTAACCATAGCGTTATAC
Source organism: uncultured Eubacteriales bacterium (assembly GCA_959601495.1). Classification (GTDB taxonomy): domain Bacteria; phylum Bacillota; class Clostridia; order Oscillospirales; family CAG-272; genus Avispirillum. Next base: position 122,823 of record CAUGPT010000001.1, read on the forward strand.
GGCTGCAATAACGGGTGCGCTCGCTCGATAGTGTAGGAGCCCTGCGGCATTTTAACTACGAGCCCGTCCTCGTTGATTTTTTCCTCCATATCCTCGAGAGAAACGAGCATATAGGCGGCTCTTTCCATTAGTTTTTTTGCAATTTCGAGCTTATCTTTCGGCAGATTTTTATACAATTTCTTAATTCTGTTCTGCTCTTTTTTCTGTCGCGCATATAATGTATCGTCCACGCTGTTTCTCCTTTCTTTTGTCTGTAAGGGTAGGGGGGTTATACACGCCTGGGGCGGTCATAAAAGGGGCTTAAACACGGTTCATTAAAAGGCATATAGCTTTTTTTAAGTGGGGGGTGTAGCAGCGAAATTTTTTACAGAGGAATTGCTGCTCTCTGCCGCTGCGTGTACCTCGATTGCTACAACGTTAATCGCGCAGAGAATAATTTTCCCGCCGTCCACAAGCTCGAGAATAACGGTGCCCTCCTCGAGTGCCTCGGCTACTCTGTCCTCGAAGTTATCAGCCGTAGCCTTGACCTGGAACGTAACCGCTCCGTTCTGCGTATATACTACGAGCTCGCATACATCAGCTCCCATACTTACCCTCCTTTTCTACGAGGTTTCCCTCGGAGTCAAACATAAGCCCGCTTGCTGTCGGTAGCTGTCCCTCGTGTTCTATGGCGTGACATTCACGGCATAGCAACTCGAGGTTATCCTCCGATAGTGTGATAGCGGGATTGTTTATATTCTGCGGCGTTAAATATATTTTGTGGTGGACTATTGCGCCCGCCTTGCCGCAGCGAACGCATAAGCCCATATCGCGCTTGTATATATATTCCCTGGTATCGCGCCAGGCTTTGCTTAAATAAAATGCCTTTGCGAAATCTTGCATATAACAGCGTCCCGCCCTCTCCGCCGTATAGTGAGTTATATTTGCTCCCGATACAACGACAAAGCGAGCAGCTATAAGCCGCCCGCCTTACCGTCTATTTCTACGGTATCAGTTTAGCACGGCTTAAAGCAAGTTTCTATACGGCTTTATTTCGATTGCCTAAATTGAGCCCAGTGCAGAGCCGCCGAAGTATAGCAAAGCAAACTCCGCCACTGCGCGGTTACGGAGGTCATAAACGGTGCTTAATGACTGTATGTATAGCTCCTCCATAACTGCCTCTTTCGGCTTTTTTTCGAGGTACCACAAAACGACGAGCTTTTTATACTCGTCTTTCAGTTGGTCGATAATGCCCTTAATTTCTGCGAGCTTGCGCTGCGTTTCCGCAATATTGCGCGAGCACTCGGTAAGCTCCAAAAGCTCGTTAAGAGTGTCGCTTACGTAATGCGAGTCCGTAAACGGCTTGCTGTAATCAATCGCGCCAGGCTCCCGAGGAGCTCCGCTTTCTATCAGCCTATCGCGCCTATGCTGTAAATTCTCCAATGCCCGCTCGAGAGTAGGGACAGAGGAGAGCACTTGCTCCGCTGCCTTAAAGTAATTCATAGTTTTACCTCCGTTAAAAAGTTACGCATATATTCAGCACCGCCGCAGCGAGCCAGTATACGCCCTTTTTGTAGTCCTTGCCGATAAAGCACATAACAGCCGCTCCCACGTCAAGCGCTATAAGGACGGCGGGAAAGATATACATTGACATTTTCTTTTTCTCCTCTCGTTTTTGCGTCATAGTTTCCCTCGCTTTCTGCTCCGTTTCGGAGCGGGCTTTTTATACATACGGACGGTTATATAATAGCCGCCGTTGATTTCGTTGTAATACGGCTTGCAGTCTGCCAGGGCGTAGCCCTCATAAAGACGCTCAAGCTCTGCGCGGTTGTCGTTGCCGCTGTTTCCAAACTCGCGTATTTTGTACTGCGGTATTCTGCCGTCGCGTTCAGACGTTTTCGGCTGCTCGAGGTTGCGGCTCGCGCTCCAACGCTTGCCGAGTATCGGGCTTTTTACGAGATATACCGCAATGCCCGTTATACCGAACTCGTCAAACTGTAACGGCTTTGCCGTCGTATAGCCTTTGCCCCATATTTCCGCAAGGGTGTTTATATCAACGCCGCCGCTCATAACGATATGGTGGTGCAGCCGCCCGTTTTCTTTTCCCACCTCGGTAACGGCAACGTATTTAAGCTCGGGCAAATTATGCTTTGCGCGGTAACGCTTAACGCGACGGAGGAAATTTTGCATTTGCCGTTGTGCGTTCTCGGGCGTTTCGGGGTAATTCTCGTCGCTATATGTTAAATCAAAGCGTATATCGTGCTTTGTAAAATTCGTGTTCAGTAGGCGCGTGAGCTTTCTTTCGGCGTTACGTTGGTTTAGCCGCTGCTGTGTTTCTGTTGTCGGTTTTCTTTTCTTGCTGCGCCCGCGCTGATATTCAAAAACGGGGAAAATATCGACTTCCAAAAACTCGCCGCATTTATGTATTTTTTCTCTGTATAGACAGCGCATAGTTTTACCTCCGTTGTTTCCTTTTGGGGCTCTGCCCCAAGCCCCGAGGTTTAACGCTTTAGTTTTCCATAAGGGAATTTATCGAGCGAGCGAGCATTTGCCGCTGACGACATTTGAATTATCAAAAATTGCGCTAACCTCAAAAGGTAATTTGCATTTCAAAGCCAATAAAGGGGGAGAGAGGAGCAAGAGAGCGGCGGGACGGAGCCCGCCTTAAAGAGAGAGGCACCTCCTCTCTCCCCCTACTCTCCGCATTATTGAAAGCGTGGAAAACTCTACGAGTTTACGCACTCTTTCAACAACGCTGCGAGCACCCCCTCGCTCCTCCGCCTCTCTCCACACACACAAAGAAAATAATTATTTTTTTGAGGTAGGACGGGTTATATCTCCTCGGGGTGCTGTGTGCTCTGTTTGGTCGTTAAGTTATTATCCATTACGAGCCCGAAATAGAGCCGCTCGCTCCGTGCTTAACTATTGACTTTTCGCTGCCGTTGTGCTATACTTATATATGTAGTTAATCGGTAGCACAAAGGCGCTACGGGGCTTATCAAGTTTGCGGCTTGATAAGCCCTTTTTATTTACTTCAAATACTGCCAACTCTGCGGAGCACGTGTTAAGCCGAAGTCCGAGAGCGGGCGAGGTTTCGGAAAGCGTATAGGGTTGCTCACTACATAGACGGAAATGTCTTTGCCGCCTGCGTACTCTGTAAGTTGCTTTTCGGTTAAACACGCCGTGTATGCTATTCGATTTCTTGTTGCCGCCTCCTCGGGCGTGTTGCTTTTGTAGAGAGCTGCGCCGAAAGCGTTTGTTTTTATAATCGCCTTGCATATATAAAAGCCGATAACCGCTCCCGCGCCAGGGTGTAGCGTATTGTCTGCGCCTCTGTATGGGCGCTCGGTTTCGTATAGATATATAATGTATGGGAAACTTCCGCTTTTCGGGGCGGTCTTTCTTATTTCATAGCGTTTTACGCCATTAAGGATATTTTCGCCGTGCTCGTGGTGGATTGACTGAATTATTTTATTGTTCATTGCTGCCGTTCCTCTCTGCGGCGAATTTGTCCGCCTGGGCGAGCACTCGCTGCGAGGCGGTCGTTTCGTATACGCCTTTGTCCCAAAGCACCGAGGCTCCGTATTCGCCCATTTTGTACGCCATAACAACCTTTGAGCTGTCGTTGTATTTTTCAAAGAGCCCGCGGAGGATATATAAACCCGCTCGGATATTCTCGTAAGGGTTGAGCATATCGGTAACGCCGAGTTCCTCTTTGAGCCAATCGTTATTACAGTCCCTTATTTGCATTAAGCCGAAATCGTGCCCGTCCTGGCTTACCGCAGCGGCATTAAACGAGGACTCGGACAACATAAGCGACATAGCAAAGTCAAAGTCGATATAATAGGCGCGGCACATATAATATGTAAACTCTTGCAGCTCCTCCGAAAGCTCGCAATCGAGAGGGGTAAAACCCGCTGCGTCTTGTATGAGCATAAGCTCGCCGTTTTCTGTTACGCTTTTGCCGTCGCGTGTGCCGTAGGGCGGTTGCTCTTTTGCGTCATTCCCGCCGAGGGCTTGTACCCCTCCGACAATGAGCCCTCCTGCAATTCCTCCCACGAGGAATACACATAAAATAAAGGTAATAAATTGCCGCTTACATTTTCCGCGAGCGGCTCTTTTGCTGTCGCTCGGAGCCGAGCTTGTCCTGTGCTGTCTGTTTCCGTTTGCCGAAGTCATAGCAAAGCCTCCTATTTCTTTTTATTTATAAATGTGAGCAAAACCAGGGTAGCGCAGATAATCGCTGTTATAATAATTGCGTTCATTGTTTAACCTCGCTTTCTACGATTTTTGCCCGCTCGGGGCTTATGATTGAAATACTGTGCCCGCAATAGTCTGTAACCTCGGCGGAAATGTCAAGTTTCCCGTTACGGTATCGGTAAATGATAGCCGAAACGCACTTATATACAATTCCGCCGCTTTCTACGGGGCACCCGCTGACGAGCGCGGTTTTTAATTCCTCATTCGTCATACGGGCACCTCTCAACAAAACCAGTCGTTAGCAAGCTCGAGAGCCTCCTCTTTAGCCTCTTTTTTTGCTTTGGCAGTTTTGCCCTCCACCGAGTCAATAACCGCTTTTGCTAAAAATTCCATACGGCGGCGCAAGCTTTCTATTTCTCGGGCGGCGTTGTTTTCGTAGCTATCTTTACTCTTTCGGAATTGCAAAAACTCCTCAAAGAGTCCCTCGGTCATTTCAACCGTGATTTTCATATTGCCAGGTGCGGGAATAGACATAGAGCCGTCTTTTTCGATTTTTATATGCTCCATAATGTCCTCTCTTTCTCGCCTCTATCGAGGCGGATTATTCAAAGATTTTAGGATTGAACAGACAAGCGGGGGCTACGCCGTTACCGTTGCACGCATTGGTGGTGCCCACCCCGCCCGAGGAGCCGACAACGCGCGCGATGTTCGCGTGGGACGGGTTGCAAGTCCAGGGCGTAAGCGTCCACCACCAATTATTAAAGCGCGGCACGGACTCTCTGTATTTGCGGTAAAGGTCGCACGAGAGGAGGAAAACGTAATCCTCGGCGGTGCCGTAGTCTTTCATACCGTCGTCGGAGGTCAAGTCCGATACAAACGGGAGGAGGTCGCCGCGGTTGAATTGTTCGAGGTATTCTCCGTTAAGGTATTTACGGAGCGAGGAGGTGCGCCAGTCGTTTTTATTGCTTTCGTCGAGCGGCATTTCCTCCTCGAGCAGTTCCGAAACAATGGCAAGCACGCCGCCCTGCTCCTCTCCGAGAGCGGTAAACTTAACGCCATTATACTTGAATTGCTCGCCAGGTTTCGGAAATTTGATTTTATCTTTTTCCGCTCCCGCTACGGAGTCGTCCTCGGTGTAGTCCTCCTCGATTTCCTCGGGCGTGAATATCCCGCCGAAAGCAAGAACTAAAATTGCATTTGCTCTCTTTTGGTTGTCCTCTGCGTTTGTGTTGGTGGCTATATCGTCGCAAAGTGACTCAATAGCGCGTAAAATATTGTCGTTCATAACTTTTACTCCTTATCGTTATTAAAATCGGGGCTGCAATAGCCGAAATATTTGCACCGTAAGCAACAACGCTTACAGCTTTTGCCTCTCGTAGTCCATAGCTTAAAGCGGGAGCGAAAGCCCCGCAGTTTTGCGGCGGCTGCTTGTTTGATTATGTAGCAGCATTGCCGCCCCGCCGATATACGCGAGTAGCCGAGGCGCTCCCTCTCGCGTAATTCTTTACGCTTGTATTCTCGCACGGCTTGCCTCCTAAAACTTGTAGGCATTAACGAGCCGCTCGAGTTCCTCAAACAAAGGGGCGATAACTCGCTTGTTTTGCCTTGCGTTTATAAGCTGCTTACCGAGAGCGTAAAAGGCGGCGAGCTCGCGCTCGGTGTCTTTTGCTTGCTCTACGAGCTTTCGGGCGCTCTTTACTTCCTGGCGTGCCGCTCTCATTTCGTCGTATTCTTTCGCTGTGAGTTGCACGCTTGCCGTAACGCCTTTAGGCTTGCCTCCGCCGCGGAGAACAAATAAGCGGTTGCGGGTTGCGTCCTGGGAACGGTTAAGCTCGTCCGAGAGCTCGGCAATGGTTTTCCGCTCCTTTTGGTAGCCGTTCAGTAACAGCTCGTCCTCCTCGGGAGTCCAGGCTCCCGACTTAATAGCCCTCTCGGGTGTAAATTCGTGTCCGCATTGCGGGCACTTTACGGGTTTGCACATCTGTTACACCTCCTTATCTTTCGTGTAAGTGTTGGTTTACTATCTCATATCCCGTAAGCTGTGTTGTTTCGGGGTGCTCCTCGAGATAAGCTCGCGCAAAGCGTTCCGCCTCTCTATTTTTTCTTTCTTTTTCTGCTGCCACGCGAGCTTTTGCGTTTATAGCTTTTATTTGCTTTCCCGCCGTAGTTGTATATCCATTTAGACCAGGCGTTATATGCGCTATTATCATTTGCTGCTCTCCCTTGCTGTTTCGGCGGGTGGCATATCCTCGGGCAATAACTGAAACGCAAGCAACCCGCCTTTTGTCTTTCCTACGGGCTTAAAGCCCGCTTTAATGTATGTATATCCCCAAGTATCGCGCCCGTGTACCTTTGTCGGCTTAACCTTTTTCGCGTCAATAAAGGTTATCATACCAAGCTCGGGAGGCTCTCCGAAATGTGCCCGTGTAGCTGCTACTGCGTCGCGTATCATTTCGGAGGCAATGCCCGCTCCCTCGTTTCTAAACGCGGAGCACACCCAAGCGCCCGCCCAAGCGTGGCGCACATATTCGGGAAACGGATAGCTTGTCACCCAAAAGGCGCGCCCTCTTTCGTTCTCTGCATAGAGTACGCAACAGCGCCCAGGTGGCACAAATTGCGGTGTTCCTGGCTTTTGTCGGTTATAGTGTCTATCCGCAATTTCTCGGGCGCGTCGGTCAAAACGGTTTGATTTTTCCCATATCATACGCCGCCCTCCGTTTTATAATTTACTTTAGTGTGTTTTTCGTCCCATTCTTCAAGCTGCTTTTTTAGCTTTTCGTGTATATTGTAAAACTCCGAATTATCGCTTGCGTTTCCCGCTGCCGTCAATGCTGATAGCACCTTGCACACTTCGCGCCTATCAAGTTTTAGTGTCATTCTTGCGCCTCCTCTATGTAGTCGAGTGCCTCCTCGAGAGAGGAAACGGCGGAGTCGAGAGCGTCTGCCGCCGCCTCTGCTCTTTCGTAGCGTTCCGAACTTTGGAGGTTTTCGGGCATATTGTCCTTGTATTCCTCCTCCTCGTCGTGCAACATCTCGAGGCGGTCTTTTGCCTCGGAGATAATGTCGTAGAGTTCCTGCAATTCTTTTCTGCGTACCTTGTTCATAACAAAATCACTCCGTTTTATTATTTATTTGCCGCAGCTTTTCGATTTCCTCGGCGGCGGAAATTTTCGTTTAAGGTTTTTTGCCCGAGTTCTGCGCTATAAGCCATACGCCCGTTTTTGTCAAGCTCGCCCGTTTCGCCGCGCTTTAGTTCTCTATATACGGTAACGTGATTTACGCCCAGGTGAGCGGCTATGTCGTTAATTTCGGCGTTTGCTGCGTACATAGTTTCAAGCTCTTTTCTTTGGTCGTAGCTCATATAGCGGATATTCATTGTTGCGCTCCTCCTTTGTTTTATTTGTGAGTTCAACGGGAGCGGGGAGCTCCCCGCTCCCGTTGTCCCCTTATGCTAAAATCCTATAACGCGCTCGAGTTGCACCTCTGCATTGCTCTATCCTCGCCATAGGCAAAAGCCAAAATAAATAAAAAATAAATTGCATTTGGTCGTTGCGACCTCTTGCAATTTATTGTAGAACATTTTAAATACTATATTTTTATTAAAATTATTTGAAATAGAGAGGCTTATGTGATATAATCATTTTGTATAACTGTCGGCAAAGCACGGCGTGCGGTCAGCACCGCAAAAACCGCGAATTTCTGCCGATGCGGACGGGAGGGGCAAAATTGACGTTCACAAGCTTCGGGGACTTCTGGAACAGCGTCCTCAATATCATACGTACAATCAAAATCGTCGACGTAATAGATATATTGCTCGTGTCGATCATCCTGTACTATGCCTATAAGTTTGTGCGCAACAGACGTGCGGGCAAGCTTGCGGCAGGTGTCATACTGTTTATAGTCGCGCTTGTTATAAGCGACGTTGCCGGTATGCACACCATCCAGTATATATTCAAAAACATATTCCAGGTGGGCGTTATCGCGCTTGTAATACTGTTTCAGCCCGAGCTGCGCAGCGCTCTCGAAAAAATGGGCTCGAACTCCATAAGGGGCATAAAGAGCATAACGGAACGCAGCTCTTCCTCCGTAATGCTTGCGGTGCGCGAGGTCGCTGCTGCCGCATCGGAGATGTCGGCTTCGAGGACCGGCGCGCTTATAGTCTTTGAGCGCTCAACAAAGCTCGGCGATATTGTTGCGACGGGCAGCGTTATTGACGCGCAGACGGGCGCCTTTCTCATAAGAAACATATTCTACAACAAAGCGCCGCTTCATGACGGCGCGATGATCATACGCGACGGGCGCATTTGCGCCGCCGGTTGTCTTCTGCCTCTTTCGGAAAAGGACGATATAAACCGCGATCTCGGTACGCGTCACCGCGCAGCAATCGGTCTCAGCGAAAACAGCGACGCGGTCGTTGTTGTGGTCTCCGAGGAAACGGGAGTTATCTCTCTTGCGGTGGACGGAAACCTGACAAGGGGCTATAACGCCGAAACACTGCGAAGCACCCTCAGCGATCTTATGCTGCCCGCGTCGGAGAAAAAAGCAGAGAAAAAGGCAGAGAAAAAGGCAGCGAAAAAGAAGGCGGCAAGCGCTGCCGAATCGACCGACGGCAGCGAGAACTGAACGAAACAAATCTCTCTCTGTACATATGCCGCGGTGCCGATGCGCACATGCGGCTGCGGTACGAAAACAAAAGCGCCGCGGCGCACGACCGACAAAGACGGCGCGGCATAGCATAATTGTACGGCGGCAAGAAAAGTGAGCCGCCCGCGGCGATGTGCCGCGGATATAATCATCCGAAAGGACGTGGATGTCAATGGCAGATAAAAACGGAGCAAAGAAAAACGGTACTGTCAGAAAACTCAATCTGATACCGCGCATTGTTTGCTTTGTATTTGCATTTATAATGTGGATATACGTAATGGTGGTGGACAGCCCGGACTACGAGCAGCGCTTTGACGGCGTTCCCGTTGACATAGTCGGCGCTACCGCTCTTGAAAAAAACAGCAGCTTTTCCGTATTCAGCGCGTCCGATATAACAGTCGATGTGACCGTCAAGGGACAGAAAAGCGTAATTTCACGCTATTCCAAAGACGATATTAAAGTCGAGGTGGATGTAAGCGGCATAACAGACGGCGGCAAGCAGACGCTGCCTATGTATTTCGATCTGCCGAGCGGACTTTCCCTCGTGTCTTCTTCCCAATCTATCGTAGATCTTTTCGTTGACAGAAAAGTAACACTTGAGTTTGACGTAAAGCCGAAGCTTTCGTCATACAAGCTCGGTACGGATTACGAGCTGGGTCAGATAACCTGCAATCCTCAGACAGTGCGCGTAGAGGGTCCCGACTCTCTCGTGGGCGACGTCAGCGGCGCTGCCGTCGATATAGATATGAACGGCGCGGATATAGAAAAATCCTTTGTGCTTGACGGCGCGGTCTATCTTAACGACGCAAACGGCGATGTGATCCAGAATCGCTATCTGAAACTCTCGCAAAGCAGTGTCAGTGTCAGTGTTCCCGTATATACATACAAGGATCTGACTCTTACGGCGCAGAGCAAATACGGATATTTCAACGAGGACAATTCAAAGATAACCTTTGATCCTGCCACGGTGCGCGTAAAGGGAGAGCCCACAAAACTTGCACCGCTTGACAGTATATCCGTCACAACTATCGACGAAAAGACCGTTGCCGACAATACAACATATCTTGTTGATATCGTTCTGCCGGAGGGCATAACTCTTGCGGACGGCGAGAGCAGCTCCGTGAACCTTACTGTAAAGCGCGTGGGCATGTCGCAGAAGGTGATATCTGTAAAGAATATCTTCGTAAACGCCCCCAAGGATATGGAGTATGAGCTTCTGACAAATTCCGTAGCCGTGACGATCGTCGCGGATTCCGATATCATATCGGATATAACCGCGTCCGACATAACTCTCAGCGCGGATCTTTCAAGCTTTGCAAATTCCACCGGCAACGTCATGGTGCCCGTCACCGTTGAGTTCAAAGACGTTGGCGGAACGGCGTTTGAATTCGGCACATACAACATTCATGTGATAGTCGGATAATGACAAAGCTTTTGGTAGACGGTATAAGAATACCTGTGAAATACGGCGACGGCGAGGCTCTCGCCGCCGCCGAAAAACGGCTGGTCCGTGCGGGAGTGCCTTTTGAAAGAGGCACCCTGCATGTTTATAAGCGTTCCGTTGACGCCCGCCGCAGAGATAATATAAGCTTTGTGTATTCCGTGTGCGCCGAAAGTGAGGCTTTGCCCGAAAGCGTAAAAGCCGAGGGCATTCGTGCGCATGCCGCCGAGAAGCGGCAGATAGTGCGCGGCACGGAAAAACTCAGCGCAAGACCTGTCGTCATCGGGTTCGGTCCCGCGGGCATGTTCTGCGCGCTCATGCTTGCGGAGCACGGGCTGCGCCCCGTAGTTTTCGAGCGCGGTGCGCCTGTTGACGAAAGAGTAGAAAAGGTAGAGCACTTTTACAGAACGGGAGAGCTTTGCCCCGACACGAACATCCAGTTCGGCGCGGGCGGTGCGGGAACGTTCTCCGACGGAAAGCTTGTCACCCGTATCGGAGACGCGCGCATATCATATGTTCTTGAAAAGCTGCGCGAAATGGGCGCGCCGGACGATATTACAAAGCTGGCAAAACCTCACATCGGCACGGATGTGCTGCGAAATGTAGTTAAAAATTTCGCCGCCGAGATCGAAAGACTGGGCGGAGAGATAAGATATAATACCAAAATAGACAATATAGGCGACGGTTATGTAGAAGCTGCGGGCGAGAGAATTGCCTGCGGCTGTGCTGTTCTTGCCCCCGGACATTCCGCGAGAGATACATATACAAAGCTTTTGGCATCCGGCTGGAGCATTGAGGCAAAGCCTTTTTCCGTCGGTGTGCGCATAGAGCATCTGCAGGATGAGCTTGACGCCGCAATGTACGGTGACGCCGCGCTTGCGGGCGTTCTCGGTCATGCGGAGTATCAGCTTTCCCATCGCCGGGGCGATCGGGGCGTGTATACATTCTGCATGTGCCCGGGCGGTGAGGTCGTGGCAGCGGCGTCGGAGTACGGCGGCGTTGTTACAAACGGCATGAGCCGCAGAGCGAGAAATTCCGGGATAGCCAACGCAGCCGTGGCGGTGTCGGTGCTGCCGGAGGATTTCGGGCAGGACCCCCGCGGCGCCATAGAATTCCAAAGGGCGCTTGAGCAGGCGGCTTTCAGAGCGGGCGGCGGCGATTACAGCGCTCCCTGCCAGAGCGTCGGCTCGTTTTCGCGTACGAAAAAAACTTCGGTCGGCAGCCGTATTTCCCCCACATATATGGGCGGCAGAGTGCGGGAGACCGATCTTCGCGGGATTTTGCCCGATTTTGTGGTTTCCATGCTATGCGAAGGGCTTGCGAACTTTGATCGCAGGATAAAAGGTTACGGCGCGGCGGATGTGCCGCTTACGGGTGTTGAGACCCGTACAAGTGCGCCGCTGCGAATTTTGAGAGATAATGTCACACTTTGCGCCGAGGGACACGGACTCGTGTACCCCTGCGGCGAGGGTGCGGGCTATGCGGGAGGTATTACAAGCGCCGCGGTAGACGGACTCAGAGTTGCTGAGGCAATACTCAGGCGCTTCGCACCTGACGAAAACTGATAATAATTTTTAAGGAATATATATTATGTCGATTCAGAAAAACGTAAAGTGGCTTGTGAAGGCTTCTCACGAAGAAACAGAGAAGAGCGCACAGGTAAAAGAAATTTCGGCTGCCCTCGGGCTGCGCCCTCAAACGGCGCAGCTTCTGGTCAACCGCGGCTGCAATACCCCCGAGGAGGCAAAAAGCTTTCTTGAGGTCGGTACGGAGCGCCTGCACGATCCTTTTCTCATGAAGGATATGAAAAAAGCGGCGCGGCGCATACTGGACGCTGCCGAAAACGGAGAGAAGACCGTAATATACGGCGACTACGACGTTGACGGCGTCACATCCGTTTCCATTCTGCATATGTACCTTTCGTCCATCGGCGCGGATGTCGGCTACTACATTCCGTCGCGTCTCGGCGAGGGCTACGGTATGTCCGAAGCGTCAGTCCGCCGCCTTGCCGACGAGGGGTATAAGCTGGTAATAACGGTGGATACCGGTATAACCGCCGCAGCGGAAGCGCATATTATTAAAGACATGGGCATGGAGCTTATCGTAACGGATCACCACGAGTGTCACGGAGACCTGCCCGACGCTTACGCCGTTGTAAACCCCAAGCAGCCCGACTGCCCGTATCCTTTTAAGGAGCTTGCCGGCGTCGGTGTTGTTTTCAAGCTTATATGCGCCATGGAAATGCTGCGCCGCCCCGATGCGTCGGAGCTTGACTGCGTGCGCTGTGCTGCCGCCGCATATTGCGATCTTGTGGCTATAGGCACCGTTGCCGACGTAATGCCGCTTAAAGACGAAAACAGGCTCATCGTCACCCACGGCCTCAGCATGATAGAAAAGTCGCCCAGAGTTTCGCTTGCGGCACTGCTGAATGCCTGCACGCCCGCTTCCGGAGCGGCAAAGCGGAAGATCACCTCCGGCTTTATAGGCTTTACCATCGCCCCGCGGGTCAATGCCGCAGGGCGTATCCGCAGCGCTTCCACCGCGGTGGAACTGTTTTTGTGCACCGATCCCGAAAAGGCGGCGCACCTTGCCGAGGAGCTTTGCGAGATAAACCGAGAGAGGCAGATAGAGGAAAATAAAATAACCGAAGAAGCTTTCGCCAAAATCAATGAGGAGCACGATTTTGCTCATGATCCCGTTATCGTCATAAGCGATGAAAACTGGCATCACGGCATCATAGGCATAGTAGCCTCACGCATAACCGAAAAGTATAACCGCCCGAGCATTCTCATATCCTTTGACAGTATGGGAGAAGAGCAGAACGGCGAGTGCCTCGGAAAGGGAAGCGGCAGAAGCGTAAAGGGCATGAATCTTGTAAACGCGCTGACCTGCTGCTCCGACCTTTTGGTAAAATACGGCGGACACGAGCTTGCCGCAGGGCTTTCCATCGAGCGGGATAAGCTTGACGAATTCCGTCAGCGGATCAACGACTACGCCCGCGGCTGCTTTGACACGGAAAAGCCCGAAGTCTGCGCCGAGGCGGAGTGCGAGCTGTATCCCGAGGATACGGATATGAATCTTGCGGCGGAGCTTTACCGCCTTGAGCCCTTCGGCGTTTCAAATCCCGTGCCGGTGTTTGTAATGTACGATATGAGAGTCGCGCATATATCGTCCGTCGGCGGCGGAAAGCACACAAAGCTGACGCTTTCAAAAAACAATCTCATCATAACCGCCATGTATTTCAGGCGCAGCCCCGCCGAACTCGATCTTTACGAGAACGACAGGGTGGACGTTATGTTCAACCTTGACATAAACGAATATCAGAACACAAAGAGTCTGCAGTTTATTGTAAAGAACATCCGCCTTGCGGATAAACTGAGAAATTATGAGGAGAGCGAGCGCGGGCTGTACGAAAAAATAAACTCTTCCGAGTTTGATTTTTCATCGGTTGACCCTGAGAGCGCCCGTACCATAATCCCCCAGCGCGAGGATTTTGCCGCGCTTTATAATCTTCTCCGCAGAGAACTCAGAATGGAGCACGACACATTTTCTCTGCGCGCGCTTTCAAGCCTTCTTACGGCGTCCGGCGCAGCAATGCGATATGTAAAAATAAGATACATCATCCGCGTTTTCCAGGAACTTAATATCCTCGGAGTCGACTGCATCGACGAGGAGAGCGAAGTGTACCGTTTCAAATACATATACGTAAAAACAAAGGCAGACCTTAATAAATCAAATGTTCTCAAAAAGCTGAGAACATCATTTCTCCAGAAACAGGGACAGATATAAATGCTTCAGTACAGCGAAAACGACCCGCGTATGGCTTCTGTCGGCAACCTTATGTCGATGCTTAAGGCGAGCGGGAAAAAATATGATATAGATAAAATACGCAAAGCGTATCTTTACGCGGCGGATCTGCACGAAGGGCAGTTCCGCAACAGCGGAGAGCCGTATATAATCCACCCTATTGCCGTCGCCGAGATAGTTGCGGCGCTGGGACTTGATACGGACTCCATATGCGCGGCATTTCTTCACGATACGGTTGAAGACTGCTCCGATAAGACTAATATAGAAACTATAGAAAAAGAGTTCGGACCCGACGTGGCAATGCTTGTATCCGGCCTCACAAAGATGGTGGATATAAACATTGAGGATAAAGAAGAAGCGCAGATGGAGAACATCCGCCGTATGCTTCTCGCCATGTCCAAGGATATAAGAGTCATATTCATAAAGCTCTGCGACAGACTGCACAACATGCGCACTCTTGACGCAAAGCCGGAGAGCAAGCGCCGCACGACTGCGCTTGAGACCATGCACGTGTATGCGCCTCTTGCGCACCGTCTCGGTATGCAGCGCATAAAGCAGGAGCTTGAAAATCTTGCGCTTTTGTATCTTGACCCTATAGGATACGCCGAGGTCACGCGACATATAGAGGAAAAATATGGGCAGAACCGCGACTTTATTGAAAACGTCCGCAAAAACGTTTCGGATGTTCTTGAAAAGTACAATATATCTTTCACACTTGAGGGCAGAGTCAAAACGGTATACAGTATATACCGTAAAATGTACAACCAGTCTAAAGAGTTTGACGAGATATACGACTTCTACGCGCTTCGTATAATTGTGGAGACGGAACTTGAATGCTACACGGCGCTCGGTATAATCCACGAGATGTACAAGAGTATGCCCGGACGTTTCAAGGACTATATCTCCACTCCGAAGCCCAACATGTACCAGTCCCTGCACACAACGGTCATAGGCCGCGCGGGCATACCCTTTGAGGTTCAGATACGTACAAGAGAAATGCACCACGTCGCCGAATACGGTATCGCGGCGCACTGGAAGTATAAATCCGGCTCGCAGAGCAAGGAGGAGATAGACCGCAAACTCGAATGGGTGTCAAAGCTTATCGACTCCGAAAACGAAACTCTCGATCCCGACGACTTCATGCATTCGCTGAAGATAGATATTTTCCACGACGAGACTTTTGTGTTTACCCCCAAGGGCGACGTTATCGCGCTTCCGCAGGGCTCGACCCTTATCGACTTTGCGTATGCCATACACTCTCAGGTGGGCAACAGAATGGTCGGCGCGAAAATCAACGGCATGATAGCGCCTATCGACAAATGCCCGCAGAACGGCGAGATCGTCGAGATCATAACCTCCGCCGCCTCCAAAGGCCCCAGCCGAGACTGGCTGAAGATAGTAAAGACAGGCGAGGCGCGCAGTAAGATACGCCAGTGGTTCAAGAAAGAAAAGCGCGGCGAAAATATCACCATAGGCAGAGCCGACCTTGACAGGGAAATAGGCAAAATTTCAAAGAGAACAACTGAGGCTCAGCGCACGGAGATAATCGCGGGCGTTGCCCACAGAGTGGGTATGCAGGACGCGGACGATCTGTGCAACGCACTGGGTTACGGCGGCCTTGCCATGAGCAAGATACTGCCTAAACTCCGCGATGAAGTCGAAAAGATCGTAAAACCCGAAGAAGAGCCTCATGCTATTGAAGCGCACGAGGTCAAGACCGCGGCAGCACCCGGCAGCGGTAAATCGGGCGGTATCATCGTGGACGGCGAGCGCGGCTGCGCCGTTAAATTCGCCAAGTGCTGCAACCCCCTGCCGGGAGACCCAATTATCGGCTTTATAACCAAGGGCTACGGCGTTTCCATACACAAGCGCGACTGCCCCAACGTTATAAACGGCATGAAAAACGAGGACTTTTTCCACCGCTGGATACGCGTCGAGTGGGACGTTTCCGAAATGCACAAGGGTCAGCAGAACGTATACGAGGCTATGATACAGATATACGCTGACAACGATATATCCGTCATTGCGGGCATAACGTCGGCTCTTGCCGAAATGAGAGTTTCCATACTCCAGATAAATTCCCGCAAGCACGGCGAGGACGAAACGGCGATAAGCCTGAAATTCGCCTGCAAGGATACGTCGCATTTTAATTCCGTTGTGTCGAGACTTAAAAACGTTCCTCATGTAAATACAGTGATTCGAGGCTTTAACTGATGATTGCCGTACTGCAAAGAATAAGATCATGCTCCGTCACGGCGGACGGCGAGCCGTATTCCGAGTGCGGAGCGGGGCTGCTCGTTCTGCTCGGCGTTTCAAAAGACGACGGCGAGGAGGATGCTAAACTCCTCTGCGAGAAAATATCGGTTCTTCGCATTTTCTGCGACGGTGACGATAAAATGAATCTTTCCGTTAACGATATCGGCGGCAGCGTTATGATAGTTCCCAACTTTACGCTGCTTGCTTCGTATAAAAAGGGAAAGCGGCCGGACTTTATGTACAGCGCCCGCCCCGAGGAGGCAGAAAAGCTTTTCGACTTTTTCTGTGACACTATGGAAAAGCTTGTTCCGAACGTGTGCCGCGGAAAATTCCGCTCGGATATGCAGGTCTCCCTTGTGAACGACGGCCCTGTCACAATAGTCTGCGACAGCCGCGTTCTGAAAGGTGAACGCAGCATATGACGCTTATAACGGATTCATCTGTCAGTAAGTACAGCGCCCAGGCACTGGTGCTGCTGTTCTTTCCCGGCTCCGGCTTTCCCGAGGACGCAAGCGGCGGCGAGCCTGTAGTAGAGCTCTCGGTGTCCGAGGACGGCGGAGTGCTCACGGGCAGGGCTGAGATAAAAGAAGGTGAGCGGCGTGTCGAGCGCTTCTTTGCTCCCGACGCCGAAACAGTCGGGCGCTCCGACAGAAAACGGCTTTGCAATCTAGCGGTCGGCGGCGCTTTGTATCTTGCGGGTACGGAGTTCTGCGGCGTTACCCCTCCGTGGGGCATCCTTACGGGAGTTCGTCCCGCCAAAATGTGCCGCGATATGCTCGAATGCGGCGTTACGGCTGCCGAGACGGAGCATATTTTGTGCCATGACTATTTCTGCACACCGGACAAAGCGCACCTCGCCGCAGAAACGGCTGTGCGCGAGGCGGCAGTTGTGTCCGCGGACGAGAAAAAGAACTGCAGCGTTTATATCGCAATACCTTTTTGCCCCACAAAATGCTCGTATTGTTCTTTCACGTCCTTTTCCTCTCCCAGGCTTCTCTCACTTATCCCGGACTATCTTGAGCGGCTGTACGAGGATATAAGAAACACTTTTGCGATCATTAAAGCAGAAGGCCTTAAGGTCTCCACCGTTTATATCGGCGGCGGCACACCGACCGTGCTTGATGAAGCCCGGCTTGAAGCTCTCCTGTCTGCGGTCTGCCGCAGTATTGACCCCGCGTCTCTCAGAGAGTTCACCCTTGAGGCGGGACGCCCCGATACAATAACGGCTGAAAAAATGAGGATCGCGAAAGATTTCGGCGTAACAAGAGTCAGCGTAAACGCGCAGACAATGAACGGCGACGTGCTGAAAAGTATCGGCCGCCGTCATACTCCCGAGGATTTTCTCCGGGCTTACGGCATTGCCGCCGCAAGCGGCATACGCGATATAAACGTCGATCTTATAGCCGGGCTGCCGGGCGAGAGCGCTGAAAGCTTTTCGGCATCCTGCGAACGAATCATATCTCTTGACCCTACAAACATAACCGTCCATACCTTTTATGCGAAAAGGGCGGCTGAAATAGTCAAAAGCGAAAAGGGAGTATACCGCGCAAAGGATACGACGGCAAGCCGTGCAGTGTCCGTGGCGCACGCGTCTCTTCTCGAAGCGGGATACCGTCCGTACTATCTGTATAAGCAGAAAAACACGGCAGGTAATCTTGAAAACGCGGGCTTTTCCAAGGTCGGGCACGAGGGAATATACAATATCCTCATGATGGAGGAGATACATACAGTCTTCGGCATCGGCGCGTCGGCTATGACAAAGTTCGTAAGCCCCGCAGACGATGGCGGCAGGATCCGCCGCCTTTGCGAGACGAAATATCCGTATGAATACCTTGATCCCGCCAAAAACAGCGCCGAGAGACACTACAGCGAGCTGTCGGCGGCTTGCAGAGCCTTTTACGCGGCTGCGGCGGGCGATAAAAATACAAATGGGTTGTTTGCGCCCAAACAGACAGGCAATGAAAATATATGATAGAAATCAACAATATTTATAAAGACGAAAACGAGGCGAAGGCGTTTATCGGCGAGTGCGAGGCGGCTTTTGAAAAAAAGCTTTCTGACATTGCCGCGGATATAATGGCGTCCGAAAGCGTCAGATACCTGACCCTTGCGGGTCCCACCTGCTCGGGAAAGACCACCACGGCGGAAAAGCTCACATTTTATTTTTCCAAAGGACGGCGGCACGCGAGAGTTATATCCATAGACGATTTCTACTACGAAAAAGCCGAGATGGACGCGCTGGGCGTTACCGATATAGAAGGCCCCGAGGCAATAAACACGGGACTTTTCAGACGGTGCGTCGAAAAGCTTTCAAAAGGGCTGCCCGTCTGCCTTCCCACATTCGATTTTACCACAAGGACAAGAGCGGCGCTGACGGAATATATTCCGCGCACCGACGATATTTATATATTTGAGGGTATACAGGCTGTGTATCCCGAAATTACCGATGTCATAAAGCCTTACGGCACAAAAGGAATATTTATAAACGTTTCCGAGGATGCCGAGGTGCTCGGCAATCATTTTGAAAAAAACGATCTGCGTCTCATGCGGCGAACCGTTCGCGACTACTATCACAGAGGCGCGACGGTGGAGCTTACCATGCAGCTGTGGGGCGGCGTGCGCGATAACGAGGAAAGAAACATCTTTCCCATGACGTCCGGCAGCGACTATATTATAAACTCCATGCTGCCGTATGAAATATTTCTTATAAGCGATTATTACCGCGCCGTTACAAACGGCTATCCCAAAGACGCAGTAATGGCTGATAAGGTGTATGCGCTCAGAGAAAAGCTGAGCTGCACCGACGGCAGCGCCGTAAAGCTTTCCATGATACCGGAGCATTCCGTGTTCCGCGAATTCGTGGTCTGAAAAAAGCACCATTTCGAAAAGAGCAGCCCGAAGGCTGGGTAAGGAGTCTGTGTGAAAAACAAAAATCCCGAAACCATCAGAGATATGAAGACAAAGAACACCTCAAAGCTGTTCTTTTCGGGCGTCATTGTTCTGACGGTCACTAACCTCATTGTAAAAGCCATAGGACTCATGTTCAAGATCCCCATGAACCACATCGTGGGCGATGAGGGCATGGGCTACTATAACTCTGCCTATACGTTCTATACATACCTGTACATGGTATCAACGGCAGGTCTGCCTACTGCAATATCCATCATGATATCCGACAGCCGCGCAAAACGTCAGCTGAAGCAGGCAAAGAGCATATACCGCATAGCAATGACCGTATTCTGCATAATAGGTGTTGTGTCAATGCTTATAATGTTCTTCGGCTCGGGTCTTATGTCAAAGGCTATCGGGGCGGAGAACACTAAGTATTCCATAATGGCAATAGCGCCCACACTGTTCTTTATCTGTATCGCAAGCGCCCTGCGCGGATATTTCCAGGGCTATCAGCAGATGGTGCCTACGGCAATATCTCAGTTCCTTGAGGCTGCCTGCAAGCTCGGCATCGGTATAGTATTTGCAAAATATGCCATAAGCCAGGGCTATGAAATATATATAGTCGCGGCGTATGCCACCGTAGGTCTTACATCGGGCGCGCTGCTGAGTATGCTGTTCATGATGTTCTCAAAGCTTTTGTTCAAAGAGCAGCAGTACGACGCGGAGTATATAGCGCAGGGCGAGGACGACTCGGTGCTACCGAAAAAAACGCTGCTCAAAAAGCTTATTCTCATAGCGCTGCCCATAACCATCAGCGCGTCTGTAATGAGCCTTACAAACCTTATAGACGCTGCCATCGTGCAGAGACTGCTGCAGTCCACAGGACTCAGCCAGGTCGCCGCAACGGAGCTGTACGGCAACTATACATCCCTTGCGGTGCCTATGTTCAACCTGCCGCCGGTGCTCATATATCCCATATCCTATTCCATAGTGCCTCTGCTCACTGCCGCAAAACAGCGCGGAGACCGGGAGCGCTGCCGCATCGTTTCGGAATCCTCCATGAGGATCGCAATGCTTGTGGGCATCCCCTGCGGTCTGGGACTTTCGGCGCTTTCCGAGCCTATACTCAGCCTGTTCTATAAGCAGGAGTCGGTAAAGCTCGCGTACCCGCTGCTCTCGATCCTTGGACCCTCGACGGCGTTTATATGCATACTCTCCGTTACAAACGCCATACTGCAGTCGGCGGGATATGAGCGCAAGCCGCTTATTTCCATGCTTTGCGGCGCATGTGTCAAGATAGTCACAAATTTCTTCCTCATTCAGTATATCGGCATGAAGGGAACACCCGTGTCAACATTCCTGTGCTATCTTACCGTGACTATACTGAATATCCACTTCATTCATAAGTATGTCGGCATAATGCCGAAGCTTTCGGGTCTGTTTGTAAAGCCTCTTGCCGCGGGCGCCGTGTGCGCCGCAAGCGCGTTTTTCGTGAACAGACTGCTCGCCGCTCATATCTCCTCAAAGATAGCCGTTATCGCCGCTATCCTCGCGGCCTGCGTTGTGTACCTCGCGATGCTCTTTATCCTGCGCGCGGTTGACGGAGAGGATATAAAGCTTTTGCCTAAGGGTCAGAAGATATACGCAATTATGCACAGATTAAAGCTTGTAAAATAAGAATATGAAAGATAAAGAAACACTTGTCAGCGAGAAAACTCACGATTTTGAATCTCTCGTTTCCTTGACCGAAATACTCAGAAGTCCCGACGGCTGCCCGTGGGACAGGGAGCAGACGCACAAAAGCGTCCGACCCTGCCTTATCGAGGAAGCCTACGAGGTCTGCGAAGCCATAGACACGGACAATGCCGTTCTCATGCGCGAGGAACTGGGGGATCTTATGTTTCAGGTCATGTTTCACGCCGAGATCGAAAAAGAAAAGGGAACTTTCGATATAGGCGGCGTGATAGACGGCATTTGCGCGAAAATGATCGCCCGCCACCCCCACGTTTTCGGAGGCACATTGGTCTCCGGCAGCGCGGAGGTGCTTGATAACTGGGACACCATCAAGAAAAAAGAAAAATCGCTGAAAAGCCCCGATGAGGAGCTCACCCGCATCCCCAAACAGCTTCCCGCCCTCATGCGGGCGCAGAAGGTGCAGAAAAAAGCAAAAAAGTACGGCTGCGGTTTCGAGAGCGCGGAGAAAGCCGCGCTGCACGCTTCAAAGTGTATATCGGCTGCCGCCGAATCTTTTGGCGATCCTTCCCGCCGCGCGGAACCCGCCGCCGATGCCGCATTCTCCGCAGAACCCGCCGCGGATCGCCGGACCGCTGCTTCGGGCGGCGAAAACTTTGCCGAAGCGATCACCGAGGCAGTCTTTGCACTTTGCGCTGCGGCGTCTCTTTCCGGCATTGATATTGAAGAAGAGCTTGCGAAAAAAACCGATAAATTCATATCCGATTTTGCAAAAAACGAAAAGCAAATGTAAAATGCAGGATGTAAAAAGTTGGTAAATATAACTAAAAAGTCAATATTTTGTAGAAAAATCATTAAAAAAACACCATATATAAACAAAAAAATAGAAAAAACTATTGCCAAATACGCTGAAAAATGGTATACTATGCGCAGAAAGACGTTGCGAAGCAAGGCTTTCGTAAATTATTATTTTGAAAGGAAACTATACCTATGAACAAGACTCAGCTTATTGACGTAGTAGCAGCTAAGACCGATCTTAAGAAGAAGGACGCTGAAGCAGCAGTTGCAGCAGTTCTCGATGCAGTAGCAGAGGCTCTGGCAGCAGGCGACAAGGTTCAGCTTATCGGCTTCGGTACTTTTGAAGTTAAAGAGAGAGCTGCACGCACCGGCCGCAACCCCGCAACCGGCGCAGAGATCAAGATCCCCGCTTGCAAGTATCCTGCATTCTCCGCAGGCGCAAAGCTGAAGGAAAAAGTTAACTAATCTTTTTGCAATGCCTGACAGCTCCGGTCTATTGATCGGGGCTGTCGTTTTATGGCGAAATCCACCCCGGAGACGGAAAATGAGACTTGACAAATTTCTGAAGGTATCAAGAGTTATAAAAAGACGAACCGTCGCAAACGATGCCTGCGACGGCGAGCATGTCAGCGTTAACGGCAAAACCGCAAAGGCATCGTACAACGTTAAAGAAGGCGACATAGTCGAGGTCATGTTCGGTCAGCGCACGCTGAAATTCCGCGTGCTTGACGTTAGGGAACATACCGCCAAGGCGGACGCCTCATCCATGTACGAAATTATAATCGACTGAAAAATCATATAAAGCGCTCGCTTTGCATATTCTTATGTAGACCGGAGACGGAAAGTGAGGCGCTTGTATGGCTGATTTTGAACAGGAAAACAATATTTTCATATACGACAGAAAAAAGCTTGAGGCTACCGGCATTACGGACGTGATCGCCTTTTCCGACACGTGCGTTGAAATGGCGCTGGAGGAGGGCAGCCTTGCCGTTGACGGCAGCGATCTTAAGATAGAAAGCTTTTCTTCCGGCACGAGAAAAATTAGCATTTCAGGCTTTGTAAGTGCTGTCAGCTACTACGGAAAGCCCGCGGCAAGATCCGGCTTTTTCCGCCGCAAGCGCGACTGATGCAGTTTCTCGTAATATCGGAGCAGCTTGCATCGTCCGCGTGGGCGATTATTTTCGGTGCGTTTCTTGCCCTCTGCTATGATGCGGTGCGCCTTTTACGCATTGTGCTTCTCGGATGCGGTATGCGCCGCCCGAGGGTCTTTGAAAAGCTTCCGCCGAAACATAGGTGCGGCGAAAAGCCGCCGTTTATCTCTATGCTTCTTGTAAATATAGGCGACATTCTGTATTCACTTTTTGCCGCAGCTTCCTTTTCCGTATTTATCTATTGGTTCTCAACCGGGCGACTCAGGTGGTATCTGCTGCTTTGCGCAGTCCTCGGATTCGCACTGTATCGGCTGTCTTTGGGACGCTTGGTGATGAAATGCCTCGGATGGACCGCAGGCGCTGTGCGCTCTCTCGCACTGGCGGCGCTGTGGCTTTGCGTGCGTCCGTTTGTACTTTTGAAAAAAGGCGTGATGGCTGCGGCTGTCCCCGTGCTTTCGCGCATAAGATACATAAATAATATAAGAAAAACAGAAAAAATCAGAAAGCGCTTGTGCGATACGGTTCGCTTTAGGTAGGAGGTCACCATGAAAAAGAAAAAGAACACGTCGTTTTTCGTAAAGCTTGCTGTTTTTGCCTGCGCTGCTTTCGCGGTGATCGTAATGGTGCAGCTTCAGCTTACGCTGAACGAAAAAATCGACAAATACAATCAGCTTAAAGCCGAGGTCGGCGAGCTTGAGGATAAAAAGGAAGAGCTGCAGGCGCGCGCCGACGGAGACGCGGATGAGGAATATATCATAAAGACGGCAAAGGACAGGCTGAATCTGCGAATGCCCGAGGAGATAATATTCTATAACGATATTTTTAACTGACGAAATATCGAGACAAAAAACAGTGATAATATGGAACATTTAGGAGTAGAGGTACGTCCCGGAAAATATGGTCTGAATCTTTCAAGAGAAAGCTATGCAGCGATAAATAATAAAAGTTCTTTCCATATAAAATTTGAAAATATGAGCTGCGCGTATGCAGACGGGACGGGAAAAACATACACAGATGAATGGTGCGATTGGTACAGAAAGTGTTGTTTGGCAAACTTTGATTTGAACATGAAGTATTTCGAAATGCTTGATGTGACAGAGTTTAATAGCGCATTGGAACACTTCTTACTTATAAATAATCGATTTAAGCGGATATATGACCTGAATCGTGCGCATTTTTCGGGATATTACATCATGGTTCTCGATAAGTACAAGCAGATATACGTTGGCACTGCCGATGATATCACCGTAAGAATCAGACAACATTGGAATAAAACAAAGCCTTTTGACAGATTGCTTTGCCCGATAGGTGCCGTATCTACATCAATACTGTCAATAGATGCCTTTAGACCGCTTGATACTACGCGGGTTTATGCATATGCCTCCGGCAGAACCTATATTAATGAGGACATATTCATAAAATCATTTCCTGCAAAATTTCTATGCAACAGAGTAGGTGGCGGAAGAATACCGATAGAAAATCTGATATCCGGTCCGAGAATACGTAGTTTGGTTATGGAGGACTTCTACGAGCAAATAGATGAATCCATCAAATTATATTCTCCGCAAATGCAGAAGTATATTGCAAGAATGAAGCAATTTGATATTGACAATTACCGGTCATCTATCAATCATTACAATCTTAACCTTGTTAACGAGGTTGACGACTACGTATCTAGTATTGAAAGTTTCGGAAATCTGAGCAGCAGGAAAAGTTCTAAGGCCGGATATAAAAAGACGCAAAGAACGTTTGGCAAGGATTTCAGACTTTTGACAGCGTTAATATCGGTTTTGTTGGCATTACTATTGATACTTGCCGCTATCACATTCATTCTTCCATAAAGAGAGCCCTTGACGGCTCTTTTTATTTTTTGTAAGCATTGTGTAAATATTACAGCGCCGGGGCAGCGCAAATTATCGATTTCTCTTTACATATTGTCGTATTTATGGTATTATTATTTTGTATTTTTATGTGTTGAGGTGACCTTCGTGAACAAGTATGAAAAAACATATGCAAACCCTATAGTCCTCCCCGATTACCCTCTGGGCAGAGAAGGACTTGAGGACGAATTCAACTGGCGTGAGACAGCAGATCCTTCCGTTCTGTACGAGGACGGCATCTGGTATCTGTATCCTTCCTGCGGTATGGTCTACTGGACGGAGGACTTCGTTCACTGGAAGCATGAGAGAATGGAGCCATACGACATGGGATATGCCCCCACCATCGTAAAGCACAAGGGCAAATACTATATCTGCGGCAGCCTTTCCGATCTCTTTATGGCTGACAACCCCAAGGGACCGTTCAAATCTGTCGGATACTTCAAGCTGCCCGACGGCTCAAAGCTGCCCCGCTGCTACGATCCCATGGTGTTCTCCGATGACGACGACAGACTTTATCTGTATTACAGCACAGGTGAGCCGCTTATGCTTGCGGTAGAGCTCGACTCGGACAACCCCACACAGCTGCTCGCTGTCCCTGAGGTAGTGTTCCGCTTTGACCCCGCTCACAAATGGGAGCGCGCGGGCGAGTATAACGAGGACGGCAGAATGTGCGCCATGGAAGGCCCCTGGATGTACAAGAAAAACGGTACATACTACCTTACATACGCCGCGCCCGCAACGGAGTATTCAACATACGCAATGGGCGCCTACAAGGGCAAAGGTCCTCTCGGACCCTTTGAGTACATGAAAACGAATCCTTTCACTTTCAAAAACTCAGGTCTTGTGCGCGGACCCGGACACGGCTGCATCGTTGACGGCCCCAACGATTCCATCTGGGCGTTCTACACGACTACCATCTGCTATCTCAGCCATCTTGAGAGACGTATCGGTTTTGACCCCATATACATAAACGAGGACGGCGATCTCGTTTGTCCCGAGGTTTCGGAAAATCCCCGCTGGGCGCCCGGCACGGTTGAGGATCCGGTACATAACAGCGACACGGGTCTTGTATGCGTTACCGGCCGCCGCCGTGCGGTGGCTTCAAGCTGCGCTCCGGGACGCGACGCGCTTTACGCGACTGACGAGGATCTTATGTCATGGTGGCAGCCTGCCGACGACGATAAGTGTCCCACTCTTGAAATTCCCATTGCACCCTGGGGCATGAACTGCTGCGCTGTGCGTATTCTGTGGAGGGATGTTGATCTCAGCCTGCAGCACGGCAATCTGCCCGGACCTATCAAGTATAAGCTTGAGATTTGCGATACCTTCAAAGAGGACTGCCACTGGACGACTGTGGTGGATCGCAGCGAAAGCACCGAAGACCTTATAGTTGACTACCGCACGTTTGAGGCTGTCCGCGGCAACCGTGTACGTCTGACTATCCTCGGCTGGCCCGAGGGCATCAAACCCGGCGTTATGAATATTTCCGTATTCGGCTGGTGGTCCCCCGAGGAGAACGCCTGACGGCGTGCCGTAAAGTTTATCCCGACTGCCGCACGGCAGTCGGGTAAATATAATCAGAAGGCGGACAAGAGCGCCTGATATCGCAATTATTCGGACGGTAATATATGGATATAAACAAGACATACTGCAACCCAACGCCTCTGCCTGACTATCCTCTCGGAAGAAACTATCTTCTGCGCGAAAACTATCCCCACAGGGCAGACTACCGTGAAACCGCCGATCCCACCGTTATATACGAGGGCGGCAAGTGGTATCTGTATCCCTCCTGCGGAATGGTATACTGGACGGAGGATTTCATCCACTGGAATCATGAGCATATGGAGCCTTATAACTGCGGCTACGCGCCTACTGTCGTAAAGCACGAAGGAAAGTTCTATCTTCTTGCCTCGTCTTCGGCTCTTTATGTATCGGACTCTCCCATGGGACCTTTTGAAAGTCTCGGAAACCTTAAGTCTCCCGCAGGCGAGGACGTTCTTTGCGACGACCCCATGCTGTTTTCCGATGATGACGGAAGACTGTATCTGTACTGCGGCTGCGGCGGTGCCATAAGCGCTGCCGAGCTTGATGCGAAAAATCCCGTTCAGCTTCTCGAGGATCTTCGCGTAATGTTCCCGTACAACACGGCGGACCACGTCTGGGAGCGCATGGGCGACTGGAACGAGGACGGCTCTTACAGCTGGACTGAGGGCTCATGGATGCTGAAGCACGACGGTACGTACTATCTCATTTACAGCGCCCCGGGCACTGAGTGGGTGACATACGCCATGGGCGCATATACTTCGAGATCCCCCATGGGTCCATGGAAGTATATGGAGACAAGTCCGTTTATAATAAAGCGCGAAGGAATAGTGAAGGGAACGGGGCACGGCAGCGTTGTTGAGGGCCCCGGCGGTACATACTGGGTATTCTACACCTGCTGCATGTGCTACGGCGGAAAGTTTGAGCGCAGAATAGGCTACGACCCGCTGGGCTTTGACGCGGACGGAAACATTATGCCGGTCCACGTCAGTGAAACGCCGTCTTTTGCGCCGGGTGTTATTGAGAATCCTCATATTTCAAACAGCGCGGGACTTGTTCCGCTGACACAGCACAGAGACTGCGAAGAAAGCTCCGCAGCCCCCGGGCGCGACGGGCTTTACGCTATCGACGACAGCATGATAACGTGGTGGCAGCCTGCCGACGATGACAGCGACCCTACGCTTACTGTATTTCTTTCCGTTGACAACACCACCCGCGGGCTCGATATTTACAGCGCGCGGATAATCTGGCGCGACGTGGGTCTTGACGTTAAGAAAGGATATTTGCCGGGTCCCTTCGGATACAAGATCGAAGCCGAGGACATGGACGGCAACTGGTACTGCGTGCTTGACAAAAGCCGCAATACCGAGGACATGAACATTGACTACAATCCTGTGAAAAAAATGCGAGCGAAAACCGTAAGGCTGCGCATATGCAGCCATCCCGAGCATATAAAGCCCGGAGTCGTTAACTTTTCGGTTTTCGGCAAGTGGACACAGGAAAACTGATACGGGAGCGTGAATAAATTGTTTTACAGCTTCAAAGGCGGTCTGAGACTGGACGCTCATAAATACAGTGCGAATTCTCCCATAGAGCGCATGGAAGAGCCGCAGACCGTTTCAATATCCCTGACGCAGCACGTGGGCATTATGTGCCGCCCGACTGTCAAAGTCGGCGACAGGGTGCTTGAGGGCCAGCTGATAGGCGATATCACAGGCGGTCTCGGCTGCCCCGTGCACGCAAGTGTTTCGGGCACGGTTATAAGGATAGACGAGGTCACCGGCGCGTCCGGCGGGCTTTCGTACAATATAGTTATTGAAAACGACAGGCAGCATATCATGTCGCCCGAGGTGCATCCTTTCGGCAAAAAGCTGTCTGAGGCAACGTCCGATGAGATAATTGCCGCAGTCCGCCGCGCGGGTATTGCGGGCATGGGCGGTACGGCTTTTCCGACTCACGCGAAAATGAGCGCGGCGCGCTCAAGAGTGGATCACGTTATCGTAAACTGCTGCGAGAGCGAGCCGTTTGTGTGCGCGAATCACCGCCTCGTGCTTGAATGTCCCGAGGAGATAATCGGCGGTGTCAAGATAATCATGGTAGCTCTCGGCGTTCGCGACGCGTGGATAGCCGTTGAGGGCGACAGACGTGACGAGGTCGCCTCGATGACGAAAGCGCTCGGCGCGTCCGAGCTGATCTCGCTGAAGCGTATAAGCTCCAAATATCCCGCCGGCAGTGAAAAGCAGCTTCTCAGCGCTCTCGCAGGCATTGAGATAGGGGAGGGCAAAACTCCCATTGATGCGGGCTTTGTGGTGTTCAACGCAGAGACCTGCAAGGCTGTGTACGACGCTTTTGCGAGAGGTCTGCCTCTTATAGAACGCGTTGTCACCGTTGACGGCGACTGCATCGCAAAGCCGAAAAACCTGAGAGTTCCCATAGGAACGCCTCTCAGTCACCTTATAGACTGCTGCGGCGGTCTTTGCAAGGAACCTAAGAAAATGATCTGCGGCGGTCCCATGATGGGCGTTGCCCAGTGGGATCCCAAGGCTCCCGTTACAAAAAACACCTCGGCGCTTTTGGTGCTGAGCAGTTACTTTGACCGTGAGTCAAAGCTTGCGCCCGCCTGCATCCGCTGCGGACGCTGCGTAAAGGCATGCCCCATGAAGCTCATGCCGCTGAAGATTGTTGAAGCGTCTGCAAAGGGCAACAACGAGCGCTGCGCGGCGCTTGGCGCGGTCAGCTGCATGGAGTGCGGACTGTGCACATATGTCTGCCCCGGCGGTGTTCCCGTCGCTCAGACGGTCGCGAGAGCGAAATCCGCAATACTTACGGAAAGGAGGCGTGCCGTTTCCAAAGGGAAATGACAAAATGGTATGAACGAACATAAAGAAACAGTACAGACGGGACGCGCGAAGTCCGAGGGCTCTTTCAGCCTGCCGAAGCTTCTCAGCGTTTCGCCGTCGCCTCATATGCGCTGTCTTGACACGACGAGAAGCGTTATGCTGGATGTTATAATCGCGCTTATCCCCGCGGCGATCTGGGGCATATACTCCTTCGGCTGGCGCGCCGCCGTTATCATACTTATAAGCGTTGCCGTGTCCGTCCTTACCGAGGCGGTATATGAGGTCGCAACGAGAAAAAGCGTTACATGCGCCGATCTTTCGGCGGCTGTTACCGGCCTTATCCTCGGGCTTTCCATGCCGCCCGCGGTACCTGTATGGGTACCTGCCGTCGGCGCGGTATTTGCAATTGTCATTGCAAAGCAGCTTTTCGGCGGTATCGGTAAGAATATAGTAAATCCCGCGCTTGCGGCAAGAGTATTTCTCATGCTTTGCTGGCCGGACCAGATGACGAAATATATAGATGTTAAAACAGACCTTGTGTCCTCGGCAACGCCGCTTACCGTTCTCAAAACGGGCGTTTCTCCCGCGGATACCGTGTTCCGCTGCGTTGTGGGCAACATCAGCGGCTCCATCGGCGAGGTCTCCGCAATAGCGCTTTTTGCGGGTTTTATATATCTGCTTGTTCGCAGAGTCGTATCATGGCAGCTGCCTGTCGGTTTTGTGGGCACGGTTGCTCTCTGGAGCGTTCTGTTCCCGAATACCGGCGATAATGTAAGCTGCATGCTTTACAACATCTTCTGCGGCGGACTTCTTATGTGCGCTCTTATCTGCGCAAACGATTTTACGACCACCCCCGTGACCGGACTCGGAAAACTTATCTTCGGTGTCGGCTGCGGTTTATGTACCATGCTCATAAGATATTTCGGAGCGTATGCGGACGGCTGCGCCTTTGCGGTGCTGTGCATGAATCTGCTTGTTCCGTTCTTTGAAAGCTGGACTGCGCCGACCCGCTTCGGCGCGAAAAAAGCGAAAAACAGAGTCGGAGGTGAAACGCTGTGAAACAGTTTGACAACGGCTCCGACAGAGACGAAAAGCGCACCCTCAGCGAGGAAGAAATTAACTCTCCCGAGTTTGACCCCCGCGAGTTTGCGCCCGCTCCCGAAAAAAAGACGGTATCCGATCCCGCGGCGGCAAACGCCTCCGGCGGGAAAAGCTCCATGGTGTTTGCTATCCTCTGCGCGGCTCTCGCGCTCATACTTGCCGTAGTGGGAACCTTGTGCGCGCCCGCGATCGCAAGCGGACGCGACAGAGTCAGGGAAGAGACCGTTCTGAAATGCTTTGACAACTGCAGCTCCGTTGAGTTCTACAATACAGTCGACGGCTGCGACGTATATGCCGTTCTCTTCAGAGAAAAGCTTGCGGGATATGCCGCATACTGCACGTTTGACGGCTTCGGCGGCGAGAGCGAGCTGCTCGTTTGCTTTGATACGGAGAATAAAGTCACACGTGTTAAGATCATAAGCGACAGCGAGTCCGACGGACTGGGCGATAAGGTCCGCGGCGCGGAGTTTCTGAAGCAGTTCAAGGGACTCAGCTCCGATGACGGCGAAAATATCGAGATCGATCTCGTCTCCCGCGCGACGGCAAGCTCCAACGCCGTGAAAGCGGCAGTTCAGAGAGTGCTTGACATCGGACTTTCGGCATCGGATATTGCCGACACTCTGCAGATAGGCATAATTACCGCCGATGAGATCGAGGAAGAAGTCAAGAAGGACTCCGAAAAGCACAGCGGCGGCACTGCGAGCGATGACCGCCCCGATACGGGAACCGTCGACAGCGATAAGCTCACCGGCAGAGACACGGCTGAGAACAATAATACCGGCAAGAGCGACATGGACGTTGACGGCAGCGATGTCACCACCGTTTACGAGACGGAGACCAAAGAGAGCGAAACTACGGCGGAGACCGCGGCACCCGATACGACCGAAGCTCCCGCGACAGATAAGCCGGAGACTACGGCTCCTCCCGCTCCTGTGACCACCGAGCCCGAGACGACCGCCGAGCCCGAAACCAGCGCTCCGGATACTGCAGACACTACATCCGAAACCGAAACGGCGCCGGATGATACTCAAATAGGATAGGAGAAAAGCTATGCTACTGAAAACAAAGCTCAACAATGTAAACAGCCGCTCTCTTATCAAAATGCTTACTGTATGCCCGTCACTGGTGGTCACAACTACCGTTATGCGCTCGTTCATCATGGGGCTGACTCTTACGGTCGTGC
This sequence comes from uncultured Eubacteriales bacterium, assembly GCA_959601495.1. Taxonomy (GTDB): domain Bacteria; phylum Bacillota; class Clostridia; order Oscillospirales; family CAG-272; genus Avispirillum. The sequence continues at coordinate 154,229 of CAUGPT010000001.1, forward strand.
TTCTTATGTCCGAAGTGATAGTATCGCTTTTCCGCAAGCTGATACCGGTAAACCTCAGGGACCTTGTGTATATAATGGTATCCGCGTTTTCGGCATCCCTTACCGAGATACTTCTCAATATGTGGCTGCCCGCCGCGGCACAGTCGCTGGGAGTATACCTGCCCATTCTTTCGGTAAGCTGCATCGTACTGATGCGCGTTGAGTGCTGCGCTGCGCAGAACAGCGTAGGCGCATCCCTCACAGATGCCGCGATCTGCGGCGGAGAGTTTTCGCTTATCATGGTGGGCGCGGGATTTATAAGAGAGCTTTTCGGCACGGGCAGACTGTTTGCGCTGCCCGGCGCAGACAGCGGATTAACCGTCTTTCCCGCGGCGCCTTTTCCCATACTGCAAAGCACGGCGGGTGTACTGCTTATGGCAGCCCTGGGCGCGGGCTTTGCAAAGTATATAAAGAACAGAAGATCAAAGCGCTCCGCGGACTCCGCGGAGACAGTGTAAGGAGGGTGTCGGATGGAAGCACTTGCAATACTTTTCGGCGCACTTCTTGCCGATAATCTGCTTATGAACAAGCTTTTCGGTGTTGAGTCATTCTTTACCTCATCCGAAAAGCCGTCAAGAGCCGCAGCCTACGGCGGCGCCGTCACAATTATCACCTTTATAGCGGGCGCGCTGTCTCTTTGCGTGTACGAGCTTGTGCTCGTGCCGCTGCACATAGGCTTTATGTCAACGTTTGTGTCTGTTCTTATCATATCCGCAACGGTATACGGCGCAAATCTTCTCACGGAGAAGATATCTGCCAAAATGCACGGATTTTTCGGCGGCGTTATGCCCATGATCTCCACAAACTGCGTCGTGCTCGGCTCCATAGTTCTCTGCATTGAGAACGATATATCCTACGGTCTGTCGCTTCTGTACCTCCTCGGCGCGGGACTGGGCTTTACGATTTCGGTTCTCGTGTTCAGCTCGGTGAGAGAGCGCCTTGCCGTCTCCGAACCTCCCAGAAGCTTTCGCGGTTTGCCCATACTTCTGCTCAGCGCTTTCTTTGCGGCAATGGCATTTTCGGGATTTCTCGGTCTGAGCTTCTGAGGGGGATACTGAAATATGATATTCGGTATAATACTTGTTTCTGCAATAGCGCTTGTCGCGGGCCTTGCCGCCGCCGTTTTCAGAACGGAGAGCGCCAGCCGCGAGGGCGTTGCGCAGGAGCTTAACAGAGAAAAAATACTTGACTGTCTGCCCGGGGAGAACTGCGGAGTCTGCGGCTATGAAAGCTGCGCAGACCTTGCCCTTGCCATAGCAAAGGGAGAAGCACCGTTTGCCGCGTGTCCCGTGGGCGGCGCGACCGCTTCGCAGTCAATAGCCGTCGTTATGGGCGGTGAGGATCACGTAGGGGTGCGCATGCGCGCTCAGGTCATGTGCTCAGGCACGGACGGAAATATAAGAAAAAAGTATATTTATGAAAGCGGAGCGGAGGACTGCCTTGCGGCTTCAAAGCTTGGCGGCGGAGACAAAATGTGCAAATATGCCTGCGTGGGTCTCGGCAGCTGCGCCGCAGCCTGTCCTTTTGATGCCATCAGCGTTAAAGACGGTGTCGCAAGCGTTGAATATACAAAGTGCAACGGCTGCGGCATGTGCGCTTCCGCCTGCCCGAAGGGAATAATCAAGCTTATTCCGTACGACACATACTACTGGGTAGGCTGTATGTCCCGCGAGATCGGCAGACGCTCCGCCGAGGGCTGTCTCAGCGGATGCACCGGCTGCGGCGAATGTCTGAGGGTGTGCCCCGAGAATGCGATCGTTCTGCAAAAATCGCGCCTTGCCGAAATAGATTATACAAAATGCAGCGGCTGCGGAATGTGCTTTTCCGTGTGTCCCCGCGGCGTAATCTGGAAATCCGACGCTTTCGGCGCGGACGGACTTATATTTACAAAAGGCGAAAACAGACAAAGATAAAAAAGAAGTCGGACAACTGTCCGACTTCTTTTCCGTTATAGGAGAACTCCGCCGCGGCGAAGTTTATGTTATTTGATAATTCCGGTTACGAATATTTCAATACCGATGCCGAGAAGGATAACGCCGCCGAGAATTTCGGCTTTGTTTGAGAGAAACGTGCCGAATTTTTTACCGATGGCAAGACCGCCCATGCATATGACAAACGTTACCGCCGCGATTATAAGAACGTATATAAGCGCCTTTGCAAACGAATATTCGGGTATGGCAAAGCCGACGGAAAGAGCGTCGATGGACGTAGCGAGCCCCTGGAGCAGCAGAACGCCGAAGGTGAGCTTTTTCGTCTCCTCGCTGTCTTTGTGCCGAACGCCCTCAACGATCATCTTAATACCTATGTAAGAGAGCAGGGCGAGGGCTATCCACGGTATGAACTTCTGAAAAGAAGTGAAGATGTTCACTATCGTATGTACGCATATCCAGCCTATCATGGGCATGACTGCCTGATAGACAGCGTAAACTCCCGCGATGCCGCACATTCTGCCGCGGCTCATGCGGGTCTCCGCAAGTCCGTTGGCAAGAGATACCGAAAAAGCGTCCATGGCAAGCGCAACTCCCAAAAGGGCGCTGTTAACGAAAAAGAGAAAGTCAAGATCCATGTTAAAATACACTCCGTCACAAAAAAAATAACCGTGCAGCACAGTACACGGTAAATGTGCGGACCATGTACTGCGACTGCGGCATACATGAGTCTCGCAAATTAAAGCAAGCCAGACTGCGTGCGGTCAGTATGTTGACTTGCTGCGTCGGGAAAAACGCTTGCTACTCCCTCAAATATTGCTGATATTATATTACTGTATAACCTGTTTGTCAAGCGGCAGATGTTCAGCCCGTGCCGCAGCATTTTTTGCACGGCGTATACCCGCGGGACGCGGCGTCGTCAAGAGTCGTTCTCTGAGCGGAGCCGCCCGCGCATTCGGCGTTTTTGTGGTACCTCTTGCCATTGGGCGTTACATAAACGCACTCACCGATGCCGCTTTCCGACGGCTGAGGCGCGGTGCCTCTGCCGGAAGCGGCAGGCTGCGCGGCTTCTGTCGTCACAGCGGTCTCCCCGGGAAGCTTCGGTGAGCGCGAGGTATAATCATATATAGTATTTCCGTGAAAGAAAAATACCAAAGCTACCGTAAAAACTATTGCGCAGAACATAAAATTCTGCCACAAGCGGTGATCCTTTGTTATTTTTGTAATCAGCAGATATACGGGAGGGAAGAGGGAGACGGCGCAAAGTGAGCAGAGGGCATTCCAAACACCGACGGGACGGACAAAAACGGCGAGCGCACAGAAAATTGCGCACAGCACCGACGTGATTACTACACAGCTCTTTTTCACTCAGGTCCCCTCCGTTCCTTTTATAATATAATATCACGCCGTTATATGTAAATCAATATCAAAGACGTTAATTATTGACAAGCGCCGAGTATGTGCTATAATTGAAACGGAAACAGATACATCACGGATTCGGAGGCTCAGATGATATATTGCATATACTGCGGTACGCCGTCAGACGACAACTCAAATTTTTGCCCTCATTGCGGAGCAACGCTTGTAAAGCCGGAGGCTGCCGCACAGCAGGTTGCCCCCGATAGGCAGACGTATACGCCCGCCGACGGTGCGTACGCCGGACAGACCGAGGAAGATCGTAAACAGGCTTTTGGCTGCGGCAGCACACAGACGGAGACTCCGACATATTACTATACTCCGTGCGGGGAGAATATGTACTATGCCGAAAAAGCGGAGAAAAAGAGCCCCGGTAAAGTTCCCTCCATACTGTCTCTTGTTTTCGGAGGCGTTTCTATCTCATTCATGATAGAAGCTGTAGGCGCGTCATTTGCCTATGATCCTTACGGGGCGATAATTGCGCTGATCATATCTATGATTTTTGCGCTTCCGTCGATTTCCCTCGGCATAGTAGGTCTTGTAAAAAGCATAAAGGCAAGAGCGGTTCCCGGTATAGTTATGGCTGCCGTCGGTCTGGGACTTACCGTATTGGCGTATTTGCTGCTCGGATTCATCTGATGTTTATCCGATTTGCCTGATTTTCTTTTTGAAAGTTCTTGACAAGCGAGATATTTAACTGTATAATAATATAGCTGTCAGTTCTGAGACGACCGCTGACAGCCTTTGGAGAAGTACTCAAGAGGCCGAAGAGGCGCCCCTGCTAAGGGTGTAGGTCGGGATAACCGGCGCGAGAGTTCAAATCTCTCCTTCTCCGCCAAATAAAAATGCACCCCATAGGGGTGCATTTTTATTTGGCATAGAAAGATTTGACCGAGCGCCGGGGACCGGCAAGAGAGACGAGTGAGGGAGCGCCGCCGGTGGCGGGAGGAGCGACCGAAACGAGGGTGCAGCGGTCGAAATTGCGCGAAGCGGCAGCGAGCAGAGCAATTTCGGGCACCGCAAACGTGGTCGAAGACCAAATCTCTCCTTCTCCGCCAAAGAATAACCGTCATTCTGATACAACAGAATGACGGTTATTTTATGCCTAAAATAAGCATTTTTCTAACTTATGAACTGGAAAAGCGACGATTCATCCAATTAGGTTTCCTTCAAATCGTTGAAAGATAGCAAATCGTTAAATCATAGGCATAATCGTTGATTTATAGAGATTATCGTTGAATTGTAGCCAATAATCGTTAAAGGTTGACAAGTTCACATTTATCTAGTATGCTTTAATTACAAATCATTTCAGGAGGTTATCTGCAATGAAACGCCTATTCTGCCTGCTTCTAACCTGGATTGTATTGATTTCTTTGGCGGCTTGTCAAACAAACACCGATAATTCAGATAAAAACGGAAACAATGTCGACTATATGACTACATCATGTACTAAGGATTCCGTAGATGAATTTATGTCCATTATAGGCGAGGTGGAATTGGGTGGCTTATCTACTGGGATGAAACTTGACGAGGAGCATTGTTACAATGTTACCCCGCTTTCTGTTGCCACACAGACAGACATCAAGATTTATAAGTTCAGCGATTCCTGCGTCACGCTTGCACTAATTGATGGTGAGGTATATTCCATTTGTGAGTCCTTTGGTGGCTACGGTTTTGTAAATGCCGTACCTTGGGATTATGACGAAGATGGACATCTTGATTTATTGGTTGCTTCTTCATGGGGTTCGGGATTACACCGTTCTATAATTTCCGTTTTTAATACAACAACAAAGAAATCCATTGTTGTTTATGATACTTCAACTACCGACAATCCTTCGGTAGACCTGTTTGTAGCGACTGCTTCACCCTCGTTTTCTTCAAAAGATCCCCAAGCTATTTATTATCAAGTCTACAGCGCAAATATAGAAGTCAACGACAATAACCTTGCAGATTTGTCTTATACTGCAACAGGTGTTATTGGTTTAGTAGTTGTCGAAAATGGAGCACTGGTTTTTAAGACAATAGGTGATTAAGTGCGGTTGCACCCCTAGCCTAAAATGCACCCCCTCTGAACCGAAGTTGCACCCCCATAAAATGGTTTCTATTAAAATTAGAGTTATTTGTCATGAAAAAGCACTTGCGCAGCAAGTGCTTTTTCAGTTATATTCGCCGTGCGGCGAGTTATATTGCCTTCGGCAGTGATATTCGGCTTTTGCCGGGTGATATTCGCTTCGCGAGCATTACGGCGAATATAATATCACTGCGCCGCAGGCGCAATATCACTTATTCCGCAGGTAAAAATATCCCACCGAGCGGAGTGAGGCATATCATTTACATTTTTGTAAAAAAACAGCGGTTTTTCGGAAAAATGTGCGGCTTTTAATGTGTAATGTCTACTTTACAATATTGTGCTATTATGGTACACTATTTATACTGAAGGTTTCAGGTGATATCATATGAAACCCGCAGAGGGTGCTTAATTTATCACACTATGATCAAAGGAGATTTAAAATGGTTGATCTGCTCGAGTTTTTGAAAGAGAAACTCAGCGGCGGGGAATCGGTTGAAAGTATAGTGGATGTTTTTGAAAAATGTGCAGTATTCCCCTTGATATTGACGCTGTTTTGTTTGAAACCGGTGTATTTCCTTCCTGCGGGAAGGATATGTTTATATTTTCGCTGACAAGGCAGTATCCTAATGATACTGACGACGAATTCTATCAGCTTCATGTTGAGATTTATTATGAACCGGACAGCGATAACAGTGGCATGAACGAGTGCATTTGGAGCATGCATACAGACGAAAATATATTTGATACAGTCCGCCGCTCGCCGGCTTATGAATACGCGAGATGTCACGAATATCTGAGTTACGAAATCTCGCTTGGCGAAACTTAATCTATATATTCATCTCCGACGGCACAACGCAGAATAACGCCGCGGGTGTTATCGCGCCGGAGTTCTGGTGCGTATACTTTGCGCCGGTCTGTGTGCTTTCGATCAGGCATTTTGTTAAAAAGCAGGGGCGCGCAGACTGATGCGCGGCACAGGAGCTTGCGCACGGTGCGCCGAAAAACGCAGTTTAACGCCGACATATGAAAGGATGCATATATGTCTCAGATAACGAAGCGCGCGCTTGAAGAATCGCTGAAAAATCTGCTGCTGCAGAAGCCGCTTAATAAAATTACAATAAACGACATTGCCGAGGACTGCGGCATAAATCGCATGACGTTCTACTACCATTTCAGGGATATATACGATCTTGTGGAGTGGTCGTGTCTGGAAGACGCAGATCGGGCGCTGAATGACAAAAAGACATATGAGACATGGCAGGAGGGGCTTATAAATATCTTTTATGCCGTTCTCGAAAACAAGCCTTTTATTATGAATGTGTACCGTTGTGTGCACAGGGAACAGGCGGAGAAATACCTGTCTCCGCTCGTGGACGATCTTGTTATGGGCGTTATCAATGAGGAGGCTGTCCGCATTCGTGTGCGTGACGAGGACAAGGAGTTTATCGCAAAAGTTTACTCATATGTACTTATCGGCGTAATGCTTGACTGGATAAAAGATGACATGCGTGAGGACCCGAAAGAGGTCGTAGCAAGGCTCGCACGCCTTATAAAAGGCAGTGTACCGTCGGCGCTCGTCCGCTTCAGCTTCTGATTTTTATCAAAAAGCCGCTTTTGATAAAAAAATATGCAATTCGACGCTCCGTGACAAAAAGTCTGTCACGGGGCGTTTTCTGTCTATTGTAAGCCGTGCGGATGCGGGTATAATAAAGACAGAAATTAAAGCACAGGAGGCTTACAAAATGTATTACTCAGCAGGAAATTACGAATCGTTTGCTCATCCCGAAAAGCCGAAGGATGTTGATAAGAAATCGGCATATATCATCGGCACGGGTCTTGCGGGACTGACCGCTGCGTTTTATCTTGTGCGAGACGGTCAGATGAAGGGCGAGCGCATTCACCTTCTCGAAAAGCTTGAGCTTGCCGGCGGCAGCTGCGACGGCCGCAAGGATGTTACAAAAGGCTTCTATATGCGCGGCGGACGCGAAATGGACAACCATTTTGAGGTCATGTGGGATACGTTCCGCGATGTGCCGTCTGTTGAGACCCCCGGTGTTTCCGTTCTGGACGAATACTATTGGCTCAACAAGCACGACCCCAACTATTCGCTCTGCCGTGCAACGGTGAACCGCGGTGAGGACGCGCATACCGACCGCAAGTTTGAGCTTGACAAAGAGTCGGCTCTTGCGCTGTCAAAGCTGTTCATGACCCCCGAAAAGGATCTTGAAGACAAGAAAATTTCCGATGTTCTGCCCGAATCCTTCTGGAGCACGAACTTCTGGCTCTATTGGCAGACGATGTTCGCTTTCCAGCGCTGGTCGAGCGCGCTTGAGATGAAGCGGTATCTGTGCCGCTATGTGCATCACATTGACGGCCTGCCCGATTTCAGCGCTCTGCGTTTCACAAAGTACAATCAGTATGAAAGCATGATACTGCCTCTCGTAAAGTACCTTGAGAGCCACGGCGTTCGTATTGAGTACGGCATGGACGTTAAAAACGTTGTCATCGAGAAAAGCGGCGGCAAGAGATACGCAAAACAGATTGTATACAGGAAAGACGGCGCTGATGCGACAATTGATCTCACTGAGGATGATCTTGTATTCATAACCAACGGCTGCTGCACAGATACTTCGTGCTACGGTGACCAGACCCATGCCCCCGATCTCTCTCAGGTCAAGAACGGCTGCGGCGAGTCATGGGATATGTGGAAGGCTATTGCTGCGCAGGCGGAGAACGGCGAATACGGCGACCCCGAAAACTTCTGCGGTGATGTTGACGCCACCAACTGGATGAGCGCTACCGTTGCCACAAGCGATGAGGAAGTTATACGGCATATTATGGACATCTGCAAGCGCGATCCCCGCAGCGGCAAGGTAACGACAGGCGGCATCGTGACCGTAAAGGACAGCACTGAAAACTGGTATCTCTCATGGACCATCAACCGTCAGCCCCAGTTCAAGTCGCAGGATAAGAATATGGTGCTTGTATGGCTGTATTCGCTTCATACCGACCGCGAGGGCAACTATGTAAAGAAGGCAATGCGCGACTGTACGGGCGAGGAGGTTTGCCGCGAATGGCTGTATCATATCGGAGTTCCGACTGACAGAATAGAGACGCTTGCACATGACGCGTGCAACACCACAACCTGCTATATGCCTTATATCAACGCGTTCTTCCAGCCGAGAAAAGAGTCCGACAGACCGAAAGTCGTGCCCGACGGCGCGGTTAACTTCGCATTCATCGGTCAGTTTGCCGAGACCCCCCGCGACACCATATTCACGACAGAGTATTCTATGCGTACCGGCATGGAGTCCGTTTATACTCTGCTTGACATCGACCGCGGTGTGCCCGAGGTATGGGGCAGCAAGTACGATGTGCGCGAGCTTTTGCGCGCCTGCTACTATGCCATAGACAAAAAACCTATTACCGAGGCAAAGCTTTCTTTCAAGGAGAAAGAGCTGCTCAAGGTTGTTATGAAAAAGGTAAAGGGAACCGATGTTGAGCTGCTTCTCAAAGAAAGCGGACTCATTGAATAAGTCGGTTTGTAATGAAAAAAGCCGCCGTTCGGCGGCTTTTTTGCTGCATATATAAGAAAAAACGATACTGCGTCTCGCGGCACAGTATCGTTTATTTTTTTACTCTGCTTTGGGCAGGGGCTTTACCGATTTTTTTGCGGTAAGCTTTGCGGGTGCGCCAACCGGTATGAGTTTCGGTGCCGCGCCTTTTTCGATGCATGCGCGGGTTATGCGCACCTCGGCGATATCCTTTCGGGAGGGAATATCGAACATTATCTGCGTCATGTGCTCTTCGATAATGGAGCGCAGTCCGCGCGCGCCGGTGTTCCGCTCGATCGCCTGCTTTGCAATGGCGCGCAGGGCGTCCTTTTCAAATACGAGCTTTACGCCGTCAAGCTCAAATAGCTTTGTATACTGCTTTGTAAGCGAGTTTCTGGGCTCTTTGAGTATGCGTACAAGGGCGTCCTCGTCCAGATTTTCAAGCCCGACTATAACGGGCAGTCTTCCCACAAGCTCGGGGATAAGGCCGAACTTTACTATGTCATGCGCCGTAACGTCCTTGAAAATATCCGTTGTCTTTTTCTCGCTCTTTGTTTTGACCTCGCCGCCGAAGCCCATGGAGGAGGCTCCGCGCCGCGCTTCTATTATCTGGTCAAGCGTGTCGAACGCGCCGCCGCAGATAAACAGAATATTTTCTGTGTTTATCTGGATAAACTCCTGGTTGGGATGCTTTCTGCCGCCCTGCGGGGGAACGTTTGCGACGGTGCCCTCAAGTATCTTCAGAAGCGCCTGCTGAACGCCCTCGCCGGAAACGTCGCGGGTGATGGAGCGGTTTTCGCTGCGGCGGGATATCTTATCTATTTCGTCTATATAGATGATTCCTTTTTCCGCAGCCTCAACGTCGTAGTCCGCTGCCTGGATAAGGCGGAGAAGTATATTCTCCACGTCCTCGCCGACGTATCCCGCCTCCGTAAGAGTAGTGGCGTCCGCAATGGCAAAGGGAACTTTAAGCGTTTTTGCAAGTGTCTGCGCCAAAAACGTTTTGCCGACGCCTGTGGGACCTATGAGCAGAACGTTGCTTTTCTGTATCTCAACATCCTCGCTGTCGCTCTTTTTGCCGCTTGAGGCGTCGCGGTACAAAAGCCTTTTGTAGTGGTTATAAACCGCAACGGAAAGACTTATCTTTGCTTTGTCCTGACCGATGATATATTCGTCAAGGCTTGCTTTTATTTCTGCGGGACGGGGAAGAGTATCCGCGCTGAGGGTGAAATTGGAATCCTCGTGCGTGTGGTCGTATATGATCTCATTGCACGCCTCAATACAGCTGTCGCATATGCAGGCACCTGTGGGAGACGGTATGAGAAACATGACCTGCTTTTCGCTGCGTCCGCAGAATGAGCAGCGCCGGAGCTCGGTTTCGTTATTCATAAATTATGAAATACCTTTCTTGATTGAGAGGCGCCGGCTTTGTCAGCGCTTCTCGATTACCTTATCTATAAGGCCGTATGCCATTGCTTCATCGGCGGAGAGGAAGTTATCGCGGTCGGTATCACGGATTATCTCCTCCATGGGTCTGCCGGTGTTCTTCGCGAGTATCTCATTGAGTTTTTCGCGGGTCCTGATGATGTGATCCGCATGGATCTTTATATCGGAAGCCTGACCCTGCATACCGCCGAGAGGCTGATGTATCATGATCTCGCTGTTGGGAAGTGCAAAGCGCTTGCCGCGCGCGCCGCTGGAAAGCAGAAACGCACCCATGGACGCTGCCATACCTATGCAGGTGGTGGAAACGTCGCATTTGATAAAGTTCATGGTGTCATATATCGCAAGACCTGCGGAAACGCTTCCTCCGGGGCTGTTGATATACAGGCATATATCCTTGTCGGGGTCCTGTGCCTCAAGGAACAAAAGCTGTGCTACCACAAGGGAAGCGGTCACATCGTTGACCTCATCGGCAAGAAATACTATACGGTCATTGAGCAGGCGGGAGTATATGTCATATGCTCTTTCGCCTCTGCCGGTCTGTTCGATAACGGTTGGTACAAGTGCCATAGTGTTGATTCCTTTCATATATTGCAGAAAAATGCCAATAACAGTCGTTAGAGTATAATCACCGCTGCCCTCAGGCAGCGGTGACATAAACTTTTGGATTATTTATCGCTGTCGTCTTTAGCGGCAGATTTTTTAGCGGGGGCTTTTTTTGCCGCGGGCTTCTTTGCTTCCTCGCCCTCAGCCTTCTTTGCTGCAGCCTTCTTGGCAGGAGCTTTCTTTGCGGCAGGCTTTTCGTCGGAAGCGACAGCCTTTTTAGCGGGAGCCTTCTTTGCCGCGGGCTTCTTTTCAGCCTCGCCGTCCTCAGCCTTCTTAGCTGCGGCCTTCTTAGCGGGAGCCTTCTTTGCTGCGGGCTTTTCGGCGCCCTCACCCTCAGCCTTCTTTGCGGCAGGCTTCTTAGCTGCGGACTTCTTGATCACTGCAGCGTCCTTGAGGAAGTCAACTGCTTTCTTGACCTTGATATCCTCCGCAAGAGCATCGGATTCGATAGAGGCTTTGATCTTGTCGACCTCCATATTATATGCCTCGCTGAGACGCTTATATTCAGCTTCGATCTCTTCTTCGGTAGCTTCTATGTTTTCAAGCTCTGCGATCTTCTCAAGGGCAAGGCGGGTCTTAACCTGCTTTTCTGCCTGAGGACGCATCTGCTCGCGCAGCTTGTCAAGATCAAGTCCGGTATACTTGAAGTATGTGGAGAGGTCAAGGCCCTGCATACGCAGTCTTGTGTCGTAGTCGCGAACGAAGTTCTCGGTCTCGGTCACGAACATAGCCTCGGGGATATCAGCCTCAAGTCTGTCGATAACAGCGTCGATAAGCTGATTTTCCATAGCAGCCTCAGCAGCGTCGTCCTTGGACTTCTGAAGCTTTGCCTTAACGTCTGCCTCGTACTCGGCAAAGGTATCAAAATCGGAAACATCGCGCGTGAACTCGTCGTCAGCTGCGGGAAGCTCTTTGAGCTTTATACCGTTGAGCTTTACTTTGAACGTTGCGTCCTTGCCCGCAAGCTCTTCTGCATGGTACTCGGCGGGGAACTTTACGTTTACGTCAAATTCGTCGCCGATATTGTGTCCGACGATCTGATCCTCAAATCCGGGAATAAACTGACCGGAGCCGAGAATAAGGTCGCTGCCCTCAGCCTTGCCGCCTTCAAACGCCTTGTCGCCGACAAAGCCTTCGTAGTCGATATTTACTGTGTCGCCGTTCTGAGCGGCGCGATCCTCAACGTCGATCATTCTCGCGTTGCGCTCGCGTACTCTGTCGATCTCGGCTTTAACTTCGTCGTCGGTGACTTTCTCAACGGTCTTTTTGAGCTCGATGCCCTTGTAGTTCTCGATCTTAACATCGGGTTTTACATAAACCTTCGCTACGAGAACAACGCCGCTTGCGTCGTCAACGGACTCTATATCAAACTCGGGACGGCTGACAGCGTCAATGCCGGACTCTTTCAGAGCGTCGGCGTAAGCGTCGGGGATAAGATCGTTGATCGCGTCTTCGTAAAATACGCCCTTGCCGTACATCTTTTCGATGATGGAGCGGGGAGCCTTGCCGCGTCTGAAGCCGGGAATTGTAATGTTCTTCGCCTGCTTTTTATAGACCTTGGTGACAGCGTCGCCGAATGTCTTGGCGTCCACCGAGATCTTCAGCTCGTAAAGATTTTTTTCGATTTCTTTTGAAGAAGTTAAACTCATTTTTAATCTCCTTATCTTTCTCTCTGCATAAGTGCCTTAGAATATAATACAGTAAAACAGCGGAAATGTCAACAATTTATTCGGAAATATTTCCAATACCGGTTATATCTCTTTTGTACAAAACGTACACACGTCTCAGTAGTCCAGCGGCATGGTGATCATGGGGATGAAATTGAGATAGTCCGCCGCGACGATCGTCATTGAAATTCCGTCGGTAACGGTAGTGCGGGGAATAAGATAGTTGCCGTGTATGTGACCGTAGTAGCAGTTTTTGATGCCGAACTCTTTCATCGTTTCGATAAATTCGTTGCAGCGAAAATCTCTGAAAGCGGGAGGAAAGTGAAAATACACAAGTATTTCTTTTCCCGTCTCGGCGCGCAGCTTGTCCGCAGCCTCAAGGCTGAGCCTCAGACGGATGTTTTCGCGGGCGACTATCTTTTCGTAGTCGGCGGTCTCCGTTTGCTGCAGCTTGTCGTCAACATACCAGCCGCGGGTGCCTGCGATGATATAGTCATCGCACTCATATGCGTTGTTCTGAAGCAGGCGGATCGTTGTTATGCCTTCGGCTTCAAACAGGTTTCCGATCTTTGCGGCTGTCGACCACCAGTAGTCGTGGTTGCCCTTGCCCAGTATCTTTGTGCCGGGCAGGGAGTCGATGAATTTTAGATCCGGCAGAGCGCCGGTAAGGTCGATCGCCCACGATATGTCGCCGGGTACCACCACCGTGTCGTCGCCGTTTACAACGGCGCGCCACCGCTTTTCGATTTTCTCCGTGTGATCCGTCCAGCGCGCGCCGAAAATGTCCATGGGTTTCGGCGACGCGAGTGAGAGATGCAGATCGGCAATGGAAAACAGCGACATTGCGCCCTCCTTAAATATTAACCGTCAGTGCTCGAGAATGTATTGCGCCATATCCGCGGGGTCTATGACGTCTGTGAATCTCAGAGGCATGGTAAGCGTTCTTTTTAGCGGATCGGGTGCGCTCGTTTGGCTGACCTCCTCAAGAGAAGTGAGTATATCCGCGGGCTCATCGCTTGCGGGCTCTTTACCGAGCGCAAGACTTACGTCGCGTGCAAACTTGTAGGGGCTTGCGGTAGATACGATAACGCAGGGAGTATCGTCGCCGGTATCATTGGCGTATTTATAGTAGCTGCCGAAAGCAACGGCAGTGTGTGTGTCTATAAGATATCCGCGCTCGTTGAATACTTTCTTAATGGTCGCAAGCGTTTCTTCCTCGCTGCAGCAGTAGCCTGCGAAAATGCCGCGTATCTTTTCCATTACATCCTCGGGAGCACGGTATTTGCCGCATTCCGAAAGCTTTTTCATGCACTCGGATGTGACCTCGGCACCTGCCGCGGCAAACAGGAGTCTCTCAAGATTCGATGATATGAGAATATCCATTGAAGGAGAAACAGTTTTGAAAAACTCGCGGGTGCGGTCGTAAACGCCGCTTCTGATAAAGTCGGTCAGAACGCAGTTGGAGTTTGAGGCGCAGATAAGGCGCTTTACGGGCAGACCCATCATGCGTGCGATATAAGCGGCAAAAATATTGCCGAAGTTGCCTGTGGGCACGCAGAAGTTGACGCTGTCGCCCACGGTTATCTCACCGCCGCAGACAAGGTCGCAGTAGGCGGAGAAATAATAAACGATCTGGGGCGCAAGTCTGCCCCAGTTTATGGAGTTTGCACTGGAGAAGAAGTATGAGCGCGCCTCAGTCTCTTTTGCCATGTTTTCGTCGGCAAATATTGCTTTAACGCCGTTCTGCGCGTCGTCAAAGTTGCCGCGTACGGCGCAGACGTTGACGTTCGAGCCGAGCTGGGTCGTCATCTGTCGCTTCTGCATGGGAGAAACGCCGTCAACGGGGTAGAATACAGTAATATCAACGCCGTCAACGTCGCGGTAACCTTCAAGCGCCGCTTTTCCCGTGTCTCCGGAGGTGGCAACAAGTATGCGGGCTTTTTTCGTCTCACCCGTCATAGTGAGCGCTCTTGAAAGAAGGCGGGGCATTATCTGCAGTGCCATATCCTTGAACGCGCATGTGGGACCGTGCCAAAGCTCCAGCGAATATGTGCCGTCGCCGATGCTTCTCAGCGGCGCGGCGCCGCCGGGGAAACGGTCTTCGCCGTAAGCATTGCGGCAGTCCTCGGCAAGAGCGTCCTTATCATAATCGGTAAGGAAAAGCGAAAGTATCTCCGCCGCTCTCTTATGATAGGGAAGAGAGGCGAGACGAATTATAAAATCCTTGTCGATGTGCGGGATCTCGGTGGGCATATAAAGCCCCTTGTCGGGCGCGAGCCCCTTTTTGATGGCTTCTGCCGAGGAAACGGCGCTGGGGGATGCTTTGGTGTCTCTGGTGCTTTGATAGTTCATCTTTGGTATGTATCCTTTCTTCGGGCAGAGTCCGGAAGATTATTTATTAGATAATTATATGCGTTTTCAAAGAAAACGCGGTCGGCGCACTCATCTCCGAGGCGCTCTCTGCACGCCTCGTACAGTGCGGTCATTTTCGAAATGTCGCAAAGCCCCTTGGGAGTTGACGATATGCCGTCAAAGTCGCAGCCGAGCGCGACGCACTCGCTGCCGCAGAGGGATATGTAGTGTTCAATGTGACGGACGGCGTCGTAAACGGTGCAGCTATCTTTGTCCGTCAGATGTTCGGGGCAGAGGCTTATGCCGCACAGCCCGCCGCACTTGGCGATTGCTTTGAAATTTTCATCGCTGAGGTTTCGCGGATGACTGCGGACAAAGCGGGAGTTTGAATGTGTTGCAAGCGGGGAAACACCTGCGCTGCGCATTATGTCAAGAACCTCTCTGCACAGCCTGTCGCTGCCGTGGGATATATCGGGAATAATGCCGACTTCAAGGCACTTTTCAACTATGGCAAAGCCAAGCGGGGTAAGCCCCTCATCGGTATCCCATGCGCCGCCGACAGAGTCGCAGCCTTTCCACACAAGGGTCATTATGCGAACGCCGTCATTGTACAGCTTTTGCACGTTGCCTGTCTCCCCGCAGACGAGCCTTGCACCCTCAACGGTGAGTATGGCGGCGCGTTTCGGAGACTCTCTGAGCTGCTTGCCCATTGTTACAAGCGGCACGCCGCATCTTGCAAGCTCGCGGTTGAAATACGGTACTGCCTGCTCGTACCTCTCAAAGCATTCGGCGTCCGTAAGACGCGAGTCGCTCCATACGGCGGCGCATTGAATGTATGTATCGTATGCGTCGGCTTTTTCAAGAGAAACGGACAGACCGTTTTTGTCAAACGCTTCATTTTTCAGAAACATTTCAAGAGGCGTGTCGCAGTGCAGATCAAAAAGTTTCATAGTATAATACTCCCTCAGCGCCCGCGGGGATGTACCGAGTCGGGCAGATGCGATATTTTCAGCACTTTATATTTATCGCTTTTGGGAAGCAAAAATACCTCAACTATGTCGATTCGAAAGTAAAGTCCCGCCAAAGTGTCGCCGTGGCGCTTCATATACTCTCTCGCGGCGGTTATGAGCTTTTCCTGCTTGGATGAGTCTACCGCAAAACAGGGTCGCGACATACGATCCGTTTTCCCGGGATATTCGCTGCGCGTTTTTACCTCACAGAAAGCAACGGTATCGTCTTTTTTCGCCACAATATCTATTTCGAGGTGACCGACCCTTGCGTTCCGCTCAATTATCTCATATCCCTTGCCGCAGAGAAAAGCCGCCGCGCTGTCCTCGCCGCGCCTGCCGAATTCCGCCGAAACTTCAGACATTTTCGCCGCTCCTTTTTTCTCGAAGAGCAGTTTTCAGCTTGTCCGCGTCGCGGGTGAGAAACGAGAGAAAAGAGCGTCTGTGCTCGGGGCAGGGACCGTATTCGTAAACCGCAAGCTTGTGCGCCTTTGTGGGATAGCCTTTGTGCGCGGCAAAGCCGTACTGCGGATATTTTTCGTCAAGCCCGCGGCACATTCTGTCCCTGGTGACCTTTGCAAGAATTGACGCCGCCGCAATTGACTGCGCCGTTGCGTCTCCGCCGACAATTGCCGCGGCGGGGATAGAAAAACCGCGGTTGATATTGCCGTCAACAAGAACCATATCGGGCTTTACGGACAGTGATTCTACAGCGCGCCGCATGGCGAGCAGCGATGCTTCGAGAATGTTGATTTCATCAATTTCCGCAGGCGTTGCGAGAGCAACGCTCCATGCGAGAGCTTTATCGCAAATTTCGTCGTACAAAGCCTCGCGGCGCTTCTCGGAAAGCTTTTTTGAGTCGTCAAGCCCCTTTATAACAAGCCCCTCGGGTAAAATGCACGCACCCGCAACGACAGGACCCGCAAGGGGACCGCGTCCGGCTTCGTCCGTGCCGCAGATGTACTTTACTGTTTCCGATCGGAACTGATTTTCAAAATCAAGATCAAGCATTTGTCATACCCCCGCCTCGCTGTTATCGTCGCAAAGCCGCTCGGCGCCGTCGGGTGCCGAAGACGTCTCTGCGGGCTGCAGCGGTACTTTGTCCGGCGCTTCAAGCGTAATGCGGCCGATCTTTGCGCTGCGGAATTCTTCCAGCAGCATAAGCGCCGTTCTTTCGGTATTTATGTCTCCGCCGGAGACGAGAAAGCCGCGCTTTCTGCCCACTTCGCACAGCAGGTCGTATGCGTTAAGACCGTCAATGTCTTCGGGCGACAGCTTATAGCGCGCGCAGAACATATCGGGATAAAGACTGTACAGCCGCGCGGCAAGTATCATGCCCAGCTCTTCGGTGTCAATGACAGCGTCTTTTATAGCGCCTGTCGCGGCGAGATTTTCTCCCGTCAGTCTGTCGTCAAACTTCGGCCAGAGAACGCCGGGCATGTCCATCAGATCAAAGCCCTGATTTGTCGCGACCCATTGCTTTGTAAGAGTTACTCCGGGGCGGTTTTCGACTTTGGCTTTTTTCTGCCCCGAAAGTCTGTTCACAAGAGAAGATTTGCCCACGTTGGGGATCCCGACGATCATGGCGCGTATGCGCTTGCCGCTCATACCTTTATCGTCCCATGTCTTTATCTTATCCGCAAGTATGCGGCGGACTTCCTGACCTATGCGGCCTACGTTCTCGCCTGTCTTGCAGTCTATGGCAAGCATCACGCGCCCTTTGGAGGAGTAGAATTCCTGCCAGCGGCGGGTGACGGCGGGGTCCGCAAGGGTCGCCTTGTTAAAAAGCGTCAGTGACGGCTTTTGACCGATAAGCTTTGCTATCTCCGGGTTTTGGGAGCTTTTTGGGATTCGCGCGTCGAGAAGCTCTATTACAATGTCAACGTTTTTAAGATTTTCGGATATAAGGCGGCGGGTCTTTGCCATATGTCCGGGAAACCACTGTATTTGCTGCGAGGGCATATATATGACCTGCCTTTCGTTATTGATTATGAGGCGCTGCCGCCGTCATACGGGTTATGAAATACCGTCATTTCATTAAACGGGAGAATTCTGAAAAGCGCGTGTCCGAAAACGCAGCGCTCGTCCACAATGCCGACTCTGTAGTCGCGGCTGTCTGTTGAGCCGTTTCTGTTGTCGCCCATTACGAAAACGTATCCCTCGGGCACTTCGCAGTGGGTAGGCGCTCCGTTGTATACTTCGTTTTTTATAAAAGTCTGCTCGAGCACGTGGGACGAGCCGTCCGCTTCCGTGATGGTTACCGTACCGTCAAGGGCTATGTCGACAGTCTGCCCGCCGATTGCTATGATTCGTTTTACAAGCGGCTCGCGCAGCGAAGTGTAGTCAAGCGAGGTGTTCTGCAGAACAACGATGTCGCCGACCTTCGGGGTATAAAACATGTTGGAAACCACAAGATACTGACCGTCGTTCAGCGTATCGTCCATGGAGTGACCGTCCACTTTTGTAAGGCGGGCGATAAACGTAAATGTCAGTATGATGCACGCCATGCATATGGAAAATACTTCGAGAAAATCGAAAAGCCAGTTGACGGATCTTCTCAGCGAGCTTTTGTCATCGCTCTCCTCCGCGGGCGCGGCGGAAGTATTTTCCGCGTTCCCGTCGCTTTCAAGCTCGGAGAGCAGATCGTCAAGCGGGGGATATTTGTTCAGAAGCTCGTTTGAGCTTACATCCTCTCCGACGGGGATGTCGGATGAATTATCGTCTGCGGAGAGGTTTCCCGCACCGTCGGTTTCTGTATCCGTAGCCTCAGTCGCGCCGAATGCGTCAGCGCTCTCATAACAGTCGTCGGCACTGAGCCTAAGAGCGTCGTCACCGACTGCGATGCCGTCGTCTGCTGCCTCAATCTTTGCGGTTCCGTCGCCGACGGTCGGAGAGAGAACATCTGCATCATTTTCCTCTGTATATGCCGCCGTGTCGGAAACCGCGCCGTCGGTGTCGGCTTTATATCCGTACATAGTATCGGCGATGACGGACTTGGGCACTTTGTCTGTTTTGAAAAGCTCTGCGCTGTCGGCGGCTTCGGATTTATCATCCGTATCCGGTTCGGGTGCCGTGCGCCCGCGTGCCGCGTCGGTCATGCCCAGCGCGATGGAGCGCATTTTTGTTTCGTTTTGTATGGACTTTTCAAGTTCGTCCGGGGAAAGATCGTATTCTTCGGGAAAATAGCCCTTCAGGTCCGCATAGGGATCCAAAGCGCTTCTTCTGTCCTTGTCGCTTCCCATAATTTCGTCCTTTATTTCTCGATCATCATGTCAAGCAGCGTGCTGCCGTCGTCGATGACCGTGCTGCACTTGCGTGCGCTGTCTTCGCTGTAGATATCGGGTCCGCTCTTCTCGCATCTGCTGTCGTACATGAAGAAGGGAACGTGTTCGCTTGAATGTGTGCGCAGCTCGAGCGGTGTGGGATGGTCGGGCAGTACGAGAATTTTGAAATCCTCGCCGCAGCCTTTGAGGTATTCGTAAACAGGTCCGAGGATAAGCTCGTCTATTTTCTCAACGGCGTATACCTTGTTTTCGATTTCGCCGCGGTGTCCGCATTCGTCCGGTGCTTCAACGTGAACGTAAACAAAATCTTCTCCGTCTTTAAAACATTTTATTGCGGCGTTTGCCTTGCCTGTGTAGTTTGTTTTGTAGTTGCCTGTCGCGCCCTCAACGTCTATAACGTCCATGCCCGCGCAGATGCCGATACCTTTTATAAGATCGACAGCGGAAATGATAGCGCCGTCGATCCCCCATTTATCCTTGAAAGAGGGAAGTGCGGGCTTTGCTCCGGGACTCCAGAGCCAGGGAGAGTTTGCGGGGCGCAGGCCCTTGGCGCGTCTCTCGGCGTTCAGAGGATGGTTTTTCAGTATCTCAAAGCCTTTTTTCTGGAACTCGAGAAACTCTGCGCCGCCGTCCTCGACTTTGGGCAGATAGTCTCCGATGCGGCGTCCGATAATATCGTGGGGACGGTTGAAGGGGTATGTCTGCGATGCGTTTTTCCAGAGCAGGCAGTGGCGGTAGCTGACGCCCGTGTACAGATGTCTGTCATCGTTTGCAAGCTGTTCGTTCAGCGCCTTAATAAGTATATCCGCTTCCTCAGTGGAAATTTCATCGGCGCTGTGGTCTATCATGATCTGATCCTCATAGCTGCCGTCACCCTGATCCTCTGAAACGGTCACTATGTTGCAGCGGATGGCGGTGTCGTCGTCCTCCATGGCAAGTCCCATGCTCATTGCCTCAAGGGGGGATCTGCCTTTGGAGTAGACCGCGGGATTATATGAAAGAATGGCAAGATTTGCAGTGTCGCTTTCGGGCACCATGCCGTTCGGAACATTGAGGACGGTTCCGCACAGGCTTTTTTTGCAAAGCGCGTCCATATTGGGCTTGTGCGCCGCCTCCATGGGAGTTTTGTTGCCCAGCTCCTTTACGGGGCGGTCCGCCATTCCGTCGGGAATAAGTACAAAGTATTTCATGTGTTTTTGCTCCGATAAATAATTTTTCATACTATTTTATCATTAAAATCTTAAAAAAACAATAACTTTAATGTATAATTATGTGTACACAAGGCTTTTTTTTGAAATTTTACTCTATGATGCACCCGAAAGAATATTTGTTACAAAAATATTTATCTTTTTTTGAAAAAACACTTGCAAATGTGTCCGCTTTGTGATACAATTACGAAACGTATGAGAATGTTCGCCAATGTACCCTCTCAGGCAGCGGCGACGCTTTGATTTTTATAGGAGGATAAAAAATGCCTAACATTAAAAGTGCTAAAAAGCGTGTAAAAGTTACTGCAACAAAGACTCTTCGCAACAAAATGTTCAAGAGCCAGATGAAAACGACCGTAAAGAAGTTCAATGCTGCGGTTGAGAGCGGTGACAAGGCTGCGGCTGCCGAGGCTTACAAGGCTGCTGTTATCGTAGTCGATAAGGCTGCAAAGCGCAATATCATTCACAAGAATGCGGCTGCTCATAAGAAGAGCCAGTTCACAGTTGCGCTTAACAAAATGGCGTAAAACCGATATATGAATTTCCCCTGCCAGGCTCCGGCAGGGGATTTTTGTTTTTTATCATGCACTTTCTGGCACGGTCCGCCGCAGCAGAGCGGTCTTTTAGGCAATAATTAAACTTATGCAGGCGGGGGAGAAGCCGCAGGGACTGTACCGGAACTACTTCTACCATGTTTGATTACACTTATTCGGGCGAGGGAGGAGCCGCTGCGCTGCGGCGGCTGCGCCAAAGACGAAAACGGCAAAAAAACACCGCCGATTCCTCTGCGCTCTTTAGAGGAAACGGCGGTATCATATTGTACCCGGTATTCCGGGCTGGTGGAGACAACTGGAATCGAACCAGTGACCCCTTGCATGTCAAGCAAGTACTCTAACCAGCTGAGCTATGCCTCCGTGTGGAATGGAACTATCATAACACGAAGTGCACAGTTTGTCAATAGTTTGGTAAAAATATGTGATTTAATTGTTATATTTTCGCGCGGCGGAGCTGATTTTGCAGAACACGTAAGCATTGTTTTGCAAAAACTACGGCGGTCAGGGCTCTGTTACCGTATTTCTTTCCGTTTTGCCAAGCGCAAAGCAGTACATCATAAGAGAAAAGGGAAGAACGGTCAGCGGCAGAGCCGAGGTGTCTGTAAGCAAGTTTGTAACTGATGCAGACATTACGGGATAGCCGCCGATAATGCCGGATAGCAGATCCGAAAGCACAGTGAGAAACGTAAAGGCGAGTGCTGCAATGCAGGCGATGCGCGATGCCGTCAGAAGCTTATGCGAAAGCAGCGAATCAATAAAAAGAAATACACACAGCAGGGCGAGCACAGGGTACGAATATATCGGCGCTGCAAAAAACATGAAAGTATTTACTACAGCCCCCGCAATAAGTGCCGCTCTGTACAGAGTGCGTCTCCTCATGTTCAGGAAAAACACTGCAAACAGCACAAGAACAGCAAACTCCAAGGCGCAGAGTATCATAAGCTTTACGTAAACGGACGTGGGCAGAACTATGTCCGGCATGAAAGGTATATCGGATAAAGACTCACCGCTTAAAAGGCTTTTCAGATTATGTATAAATGCACGCACCTGCAGCCCCACGCAGACAAACAGCGCCGCCGCAAGAGGCACGAATTTTTCACGGTTTTTCATTGTATTCTCCCTTGTTTTAAAAAATCGGTTAATAAATCGGGCGCCCGAAAAGAGGGGCGCCCGACCGAAAATCTTTTATATAACCGACAGTGACTTACGCAAGCTCTGCGAAGTACTTGATGGTACGAACCATCTGGCTGGTGTAAGAGTTCTCGTTATCGTACCAGGAAACTACCTGAACCTCGTAGAGATCGTCTGCGATCTTTGCGACCATGGTCTGGGTAGCATCGAACAGAGAACCGTATCTCATACCGATAACATCGGAAGAAACGATGGGCTCCTCGTTGTAGCCGAAGGAAGCGGAAGCAGCAGCCTTCATAGCGGCGTTGATGCCTTCCTTGGTAACGTCGGTACCCTTAACAACAGCGGTAAGGATAGTGGTAGAACCGGTGGGAACGGGCACTCTCTGAGCGCTTCCGATGAGCTTGCCGTTCAGCTCGGGGATAACAAGACCGATAGCCTTTGCAGCGCCGGTGGAGTTAGGAACGATGTTTGCAGCGCCTGCACGTGCACGGCGGAGGTCGCCCTTTCTGTGAGGACCGTCAAGGATCATCTGGTCACCGGTGTATGCGTGAATGGTGGACATGATACCGCTCTGGATAGGAGCGTAGTCGTTAAGTGCCTTAGCCATGGGAGCGAGGCAGTTGGTGGTGCAGGATGCAGCGGAAATGATCTTGTCGTCAGCGGTAAGGGTCTTCTCGTTAACGCTGTAAACAATGGTCTTAAGGTCGTTGCCTGCGGGTGCGGAGATAACTACCTTCTTTGCGCCTGCATCGATGTGAGCCTGGCTCTTTTCCTTAGAGGTGTAGAAGCCGGTGCACTCGAGAACAACGTCAACGCCGATCTCGCCCCAGGGCAGATCGGCAGCGTTCTTCTCGCTGTAGATGGTGATCTTCTTGCCGTCAACTACGATGTAACCCTCGCCTGCCTCAACAGTGTGAGCGTTCTCGCCGATCTTGCCGCAGTAGCCGCCCTGAGCGGTATCGTACTTGAGAAGGTGAGCGAGCATCTTGGGATCGGTAAGGTCGTTGATGGCAACTACCTCATATCCCTCTGCGCCGAACATCTGACGGAAAGCAAGACGTCCGATACGGCCAAAGCCGTTAATAGCAACTTTAACTGACATTTTTGTGTCCTCCGTTGTATTATAATAAATTTTTTTGGACTTATCTGCGGTGCGCATATCTTCGCACCGTTCTTATTTTAGTACATAAACCAAAAATATACAAGTCTTTTTGTGAATTTTTTCAAAAATTAAAGATTTATACAAAATATCCCCGCCGCGCCGAGGCGCTTTTGAATGTTTTTAACTTACATCTTTCAATATGCCGTCCCGAACGGGACAAATATATAATGTATAAAAAGTTTTTTGAAATATGGGCAAAAATATTCGCGAAAATATTGACATATGCCGATTTTGATGATATAATCCCAGTGTTACGGGATATTTATGCCCGTCTCTCTGCCGACGGAAAAATTCAAGTGCCGTCGGTCTAAAGTCCATAGGGAGGTGTAAAAAATGGAGAAGCTTATGAACTCTTATGAAACCTTGTTCATCATCGACGCACGTCTTGCAGATGAGGAGATCAAGGCGCTTACGGCTAAGTTCACGGATCTGATCGCAGCTCACGGAACCGTAGGTGAGGTCAGCGAGTGGGGCAAGCGCAGACTTGCATACCCCATCAACGACCAGAACGAGGGATACTACGTTCTCGTTACTTTCAACGCAGACGCTGCATTCCCCGCAGAGCTGGAGCGTATCTTCGGCATTACCGAAGGCATCATGCGTTCCATCGTGATCCGTCACGACGAGAAGAAGGCTTGAGTTGATCTTTTGATTTAACCTGAGGGAAAGGGAAATATATATGGCTAACTTCAACTTCAATAAAGTTATTATCGGCGGCAGACTTACTGCCGATCCCGAACTTAAAACAACTCCGTCCGGTATATCGGTAACCTCCTTTACCATTGCCGTCAATCGCAGATTCGGCGCAAAGAACGGTGAGGAGAGCCCTGCGGACTTTATAGGCTGCACGGCATGGAGACAGAATGCTGAATTTATAACCAGATATTTCCGCAAGGCAAGCTCCATATGCGTTGTAGGCACTCTCCAGACAAGAAACTGGACGGACAACAACAACGTAAAGCATTACGCTACAGAGGTCGTCGTTGACGAGGCATTCTTCGTTGACGCAAAGAGCGAAAGCCCCATTGCTGTTCAGCAGGCGGCAAGCGCACAGCCCTTTGTACCGGAAAGCTACGGTGCTCCCGCGTATTCCTCTCCCGCACAGGGAAGCGATGCTCCCAAATTCGAACAGATCAGCGATGATGAAGAGCTGCCGTTCTGAGCGCCTTCGCGCGCCGCGGTCGGCTGACAAATTTAATTTCTTTTTAAATTGAAATGGAGGTTTCATTAGAAACATGGATACAGATAAGACTGTTACAACAGAAGAAGTTGTAGAACAGCCCGTTGCAGAGGAAGCTGCCGCAAGTGAGGCTCCCGCTGAAAATACCGCGCCCCGTGCGGAAAGAAGACCCGCGCCCCGCGCAAATAACCGCAGAAGAAAGAAAGTCTGCATTTTCTGCGAAGATAAAATTGATTATATCGACTATAAGGATACTGTCCGTCTCAGAAAGTTCGTTTCCGAGAGAGGCAAGATCCTGCCCCGCCGTATAAGCGGTGCTTGTGCAAAGCATCAGAGACAGCTCACCGTCGCTATCAAGCGTGCGCGTGTTGTTGCTCTTATGCCTTACATCGCAGACTGAATATGTTAAATAAAAAATTCGCCTTCGGGCGAATTTTTTATTTTTCCGAAAGCGCCATAAGCTCCGACACCGTGACAAACTCGTATCCCATATTTTTCAGCTGCGGGATAACGGTTCTCAGCGCCTGCGCCGTGTGCGCCTCTCCTCCGATAAAATCGTGGCAGAGGATTATGTCTCCGCCGCTTACATTGTCAAGTATAGTGTCTGCAATCGCACCGGCAGAGGTGTGCGCCCAGTCGCGTGTGTCCACGGACCACAGTATAACTGAGTAGCCCATGCTCTCGGCAAAGGTGCAGACACTGTCGTTGTACAGCCCACCCGGGGGGCGGAGCAGCTTGGGCTTGTATTCAAACTCCTCCAGCATATAGTCGTCAAATGCGCAGATCTCACGCTTTACTTTTTCGCAATCGGCGTTTTTCAGAAAAACATGGGTGTAGGTGTGATTTCCGATCTCATGTCCCGCGTCTATTTCTGCCTTGACAATTTCCGGATGCGCCTCGGCGTTTTCTCCGACGGCGAAAAACGTTGCGTGAACGTCGTATTTGTCAAGTATTTCAAGAATTTCCGGCGTTTTTTTTGGGTGCGGACCGTCGTCGAAGGTTAGCGCTACGACCTTTGCGCTGCACGCCTCCTCAGATACGACATTGCCCGACCAATGCCATGCTCCCGCACTTATGCACGCCGCAGTTGCCGCAAGAAGCACTGCAAAAGCTGCAGCCGTCAGCTTATTTGCACAACTCATTAAGCGTACCGAAGGTAAAGCCCATATCACGCCATGCGTCTATAAGCTCGCCGAGAATTGCCGCGTTGGTGGAGGAGGTGGGATGCAGCAGAATGACCTCGCCGTTGTGCGTGCCGTCAAGCACTTTTTTTATCGCCGCATCGCGCGGCATTTGGGAATTATTGTCCCAGTCAACGTATGCAAAGCTCCAGAAAACGGTGCTGTAGCCTGCTTCGGCGGCAAATTTCAGATTCTGCTCGGAAAATCTGCCCTCGGGCGGACGGTAAAATTTTGCACAGCTTACGCCTATAGCCTTGCAGTCGTCCTCAAGTGCTTTAAGCTCCGCAAGAAACGCTTCCTTGTCGCAGACACCGGACATATCCTTGTGGCTTGCGGTGTGGTTGCATACAAGATGCCCCTCGTCCTGCATACGGCGAACAAGATCGGCGTTGCGGCGCGTAAGATTTTCAAGGATAAAGAACGCTCCCGAAACTTCCTTTTCTTTCATAACATCAAGTATTTTCTCAACGTTGCCGTTTTCGTAGCCTGCGTCAAACGTCAGATATATGACTTTTTCTTTGTCGTCCCAGGATGCGTGCTTTGTGTCGGCGTAATATGCGCTGTGTCCCTTTGTAAAAGAGAGAAGAGAGTCGAGCGGCGGCTGGCTGTGATCGGCCGTGTGCTTGCAGTACCAGTTATATGCGGCGGTCTCGGTGTGGGCAGCCGTCTCCTGCCTTGCGGGGATATTCGCGTCAGCGGTGTCCGCCGCGGAGATGATCATCGCTGAGTTGCTGATGATCGCTGCCGCAGCGCACAGGGCTGATATTTTCAGTATTTTTGAATGTATTTTCATGCTTAATCTGCCTTTCGTAATGCGCGGTGTTTTTCAAGGTTTATTATGCGACGGATCTTGCTGCAAAAACGTTGAAATATATTACAGTCCGGAGAGTTTATTTCAAATAAAAACGAAAGTGTTTTATACGCAGCCGGATTCTTGATTTTTACGCCGCGATTTGATATAATTATTAAAAATGGAAATTTACGGAGAAAAATATGTCGGTCGACCTCGGAATATACGAAAAAGCCATGCCCGAAAGCTTTTCTTTCAAAAAAAAGCTGGCGCTTGCCCGCCGCGCGGGTTTTGACTATCTTGAAATAAGCATTGACGAAAGCGACAAAAAGCTTTCCCGCGTGTTTGACGCATCCACCCGCCGCGAATTTGTCACCGCTGCCAAAAACAGCGATATAAGAGTGAAAACCATGTGTCTTTCCGGTCACAGACGTTTTCCTCTCGGCTCTCACGATGCCGAAACCCGCAGAAAAAGCCTTGAGCTTATGCAGGCAGCAATCGATTTTGCTCTCGACGCGGGCGTGCGCATTATCCAGCTTGCGGGCTACGATGTGTACTATGAAGAAGGCGACGATTTCACCCGCGCCGCTTTTGCGGAAAATCTCGCGAAATGCGCAGAAATGGCGGCGCGCGCGGGCGTATACATGGGCTTTGAGACCATGGAAACGGAGTTTATGAACACTGCAACGAAAGCAAAGCGCTACGTTGATATGATAAACTCACCGTATCTGAAAATATACCCCGACATGGGCAACATCAGAAACGCGACTGATGATTATCTGGGCGATCTTCGCGCCTGCCGCGGCGATATTATCGCGGCGCACCTAAAGGAGACCGTTGAGGGCGTATACCGCGACATGGAGTTTGGGGACGGCAGAGTTGATTTTGCGGGCTGTATTACGGAGCTTCTCAGTCAGGGAGTGCGCATGTTTACCTGCGAGTTCTGGTATGACGGAAAGAGCGATCCCTATGATTACATTTTGAGGAACAAGAATTATGTCGAAAAAATATTTGCTGGGAATAGATAACGGCGGCACCGTTTCAAAGGCCGCGCTGTTTGATTTTTCAGGCAGGCAGATACTCAAAAAAAGCGTACAGATACCCATGCTGACCCCCGCTCCGGGCTTTACCCAGCGCCGCATGGAGGATATACGCGACAAAAATTTTGAGCTAATAAAAAGTATAACGGACGCCTGCGACGGTGAAATTGCCGCAGTCGGCTTCTCCGGCCACGGTAAGGGACTGTACGTTCTCGGTGATGGCGGAGAGTTTATATATGACGGTATCGGCTCCACCGATACAAGAGCGCTTTCGTACGAGCTTATGTGGAAATCCGACGGCACGTCGCAGCGCATATACCCGAAGACTGCGCAGAAGATAATGGCGTGCCAGCCCGCGGCGCTGCTTCGCTGGATGAAGGACAACGAAAGAGAAGTGTACGACAGGATACGCTGCGTTCTGTCGGTTAAGGATTTTATAAGATGGACGCTTTGCGGCGAGTGCTTTGCAGAGTACACCGACGCATCGGGCACAAATCTTATGAATCTCAGAACGCTTCGTTTTGACGAGGAGCTTTTCCATATTTTCGGCATTCCCGAAATGCTGTCCCGCATGCCGGAGGTGCGCTCGTCAAGCGAGGTGTGCGGTTATGTAAGCGCCGAGGCTGCGCGCGCTACGGGACTTCGCGAGGGCACGCCCGTTTCCGGAGGAATGTTTGATATTGACGCCTGCGCCGCGGCTATGGGCAACCTGACCCCCGGGGATATGTGCGTTATCGCGGGCACGTGGGCTATAAACGAATATGTTTCGGAGAGGATATGCGACGATCACACCGTGTCGATGAACTCCGTTTTCTGCGATCCGAGGTACTATCTTGCCGAGGAAAGCAGCGCCGCCTCCTGCGGCAATCTTGAATGGTTCAGAAACAGTGCGGGGCTCGGTGGAACGTATGCCGAGCTTGACGCGCTTGCGGAGTCTGCAGACCCCGCGGAGCACAGCGTGATATATCTGCCGTTTCTGTACGCATCAAACGAAAATCCCCTTGCCAAGGCGACCTTCGTCGGTCTTGACGGACATCATACTAAGGCTGATATTGTCCGCGCAGTTTACGAGGGCGTTGCCTTTTCACATAAGACGCACATAAACGCGCTTCTCAGAAGCCGCAGCGATGTTCCCGGGCGTTTCAGACTTGCGGGCGGAGTGGTGAATTCCGCAATATGGACGCAGATATTCTGCGATGTTGTCGGCATTCCCGCCGAGATAATCTCCGGCGACGAGCTCGGCGCAAAGGGTGCTGCAATGTCGGCGGGTGTTGCGATCGGCGCTTACAGCGACTACGCAGACGCTGCGAAAAAGTGCGTTTCCGTTTCAAGTCTTGTTATGCCCAACGCAAAGAGGCACGCCGTGTACGAGGAAAAATACAAAAAATACAGAGCCGTTGCCGACGCACTTGACGGCGTTTGGTCAAAGCTGTAAAAATAAATGCAGAGGAGAATATATAATGCTTGAAAAGCTTAAAGAAGAGGTTCTGAGATCAAATCTCGATCTGGTAAAATACGGAGTTGTAATATTTACATGGGGCAATGTCAGCGCCATCGACAGGGAAACGGGGCTTGTCGTTATAAAGCCCAGCGGTGTTGACTATTCCGTCATGAAAGCCGAAGACATGGTGGTCGTTGACATAAACGGCAACGTTGTCGAGGGAAGATACAGACCCTCCACCGATCTGCCCACGCATCTTGAAATATACAAGGCGTATCCCGATGTGGGCGGCGTTGTGCATACACATTCATCCCATGCGACGGCGTGGGCTCAGGCAGGCAGAGGCATACCGTTCTACGGCACGACACACGCAGATTATTTCTACGGTGAGATACCCTGCACAAGAGAGCTTACAAAAAAAGAGGTTGAGACTGACTACGAAAAGAACACGGGGCTTGTTATAGTCGAGACCATGGGCGGGCGCGACGCACTTTCCGTGCCCGGCGCGCTTGTCAAAAGTCACGGCGTTTTTTCCTGGGGCAGCGATGCGGCAAATGCCGTACACAACGCGGTCGTAATGGAATATGTGGCGAAAATGGCAACGGAAACCGAGAGCATTTCTCCCGATATAAAGCCCGCTCCGCAGTACCTTCTCAATAAGCATTACTATCGCAAGCACGGCAAAAACGCATACTACGGACAGAAATAAAAATATAATTACACATAGTAAAGGGTACGGTCAAAATATGAAAAGGCATCTTGCAATCGACCTCGGCGCGTCCAGCGGACGGGGAATCATCGGTACGATAGAGGGCGGCAGAATAAAGCTTTCCGAGCTGCACCGCTTCTCAAACGATCCCGTGGAGACTCCGCAGGGATTTTTCTGGGACACGCTGCGCCTTGTGCACGAGATAAAGGCATCAATACTGAAAGCCGCTCACGACGGCGGAGTTGACAGCATCGGTATCGACACCTGGGGTGTTGATTACGCCTATATAGACGACAAGGGCATTATGATGGCGCCGTCGTTCCAATACAGGGACGAGCGCACCGCGCCCATGATGGATAAAGTATATTCTATTGTCCCTTATGCAGAGCTTTACGGCGTAACGGGAATTGAATCCATGAGCTTCAACACCGTATTTCAGCTTGAGGACGACGTCTCGCGCCGTCCGTGGCTGCACAAAAACGCGTCAAAAGCGCTGCTCACGCCCGACCTTTTGGGATACTTTCTCACAGGCAATACCTGCTGCGAATACTCAATTGCATCCACAACGGCGCTTATGGACGCAAAGACAAAGAAATTTGACCCATCGATCATGGAAAAGCTCGGTATAAGAACGGATATTTTCCCCAAGGTCGTAATGCCCGGCACGCCTCTCGGCAGGCTTTCCGATAAGATCGACGCAGAGACGGGGCACACCGGCGCCGAGGTCGTAAGCATCGCGGGACACGATACCTCCTGCGCGGTCGCCGCGGTTCCCGCCGAGGGCGACGATGTCCTGTTCATATCAAGCGGCACATGGTCGCTTATGGGAATAGAAAACGACGAGCCGATTATAAACGATATATCCCGCCGCTACAGCTTTACAAACGAGGGCGGAGCGTTCGGACGCATAAACATCATGAAGAACATTATGGGTCTCTGGCTCATACAGGAATCGCGCCGCCAGTGGAAGCGCGAGGGCTGGGAGTACACATTTGACGAAATGTCCGACGCAGCGCTGAAGTCGGAGCCGTTCAGATCTATAATCAATCCCGACGATCCCTCTTTCAACGCCGCAGGAGATCTGCCCGCAAGAATACGTGAATACTGCCGCTCTACCGGCCAGCCCGAGCCCGAAACCATGGGCGCGGTGGTACGCTGCATATTTGAGAGCCTTGCGCTCAGATACCGCTGGACCGCCGAAAAGCTTGAAGAGCTGTGCGACAGAAAGTTCGGCACCATAAACATTGTCGGCGGCGGCACAAAAGACGAGCTGCTTTGCCGCTTTACCGCAAACGGCACGGGGCGCAGAGTTTCCGCCGGTCCCGTTGAGGCGACAGCTATAGGCAACATACTTATGCAGGCATACGCCGCGGGAGAGATCTCCGGCGCGCGCGAAGGACGCAGTATCGTACGGGCTTCATTTGAAAATATAATATACGAGCCGGATATGTCACAGAAGGACGGCTGGCAGTCGGCATACGAGCGTTTTTGCAAGCTTATCGGCTGAAAACGCGGAAATTTGTAACTAAAACCGACAGGCGCGGCGCCGCGGCGTTGTGCAAGTCGCAGATTTTTTACGAAATTATGAAAAAATTTCGTTTTATTGCACTTTTCCGTTGGAAAACAGCGGATTTTGTGATATAATTATTTGTATTTATTATGCGCCGCGAAGAACTTATGCGGCGTGCGGATATATTTGCAAAAACGGAGGAGAAAAAATGGAGAGCTTATACGGGGAACTCGGCGTTATCGCCATGCGCGGCTGCGAGGGATTTGTCAATCAGGTGGATGAATATCTGAAATCGTGGAGACGTCACGACGACGATCAGGATTTCATTATGCACGCGGACTGCCCGCGTTTCGGCAGCGGTGAGGCAAAGGCACTTCTGCACGAGTCTGCAAGAGGCCACGACCTTTACATCGTTTCCGACTGCTTCAACTACGGCGAGCAGTACAAAATGCACGGTATGATGGTGCCTATGAGCCCCGACGATCACTACGCGGATCTGAAAAGAGTAATTGCTTCCGTCGCGGGCAAAGCAAGCAGAATTTCCGTTATAATGCCCATGCTTTACGAGGGCAGACAGCATAAGAGAAGCTCCCGTGAGTCTCTCGACTGCGCCATAGCGCTTCAGGAGCTTTGCTCCATGGGCGTTTCGAATATCATCACGTTCGACGCGCACGATCCCAGAGTTCAGAACGCCATTCCGCTGAACGGCTTTGACAACATAAGACCCTCCTACCAGATGCTGAAAGCGCTGGTCCGCGAGTATCCCGATATATCGCTTTCCAAGGACGATGTTGTGTTCATTTCTCCCGACGAGGGCGCTATGGGCAGAAGTATGTACTTTGCTTCCGTCATGGGCGTGGAGCTCGGTATGTTCTACAAACGCCGCAACTATTCCGTTATAATCGACGGCAAGAATCCCATTGAGGCTCATGAGTACCTCGGCAGAAGCGTTGAAGGCAAGGACGTCATTATCGTTGACGATATGATCTCCTCCGGAGAATCCATGCTGGACGTTTCCGAGCAGCTCAAGGAAAGAGGCGCGCGCAGAGTATTCGTTTTCAGCACCTTCGGTCTGTTTGTAAGCGGTCCCGAAGTGTTTGACCGCGCATATGAAAAGGGAATAATCAATAAGGTGTTCACCACGAACCTTATATATACCCGTCCCGACGTACTGAACCGCGAGTGGTATGCCCCCGTCAACATGTGCAAATATGTAGCGTATATCATAGACACGCTGAACCACGATCAGTCCATCTCCTCGCTGCTCAACCCCGTTCAGCGTATTCATAAACTGCTGGATAAGCAACTTGCAAAAACTGCGCAGCAGCTTTCAATTAACGAATAAAGGATTGTTTTTATGCAGGATTTCAAAGTAAAGCTTTCACATATTCTTTCCGAGAAGGCGAAAGAGCTTTATCCGGAGCATGAGATCTCCGGGGACGATATTTTATCAATGCTCGAATATCCTCCGGATACCTCCATGGGCGACGTTGCGCTTCCTTGCTTCAAGCTCAGCCGCACTCTGAGAGCAGCGCCCCCCGCGATCGCGGCTGCATTCGCGGGTACGGATTTCGATCCCGCGCTCTGCACGGTGTCTGCTGCAGGCGGATACCTTAATTTCAAGGTCTCCGGCACATATCTCGGTAATGATGTGCTGAAAGAGATCGAGAACGCCGGCGAGAAATACGGCTCGTCCCATATCGGCGACGGAAAGACCGTCTGCCTCGACTACGCCTCCCCCAATATAGCAAAGCCTTTCCATATCGGTCATCTCGGTACGACCGTTATAGGTCACTCCCTGAAAAAACTGCATGAGTTTGCCGGATATAAGTGCATCGGCATAAATCATCTCGGCGACTGGGGCACGCAGTTCGGTAAGCTTATAGTCGCATACCGTCTGTGGGGCTCAAAAGAGGAAATAGAAAACGGCGGCATTGATTCTCTCGTTGCCCTGTACGTAAAGTTCCACGCAGAGGCGGAGAAGGATCCCTCGCTTGATCAGAAGGCACGCGACGAGTTCAAGAAGCTTGAGGAGCACGATCCCGATAATACCGCGCTCTGGAAATGGTTTATCGACCTCTCTCTCAGAGAGTACGAAAAGACCTTCAAGCAGCTTGATATCACCTTTGACAGCTACGCGGGTGAAAGCTTCTACTCCGACAAAATGCCGGAACAGGTGCAGATACTGCGTGACAAGGGACTTCTCAAGATAGACGACGGCGCGTCCATCGTTGATCTATCAAAGTACAATATGCCCCCGTGCCTTATACTCAAAAAGGATGGCAGCACACTGTATCCCACCCGCGACATTGCCGCGGCAGTTTACAGAAAGCGCACATACAATTTTGATAAGTGCATATACGTGACCTCAAACGGTCAGAGCCTGCATTTCGCTCAGTGGTTCAAGGTCGTTGAGCTTATGGGCTATGACTGGGCTGACGAGCTTGTGCATGTTCCTTACGGAACGGTCAGCATCGACGGTAAAAAGCTTTCGACCCGTACCGGCAACGTTGTGCTTTTGAAAGACCTTTTCGCGCAGGCTATAGATAAGGTTTCCGCTCTTATAGAAGAGAAGAACCCTAACCTTGAAAACCGCGACGAGGTCGCGGAAGCTGTCGGCGTGGGCGCGGTCGTGTTCCACTATCTCTACAACAGCCGAATAAAAGATATAAACTTCGTCATGGAGGATGCACTCAGCTTCGACGGCAGCACGGGACCCTATGCACAGTACACATATGCGCGTACCTGCAGCATTCTTTCCAAAGCCGGAGGGGTACCGAAGGGCGGTAAAGCTGTGATCACCGCGGATGAGGAAGCGGATGTCCTCAAAACTCTCGCAAAGTTCCCCGAAAGGGTGAGCGCGGCGCTCGCGGACTACGAGCCCAGTGTTGTGACCCGCTATATTATAGAGCTGTGCACAGCGTTTAACCGCTTCTATCACGCTTGTCCCATTATCGGTGCAGAGGATGCCGATGTTAAAAATACACGCCTGCGTATTACAGCCGCGTGCAATACGGTCATAAAGACCGCTCTCGGACTTATCTGCCTGAGAGCGCCTGAAAAGATTTAAGGAGGAACCGAAAATGTCCGGACATTCCAAGTGGAATAATATTAAAAACAAAAAAGCGAAAACTGATGCTCAGAAGGGAAAGATCTTTACCAAAATAGGCAAGGAGATCGCCATCGCCGTTCGTGACGGCGGCGCGGACCCCAACGGCAACTCAAAGCTTCGCGATCTTATAGCAAAGGCAAAGGCGGCAAACGTCCCCAACGACAACATCGACCGCGCTATCAAAAAGGCTTCCAGCGCGGATGCGGTCGATTATGAGGAGATAACATACGAGGGCTACGGTCCCTCCGGCGTCGCGGTCATCGTTACCGCCGCCACCGACAACAGAAACAGAACCGCCGGTGATGTGCGTCACACTTTTGACAAATACGGCGGAAACATGGGTACATCCGGCTGCGTTTCGTTTATGTTCACGGACAAGGGTATAATAGTTATCGAAAAAGAGGATGCGGATATTGACGAGGACGCTCTTATGGAGGCTTCTCTCGAGGCGGGCGCGGAGGATTTCGCGGCTGACGGCGATGTATACGAGATATACACCGAGCCCTCCGATCTCGGCGCAGTTCGCGAGGCGCTTGAGGCTGCGGGATATACGGTCGCATCAGCGGAACTCGATAAGATCCCTCAGAGCTATGTAACTCTCGATAATCCCGATGATATTAAAAATATGAACCTGCTTATAGAGCATCTTGAGGACAACGACGACGTGCAGGATATTTTCCACAACTGGGAAAACTGCGACGATTGACAACAGCCGATTTTTGAAGAAAGGGAGAATTCAATATGTTTGAAGTTTCTTTCCCCGGTCTCGGTATTGGACCGTTTGAGATACACAAAACCGCATTTGAACTTTTTGACGGTAAAATACAGGTTGCCTGGTACGGAATACTGATAGCGGTCGGTATGGTGCTTGCCTTCATTTACGCACTTTCCCGTGCGAAATTCGAGGGCATCAAGAGCGACGATATGGTCGATCTTGCACTGTTTATCCTTATATTCAGTATTATTGGCGCAAGATTGTATTACGTTATTTTTCCGCCGGAGGGCGTATCGTATATAGCCAAGGGCGGCACGTTCTGGCAGAACGTTTGGGGAACTATCGTAAACGTTGCGTCCATCTGGGAAGGCGGACTTGCTATTTTCGGCGGTCTTATTGCCGGATTTATAGTAACGCTTATAGTTGCGCGTCACAAGAAAATCCGTTTTCCGGTTCTGCTTGATACGGTAGCTCCGTCGCTTCTGCTTGCACAGGCTGTCGGTCGCTGGGGCAATTTTATGAACGGCGAGGCTTACGGCTACCAAACGGACGTTGCATGGAGAATGGGTCTCAAGGTAGGCACAAGCTATGCGGAGGTTCATCCTACGTTCCTTTACGAGTCTCTCTGGAACATCATAGGCTTTGCGATTCTTGCGGCGACCTATAAGAAA
Source organism: uncultured Eubacteriales bacterium (assembly GCA_959601495.1). Classification (GTDB taxonomy): domain Bacteria; phylum Bacillota; class Clostridia; order Oscillospirales; family CAG-272; genus Avispirillum. The sequence continues at coordinate 190,003 of CAUGPT010000001.1, forward strand.
AAGAAATTTAACGGTCAGATATTCTACTCATATATGATCTGGTACGGCCTCGGCCGCGCGGTCATAGAGGGTATGAGAACGGACAGCCTGCCGCTTTGGGGACTTACCGATCTCACGGGTAATCCCATCCGCGTTTCACAGGCGCTTGCGGCGCTTATATTCATTGCGGGTATCGCTCTTATGATATATTTCGGCAGACGTGCCGCAAAAGAGAAGGCAACTGCCGTAAACGGTACCGAAGCCGCGGCGGTAACAGTTGAAACGGTTGATACCGCAGAGAACGCCGCTGCCGAAAACGCAGAGAAAGACGCCGAAACAGCGAAGGCAGAGGCGGCTGAAGAAGATACGGGCGCTGCGGCAGATGAAACCGCGGACGCCGGCGCCGATAAAGACACTTCGGACGCCGAGGATGAAGCCGACCGCAGCGGAGACGGTAACTGATGGCGCATATAATTGACGGTAAGAAAATATCCGCCGAAGAAAGAGCGGCGATCTCCGAAAAAGTTTCGGCTTTCAAGGATATAAACGGCTACGCCCCGGGGCTTGCGGTTATTATAGTCGGCTTCGATCCGGCGTCACAGGTCTATGTGCGAAACAAAAAGCGCGCCTGCGAGGAAGTCGGTATATATTCTGAGGTTATAGAAATGCCCGAGGATACGACTCAGGACGAGCTTGAAGCGCGCATTGCGTCTCTCGCAAACGACCCGAAGATACACGGTATTCTTGTGCAGCTTCCGCTCCCGAGACACCTGGACGAAGCGCGCGTTATAGCCGCTATCCCGCCGGAAAAGGACGTTGACGCATTCAGCGTTGAAAACGTTGGGCGGATAATGCTGGGCGATTTTGATTTCCTTCCGTGCACACCCGCGGGCGTAATGACTATGCTGCGGCATGAGAATATTGACGTTTGCGGCAAAAACTGCGTCGTTGTGGGCAGAAGCAACATCGTGGGCAAGCCTATGGCAATGCTCCTAATGCACGCAAACGGTACGGTCACCGTGTGCCACTCGAAAACACGCGATCTTGCCGACTGTACCCGCCGCGCCGACATTCTTGTCGTTGCAATAGGCAGGGCAAAGTTTATCGGGGCAGATATGATAAAGCCCGGCGCGGTCGTTATCGACGTGGGCATGAACCGCGACGAGAACGGAAAGCTTTGCGGCGACGTGGACTTTGACGCCTGCTTTGAAAAGGCGGGGGCAATTACTCCCGTACCCGGCGGCGTCGGTCCCATGACGATCACGTCACTTTTGCAGAACACGCTGACGGCAGCGGAGAAGTTTGCAAATGAGTAAATTTATACTTGACAAATTCATACAGGGGTGGTATACTGTATGATGCCGCACGGTATGGGTTCGAAATAGCATTTTGCTAACCCGATGACCGGCGAGACATATATGAAAGAGAGGTGCTTTTCGTGTACGCAGTAATCGAGACAGGCGGAAAGCAGTACAAGGTCAACGAAGGAGATACCGTTTTCGTTGAAAAGCTCGCAGCTGAGGACGGAGCCGAGGTCGTATTCGACAAGGTTCTTGTTGCAGGTGAGGGAGCAGACGTTAAGGTAGGCGCGCCTACTGTTGACGGAGCAAAGGTCACGGCAAAGGTCGTAAAGAGCGGAAAGAGCAAAAAGATCACCGTCTTTACCTATAAGCCCAAGAAAAACGAGAAGAGAAAGATGGGCCACAGACAGCCCTATACCAAGGTCGAGATCGTTAAGATCGAGGCATAAGTCATGACTAAGGTCAAATTCTTCCGCCGCGGTGATTTCTACTACGGCTTTGAAGAAACCGGTCATACGGGCTACGGCGAAAGCGGAGACGATGTTCTTTGCGCCGCACTGTCCGCAATGACCATGCTGATTGTCAATACGATCGAAATTTCGTACGCATCCGACGTTGATTATGAGGTCGATGACGGAGCTACGCGTATCTGCGTAAAGGCAATGGCGGCTCTTCCGGATTATTCGGAGGACGAAAAAAAGCAGTACGCCATCAGCGGACTGTTTCAGGGATATTTCTTTCAGCTCAACGATCTTGTGGAAGAGTATTACGACTTTCTTGAGGTCGAAGAGGTTGAAGAATAGTCACCCGGGCTTTTAACTAATAACGGAGGTAAAAGAAATGCTTAGAATCGGATTGCAGTTTTTTGCACATAAGAAAGGTGTCGGCTCTACCAAGAACGGCCGTGACAGTGAGTCCAAGCGCCTCGGCGTAAAGAAGTCTGACGGACAGGCTGTCCTTGCCGGCAACATCATCATTCGTCAGAGAGGCACACATATCCATCCCGGCAACAATGTCGGCCGCGGCTCCGATGACACCCTGTTCGCTCTTATAGACGGCAAGGTAAAGTTTGAGCACATCCACGGCGGCAGAAAGCAGGTCAGCGTTTACGCTGCCGACTGAGTCCGCACGTCTTATATTGTTTGAAAAGAGCCACCGCACAGCGGCGGCTCTTTTTTCGCCGCCGCTCGTTTGTGGGGGATGAGCCGGTATTTCGCATTGATCGCTGCTCAGCGGTGGCAGCTGTATGCGCACTGCTGTGAAGCAATGCGGTATATGGGCAAAATCTGCGCATAATATAGTGCGAAGCGTCATTTTTTGCGGTCATTTCCTTGACCTCGGGGAAGTGATATAGTATAATTATACTGTATGGTTATAACATGATTAAAAGCGGCTGTGCCCCGGCACATCCGCTTTGCCGAAAATGTGTCGGGAGGTGAAAACGTGGTTGAAATATCAGGTGTAGACGAGCATTCCAGAGCGCTCTCTCACGGTATTGCCGTCGGCGACGTACTTGTCAGCATAAACGGACACGAGATCAACGACGTTCTCGACTACCGTTTTTATCTCGCCGACAGAGATATTCACCTTGTGCTGCGCCGCGCGGGCGAGGATTACGAAGTCCATATCCGTAAAAAGGAATATGACGATATCGGGCTTGAGTTCGCAACGCCGCTTATGGACAAAAAGCACCGCTGCGAAAACAACTGCATCTTCTGCTTTATAGATCAGAACCCGCCCGGCATGAGAGAGTCCATATACTTTAAGGACGACGACTCGCGTCTCTCTTTTCTGCACGGCAATTATATAACCCTTACCAACCTGAAGCTCAGCGACATTCAGCGCATCGTAAATATGCACATTTCACCTGTCAACGTTTCTGTGCATACGACAAATCCCGAGCTGAGAGTCAAAATGATGAAGAACAAGCACTCCGGCGAGGTGCTTTCATACCTTCGCATACTTGCGGACGCGGGCATAAAGCTGCGCGGGCAGATAGTGCTTTGCAAAGGCATAAACGACGGCGCTGAGCTTGACCGCACGTTGCGCGATCTTTCCGAGTATTATCCGCAGATGGACAGCGTATCCATTGTCCCCGCGGGGCTTACGGCACACAGACAAAAGCTTTATCCGCTTGAGCCGTTTACACCCGAGGAGTGCGCCGAAGTCATACGCCAGGTGACTGAATTCGGCGACAGATTTATGGAGCAGCACGGCGAGAGAGTCTTTTACGCGTCGGACGAGTTCTATGTCAAAAGCGGAACTCCGCTGCCGGATTATGAATTCTGGGGCGACTTTACACAGCTTGAGAACGGAGTCGGCATGCTTTCAAGCTTCGAGCATGAATTTATGACGATGCTTTCCATGCTGGACGACGAGGACAAAAGTGTAAAGCGCACCGTTTCCGTGGCAACAGGTGAGGCAGCATACGGACTTATAAGCGAGCTGTGTGCATCCCTATGTGAGAACTGCCCGGGTCTGACAGTTCACGTTTACAGCATAAAGAATAACTTTTTCGGCGGTGAGGTCACCGTGACGGGACTTCTGACAAGCAAGGATATTTCAGAGCAGCTTGAGGGCAAGGAGCTCGGAGAAGCGCTTCTTCTTTCGAGAAACGTGCTCCGCAGCGAGGGAGATCTGTTCCTCTGCGGCATGACGCCCGCTCAGCTTTCGGAAAAACTCGGCGTTCCGCTTTGTTTTACCGAGAACGACGGCGCTGAATTCCTTTTGAATCTTCTGGGCAGAGAGTAAACGACATTTTCTACTTTGAAAGGATATTATATATGGCAAAACCGATCATAGCGATCGTCGGCAGACCTAATGTAGGCAAGTCGACGCTGTTCAATAAACTTATCGGCGAGCGCCGCGCGATCGTTGAGGACACCCCCGGCATCACGCGGGACCGCATTTACGGAGAGACGGAGTGGCGCGGCAGAACGCTTGTGGTCATCGACACGGGCGGTATCGAGCCTAAGACCGACGATATTATCCTTAAAAAAATGCGCGAGCAGGCGCAGATCGCCATAGACACCGCCGACGTTATCCTGTTCATGTGCGATATACGCACGGGACTGCTTGCGGACGACATGGATATTGCTGTAATGCTGAAAAAGTCCGGCAAAAAGGTGATACCCGTAATCAACAAAGCGGACAGAATAGGCGATGTTCCTCCGGAGTACTACGAGTTCTACGAGCTCGGTTTTGATATTGATCCTATCGCTATTTCCTCCCTGCACGGCAGCGGCAGCGGCGATCTTCTCGACGCAGTCATCGACGCGCTGCCCGAAAGCGTTGAGGAGGAGACTGACGACGACGTTATAAACGTTGCCGTCATCGGTAAGCCCAATGCGGGAAAATCCTCCCTTATAAACAGGATCCTCGGCGACGACAGACTCATCGTTTCCGACATTGCGGGCACAACGCGCGACGCGATAGACACCCGATTTGAAAATGAGTTCGGTAAATATAATCTAATAGATACCGCCGGTATCCGCAGGCAGTCAAAAGTTGAAGACAGAGTTGAAAAATTCAGCGTTCTCAGAGCTAAAATGGCTGTGGAGCGCGCCCAGGTGTGTCTGCTCGTCATAGACGCCGAGCAGGGCATTACAGAGCAGGACGAAAAGATTGCAGGTATTGCCCATGAGACGGGCAAGGCGACTGTCATATGCGTAAACAAATGGGATCTCATAGAAAAGGACAACGGCACTGTAAACGCTTTTACCAAAAAGGTTTATGACGCGCTGTCGTATATGACATACGCCCCACTGCTTTTCATATCGGCGAAAACAGGTCAGCGCGTGGTAAAGCTGTTTGAGTATATAAACTACGTTCACAATCAGTCGAACATGCGTGTTTCCACAGGTATGCTGAACGACGTGCTCGCGGACGCGGTCAACCGAGTTCAGCCCCCGTCCGACAAGGGCAGAAGGTTGAAAATTTACTATATGACTCAGACAGCAGTTGCGCCGCCTACGTTTGTATGCTTCTGCAACAGCGCCGAGCTTTTCCACTTTTCATATCAGAGATACCTCGAAAACTGCCTGAGACAGACGTTCGGTTTCAAGGGAACACCCGTCAGAATGGTAATAAGACAGAAAGGAGACAGCGAAGGCTGACTCTCGGCTTATGTATAATTTGAATTATCTGCTTTTGCAGGCAGGCCTTGACAAAAACGCCGCATTTATAATAAGCATCGTGCTTTGCGCCGTAGTTTCATATCTTGTGGGCAGCCTGAATTTCGGCATTATTCTGTCAAATAAGCTGTATCACGGGGATGTTCGCACTTCCGGCAGCGGCAACGCCGGCAGCACAAACATGCTGCGTACATACGGCAAAAAAGCCGGCGCGCTGACTTTTCTGTGCGACATACTGAAAACCGTCGCGGTAATAATGCTTGCGCCGTTCTTCTTCTACCATCAGGATATGCGGTTTCTTTCCATGTTTGTGGCAGGATTTGCCTGCATGATTGGTCACAGCTATCCCGTGTTCTTCAAATTCCGCGGGGGCAAGGGTGTAGCCTGCTTCGGCGCGCTTGTAGTTGTCACAAGTATCCGCATGAATATGTGGTATTTGTTTGTCATTCTTCTTGTACTGTTTCTGGCGATAGTCCTTGTCACAAAGTATGTTTCCCTCGGCTCGGTCATATGCGCGCTGGCATATCCCGTGCTGCTGAACAGACTGAACGGCGCCGATAAAAGCGTTGAGCTTATCGCTGTAGCAATAGGACTGTTTGTAGTCTTTCAGCACAGAAAGAACATTGCCCGTCTGCTTCGCGGCGAGGAAAACAAGACCGTGCTTATAAAGGGGCGCAAAAAGAGCGGCGGCACGGACGGCGCCGATAACAAGGACGAAAAGTGATGCATTCTTTTGACGATAAAATTTCGGAGTTTGCAAAAGAAGTCGAAAAAAGTTTTGCAGCCCTCACTCTGAAAAATGTTGTTTTCGCAATGCCCAAGGAAAAGGGCGAAGTGCTGAAGATAAAGGGAACGCCGAAAAAAGTATCCGATACCGTTATCCTTCAGCTTGAGTATTTCTGCACCGAGGGCAGAGTGCGCCAGGAGAATATAAAGCCCGAGAGAGTCTTTGAAAAGACAGCGCAGTGCGCCGAGGGCTTTCAGAGATGCGAGCTGAACGACGCGGGCGGCAGCGCTTCGCTTATGGTGAGCAAAAAAGGTAAAATTACGCTTCTGCGCCGCGGCAGTGTGGGCGTCGGCGCTCCGGTACAGCCCGCTGGCGATAAAGAAAAAAACTATATACTCAGCGGCGGGGAAGAGTTTCTGTATTATCTCGGCATTTCCGATAAAAACGGACGTGTCCACGATAAAAAGCAGTCCAAGTTTCGCCAGATAAACCGCTTTCTTGAGCATGTTGAGGACATAACGCGGCGCCTTGCCACCTGCGGCACGCTCCGCGTTGCCGATCTGTGCTGCGGCAAAAGCTATCTCAGCTTTGCGGTCTATTATTATCTTACGTCTGTCTGCAAAAGGGACGTAATTATGGACTGCGTCGATCTCAAAGAAAGCGTTATGGAGTATTGCTCGGATATCGCCGCGAAATGCGGTTTTGACGGCATGAGATTCTCCTGCGGGGACGTGTCAAAGTACGCGCCCGAGGCTCCGCCGGAGCTTGTAATCAGCCTGCACGCCTGCGATGTCGCTACAGATATCGTGCTTGAGCGCGCGGCGGCTCTCGGCGCCAAGGTCATACTCGCAACGCCGTGCTGCCACAGACAGCTCTCACGCGAGCTTAAGTGTCCCGAACTTGATTTTATAGCCGAAAACTTGGTGCTTAAATCAAAATTCTGCGATGCGTCAACGGACGCGCTTCGCGTTCTGAGGCTCCGTGCCTGCGGATATATTGCCGACGCGGTCGAGCTTATAGATCCGGAGGACACACCGAAAAACGTGCTCATAAGAGCATGGCTGCCGAACGGTCTTACTTATAAGAAGAAAAAGCTCGCCGCTCTTGATGAGTACAGGCGCGCATACAAATTTCTCTGCGACAGGGACACGCCCGACATCGATACCGAGGTGTAATAAATGAACGATACTGAAATACTTCTCAACGCGAGCGCCGACGAGACCGAGCGTCTTGAGGCACTCAAAGCGCTTGCGGCACATGATACGCAAAGCATCGGCGGTGGTGAGTGGGTCAATAACCACATACACACAACTTATTCCTTTTCGCCTTATACGCCCGCTGGCGCGGTATACTTTGCGAAAAAAGCAGGGCTTTCGACTGCAGGCATAATGGATCACGACAGCGTGGGCGGCATACATGAGTTTATAGAGGCGGGAAAGATCGTCGGCATGCCTGTGACCGTCGGCTTTGAATGCAGAACAGACGTCTCCGGCACTCCTCTTGAGGGCAGAAGACTTAATAATCCCGATCAGGTGTCCGTTGCGTATGTAACGCTCCACGGTATACCGCATCAGAATGTTGGGGAGTGCGAAAAGGTGCTGGCGCCGCTGCGCCCGAGACGCAACGAGCGAAACCGCAAAATGTGCGCGCGGCTTACAGAGCTTTGCGCACCGCTTAAAATAGAGATCGACTTTGACAGAGACGTTCTGCCGCTTTCCATGTTTTCGCGCGGGGGCAGCGTTACGGAGCGCCATGTGCTGTTCGCGCTTGCCAAAAAGCTTGCGGACAGAGAAAGCCGCGAGGAGACTCTGCACGAGCTTGAAGCTCTCTGTGATGTATCACCGAAGGTATGCGAGAAGCTTCTCAGCGCGCCGGAGGAATACTATCTCTATGATATCCTCGGAGTGCTCAAATCAAATCTTGTAAAGAAAATATATGTGGACGCAGACGACGAGCTTATGCATATAAGCGAGTTTACGTCCCTTGCGCATCGTGTCGGCGGAATATGCGCCTATGCGTATCTCGGCGATGTGGGCGAGAGCCCCACGGGGGATAAGGCAGCGCAGAAGTTTGAGGACGACTATCTTGATATGCTGATGCCGTGTCTAAAAGATATAGGCTTTGACGCAATTACTTATATGCCCTCAAGAAATACAAAAGCGCAGCTTGAGAGAGTCATGGCGCTTTGCGAAAAGTACGGCTTTTTCCAGATTAGCGGCGAGGATATAAACTCTCCCAGACAGTCGTTTGTCTGCCCGGCAATGGCTGAGTACAGACATCTTTATGACGCTACATATGCTCTTATAGGCCACGAAAAACTTGCTTCCGTAGATGCGGAGCTCGGTATGTTCAGCGCTTCCGCCGTCGCAAAAATGCCGTCTCTTGATGAGCGTATCCGCTATTTTGCCGCCGAGGGCAGAAAACTCGGTATCTGATTTTAAGCAACATAAAACCGAAAAGAGGAAACACATATGAATACTTGTGAACTTAAACGGAAAGCAGCGGAGATCGCTCCGCTTATCAGAATGTCGGCAAGTGCCGAGGGGAATGCGTTTGTAAGCTTTGAAGCCTGCGCCGATAAGCACGGTGTTGACTCTGCAGCCGCGATTTCCGCTGCCGCAGCGGGGGAGAAGACTATAAGCGTCGAGGGGCTCGGTACGTTTACCGTTACCGCTCCCGCGGCGTCCGGCGCTCTCAGAGGCAAGATCGCAATAGTTACGGGCAGCGCTCAGGGCTTCGGTGCGGGCATTGCAGAGTATCTCGCGTCCGAAGGCGCATGTGTTGCCATAGTTGATATGAATGCCGACGGTGCGCGCGCCGAAGCGGAGAAGATAAGCGAAAAGTACGGCACAAGGACAATTGCCGTAAGCGCAAACGTCACCGATGAGGAAAGCGTTCGCGCAATGATAGACGAGACAGTCTGTGCTTTCGGCGGACTGGATGTTTTCGTCAACAATGCGGGCATTGTACGCGCGGGCAGTCTTACCGAGATGACAAAACAGAATTTCGAGCTTGTTACGAGTGTTGACTACACGGCGTTTTTCATCTGCACAAAGTACGCGACCGTTCCCATGAAGCTGCAGAGAAGCGTCGCCCCCGACTATATGTCCGATATTATAGAAATAAACTCCAAATCCGGGCTTGAGGGCTCAAATAAAAACTTCGCGTATGCGGGCGCAAAGTTCGGCGGTATCGGACTGACGCAGTCCTTTGCGCTGGAGCTTGCCCCCTACGGCATAAAGTGCAATGCCATATGCCCCGGAAACTTCCTTGACGGTCCTCTGTGGAGCGACCCCGAAAAGGGACTTTTCGTTCAGTATCTCAAGGCGGGCAAAGTGCCCGGCGCGAAGACCGTTGCGGACGTACGCGCCGCGTACGAGGCTAAAGTGCCGCTCGGCAGAGGCTGCCGTGTTGAGGACGTTACCCGCGCCATCCGCTACATAATTGAGCAGAAATACGAGACAGGTCAGGCAGTGCCCGTGACCGGCGGTCAGACTATGCTGAACTGACGGTATGGGAAACAAAATTATAAGAGAGCTTGCCGCTGCCGTGCTTCTTTCGGCGATTGCCGCGCTGTGTCTCTTTGTAATGACCTCGTGCTCGTCGGAGAAGGATCTGTACGGCACGTGGTATAACGATTTCAACGGCACACGCAACGCGGTTCAGTTCTACAAAAACAAAGACGGTAAGAACGAGTTCATCTGGGCTGTGTATGACATTGAAAACGACGAGATCACGTCAAACACCGCCGGATATTACTATGTAAGCGGGGACAGTATCAAGCTAAAAAGCAGTGACGGTTCCGACAGCTTTGATTTAACATACACTCTTGACGGAAATACTCTTTCTGTCAGCAGCGACACCGTTTCGCTGAAGCTTACAAAATATGTTTCAGATGATAAATAGTCAAGACCACCAGTAAACTGGTGGCTTGCACAGCCCCTAAAAGGGGCAATTAC
>CAUGPT010000002.1:0-117770 GCA_959601495.1 uncultured Eubacteriales bacterium
AGTCAAGACCACCAGTAAACTGGTGGCTTGCACAGCCCCTAAAAGGGGCAATTACAGGCAGAGCCCCTAAAGGGGCACAGAAAGTCTGGCACCGCATTTTAATCACAGGCAGCCGCTCACGTGCGGCTGCCTTTTTTATGCCTTCCTATTCTTGCTACCCGTAAACGGGTCTGTGTATTCTTTAATTGACATTTGATCTAAAGTATAATCTTCCTCTAACTGTGCTCGGATATATTCAGCAATTACTTTCTTATTCCTTCCTACCGTATCTACATAATATCCTCTGCACCAAAAGTTCCTTGATCCGTACTTGTACTTCAGATTCGCATGTCTGTCAAATATCATCAGACTGCTTTTTCCCTTGAGGTATCCCATAAATTGTGCTATACTCAGGTAGGGTGGAATACTCACTAGCATATGTATGTGGTCCGGACATGCTTCTGCTTCTATGATTTCTACCCCTTTCTGTTCACATAATCTCCGTAGTATTTCTCCAATGTCTCTCCTCAATTGCCCATATATCTCTTTCCGTCTGTACTTTGGCGCAAACACTATGTGATATTGGCATCTGTACTTTGAATGTGCCGTGCTCTTGATTTCGTTTCTTTCATCTTTTCCCTCCATGGTTTTGCGGTGCCAAACCGCTTTAATTATACCATGAAGTTTTGGGCTTGCTTCCAGCTCGCCCTTTTTTCATCGCTGAAGCTTCTTTCCCCCCGGTAAAACCGGGGGTTATTTCCACGCCTTAAGACGCCAATATGAATAAAAGCTCCGACAGGCTGTCGGAGCTTTTAATATAAAAAACAAAAGCACCGCGGACACATTCCGCGGTGCTTTTGTGGTGATCCATCGGAGATTCGAACTCCGGACCCTTTGATTAAAAGTCAAATGCTCTGCCAGCTGAGCTAATGGATCTCAAACGCGCTTAATTATAATACCATACGGGAGGCGATTTGTCAATATCTTATGCCGCTTTTTTGAAAAAATCGCCTGAAAAATATGATAAACATAATAAGCGCGGCAAAATCAAAGCAGCTTGTCTTTTCTGAAGGACAGGGGGAGTATCTCGCCGAAGGTGTAGCTTTCTATCACCTTTCCGTCGGTCAGCAGGACAATGGCGTCGTCGTCTCCGAACTCGCACAGAACCTGGCGGCAAACACCGCAGGGAGGGCAAAAATCAGAAATAATACCTTCTTTACCGCCGCAGATAGCTATTTTCAAAAAACGGCGGTAGCCGTTTTTGACCGCTTCGGCAGCCGCAACGCGCTCGGCACACATTGTTGGTGAATAAGAGGAGTTTTCTATATTGCAGCCCTGAAATACCCTCTCGGCTCCGCTGTCGTCCGCGGCAATAAGCGCGGCGCCTACCTTAAATTCTGAGTATGGAACGTAAGCCTTTTTCATAGCTTCCTCTGCTGTTTTCATAAGCTCAAGGTCACAAAGTGCATCGGTTTTCTGCATAGTCTGTCTCCTTTCAAGAAATCGATCAAAATATGTCAAACATCTATAAACGTAGGTTCATGGTGCGTATACTCAAGAAACTTTCCGAACATATCTGCGGTTTTCGCCTTCACGCTGCCGGTGTTAATGCACGGGTGAAAGCAAAGAAATTCGTTTTTGCAAAGCTCACGGTCGATAAGAAGGCGGACTTTGCACTCTTTGTCATACATAAGTCCCATGATCGTCACCGAACCCGGGGTCAGGTTCAGGTACTCAAGCATTTTATCCTCGTTGCCGAAGGAAAGCCTTGTTGAGCCTATCTGATCCGCAACCACGCGGGTGCGAAACGGTTTCTCACCGGGGAGCAGCAGTAAGAACCAATCGGTTTTTGCTGAGTTTGCGAGAAACAGATTTTTGCAAAGCGCGGTGTTGAGCGTTCTGTCAATATCGGTGCAGGCATCTATGGTCATGGCGGCTTCGTGCTCGACGCGCTCGTACTTTATACCAAGGCTGTCAAGCAGAGCGAACGCTTCGTTTTCACGCACGCTACGCCCCGTAGGATTGGGAGCGGTTGTGTATATGGGGGAAATATTCATTTAAGCACTCTCAGTCCTCTTTGTTAAAATGGCACGGGGAAGTGTAAAATTCGTCAAGGTCGGCAAAATATCCTTCCTCGCGCTTTATAAGTCCGCACCGCTTCAAAAGATCGGCGGGTCCGGCGCTATTTTTGAGTATAACGCTCCTGCAGCCCGCGCGCCACATAAAATTCATGACGGCGCGGCACATGACTATCATTGCTTCGTCGCCCTCTCTGCCGTCTGCGGGGACAAGCGACACTATCTCTCCGCGGCGGGCGCCGTCGGCATCAGTCATATAAAACTGGCATATGCCGATAACGGCGACTACTGTGCTTCTGTCATCGGCAAGCTCTGCCGCAAGGTATGAATAGCTGCCTTCAAAGTAATCGGTGCCGAGATCGGCGCATATTTCACGCTGCAGGTCCATGTCGGGCAGCGGTTTTACTGCAAACACGGGATCAGTCCTCCTTGTCCGGAGACTTCAGGCGCGACACTTCGCCGGCACTGAGGTGTCTCCACTTTCCGCTCTCAAGGCTTCCGAGCTCTATGGGGCCGACGCTTATGCGCTTCAGTCTCATTACGGTAATACCGCACTTTTCGCACATTTTTCTGATCTGCCTGTTTCTGCCCTCGTGCAGGGTTATAAGCAGAACGGAATATACGTTTCCGCCGAGGTCTTTTCTGCCGCGGGCTATAATCTTTGCTTCAATCGGCTGCAGCGCGTAGCCGTCAAGCTCCATGGGGGAGGTTAGCGCTTTGATACTCTCATCCGAAAGCTCTCCCTTGACTTTTACCTTGTAGACCTTTTCAAAACTGTGAGACGGGTGCATGAGTCTGTTGGCAAGCTCGCCGTCGTCCGTGAAGATCAAAAGCCCCTCGGAGTACATATCGAGTCTGCCGACGGGGTAGACCCTTGCGGGGCAGTCAGCTACAAGTTCGGACACGCATTTTCTGCCTTTTTCGTCAGACATGGTGGTAACATAGCCCATAGGCTTGTTAAGCATTATATATGTATGCCCGCTTTGCGCGGGGGCTATTATCTTTGTGCCGAGTCTGACTGTGTCGCACTTCGGGTCGATCTTATCGCCGAGGGAAGCCACGACGCCGTTGACGGTAACGTTACCTGCCGCGATCTCGTTCTCGGCGGCTCTGCGCGACATTTCGCCGCACATTGTAAAGTATTTCTGTAATCGTATTTTTTCCATTAAAGAGCCTTTCGGGGCTTTTTCAGTTAAATATTTTGTCGAAAAGATCGGTGCTGCCGCGGCGCTCTCTGCAGTCCTCGGCGGCATACAGATCGAGGCTTGCTGCCTCCTTGCCGTCGATCCTTACAATGACCCTGCCGATGTAGTCGCCTTCTCTCACCGGCGCGAGCAGAAATCTGCGTGCCTCTACCGTCATGGTCATCCGTTTGCTTTTGAGCGCGGTCACGGTGCAGCTCTGCCGTGCTACGGCTCTGACACAGTCACGATCTCCGCCCGAGCAGGGGATGTCGAAGCATAATCCGTCCTCATCGCAGACGGTGTATCCCGAGTACAGCGAAAAACCGTAGTCAAGCATAGCTGCGTGATCCTTCCAGTCGGAGGGATCGGAGAGCGTTACGGCTATCATTCTGACACCGTCGCGCTCGGCTGCCGACACAAGGCAGCGCCCACAGCGCTTTGTATATCCGGTCTTAACGCCTATAGCGCCGCCGTACATTTTAAGAAGCCTGTTGTGGTTTACAAGCAGCCTTGGGTAGTCACTGCCGGGGATAGTGGTCTTGTAGGTGGATACTATCTCGGCAAACGTTTCGTTTTCAAGCGCAGCCGCAGCGATCAGGGCAAGATCCGAGGCGGTCGTATAGTGCTCCTCGTCGTCAAGCCCGTGGGGATTTGTGAAATGAGTGTCAGAGAGGCCCAGTGCTTCGGCGCGCTCATTCATCATATGGGCAAATTCCTCAACGCTGCCGCCGACGGTGACCGCGACTGCCGTTGCCGCGTCGTTGGCACTTTCCAGCAGCACGGCGTACAAAAGCTGGCGAAGAGTCAGCTCCTCACCGGGGTTCAAATAGATCGAAGAACCCTCAACGCCTGCGGCAATATCGGGTATCTTAACAATCTCGTCAAGTTCGCCGTTTTCTATGGCGACAAGCGCCGTCATAATTTTGGTAGTGCTCGCCATGGGGAGCCTTTCGCGCGAGTTCTTTTCAAACACCGTGCCGCGGCTTTGCGCCTCTATAAGAATTGCACCCTGTGCGTCCACCTGCGGCGCGGTGACCTCGTCCGCCGCGTTAACTGCCGTCGGTAAGAATAAAGATAAGAGCACGGCGAAAAAAGCGGTTGCTGCCGCGATTCTTTTCATATACAGAGCCTCCGTAATGCTTTTTTATAAGCATTTGATCAGGCGGCTGCGTATATTCAGGCAATATTTAGCGCTTTTTGAATAAGACGTTTATTTCGATTATTTCTCAGCGTCCGTGTCCTTCACGGCAGCGGAGGATTTTTTCTTTGATAGAACGTCCTTGAGCCTTTCGATAAGTTCGGGAGAGCGCTCGATGGCGCCGATTATCTGACTTACGGGATCCTGGGGCTCGCGGATGGAGGGCTCGTTGACGTTGAGCATATTTATAGTTCCGTCGGGAGCTATGACGATAAAAGCAACGGGAGTTACGGAAACGCCGGTTCCGCCGCCGCCGCCGAAGTTTGTGGGAACATTTGCCTGCGGAACTTCTTTTGCTTTTTTGCTCAGATAGTCTATACCGCCGGAAGCAAAACCTACGGAAAGCTTCGACACGGGGATGATCACGGTACCGTTGGCGGTGGTTATGGGGTCGCCCGTTACGGTGTTTGCGCCGAAAGAGGACTTAATGCTTTCCACCGACGCTCTGATGATCTCGCTCATTCTGTTTTCGCTCATTTTTTCATATCCTTTCGTGCTGGCAGAGCAGCAATTTTCTGACTTTCCTGTGCCGCGCTCCTGAATGCGGAGGTCGCCACAGCTCTTATTACATTGAACAGGCGGATGCGTATCCTGCCTGAAATGTCAAATGTTGATTTGCCGTCGTTGAATACGGGGCTTATGTTTATAACTCCGTCTTCAACGGGCTTCAGAACGGTGTTAACGTTGAGAAATTCTATAATATACGCGCAGACCTGGTACGCCGCGCCGCAGGCAACGCATGAGCCTGCCGCGTCCCCCGTGTCGATACCGATGTGAACGCTGAAAAGCTCCACTCGTATCATGTAGCGGAAATACAGCAGTATAAGCTTTGCGATGCGCAGAGACAGCCGTGTGATCTCGGGGTTCTTTGCGGTTTCCGAAAGCTGGGATATAAGATCGTCCAGAGTATCTCCGGTTCTGCCGAAATGCTTCGCTTTGCCGCGCTTTTTAGCTTTGGACAGCTTTTTGGTTCGCAGAAATTTTGCGGTTTTTCTGAATTTCAGCTTTCTCGGCGGCGAGGGGATGATCATTGCCTTAAGCGGACCGAGTTTCACATACGTTACAAGCTCCGTGCCGTCGTAGGTGAAGTAGATACGGATGAAAAGGCGGAGAATAACGGTTATAAGCGCAGCGATGCCCAGTATTATAAACAGTGCTGTCATGCTCTCTCACATCCTTTTCATGATTTGGGAATTTCGGGTATGTAATATTATTCTTCGCCGTTTTCCGGGGAGATATTATCGTTTTCTGTATAAACGCCGTCGTCGTTTGCAGCTGTATCGTCGCCTTCTGCTCCGTCCGTCTCCGGTGCACCGTCTTCAAGGCTTGTGATGTCACTGTCAGACTCAGGCACAGCGCTTGCTTCCGATATTTTTTCCTGTATACCCGTCGTTGGAACGCACACCTCCGGCAGATCCTCAAGAGAGGTCATGCCGAACACGCGGAGAAAGCTTTCCGTCGTTCTGAAAAGACGTGGGCGGCCGGGAACGTCAAGGCGTCCGCAGACCTCTATAAGCTGCTTTTCAAGCAGGGCGGACATGGCATAGCTTGAATCAACGCCGCGAACCGTATCCACAAACGCGCGTGTCACGGGCTCGTTGTACGCTATCACGGCAAGTGTTTCGATAGACGACTGCGAAAGGTTTCCGCCTCTCTTTATGCCCAGCGCCTCGCGAATGTACGAGCCGAACGCCTCACGTGTGCACAGCTGGCACGAGCCGTCAAAGCAGAGAAGCATTATGCCGCGGGGAAGACCGTCTTCGTCGTTGTTATATTCTTCGGCATACTCGCGCACAATGCGCTTTGCGGCACCGGCGCTCGTGCCGATGACCTGTCCCAGCTTCGCATACCCTACAGGGTAGCCTGCCGCAAACAGCACCGCTTCAATTATCTTTCGGCAGTGACGAACGTCAATATCCTCCGCTACGGCCTCCTCCTCAACGGGGGCGAGAAGCTCGGCAGCTTCCTCCGCGCCGTCCGTGTTATCGGTATCGGAGACGGCATCGGTGTTCTGCGCTGCGGTGTCATCCGCTTCGTTTATTATTTCTTCTGTACTCATATAGGCAACCTCTGTGTCAGTCTACGGATATAAGATTTGTCATGCCGGAAATATCGGCGTTTTCCTCAAGGGAGACTGTTACGCCCGAAACGGCGTCAATAATGCCCTCGCTGTCGGCGTCCGGATCGGTCTCCTCCATAATGAGCATTCCGGATTTCAAAAGCTCAAGCATGGCAAGAAACATGGAGACAAGCTCGCTTCGGCTTTCCGCGCTGCGGAAAAAGCTTTCAAGCTTTACTTTTCTGCCGCCGCTGAGACGGCGCGCAAGCTTTTCGACTATAAGCGCCACGGAAACTGTTTTCTTTTCTACAAGGGGCTTGAAGCGCTGCTTCGCTTCCTCGTCGGTGACTCTTACCTCGCGCATTACTTTCGTGAGCGCTGCGGACAAAAGCTCTACGCTGTGGGGGGCAACATATGTTTTATCGGGCGCTATCTCATCCGTATCCTTTATCATGCGCGCGCCGTAGCAGGCGAACATATCTTTAAGTATAACGGACGACTCCTTTGCACGCTCGTATTCGAGAACGGCGGCGGCAAGGGCTGCGCGGGGGTCTTCTTCCTCCTCTTCGTTTCGGGGCAGAAGCATTTTGCTTTTTATAAGCATAAGCTCACTTGCCATAAGAAGAAAATCGCTTGAAAGCTCGATATCCGCGTCCCCCGCCGCGCGTATATAATCCATATACTGGTCGCAGAGAACGGAGATCTGAATATCGTCAATGCTCATCTTGTTTTTCTTGATGAGCGTTAGGCAAAGATCAAGAGGACCCTCGAATTTTTCAAGTTTATAGTTTATCGTTTCCATATCAGAGCCCCGGTATGAGATGAATGAGATACGACATTCCGAGACTTACATATCCGCAGGCTGTGGAAAGGATATTTGAGAAAAATCCCGACCAGAGCAGCACGAAAAGCGCGATGGAAATATAGCGCTCGTATTTCATGATGCCGAAATATACTCTGTCCGGCAGGAATATCAGCGCGATACGGCTGCCGTCAAGCGGGGGGATGGGTACAAGGTTGAACAGTGCAAGATAAAGGTTCAGTATATGCGAATAGTAGAAAAGCTGTCCCAGCAGCGCCAGCGCTTTGCCGCCGAAGCTTGCGGACATTATGATGTCTCCCGCAAAGCCGTAGTAGAAGAACGCCGCGGCGGTGTTGTTGAAGGCGGTGATAATGCTGAAAACAAGCAGGGAAACAAATGCAAGCAGCAAATTGGAAACGGGACCCGCAAGCGCCGTCAGCGCCATATCGCGGCGTGGCTTTTTGAAATAGCGGGAGTTGACCGGAACGGGCTTTGCCCAGCCGAAGCCGAACAGCAGCATACATACGGTACCTATGGGGTCAAGGTGCTTTCTGGGATCAAGAGTAAGTCTGCCGGTATAAAGCGCGGTCTTATCTCCGAGCTTTGACGCCATCCATCCGTGGGACGCTTCGTGAAGCGACAGGGAAAACAGCACAACTATAACCGTGAATATCATGCCGGGAACAACGTCGCGCGCGGCGGCGCCGTTCATAAGCGAGCGTATAAGAGTATAGATCATTTAACGTCCTCCTCGTGGGCGCTGCAAAGCGCGTATACGGCATTCCAGAGCGCCTCGCGCCCCGTGCCGTTTTTAGACGAAAACATAATTTCGCACTCTGCGCCGTCAACGGCACATTCTGCCTCAAGCTTTTTTCTGTCCGTTGCGTTGAGCTTGTCGCATTTAGTATACACAACAACGAAGGGAATACCGCATTCTCTCAGATAGTCGAGCATCTGTCTGTCGTCGGCGGTTGCACCGACTTTGGCGTCTATCAGCTGTATAACGCCGCAAAGAAGGTCAATGCTTGCGTTGCCGGTAAAATATGCGTCGGTAAGTCCCGACCAGCGCTTTTTCTCGTCGAGACTGCGGCGGGCAAAGCCGTAGCCGGGCAGATCAACGAACATAAGCTTTTTGTCTATGCTGTAGAAGTTTACCGTAACGGTCTTTCCGGGTGTGCCGCTGACGCGCGCAAGGCTTTTGCGGCACAGCATTGTATTTATAAGCGAGCTTTTTCCAACGTTTGAGCGGCCGGAAAACGCTATTTGCGGTATTCTGAGCGCGGGGAACTGCGAGGACAGTCCCGCGGATATGAGAAGGTCGGCGTTGTTTATGTTGATCTTCAAGACTTTTTTCCTTTCCCGTTGTGAGAAATTCAGATCTGCACGGAGGTATGTACTCTCGCCTTAGGCGCGGGCATTGCGTTACTTCCGCTTTTTTCGGCGATATTCGCCGCGTGCTCGGTACCTTTGACGGGGTGCACAAGGATTTCGTCGAGCACCTGGGACGCGCGGCGGCAGGGAATGAACAGAAGATTCTGCCGCACGGTGGGATCTATCTCCTCAAGGTCGGTCACGTTGTCCGCGGGGATAAGCACGCGCTTTATCCCGGCGTTCCACGCCGCGGTTGACTTTTCGCGCAGTCCGCCTATAGGCAGTACCCGTCCCGTAAGGGTAAGCTCTCCCGTCATGGCTGTGTCGCGGCGGGCGGGAGTACCTGTCAGTGTGCTGACAAGGCTCGAAAGAATGGTAACGCCCGCGCTGGGGCCGTCCTTGGGAGTCGCGCCCTCCGGTACGTGAATATGAATATCCTTTGTTTTGTAGAAATCGCTGCTGACGCCCAGCTCCGCGGCGTGGGCTCTGATATAGCTTACCGCAATGCGGGCAGACTCTTTCATAACGTCGCCGAGAGTTCCCGTAAGCTCAAGTTTTCCCGTGCCGTCCATGACGGATGTCTCGATCTTCAGCATATCTCCGCCGACGGACGTATACGCAAGTCCGTTTACGACTCCGATCTCGTCCTCGGTGCTCTTTTCCTCGTCAAGGAATCTGCGGGGACCGAGCAGCGATGCGAGACTTTCTTTTTTGACGGTCACGCTCTTTTTGCCGGATTCGATCATAATGCGCGCCGCGCGGCGGCATATCGCGGCGATCTCGCGCTCAAGGTTTCTGACGCCGGACTCTCTTGTGTAGCCGTCAATTATCTCGCAGATCACATCGTCGGAAATGCGGATATTGCGGCGGGTGAGCCCGTGGCGCTTAAGCTGCTTGGGAATGAGATGATTTTTCGCGATTGAGAGCTTTTCGTTTTTTGTATAGGTGGAAAGCTCAATGACCTCCATACGGTCCAGCAGAGCGCGGGGAACCGTGTCAAGCGAGTTCGCCGTCGCTATGAACATGACCTTTGAAAGATCAACGGGCATTTCGACAAAGTGGTCTCTGAACGCCTTGTTCTGCTCGCCGTCCAGCACTTCCAGAAGCGCCGAGGCGGGGTCGCCGCGCATATCCGAGCAAAGCTTATCTATTTCGTCGAGCAGCATCACGGGGTTCATACTGCCTGCCTGCGTAAGCGCCGTAATTATACGTCCGGGCATTGCTGCAACATACGTTTTTCTGTGACCGCGAATCTCCGCCTCATCGCGTATGCCGCCGAGGGAAACTCTTACGAATTTGCGTCCCATAGCGCGGGCAACGGAAGCTCCGAGGGAGGTCTTGCCCACTCCGGGAGGTCCTACAAGGCAGATTATCTGATTGCCAAGATCCGGGTTGAGCTGCTTTACGGCGAGATACTCCAGTATGC
Organism: uncultured Eubacteriales bacterium; assembly: GCA_959601495.1. Classification (GTDB taxonomy): domain Bacteria; phylum Bacillota; class Clostridia; order Oscillospirales; family CAG-272; genus Avispirillum. The sequence goes on from CAUGPT010000002.1 coordinate 10,098, forward strand.
GGTCCTTCGGTTTCTTCAGACCGTCGTGGTCGGCGTCAAGTATGCGCTTTGCCTCCGCGATGTCAAGTCTGTCTTCTGTTATCTTGTTAAAAGGGATCTCGAGGCAGATATCGAGATAATTGCGCAGTACCGTAGCTTCGGGGCTGCCGAAGGGAGATTTCGCAAGACGCGATACCTCTTTATAAAGCTTGTCGTTTACCTCTTTGGGCAGGTTTGCGGCGTCTATCTTGTCATAGTATTCGTCGGCTTCGTCTTCGCTGTCGCCGCCGAGCTCGCCCTGAATGACCTTGAGCTGTTCGCGCAGGTAATAGTCGCGCTGATTTTCGTCGATTGCTTCGCGGACCTTTTTGTGTATGTTCATTTCGAGAAGCAGAAGCTTTGTTTCGCTTTCGATAATGACGATAAGCGTTTCAAGGCGTGCGAGAGGCTCGTATATTTCAAGTATTTTCTGCTTGTCCTCAAATTTGACAAGGGCACTGGAAGCTATAAAGTCCGCAGCCTGTCCGGGGTTGGTGATGGCCTTTGCCGCAAGCAGAAGATCGCTGTTGTCGCCCGGGGCGAACGAAAGCATATGCTCAAGGGACTGGGTCGCCTCGCGCAGAAGCGCTTCGGTACGGATATCGGACTCGCCGCGGGCGAGAGTTACGGTCTTTGTTATAACATCCGCATATATGCAGCTGCCGACGGCGGTAAAGGACGCGGCGGTTCCGCGGCAAACGCCTTCTGCGATAACTCTGGTTATACCTTCGGGAGTTTTGACGGTCTGTTTTATGCGGCATACCGTGCCTGTTTCGTATATATCCGCGGGAGTAGGCTCATCGCAGTCGACAGAGCGCTGGCACACGAGAAATACATACATATCGCACTCGCGGGCGGCGTCTATAGCGGCGACGGAAAAATCGCGCTCGACCTCAAAATTCAGCGGTATGGAGGGGAATGCTACAAGTCCTCTCGTGGGGATCACGGGGAGAGTCAGCTTCTCCGCCTTTTCTATATATTTAGGCATTTTTAGTCCTTTCTGATCTGAGTATTATGTAACTGATTAAGTATACCATAAACGAGCCGTAAAATCCAGTATTTCGAGAGAATTTAACCCTGAAAAAACATAAAAATTAAATAAATATTGAAAACAGTGCGCCGTTGTGCTATTCTTATAGACGGTTATTTGCACAAAAAGCGAGGGGTATGATATGCTTAGGTTTGAATCTGCCGAGCTTGAAAAAGAAGTACTGAGCGGCGGGAGCTGCATTGCGGTGCCGATCGAAATATTTGTTCCGACGCGCGGAGAACCTATCGTGACCGCATATTCGTTCTGTGAGGACGCCGCGCGGCGTTTGATCGAAAAATTCGGAGACGATTTGCTGTCGGATAAGGCACTTAAATATACAGACGGCGAATTTAAGGCAATTGCGGAAAATATAGGATACCGACATGACGAGCATGAAAATCAGATGATACTCGAGTATGAGATGCGTGATATGAGTCAATTGAATAAAAAGCTCATTCGCGGCGATTGCATAAAAATAACTTCTCAGGCTGTTTTGTCAAAGCTGTGCGAAAACAGCGGCTGCGACATAGAGCTTGAAGGCGACGGAGATGTGATGTTTGCCGTCGTCGGCGACGGGAAGATCATGTCTTACGCAGGCATAAATGATTACACGGATGACGTGAATTCGCTTGAAATTAACGTTGAAACGGCAGAAGACTGCCGGCGGTGCGGATATGCATCTTCCGCCGCAAGCGCGCTTTGCGAGCATATTTTATGCAGCGGTAAAAAAGCGGCATATAAGTGCAGTGCTGAAAACGCTGCGTCATCGGCACTTGCCGAGAAATGCGGATTTGAACTTATGGGACGCAGATATTCATACGTATGTTACAAAATATAGGCAAAAGTAAAAAACTGCTGCGTTTTACTTTTGCCTAACAATTTGACGCAGACGGGAGGAGACGGTCATATGGCATTCGATGCCGGAATGGTTTCGTTTGTGGTGCATGAGATAAACGAGTGCGCCTCCGGCGGAAAAGTTGAAAAAATATATCAGCCCGCGAGGGATGAATTTATATTTGTTATAAGAAAGGGCGGCTCGACCTGCCGCCTTCTCATAAATGCGGGATCGCGCTGTCCGAGAATAAGCCTGACGGACGAAAAGCCAGAAAATCCCGCCAAAGCGCCCATGCTTTGCATGATGTTCCGTAAGTATCTGCAAGGTTCCACGTTCCTCGGCGCCGTTCAGCTCGGTTTCGAGCGCGCGGTAAGGCTCGATTTCGACGCCGGCGACGATCTTGGATACAGAAGCAGAAAATCCGTAATCGCCGAAATGATGGGCAAATACTCCAATATAATTTTCTGCGACGAGAACGGCAAAATGCTCAGCATTCTTCGCCAGTGCGAGCTTTCGGAGTCGAGCCGCAGAGTGCTTTTGCCCGGTATGATATACGAAGCGCCGCCCGGACAGGGTAAAATCGACCCTGCGTCGCTCAGTCGAGAAGAATTTGCGGATATCTGCAGAAGTGCCGACGGCGATCGTCTTTGCGAAAAGTTTATAATGAGCACGTTTTCCGGAATTTCTCCTCTTGTGGCGCGGGAAATAGCAATGCTGTCTTCCGGCAGCCCCTCAGCGACTCTCGGCGAATGCTCTATGGGGCTTTGCGATGTTTTCTTTTCCGTAATTGACAGGATAAAAAGCAGCGACGGTGTGCCCACCGTTCTTTACGACGGGAGCGGCGCGGCGCGGGAATACTGCTTTATGCCCATAACTCAGTACGGTTCTGCGTACACATCCCGCACGTTTGACAGCTTCGGCGCAATGCTCGATTCGTTTTTCGAGGAAAAGGCGCGGGACGAAAAGATAAGTCAAAAGGCCTCCGATATAACAAAGCTTGTTTCAAGCGCGCTGGCGCGCTCGCGCCGAAAGCTCGATATCCGCAGAAAAGAGCTTGAGGATTGCGGAAAGGGCGAAAAATACCGTCTGTGGGGCGATCTTATAACCGCAAATATATACCGTCTGCGCCGCGGCGACAGCGAAGCGATTCTGGAGGATTACGAAACGGGGAAGACCGTGACCGTTCCGCTGGACAAACGTCTGACGCCCGCGGCAAACGCGCAGGTGTATTACAAAAAATACGCAAAGACCAAATCCGCCCGCGCCCATTTGTCGGAACAGATACGGCTTGCCGAGGAGGAAAACGCATATCTTTCAAGCGTTGCGGACGCCATGACTCGGGTATCCACCGAGAAAGAGCTTTCGGAAATACGCGCGGAGCTTTCCGCCGCGGGATTTGCTTCCGGGCTTAAAAAGAACACGTCGAAATCGCAGGTAAAACCGTCGTATCTTACCTTCAGAACAAGCGGCGGCTATACCGTGTACTGCGGCAAGAATAATATTGCCAATGATTGGCTGACTTTCAAAAAAGCTGACAGGCACGACTGGTGGTTCCACGCAAAGGGCGTTCCCGGCAGCCATGTCATTATGGAGTGCGCGGGGCGTGAGGAGCCTTCCGCCGAGGATTTTACCCAGGCGTGCATGATAGCGGCGGCATATTCTTCGCTTTCCGAGCAGAAGAACGCGGAGATAGACTATACAGAGGTCCGGTATGTGAAAAAACCGCCGCAGGCAAAGCCCGGTTATGTTATTTATCATACAAACTGGTCGGCGGCTGTACCCGTTGATAAAGAAGCGGTGAAAAAGCTCGAAAATGCGCAATAAATCGCCGTTTGTATTGACATTGTTTGATTTTTGATATAGTATAATAATAACGAAATACAGGAGGTGTATTTTATGTATTGCGAAAAATGCGGAAGCTATATTGAAAACGATTCCGGATTCTGTCCGGCATGCGGTGCGGCTGTCAATGCATCAGCGTCTCAGGATGCGGCGGCAAACCCCGACAGTCCCGCAAATCCCGCTCTGCAGGATGAGTGCATGAAGTGCCTTTACAAGCATTTCCGTCATGAAAAGCTTGTGTGGATGATCTGCGGCATCGTTCTTACCGTCTGTTGCGTTATAATGATTTTCTGCGGCGTTGTTCTTGCTGCAAACGGCGCGTTTGCGGCATATGACGGATACAGTGCCGGCGATTTTGAGATAAACGGTATTTCTCGTGATATTCACGACAACATTTCGGGTCCCGCAGCGGTCATAAACCTTGTGGCGGGTTCGTCTATCCTTATGAGCGGTCTGCTGTTTTTACCTATCGGCATTATCAATCTTGTAATGATCGGCAAAACGCAGCGCTACATAAACGGCCTTTACAAGGACTGCGGCGAAGCCGTCAAGCGTGCGTCAAGCGTGGGCATGATAGTTTTCAGCGCTCTTTTCAACGAGATCGCCATGATATTCATAATCATCAATTTCGTAAACGCGCGCCGTCACAGAGCAGTGTTTGAAGAAGTCAGAAAGCTTCAGCTTTCCGCTGCAGACTCTGCAAAATAATTTAATACTTAAAAAGCCCTGCACAGCGGGGCTTTTTTCGTTCTTGCCGTGCATCGGGTAAGCGCGGCGACGCGGAAAAGCTTTCTGGCGGTGCAAAAGAGATTGGGTGCATGTTCCGAAGTGCAGAATGCCGCGCCGTTAAAAGGCTTTGAACTCGAACGCGCGTAGATGTCGGCTTTTATTCTCCTCTTGCAGCGAATGAAAAAGCGGCGGAAACGGTATTTCCGCCTCAAATGCCGCAAAACTTACCGACGGAAGATTTCACGACGCAGAACATGCGACGTAATAACGATATAAAAACCTCCCGCACAGGGCATTTATCGCCCGTATGCGGGAGGTTTTATTTGTTCAAAATCACTTTTCGCAGCACTTCTTGCTGCCGGAAAGCACGGACTGGTTCTTTGCAGGGCTTGCGCGGCCTGCAATGTCGGGAGTGCGGCGCTCAAGAGCCGCCATGGAGATTTCGATATCCTCGGCAGCCTCCTCTGCGCTGAAGCAGCCCACGGTTACCATATCGCAGTCGCGCAGCGTTGCCCATGAGAAGTTCAGACCCACGAAAGGCGTGGTGCGTCCCGCAGCCATGGACTTTATGGTTATGACCGGGTGCTTTGCGCTTCTTATGATAGAATTTACGGCTTCGATCTCCACCTGCATGAGAAATCCCATGCAATTGTAGATCTGGATGTATGTTTCGACATCGTATCCGTTATCGTCGGAGTACAGAATAAGCTCCGGCATATGGGCGGAAAGCCCGGGTATCATGCCCGCGTCGCGTATCATCTTCGTATAGTCGTCAAGACGGTCAATGATGCGCTTGTTTTTGTTTACAAGCTGCTCGGCGCAGTAGTGATGGATAAGGCAGAATTTTGCGCCGAGGTCGGCGCTTTGCTTTATTGTCTTCTCCGCCTCACGGCGTGCCTCTGCTGTGTCGTCCACGTTGATAACGGGTGTGTCTATCATGATCATACCGCGCCCGTTTCTGTCTTCGGCGGCTTTGATCGCGTCGCATATGTGCGGATTCATGCCGAAGGGAGCCATGACAGCGTCAACGCCGCTTGCGAGAAACGTATCCAGCATGGGTGCGATCGCGTCGGCGCAGTCGTAACGTGCCTTTATCATTCTGTCGGCGCTGGGTGTACGGTGGCTGTAGCCGGCTATCCAGTTCGTGCCGATTATCATTCTCGGCAGCGATACGCCGCCGACTTCGGTTCGGGGAAACTGATCTGCCATATATAAGTGTCCTTTCGGAATTACGCCTGTTCTTTAACAATGCGCTCGGTGTCGCTTGCGATCATGAGCTCCTCGTTGGTGGGGATGAGATATACCTTTACCTTGGAGTCGGGAGTTGAAAGCTCAACGATATCGGACTGATGGTGAGCCTTTGCGTTTACCTCGGTGTTGAGCTTTATGCCCAGATACTCCATGTCGGCGCAGGCGCGCTCACGCAGCTCGGGGTTGTTTTCGCCCATGCCCGCGGTGAATACTACAGCGTCAAGGCCGTTCATTGCGGCAGCATACGCTCCGATGAACTTCTTGACCTGATATGCAAGGGTGGTCGCCGTGAGATAAGCTCTCTCGTCGCCCTTGCGGATTGCAGCCTCGATATCGCGGCTGTCGGAGGATATACCGGAAAGACCGAGGAAGCCGCACTCTTTGTTCATGAAATCGCTCATCTCATCGGGCGTTTTGCCGGTCTTTTTCATAACGTAGGTAACGACTGCGGGGTCGATATCGCCGCAGCGGGTGCCCATCATAACGCCTGCAAGGGGAGTCATACCCATGGAAGTGTCGATGCACTTACCGTCCTTAACGGCGGAAATGGAGGAACCGTTGCCAATGTGACAGGTAACTATCTTTGTGCCCTCGACTCTGCCGAGGATCTTGCACATCTCGCCGGAAACGTAGCGGTGGCTCGTACCGTGGGCACCGAAACGGCGGATGCTGTACTTCTCGCACATTTCATAGGGCAGAGCGTATGTGTATGCCTGCGGAGGCATTGTCTGGTGGAACGCGGTGTCGATAACGATGACCTGGGGAACACCGGGCATAGCTGCAGTGCAGCCCTCGATACCCATAATGTGTGCGGGGGTGTGAAGAGGAGCAAGGTCAACACAGTTTCTGAGCTTTTCGATGACCTCGGGGGTCACGAGAGCGGACTCGGTGAAGTACGTTCCGCCGTGGACAACGCGGTGACCGATAGCCTCGATCTCGCTTACATCCTTGATGCAGCCTGTCTCTTTACCGGTGAGGTAGCGGAGAACGATCTCGGTAGCTACAGCATGGTCGGGCATGCTGATATCTTCCTGAAACTTTGCGCCTGAGGGAAGTTTGTGGGTAATCTTTCCGTCAATTCCTATACGCTCGCATATGCCTTTTGCAAGAACATTGTCGGTAGCGGTGTCAAAAAGCTGATACTTGAGTGAGGAGCTTCCGGCGTTTACAACGAGAACTTTCATTTGTCGGGTATCCTTTCGCAGATAAAATATAATTCGTTAAGAATTTGTCAAACAACATATAATTATACAACATACATCGATTGAATACAAGTCCTTGCCGACAATTTCTGCACCGATTTTACACGAGCTGTGCCGCGGGACGGATTCATCCGGCTGCCGCGGCGAAAAAAGCTCATAAAGGCACCGAAAAAAAGCAATTGACGCTTGACCGGTATATTGAGTATGTGGTAAAGTATTTACATGTAAAACGCTGCGTGATGCGGCAAAATCGAGCGAGGTGCGGTATGCTTAAAGTATCGGCGGTCATATGCGAGCTGAATCCTTTTCACGAAGGACACCGCTATATTTTTGAGCGGGCGCATGAGGAAAGCGATGTGCTCATAGCCGTTATGAGCGGAAACTTCGTACAGCGCGGCGAGTGCGCGATATACAATAAATACGCGCGTGCGGATTCGGCGATAGACGGCGGCGCGGATATAGTGGTCGAGCTGCCGTTTCCGTATTCATCGGCATCGGCGGAATTCTTTGCCGCGGCAGGTGTAAAGCTTTGCGAGGCAGCCGGTGCGGACAGCCTGTACTTCGGCAGCGAATGCGCCGACGGCACAATGCTCCGAAAGGCTGCGGAAGTGCTTGACTCGTCAGATCCGAAGGGCGCGGGGCGCGCCGCGGAGAGAAGGGAAGAGTGCCTGCGTCTTTCCGGCATAAATTTTCCCGAAAGCATATACTCTGCTCCCAACGATATTCTTGCTGCCGAGTATTACAGAAACGCGTCGATAGAGTGCCGACCGATAAAACGTATATTGACCGAGGGCGCGTCGGAAAAGCGTCGGCTGATACTCGATAAAGTGCGCCGCGGCGAGTCTGCGTGTGCCCCTTCGGGTGCTCGCACGGTCGACCCCGAAAAGCTTACGGCTTTTGAGTTCTGCAATTTTCGCAGGCACAGTGTGAGCACGGACTTTGCCGAGGGCGGCGGAGGCGTTGCGCGCAGGCTGCAGAAGGCCGCGCTCTCCGTAAACGACAGCGAAAAGTGGATGCCGCTCGCCGCCACAAAACAGTACACGAACGCGAGGCTGCGAAGGTGCGCATTGTTCGAGGTCACGGCGACGACGGCGGAGATGCTGCGTGCCGAGCCGAAGTATATAAAAATACTTGCTTTCAACAGGACCGGCAGAAAGTACCTTTCGTTTATGAAGGGAGTAAGCAGACTGCCCGTTATCACCAATCCCGCCGAGGGACACAGGCTCACGGGGGATGCTCTCGCCGCATACGCTTTTGCGGAGGATGCGGACAGGCTTTTCTCGCTTATTGAAGGCTCGGACGACCCTGCGGTGTATGCCAAGGCAAGACCCGTTATAATTGAATAATCGGTAGGCGGCGCATTGTGTGCAAAATATGCAAAAAAAGCTGATTTTCGGTGCGGTTTATGTTAAACTTTTATTGACAAACCGCACCGTTTACTTTATAATGGTAAAGAGAATTGAATGCGGGAGATATTATGTATATAGGTATAGATCTCGGTACTACCGGATGTAAGGTAGTCATGTTTGACGCATGCGGCAAAATCCTTTGCGAATTCAACCGCGAATATGAGCTTATATTTGACGGCGGCTTTGTCGAGCAGGACGCCAACGAATGGTGGATACTTGTATGCGAAGGCATTTCCTACGTAGTTGAGAAAAGCAAGGTTTCCGCCGTGAAGGGAATATCCGTAAGCACCCAGGGCATATCATTTGTGCCTGTGGACAAAAACGGTAAAACAGTCGCAAACGCCGTGTCGTGGCTTGATATGCGCGCAGAGGAGCAGTGCGAAAGACTGTGCGAGGCATTCGGCGAAAAGTTTGTGTACGACGTCACGGGAAAGTTTCTTCTCTGCGATTACTCGCTGCCGAAAATGATGTGGTACCGCGAGAACAGACCCGAGCAGTACGCGGCGACGCACAAAATTTTGTTCCCTCTCGATTTTCTCAATCTGCGTCTGTGCGGCAGGGCAGTATGTGACTATACGGTCGCCGGCGGCTCAATGGCGTACGACATACACAACAAATGCTGGAGCCGGGAGCTCCTCGATTTTGCTGATATCGATATCTCGCTTCTCCCGGACGTGGGCTGCATGGGGGATGCCGTGGGTGAGCTTTTGCCCGAAGTCGCCGCCGTTTGCGGCATAGATCCGGGCTGCACGGTCTATCTCGGCGGGCAGGATCAGAAGCTTGCTGCTCTTGGCGCAGGCATCGGAGACGGTATATGCACCGTATCCTTCGGCACGGCGACTGCTATTTCAAAGCTTGCGAAAAGCGGCGGAGAAGCTTCACTGTTCAGATTCAACAACGATAAATACATATCCGAAACGGCGCTTATGACCACCGGCGCGGCTCTGCGCTGGCTGTCGCGCACGCTTTACGGCTCCATGAGCTATAAAGAAATGGACGCCCTGTGCGAGCAGTCCGGTCCCGGTGCGGGTGGCGTTACTTTCGAAAGCGATCTTTCCGTGGGCGGCTCAATAAGCGGAATAACGCTGTCAACGACCGCTGCGGATATAATATACGCTCTGTACGAGGGCGTGTCCCGCGATATTTCTGACGCTGTCTCAAAACTCGGCGGCGCAAAGTGCCTGAAAGTCTTCGGCGGCGGAGCAAAAAGCGATATATGGTGCCGTATTCTCGCGAGAATTTCGGGCATACCCGTTGAAGTTCTCGATACATCGGAAACGGCAAGCCTCGGAGCCGCAATACTTGCGTCGGGCGGAAAAATCGCGCCCGCGGGCGTTAAGAAAACACTGATGCCGCAGAACGGCTGATTTTAGAAATAATAATTTTTTACATAAAGGAGAAACAAATGTTTACTTTTGATCCCGCACCTTTCGTGCCCTACAAAAACCGCGAAGTTCTTGAAAGATGCAGAAACATCAAGAGAGAGGATATGGAGAAACACCCCAATCCCAACTTCCGTATTCACATCGTTCCCAGTCCCGACGGTATATGGATCGCCGACATGATCGGCAGGATCGCAAGAAGCGACATGATGAACGAAAAGGTAGTTATGATCTGCCCCAACCCCTGCCCGGTGGAGTATATGTCCGTAGCAGAGGCTATAAACAGACTCAATATCAACTGCCGCAACGTTCACGTTTTCTGCATGGACGAGTGGGCGGATCAGGACGGCAACATCGCTCCCCTTGACTATGAGGCGGGCTTTGCTCACAGCAACGTAAAATATTTCTGGGGCAAGATCAGAGAGGATCTGCGGATGCCTCTTTCTCAGATCCACTATCCCACGACAGAGAATATCAAAGACTACTCCAAAATGATCGCCGACTGCGGCGACGGCGGCGCCGACGTATGCTACTCCGGTCCCGGCTGGGCAGGACACATCGCGTTTATCGATCCCTGCACACCCGAGTTCGGCTGCCCTCCTATCGAGGAGTATCTTGAAATGGAAGCAAGAGTGGTAACTCTCAATCCCATGACGATCATGCAGAACTCGCTGCACGGCTGCTTCGGCTGCTCCGGCGACATCGCAAACGTTCCCCCCAGAGCCGCTACCATAGGACCCGTTGACGTTAAAAATTCGAGAAACCGTCTGGAGATGCACGCTATTACTACTTTCGGTACATACTCCGCATGGCAGAGAATGATCTCACGCCTTGTTTGCTACGGTGAGGTAACTCCTCTGGTTCCTTCCTCCATACTGCAGCTTATGGATACCGACGTTTACGTTTCCGACGGCATCGCACAGCCCTTCGGCTGCGAGGAGACAGTCGGCTACTGATAATTCTGCGGTATGACTGAATATACACTGTACGGCAGAGTCGTTCTCTGCGACAGAGTTATTGAAGACGGCGCAGTCGCAGTCTCCGGCTCAAAGATCATTTATGCGGGAGACAGGAACGGTGCCCCCGTCTGCGGCGAAGCTGTCAGTCGCAGCGGCACGATCATGCCCGGCTTTGTGGACATACACTGTCACGCGGGCGGCGCGACATGGTTCTACGAGGACGCCGCCGCGTGCGCCGGGTATCACCTGAGGCACGGCACGACCACAATGTGCGCCACTCTTTACAGAGATCTTGGCATTGACGGTATACTTTCCGCAATAGAACGCATTAAAGCCGAGATGAAGAAAAATCCGGTTATATGCGGCGTTCACATTGAGGGTCCCTATCTCAATCCGGAACTCGGTGCCCGCAGCAGCGGCGGCGATATCTGCGCCGATCCCGCGGAATATATGCCGATCCTTGACTGCGGAGTGCTGCGGCATATGACATACGCGCCCGAGGTGCGCGGCACGGAGCAGCTTATGCGTGATCTGAAGAGCCGCGGCATAAAAGGTTCCATAGGTCACAGCAAGGCTTCTCCCAATGAGGTGCGCAGGGCAATGGAGCTCGGCGCGTCCAACGTCACGCACATTTTTGACGCTACAGGCGCTGCCGTTTCTCCCACACGATGGGGCGGCACTATTGAAGCGGATTTCAACGTTTCCGCGCTTGTATGCGACGGCTTTACATACGAGATTATCTGTGACCGCGACGGCGTGCACGTGCGCCCCGAGATGGTGGCGCTTGTGAAGAAGTGCGCGGGAGTCGAAAACATCATCGGCATCACCGATGCCTGCGGCGGCGACGGCGACGGAGAGGACGTAAACTTTCTGGACGGCGAGCTTAACGGCTCAAAGCTCACAATGAACAGAGTCGCGGCAAATTTTGTCTCCCTCGGATTCACTCTGCCCGAGGTAGCTGCCGTAACGAGCCTTAACCCCGCGAGATTTCTCGGTATGGAAAATGAGATAGGCTCGCTTGAGGCGGGCAAACGTGCCGATATTGTCGTACTCGACGACGATTTCGGTGTGCGCGCCGTTTATAAAGCAAAGGATTAAATTTTTTATAAGCAATTTAAGAGAGAAGGTACTGAAATGCTTAAAGCAGGAATTGCACTTGTTGACATTTCTCCCGACAAGGGAGTTCAGATGGCGGGCTACCCCCATTGCCCCAGACCGAATATCGGTATCCACGACCCGCTGTACTGCGGCGCGCTGCATCTCGATAACGGACACGACAGCATAACGCTTGTAACGTTCGATCTGCTGTATTTCGGCAAGAGCTATTGCAGAGAGATCCGCGAAAAGCTCGGCGGAAACATTACGTTTACAACGTCACATACACATTCCGGCCCCTGGTCCTCAACTCCGCTCGCTTCCGAGCTTGCCGAGGGCCTGCACGACGATCCCACGTATATCGCGCAGCTTCTCCCCAAGGTAGAGGCAGTTATCCGTGAGGCAAGAGAAAATACCTTCCCCGCAAAGCTGGGAACAGGTATCGGACACTGCGGAAAAGAGCAGGGTGTCGGCGGAAACAGACGTATCCGCAACGGTCTGCAGGATGACAGCGTAAACGTTATCTGCGTTAAAGACATGAACGACACCGTTCGCGGCGTTCTGTTCAACTACGCGCTTCATCCTACATATCTTCATGCGGAAAATCTCTACGTAACGGCAGATTATCCCGCATATGTGCGCCGCTTTATCCACTTCGCATATCCCGAGGCAAAGTTCATGTTTGCACAGGGTACAAGCGGAAACCAGTCCTCCCGTTATCACAGAGTGGGTCAGAATTTTGAAGAGGCTGCCCGTGTCGGCTCAACTCTCGGCGTTGAGATATTCCACACGATCGAGAAAATGGAGTTCTCCGACGATATAGAGATCGGCTTTAAGAGCACGGAACTTGAACTGCCTATCCGTGAGTATCCCACGGTCGCGGACGCGCGCCGCGACATGGAAGCGGCACGCAAAGCTTTCCGCGAGATGCCCGACGACGACTACATAACAAAGAGAAACTGCGAGCTCGCAATGTTCGGTAAAGAGAACGAGTTCTACTATGCCGAGATCGCCGAGCGCGACGGTAAGATCACCGATGCTGAGCTGCCATGCGAGGTCTGCGTCGTAACTCTCGGAGATACCAACATCTGCATGACCCAGGGTGAGATATTTGTTGAGTTCGGTCTTGCCATGAAAGAGGCTTCTCCCTCTGCAAAGACATTTGTGTTTGAAGTTTCAAACGGAACTCTGCCGGGATATCTCTTCACACCCGAGGCATATGCCGACGGCGGCTACGAGGTCGGCACATCGATCTTCACCGGCGAGGCCGGCGGCGCTATCGTAGATGCCGTTAAAAAACTTTTCTGAGGAGCTTTATATGTATAACAAAGCCAACATAATCGACAGATTCCGCCTTGACGGTAAAGTAGCGCTTGTAACGGGCGGCTCCGGATACTACGGCAAGCAGATGGTAATTGCCCTTGCCGACGCGGGCGCGGTGGTTTGCTGTGCATCCCGCGGACTGGCAAAATGTAAGGAGTTTACTGACGAGCTCAACAAAATGGGCTATGACAAGGTCTATGCCGACAGCTACGATCAGGAGGACGAGGAGAGCATAAAAGCGCTTCTCGAACGTATGATAGAGCGAAACGGCAAGGTAGATATCCTTGTAAATAACTCCGTACTGCGCCCCATGAACGAGTACGACGGTCCCCTTGAGGACTTTGCAAAGTCCATGGCGGTCAATGCTACAGGACTTTTCGCGATTACCCGCGCTTTCGGCAACCATATGGAGAAAAACGGAGGCGGCAGCATTATAAATATCGGCTCATATATGGGCATATGCGGTTCAAACCCTTATCTCTACGAGGGTCACCCGGAGATGGACGCCATAGACGCTCCCGATTACTTCTTTCACAAGGGCGGCATGCTCAACCTTACAAGATTTATGGCGGGAAGATACGGAAAATCCGGCGTAAGAGTAAACTGTCTCAATCTCGGCGGACTTTTCAATCATCAGCACCCCGATTTCCTTGAGAAATATGCCAAGATGACGTATCTCGGCAGAATGGCTGACGAAACTGATATACAGGGCGTTCTTGTATTTCTCGCTTCCGACGCTTCGGCTTACATAACCGGCGCAGGCATCAACGTTGACGGCGGTTATACGGCAAGATAACATTTATGCCCGTGTCGCTTTTGCTGACACGGGCTGTAAAGAATTTCGCGCGGTGCGCAAGGCACCCGCGCACATCTATACCGGGAAGGGTAAATATTATGGAATTTCATATGAGAGAGAGCAGGGTGCTGAAGGCTATGCGCTCCGGCAAAGTGGCGACCTGCGTTAAGATCAACCTCGCGGATCAGAGAAACGTTGAAATTGCCGCAATGAGCGGTTTTGACTGCGTTTGGGTGGATATGGAGCATATCCCCAGTGACTGGTCCTTTATAGAAAACGCCGTCAGAAGCGCTAAGTGCTATGATGTGGATGTACTCACAAGAGTTTCAAAGGGCTGCTACAGTGACCTGGTGCGCCCTTTGGAGGGAGACTCCACAGGTATCATGGTGCCTCACCTTATGAGCCTTGAAGAAGCGAAGAAGATAGTGTACTATACAAAATTTCATCCGGTCGGCAGACGTCCCATCGACGGCGGTAACGCCGACGGAAAATATTGCCTCGTGGATGAAAAGGAATACGTAAAGTGCGCAAACGAGCAGCGCTTTGTCATTGTTCAGATAGAAGATCCCGAGCCGATGGCAGAGCTTGAAGAAATATGTGCGCTGCCGGGCATCGACATGATATTCTTCGGTCCCGCTGACTTCAGCCAGGGCGCGGGCTTCCCGTATGAGCTTGACCGTCCCGAGGTGGTCGAGGCACGCAAAAAGGTTGCGGAATGTGCCCGCCGCCACGGAAAGTTTGCGGGTACCACCGGCGGAATTGCCAACTTTGACGAGCTTGTCGACCTGGGATATACTTTTATATCCGCCGGCGCGGACGTTGTGGGACTTTCGCAGTATTACCGCAATATTGCGAGAAATATAAGCGGAAGGACGATTAAATAATGCTGTACACGGAAATTTCCGGCAAAAAAGTTTCAAAGATGACCCTCGGCACGGTTCAGCTGGGCATGAACTACGGCATTGCCAACGATAACGGTCAGCCCCCCGAGGAGCAAAGCCGCGATATGCTGAAAAGCGCCCTTGAAAGCGGCGTTAACAGTCTTGACACGGCGCGCGCCTACGGAAACTCCGAGGATGTGCTCGGACGCTTTCTGGCAGGTGTAGATAATAAGCCTTACATAACGACCAAGGTTCCCGGGATTGAAGAGGGAAGCGATGCCGAGGTCGAAAAGTGGATCATCACAAACGTGGAGACCTCTCTCGCAAAGCTGGGCGTCAGCAAAGTTGACAACATAATGCTGCACAACGGAGTTAACCTGCGCTATAAACCCGACGTTTGCGCGCGGGTAATGGGAGACCTTGTAAAGCGCGGCTACACAGACATTGTGGGCGCATCCGTCTACACGGCTGACGAGATCCGTGAGATCCTGCGCCACGAGGAATATACCGTAACTCAGATACCCATGAGTATTTTCGACCAGAGGCTCATAAACGACGGCTCCGTTGAAGAGCTGCGCCGCAGAAACTTCACCGTTTTTGTCAGAAGCGTATTCCTGCAGGGTGTGTTCTTCCTCGATCCCGAGAAGATAACCGATCCCATACTGTGCGAGCACGCCAAGCCGAGGATCATAAAGCTGCGTGAGTATGCAGAAAAAGAGGGAATGAGCATTGCAGAGATGGCAATATCCTTTATGCGAGACGTGCCGGGTGTTACAAGCCTTGTGCTCGGTGCCGATACAAGTGAGCAGGTGAAAGCAAACGCCCGCTACTTCGAAGCGCCCGCCATAAGCGAAGCGACCACGGCGCTTATCAAGGAGACCTTTAAGAACGTTGATATACCCGAGATTATGAAGGTACTTTCACGTCCAAAAAAATAACTGACAGAAAGAAGGCATAGACCTATGGCAAGTGTCCCACTCGGAGATAAAGAACTGAGAATCGGTATTCTCGGTATGACGGAAGGCAACGGGCATCCCTATTCCTGGAGCGCCATGTTCAACGGCTACAACAAGGAATATATGGACCAGTGTCCGTTCCCTGTTATCCCCGACTATCTTTACAAGCAGCCCGATGAGACCATCGGCATCCCCGGCGCGCATATAACTCATATATGCTGCACTGGCTACGCTCAACGTGAAATGGCAGAGCATATGGCTAAGGCGTCGTGCATACCGAACGTTGTGGACGACCCGCTGGAGATGCTGGGCAAGGTGGACGCCGTTATTTGCGCCACCGACGACGGAAACGAGCATGTTGAGCGCTGCAAGCCTTTCCTTGACGCGGGCATCCCCATGTTCATCGACAAGCCCCTTGTCAATAAGGAAGAGGATCTCCGGACTTTTGTCAGATGGAGAAATGAGGGCAAACAGTTTATAACCTCGTCCTGCATGAGATACGCAAAGGAATTTGAGCCTTACTACGGTCACACCTACGAAATGGGCAAGCTGAAATATATATGCGCGCCCATGCCGAAGAAGTGGGAGACCTACGGCATACACGCTGTTGAGCAGATGTACCCGCTTCTCGGCAGCGGATTCGTGTCGGCACAGAACACCGGTACATATGAGCAGGCACAGGTGCACCTTGTGCACAGCAGCGGCTGCTGCGTCGATATTCCTCAGGGAATAGGCATGGCAGGTGCGGGTATGCTCATTATCGGCACAAAAGGCTCAAAGTATCTTGACTGCGAGGACTCTTACTATGCCTTCAAAAAGCAGCTCGATCTGTTTGTAAATTGGCTGAGAACCGGCGAGGAGCCCGTTCGCTTTGAGGATTCCGTTGAGATGATGAAGATCATCATCGCCGGACTGCGCAGCCGCGACGAGGGCGGACGTGTAGTCAGACTTGATGAGATAAAAGCCTGAAAGAATTTGATGAGCGCACCGCGCGGTGCGCTCATTTTCTATAAGTAAAAAAGCGAACCGCCGTCAGGCGGTTCGCTTTTTTGGGGATAAGTTTTTATCTTATCTCAACATTTACTTTCATATCGCCGAGCTTTGCGGCAGCCTTGGTAACGGTGCGGATAGCTTTTGCAATATTGCCGTGCTTTCCGATGACCATACCCATGTCGCCCTCTGCAACGTTGAGAGTAAGTGTTACGTTATCATCGTTGATCTCCTGTGTAACTTTAACTTCGTCGGGATTGTCAACGATGGATTTTGCAATGTCTTCAAGAAGACGTACAAGATCGATCATTCGATTTTCCCCCTCGCCGATTACTCAGCGTCGGAGTAATTGTCGATAAGAGCCTTTACGGTGTCGGTAGGCTGTGCGCCCTTTGCGATCCACGCGTTGATCTTTTCTTTGTCAAGATTTACAGTTGCGGGGTCGGTCATGGGGTTGTAGGTGCCTACTTCCTCAATGAAACGGCCGTCGCGGGGGTAGCGGCTGTCTGCAACAACTACGCGGTAAAAGGGAGCTTTCTTTGCGCCCATTCTTCTGAGTCTGATCTTAACCATTTTTCTTTTCTCCTTGGAAAATAAATTATTTTTATATAAAAATCCGTTAGAAGTTAAACGGCATTTTCATCCTTTTCTTGCCTTTTTTGCCCATGGAACTGAGCTGCTTGAACATTTTGTTCATCTGATCGTACTGCTTCATGAGCCTGTTGACCTCTTCGACGCTTGTACCGCTGCCTGCCGCGATGCGCCTTCGGCGAGAGCCGTTTATGATATCGGGCTTTGTGCGCTCCTTTTCGGTCATGGAAAGGATAATCGCCTCTGTATGCGCCATGGCTTTTTCGTCGATCTTCGCGTCCTTCAGCGCGCCCTTGTTCATGCCGGGTATCATACCGATGATGCTGTCCAGATTGCCCATTTTCTTAAGCTGTCTGAGCTGATCGAGATAGTCCGAAAGGGTAAAGTTGTTTTCGCGCAGCTTTTTCTCAAGCTCGGCGGCTTTCTTTTCGTCGATAGCCTGTTCGGCTTTCTCGATAAGAGTGAGAACGTCGCCCATACCCAGTATGCGGGAAGCCATACGGTCGGGGTAGAACGGTTCGATAGCGTCAAGCTTTTCGCCCGTGCCCACAAATTTTATGGGCTTGCCCGTGGTGTGCCGCACGGAAAGTGCCGCGCCTCCTCGGGTATCGCCGTCAAGCTTTGTGAGGATAACGCCCGTGATGTCAAGCAGATCGTTAAAGGATTTTGCAACGTTTACTGCGTCCTGACCGAGCATTGCGTCGATAACGAGAAGTATCTCGGTAGGCTCAACTGCTTTTTTTATATCGGAGAGCTCTTTCATAAGAGCCTCGTCAACGTGGAGACGACCCGCGGTGTCAATGAACACCATGTCATAGCCTTTTTTCTTGGCGTAGGCAACGCCCTCGCGGGAGATCTTCACAGGGTCGCCCGCACCCATTTCAAAAACGGGAACGCCGACCTGCTCGCCGACTACCTGCAGCTGTTTTATAGCAGCGGGTCTATATACGTCGCAGGCTACAAGCAGAGGGTTTTTGCCCTGCTTTTTATACATTGCGGCAAGCTTTGCACAGTGAGTCGTTTTACCCGCGCCCTGGAGACCGCACATCATTACCACCGTAGGCGGATTTGACGCGATCTCAAGCTTTGCCTGGGACGAGCCCATAAGCTTTATAAGCTCTTCGTTAACGATCTTTACTATCTGCTGGGAGGGAACAAGGCTTTCCATTACCTCTGCGCCCACGGCGCGCTCGGAAACCTCTTTTACGAAGTCCTTTGCCACCTTAAAGCTGACATCCGCCTCAAGCAGCGCAAGCTTTATTTCGCGCATGCCTTCTTTGATATCGGACTCTGTAAGCTTGCCTTTATTGCGGAATTTGCCGAGAGCCTTATTCAGTTTTTCACTGAGACTTGAAAACATATGCAAACCTCCGCTTATAAATTATATGTTCATACCCTTAAGTGACTCGGCAATGCCGCGAAGCTTTGCGCTCTCGCATTCGCCGACATTCTCGGATATGTCATCTATTTTTTCCGAAATATCGTCAAGCTGTGCGCGCACTGCCGCAAATCGTGCGGCAAGGCCGAGCTTTTCTTCAAGCTCGCGCAGCTCAAGCTCGCTTTTCTTGACAGCGTCTCTGACGCCCTGACGCGATATGCCGCATATATCGGCAATTTCCGAAAGAGAAAGGTCGTCGTTGTAGTAAAGGCTGGTCATTTCATACCGGCGCTCGGGCAGTATATCGCCGTAGAAATCAAGCAGCAATGAAACATGCATGTCCTTGGAAAACATACGGCACCGTCCCTGTAAAGTAAATTACTTTACACAGTATATCATCGCATGATGCGTTTGTCAATACCATTATAAGAAAAAAGCAGCGCCGAGGCGCTGCTTTTTTGTATGTGATCTTATTTCTCGGAAACTTTTGCAACAACTGCATCTGCCCAGCGAACGATCTGCGTACGCTCCTCAAGGCTGATTTTCTTGCCGCCGAATATTGCGGGGCCGCCGTTTACGTAGTAGATATCGTCCTCAAGTACGTTTGTGCCTGCCTCTTTAAGAGTTTCGATGATGGTCTGAAGACCCTTGTTGTCTTCCTTCTTGGGACCGTCAACGAAAAGGGCAACGTTGTATGCTCTCTGGGGAGTAAGCTCGCGGCAGAACAGACGAAGCTGATCTGTGGGAGCATCCTTGATAGTCATACCGATAAATACAACTCTCTCCTTGTCGCAGGGATATGCGGGGGGAACGTCATTAACGATACATTTGAACGCCTCTGCAATTGCGGTAGCAAAGGTTTTCACCTTTGCTTTCTTTGTTGAATACATAACTCTGACTTTAACCTTAGGTGCTGCCATGAGTAAAATCCTCCGTATCAATAATTTTAATAAAGTAATTATAGCATAATAGGTATAAAAATGCAATAAGCGCGCCGCAGAAATATATTTTTTAACAATTCGGGGCGCTTATTGCGTATTTTTATATGTTTTGTCGAATGTTCATCCGCGTTTTGAGCGTTTTACGGCGTACAAAGCCTTGCTTATCGCGGGGCATACTACAACATTCAGTGCCAGCTCAACAAAGAAGTTCACGCCGATAAGCGCCGCGAATACCACGGCGATAAGTCCGCCTGTCGACCATGTGCTGATAGTCTCGTCCGCCATAAGTGCCTTACCGAATATTGTGAACATACCCAGAGCAAAAATGCCCGTATTGACAATGGGGCAAACCGCGGATGCGGCAAGAACGTTGACAGTTCTGTACTTTGAGACCTTGTCGAGCAGCCTGAATACAAGTCCCGCCAGAAATCCTGCAGCAGCAGTTTTTACAATGCAGAGAAGAGAAGCGGCAAATGCGTTTTCGGCGACAAGAAACGTGTAAAAATAGCTCTGTCCGGACAGCACCTGTATCATGGTGACTATGCCGGAAACTCCGCCGACGAGCGCGCCGTATCCGGGGCCGAAAAGCACGCCCGCTATAACTATCGGAACGAGTCCGAAATTCAGATTTATCGTTCCGACGGGGATATAAACCAGTGTCAGAACGACTTCCAGCGCGCAAAGCAGCGCCAGCTGGACCATAAGCGTCACTTTTTTCCGTGTGTCTTTTTTTACAGAAGACATAAAACACCTCCGAGGGCTCAAACCTCAATACTGCCGTCCGCGTTTAGGCGGTAAGGCGTATGCAAATATTATAACCGGCCGTAGCCTGATTAACAAAAAGTGAGAGTGTAACTGTTTATTCAGTTATAATTTATATTAAGAAAAATTTTGTATAATACATTTACTGCCTGTTGTGGAAATACAGAGCAGCAGCGCCCTTGAGAGTAAGCTCGGGGATCACCGTGAACTTATTTCTGCAATCGGCAAGCACAGAAGACATGCCTCCGGTGCCGATAAGCCCGAGCGGGCTTTCGGTACGCATCTGTTCGCGGATATTTCTTATAAATCCGTCTATCGCGTAAACCGCGCCGAAATACGCGCCGCTGAGAACGCTGTCGCGCGAATTTTTTCCTATAAGCGCGCCGGGCTTTGTAAGAGGCGCGTCCGGCAGAAGCGCCGCGCTTGTAACAAGTGCCGAAAGAGACGTTGCAATGCCGGGAGCGATCACGGTACCGTCAAGCGCGCCGTTTTCGTCAACGTATGTAACGGTAGTAGCAGTGCCTGCATCAACTATCACAAAAGGAGGCTTGCACACGGCAAAGGCTGCGGCGGTATTTGAAACAATGTCAGCGCCGAGCTGGGACTGAATGTCGATATGTATGGGAAAGCCTGTCTTTGTGCCTGTACCTATAATAAAAGGTTTATTTTTGCATATCTGCTCAAGAACTTTGCAAACAACAGAACAAATGTGCGGAACAACGGAGGATATAACAGCAGCGTCTATTATCGGAAGACTTTCGTCAAAGCGATCGCGCAGAAAACTTTTTATGCAAAGCGCGTATTCGTCCGCACTGCGAACGGTCAGCGATGAGATCGAAAAGCTTGCGACAAGATTTTCACTTGAATTATCGAACAGCCCGAATTTTACGGAGCTGTTGCCGATATCCACAGCAAGCAGCATACCGAAATCCTCCTTGTTTGCGAAATATAAACCTACATCATTGTACAACGTATCATCCGTAATGTCAATTGTAAAATTCCGACGTGAGCGGTGCCAGCAGCCGTACGCCGCATGGCGGCGTGATATCATATTGAGATAAACGGAAAGTGTGTACGGACAACATTATATAAATAAATATAACCGCGCGCCGCAGTAAATCGGTACGAGGGTCGATTTCAGCTTATGCGCGCGGTAAAGCAATACCGCAGCAAAAGAATAACTGAGCGCCGGTCGGAGCGCCGCGCGGCGCGGGCTTCGGCAAAGCCGCGAGCCGCCTCACCGCATTTTTATATATTCCTTCCCTCAATTATACAAAATTTGCATTTTGTATAATTGGCACGGTAGATAGTTCTGTATCGCCCTGCGGCAATGAGGCGCGGATCTGCATTGAGCGTCGAATCTGAGCGGTGTTTTCGGTACTCCCCGTCCGATTGATCTCGCACACCGCAGCGCTCCCGAGGCACATATTTTCCGCCCGCTCGCGCAGTAGATCTGATACGCGTCCGACGCAGCTTTAACTGCGCCGACTCACAGTATCCGTATCGGCGTCTTGATAATTTTAAATAAACAGTCACCCGAGCAACGATTAGTTGCTCGGGTGACTGTTATGTCTGCTGCGCTTTACGTTTTGCGGAATTGCCGCACTTACTCTCGCGGAGTGCGCTGTACTTCATTTTTGTCGCGTATCCGCCGCGCAGATGCCGCTCCGCTTTATTTTTCGAAAGTACCGTTTTGACTTTTTCGTACAGTTTTCGGTCCGCTCTCTTCAATTTTTCCGTAACGTCTTTATGAACAGTTGATTTGCTTATCCCGAACACTGCGGCTGTCTCTCTTACGGTGCCGTTTGTGCTGATTATGTATTTCCCCAGCTCTATGCAGCGTTCTTCGTTCCGTGTTTCGGCCTCGTATTTTATATTCCTGTTATAAATTCGTGACATATACAAAGCTCCGATGCAGTTACTTTGATAAAATATATGTCACGTGTGCGGTGGCTATGATCGCCGCGGTACTTTTCCCTGCTGGCAAGAGTACGAAATTTACATATAATGTACTGATCGCAGCGTTCTGTATTGAAAGGCATGGTAAATTATAATGGAGAAAAAAAGAAAACTTGTGTTCTGCGGCGGTGACAGGCGGCTTATATACTGCGCGGAACGTTTTGCCGACGCGGGAGATGAATGTCTTATCTGGCGCGGCGAGAGCGGCACGGAGGATAAAAACGTAATGCGGGTGCGCGATCTGAGACAGGCATGTGAAAACGCGGATGCGGTGATAATGTCCATACCCGCGTTTACGGGCGGCGGAAAGCTGATATGCACCGATGACGGCAGAAGCTGCGTCGACTGCGAGTATATATTTGAGAAGCTGCCTGCGTCTGTTGACATATTCGGCGGAAAATTTGCGGCGATCGTGAAAAGAGTGGCTGCGGAATACAACCATTCTTTGACGGATTATGCCGTATTGGAGGAGTTCGGTATACTTAACGCTATCCCGACGGCGGAGGCCGCCGTGGAAATAGCAATGTCCAGGCTTAAAAAGACTCTCTGGGACTCGTCCGTGACCGTACTCGGCTACGGCAGAATAGGCAGAACGCTTACAAAGCGCCTGCTTGCACTGGGGGCAAACGTTACGGTGGCGGCAAGAAGCGCCGCAGCCCTTGCCGCGGCGGAAAGCGACGGCGCGGCTGTCTGCGGTCTGTCTCATTGGCTGCGCGCTCCCGAGCGTTTCGACGTTTGCTACAACACTGTTCCCTGTCAGATCGTCGGTGAGGAATGCGTCGCGGCGTGCGCGGAAGGGATATTTATAGACCTTGCGTCGGCGCCGGGGGGCTTTACCGACGAGGCGCGCAGCCTTTTGGGAGACAGACTCATAATTGCGCTGTCACTGCCCGGTAAATATTCGCCTGAAACGGCGGGCACCATTATTTATAAAACGGTAAACGGACTTCTCCGCTCAGGAAAGCGAGGCGGCGCACAGTGACGGGATATGCATTTACGGGCTCCTTCTGCACTCACAGCCGCTCGTCGGAGATCTTCAGAGAACTGAAAAATACGGGTCTTGACCTTGTCCCTATACTGAGCGAAACGGTATATACGACCGACACACGGTTCGGAAAGGCGGAGCGCTTAATTGAAACACTTGAAAACATAAGCGGCAGAAAGTGCGTTCATACCATAGAAGAAGCTGAAAAGTTCGGACCCGCAATGCCGCTGGAGGCGCTTATAATCGCGCCGTGCACCGGCAACACCCTCGCAAAGCTTGCACACGGCATAACGGACACGGCGGTAACCATGTGCGCCAAAGCGCATCTGCGCTGCGACCGTCCGCTGCTTTTGGCACTTGCGAGCAACGACGCAATGTCGGCAAACCTCGGCAACATAGGCACGCTTCTTAACCGCAAAAATATATACTTTGTACCGCTCTGTCAGGACGATCCCGAAAAGAAGCCTCATTCTCTCGTGGCGGATTTTTCAAAGCTGTATATGTCATATAACGAAATGCTCGCCGGCAGGCAGTGCCGCCCGTTGTTTCTGTAGAATATATAAAAAGCAGCGGCTTAATAAGGCCGCTGCTTTGAAATTAAGGTTTCGATACTTTATAGATTATGCTGTTTCCTTCTTTTTTGCACGGAGTCAGAATTTTCAAAAGGACAAGCAGCTTTATCGCGGCGCTGAGGTTGCGGCGGATAAGACCCAGCCGTTTTGAAATTTCCGCGCTTTTCAGCATCTCTCCGTCGCAAAAAGGCAAAAGCCTAAAAACGTCCGCTGCATTTTCTACCGTTGCCGTATCAATAAGCTCGGTCGGTACCGTATCGAGCTTTGTCGCGCCGATCTTTCTGCCTTTTCCCCGTCCGTCTAAAACACGAATACTGTCTGATACGAGCATTACGGCAAGGACCCGAAAAGCGCCCTTTTCAAAAAGCTCGTATGTGTACAAAAGCTGCGGCAGCAGCTTGAAAATGTTTTTCTGGCGGCGGGTCGTATTACCGCTTTTCCCTTCGCCCGTCTCGGGGTCTATCCACACGACTCTCTGAGCCGCCGCGACGGGATAGACAACGGTAACATCGTATCCTTCATTTGAAAAAGCCTCCAGTTTGCGGCGCATTGCGCCGAAGCCGGAGGTCTGTATTTCAATAATTTCGCGGTCGCGCTTTATATCCGCGACAAATCCGCATACCGGCATCTCATGAAGATCGGCGTCCGGCTCGAAATAGTTTTTCAGTATATAATGCTGGCTTCTTTCTTTATAAGTGCCTATCCCTTCGGCTCTGTGTTCCGCGAGGCAGGCTTAGGCAGTCATTTTGAAGCGCAGCTTTTCGGCATTGTCCGTCACGTTATCAATATTTGGATTTGAGCCACTCGAGAAGCTCGTCGATGTCCTTTTCCGAAAGGCTCTTGTCCTTATAAAGCGTATCCATAAGGTGAACGAAGGAGCCGCCGTGATAATGCTCTACAAAGTCCTCGGTAACGGCCTGCATATATTTATCGCGGTCCGCAACGGGGGTATAGTAGCGCTCCTTACCCTTCTTTTCCGAAACTATGTATCCGCGATCCTCGAGACGTACCAAAAAAGAAATAAGAGTAGGTGCTTTCCAGCCCTTGTCTTTTCCCACAGCCTCCATAAGATAAGCGGTGTTAACGGGAGGCTCTCCGGTCCACATGGCAGCCATAACGTCAAACTCTGCGTCAGGCAGCTTTTTTGTATAGTTTATTTCTGCCGCGCCGGCAGCATCTTTTGTTTTTGCCATAACTCTTTCTCCCGTCCGAAACTGTTTTATGCAAACGCATAAGTTGCATATGCGTTATTTTTGTGTCCTTATCATTATACAGTTGTCTAACTGTTTTGTCAATACGATTTAGGCGAGAAAATCAAAAATATGAATATTTTTTGACTTTAGCCGAAATTACCGATTGAAAATTGTCACAAACGACAAATTTTATTTTATCAGCTTTATTTATATTTCTTGACACAGGCTGTAAAATATTGTATTATATAAATTGAACATTGTCGAAAAAAGGAAGTGCGCTATGAATTCGGAATTCGGTTCTCTGAAGCCAGATTCGGTGATAGATATATTTAACGTTGCTGTGTCGGCGTCAAAGCTTACACGCGCGGAGCTTGCCGAGCGCTGCGGGCTCAGTGTTATGACGGTAGGCAAGGCGGCGGATGCTCTTGTCTCGCTGAAGGTGCTCCGTCAGGGGCTTTCCGGCAGCTCATCCTCCGGCAGGCGCTCGCGGGTCTTGTCTGTTTCTCCGGACTGGTGGTTCGCCGTATACACCGTCGGCGAGCGCTGCTTTACGTTTTATATGCTCGATCTTTCCCTGCGCGTTATCGACGAGCTGACATATACTCTGCGCGACAGCATATTTATTGATGATGAGTTCAGACATTTTTCAATCCGCGCGGTGGCATTCGCAAAGGCGCGCCGCAAATCAGAGCGCTGCTGTGGGTCAGCTATACTTCTTCCCTCCGACCACGACGCAAGCGCCCTGCTTTCGCCGTCAATGTCCAAAAGCCCCATGCGTTCCGGAGCGCTTGACCCGGCAGTACTGCTGTCGGGAGATGCCTCTTTCGGCAAAATGCCCGTATGCGGAAATGTGAAGGAATACCACGCAAGACGCGTTTCCGCCTGCTCCGGCGGAGAGAATGTTATATGTGTTTACATAAACGCGGGCGACGTCAAAACAGTATATTCCCGCTCCGATTTCAGCAAAGGTGTACCGTTTACGAATTCAGGTCTGTATGTAGGCAAAAACTGCACTAAAAGTCTTAACGAAATGACACTTGTTGCGTCCGACCCCGAGGTCCTCTGCAAAACTCTTGCCGAATATCTCAGCATATGCATTTTATGTGTTCCCTGCGACATGATATATATTTCCGGAGATCATGTGCGTCATATCGAAGCCGTTCGCGACGTTACCGCAGCTGCATTTGCCGAACAGTGTATGGGCTACGGCATAATTCCGCCGCCCATTCAGTGCGGCAGCATCCGCCTCGGCGCGGCGACCGCAATTGCAAAAGAAATGAGAGACAAATGGTTTTCGGAAGAAATACTCGGCAACACCTATTGACAATCATTGCAAATCTGTTATAATAAGGGTAATTTATTTTCGAAAGGATAATACTATATGGACAGCGACAGTATATTTATGCTGCTTGCTATGATTTTACTCGTTGCACTTTCAGCTTTCTTCTCGGCTACGGAGACCGCGTACACTTCTTTCAACAGGATCAAGCTCAAAAGCCTTGCCGCCGCAGGCAACAAGTCAGCCGCAAAGGTTTTGAAGCTTGACGAAAAGTATGAGCGTCTGCTCACCGCAATTCTTGTCGGAAACAACATCGCAAACATATCGCTTACCACCATAAGCACCATGTTTTTCATGAAATTGTTTTCCGAAAAGCTGAGCGACGACGCCATCGCCGCCGTATCGACTGCGGTAGTAACGATCGTTATTCTGATTTTCGGAGAAATATCGCCGAAGGCGATCGCAAAGGATCACGCCGACGGGTATGTGCTTTCGACACACGGAATAATTTCTTTTCTTATAACAATACTCTTCCCCATTACAATTGCGTTCAGCGCATGGAAAAAGCTGCTCAACATAATTTTCAAATCGGGCAAGAGAGAGGCTACCACCGAGGATGAGCTTATAACCATGGTGGACGAAGCCGAGCATGACGGCGGTCTTGATGAGGACGAAAGCGAGCTTATCAGAAGCGCGATCGAGTTCAGCGACCTTACTGCCGGTGAGGTGCTCACCCCCCGTATCGACATCGTTGCCGTTACCGACGGAACGGATATGCGCGAGATCATGATGATGTTCTTCGAAACAGGCTTTTCGCGTCTGCCCGTTATCGGCGACAGCATTGACGATATAAAAGGTGTTCTGCACGAGAAGGATTTCTTCTACGCATACAACACCGGCAAGACGGATCTCACACAGTTTTATCAGAAACCTCTTTACATATCAAAGCACCATAAGGTAGACGACCTTCTCCGCGATCTTCAGAACGAAAAATGTCACATGGCGTTCGTTATTGACGAGTTCGGCGGACTTATGGGCATCGTTACTATGGAGGACATTATCGAAGAGCTTATCGGCGATGTGTACGACGAGCACGACGAAGTTGAGACACTCATGGTGCCCGGTGAGGACGGCTCTCTTACGGTTGACTGCTCCGCCTCTCTTGATGATATGTTTGACTACTTCGACCTCAAGTATGACGATGATGACAGCGACAAGCCGCTGACCGTCAACGGCTGGGTGCAGAAGCACTTTGAGGGCATTCCCGACGAGGGAGAATCCTTTATATATAACGACACCCTTGAAGTTACGGTTGTTAAGTGCGACGAAAAAATGGTCAAGGAAGTCGTTATCAAAAAAATCAAAAAGGATGACGAAGAAGAGGACGAATAAAACGTCTGTATTCATCTTCAAATGAAAATTAAAACGCAGAATATACGTCCCTGCCCCCAAAAAATGACTCCGTACGTCAAAGAGACCCTGTGGGGCGGCGATAAACTTAAAAGAATATATAATAAGAAAGCTCCCTTTGACCGCATCGCCGAGTCTTGGGAGCTTTCGGCGCGTCCGGGACGCATGAGCACGGCGGAAAGCGGCGCTTATGCCGGAAAGCCGCTTTCCGCCGTGCTGTCGGCTTACGGAATTGATTCGAAAACCTTTCCTTTGCTTATAAAATTCATCGATGCCGACAAAAAGCTGTCCGTTCAGGTGCACCCTACGGAGCAGTACGCGAAATCGGTGCGTGGCGAGGACACGCGCGTTCAGGCGGAAGCCAAAACCGAAATGTGGTATATTATTGACGCAAAACCCGGCGCAAGTATCTTCTACGGTCTGCGCGGCGGCGCCGGCATTTCCGATCTTAAAGCCGCCTGCTCCGACGGCTCTGTGGAAAACATACTGAAGCGCGTCGAAGTTCACCCGGGCGACACCGTATTTATTCCTGCCGGTCAGATACACGCCATCGGAGAAGGAATACTGCTTTGCGAAATTCAGCAGAACTCCGACACAACATACCGCCTGTGGGACTATATGCGCCGCGGCGAGGACGGAAAGCTTCGGGAGCTGCATATAAACGAAGCTCTCGGTGCGACCCGAAACTATACCGACGGCGAGATCCGCAGTCTGCGTTTTTCAAGAGGCGGCGAAGAAACAAAAGCTTTGCAAGCGGATGCTGAAAATGATTGCGGCGAGATCCTTGCCGACTGCGACTTTTTCAAGGTCACAAAGTACGGCGGCATCGCCCGTATTCCCGCTTGCGAATATTTCGCGGCGCTTGTGTGTGTCGGCGGCAGCGGATATATGGATGCCTGCGGAGAAAAATTCGCTGTTTGCGCAGGCGACACATACTTTCTTCCTCCCGGCTGTCCCGAGATTTCCGTTTGCGGCGCGGAAATGCTGTATGTGACCTGCCCGCGGTAATATCAGTAAAAAAACTCGACAGATGTCGGGCTTTTTTATTTCAGATCCTGTATCCGGAATATCTGCGGCACAGTATCAGCGGCTGACCGGTCGCGTTTTTCGCTTTGGTATTTATATTGCATATATGCACGCAAACGGAGTTTGTGTCATCGGAGCGCCGCATACAGTAAGCTGCAAGCCTTGCGGCGTCCGTCCATCCGTCGGCAAGTACGAGAACGCTGACCAAAAGCCGCTGCGCGCGGGTAAGCGCGATAGTTTTTCCGCAGAATATGAGTTCTTTTCCGTCAAAGCGTATCCTGCGCTGCGCGATGCGGCGGGCGGCGGCTGAAATTCCGGAATGCTGACGCTTTATCGCAGCTTTCGGTATATCCTCGGGATCGACCTTTACTACTGCGGCGGAGCTGTACATATCCGCGATATACTTAACATCGGGGACGATATAATCCTCCGTGACGAACACGGTGAATGCGGGCAGAAGTTCCTGGCAGTGCTCTGTGTCGCTGACGGCGCACGGAATATTCATCTTCAGAAGCTTGTCGCGCAGCTCGCGTCTGAATTTTCTTTGAGTATTGTCAATTATAAGCGGCATAAGTAATAAACCGTCCTATGTTCGGCATATAGTTTATCGGAAATATGAATTATAATTGAAAAGGAGTTCTCTTTTATGTTTGTGTGTTCCGTAAAAAGCAGCACGCTGAAGCTTGCGGCGCTTATAGTTGTCGCTATAGCCGCGGCTGCGGCACTTATAGTTCTTTTGCCGTCAAATGACAGAGTCGCCGCGGGGTCTGTCTTTAAGGGCGATGACACCGTAAGCTACGACAAGATTAAAACAGACGGCGACAGGCGCGATTTTCTCGCTCAGTTCGGCTGGGAGCTGGGAGAGGGCTGCATCGAGGAAGTCGAAGTGCGCATCCCCTCCGATTTTGATCGGGTCATGAATTCCTACAACGATCTGCAGAAGTCGCAGGGGCTTGATCTGTCAAAATACCGCGGAAAGACCGCCGTGCGTTACACCTATGAGGTCACAAACTATCCCGATTATGACGGCACAGTTTACGCAAACATCATAGTTTACAAAAACTGCGTTATCGCCGGCGACATATGCTCATCCGACTCCAAAGGCTTTATACAGGGCTTTGAAGCGGCGCAGGGCAAATGAAACCCGTTACTCATACCTATGGTCCGCCCACGTATTCTCGCGGGACGGACCGTTTCTTTATTTGTGTTTGATATCTATTACGGTAACGCCGTAGTCGCCCTCGCCGTACTGACCTGCTCTGAAGGACTCTATGCGCTTGTCCCCTTTGAGGAACGCCCATATAGCGTTGCGCAGAGCGCCCGTTCCCTTGCCGTGTATAACGGTGACGCTGTAAACGTGAGCGACGATGGCTTCGTCGATATACTTGTCAACCGTGTAGCAGGCGTCCTCTCCAAGCATTCCGCGCACGTCAAGCTCGGGTCTGAAGCTGCGGGATACGGCTGCTCTGTAAGCCTTTTCGCTGCCGGTCTTTTCCTTTGTGCCGACGCTTACGCTGTCCAGAAGCTTCAGCTGCGAAACATTGAATTTCGTTTTGAGTATCCCCATCTGAACGGTGACATTGCCTTTTTTATCAGGGTCCTCCAGAAGCGTGCCGCGTGTACCCAGTGTGCGGTGCTCCACGTCATCGCCTTTTCTGAGCGGTCTCGGCAGAACATAGCCGTCATCCTCCGGCTCTTCCCTGTTCTTATCCATATAGGACTTGACTTCGTTTCTGATATTCTTTTTGGAGTTCTGAAGCACCTCGCCGAAGTTCTTCTTGTCCTGCGCTTTCTTTGCGTCGTCCAGCTGCTTCAGAATAAAGTCGCCGGTCGCGCGGGCACTGTCTACTATGCTGCGCGCTTTTTCTCTTGCGCGGCGGTCTTCTTCTTCGGCACCGGCAAGTTTTTCGCGAAGCTCTGCTTCGCTTTTTTCTTTGAAGCTTTCATATTCACGTCTGAGTCTTTCGGCTTCATCACGTTCATTCTGCAGTTTGAGACGCTCCGCCTCAAGCTTTTCTATAACGTTTTCAAAGCTGCGGCTCGTGTTGTCCACATATCCGCCAGCGCGCTCCACAATGCTGTGGGGCAGACCGAGACGCTCCGATATCGCAAAAGCATTTGATTTTCCCGGTGCGCCGATGATCAGCTTATAAGTAGGCTTCAGCGTTTCAATATCGAATTCGCAGCAGGCGTTGCAAACGCCGTCGCGCTCAATTGCAAAAGCTTTCAGCTCCGCATAGTGTGTCGTTGCCGCGCAAAGAGCGCCGCGGCCGAGGACCTCCTCAAGTATGGACATAGCAAGCGCCGCGCCCTCAACGGGGTCCGTGCCGCTGCCGAGCTCGTCAAACAGCACCAGCGAGCGATCTGTCATGCATTTCAGAATATCAACTATACCGACCATATGCGACGAAAACGTTGACAAAGACTGTTCAATAGACTGCTCGTCGCCTATATCGGAATATATATCGTCAAATACTCTGACCGACGCGCTGCTGCACGGCAGCTGAAGCCCTGCCTGAGCCATCATGCAGAAAAGACCGAGAGTTTTAAGCGATACGGTCTTTCCGCCGGTATTGGGTCCTGTTATGACGAGCATTGACCATGCGCCGCCGAGCTCGATCGTTACGGGTACGGCCTTTTCACCTATAAGAGGATGGCGGCAGCGCTCAAGCTTTACTGCCCCTTTCTCGCTTACCGTCGGCTCAACGGCTTTCATTTCATAAGCAAGCTCCGAGCAGGCGAAAACGAACGCAAGATATGTTATGTTGGAATAGTTCAGTAAAATCACGCCGCTGACGGAGGAAACAAGACCGGACAGCTCATGAAGTATTCGCTCTATCTCGTATTCCTCTTTGGACTGCAGCTCTCTCAAGTCGTTGTTTGCCTGCACAACGCTCATTGGCTCAATAAACAACGTTGCACCGGAAGCGGAGGTGTCGTGTACAAGACCCGGAACGGCGCTGCGGTACTCGCTTTTAACGGGTATGACAAAACGTCCGCCGCGGGTCGTGACGATATTCTCCTGCAGATACTTTGAGTAATTTCCACCTTGGGTGTACTTCTGCATCAGATCAGCTATCTTTGAGTTTGTTTTGCGTATGCTGTGACGTATCTCCGCAAGCGCGGGGCTTGCGTCGTCGGAGATCATATCCTCGGCGACGATAGAGCGCGTTATCCGCAGTTCAATTTCCTTTTCGGGGATAAGCCGCTCAAAGATCTCGTCAAGGGACGTTTCTGTTATTTTATTGCTTTTGTAGTAGTCTATAAGCGAGCGGGTGCAGCTGAGAACAGCCGCGCAGTCCAGAAGCTCGCGGGTGGTAAGCGTTGCGCCTTTGTCGGCACGCTCGCAGGCGGCGGAAACGTCCTTTACGGATGAAAACGACGGATTTCCCTTTTGCCCCGCCAAAAGCTTTGCATCGGCGGTGCGTCTCTGGCGCAGTCGGACTTCGTCTATATCGTCCGACGGCTCAAGTTCGCGTGCGGCGGCTTTTGCGCCGTCCGTGGCTGCATGGCGCGCAAGCAGCTCGCGGATCTTGTCAAATTCAAGTGTATAAAGATTTTTTGTTTTCATAATATTTTATCTCAGTTTCAAAACAGTACGGATTTATAAAAGTCAAGCGTGTGAAAGCTGTGCTCAAGATGGTTTATGAGATACGTTTCCGCGGCATTCGACAAAAGATACATATCGTCCTCGCCGAGGCTGAAAGAAAGAAATCTTTCCGGCGCGGCGCCCACGATATATCGCATGGCGTCAATAACGCTGTGCGTTATAAGCATATACAGCCGCGAGGTCGCCCCTTCGATCTCTTCTTCAATTTCGGCGCGTGGTTTGCAGCTTTTGCAAAGCAGACGGCCGTTCATAATGTCGAGATATCCGTCACCCGCTATTTCTTCGCCGCAGACGCCGCAGACTCCGAGATCGGGGCAAAAGCCTATAACGGATGCGCACCGCAGCTCAAACGCTGCCTTCACCTTGCGCCTGTCCCACCCTTTCGCAATTGCGTAAAGCGTGTTGAGAGTAAGACGCAAAAGCTCCGGATCGGGAGAATTCTCAACGGAAACGTCCGCGCAGACATCGCAGATATAAGCGCCCAGGGACATTTTATCAATATCGCTGCGAAGATCCCAAAAGCTTTCTATAAGCTCGCTTTCCTCAATGTAGTAATATTTTTTGGATTTTTTCAGCGTAAAAAGCGAATAGCAGAACGGCTGCGTTGCCGCCATATTTCGGCTTTTCAGGCTTTTAACGCCCTTGGCGCTGACGGACATACGCCCCTGTTCTTCCGTAACAAGAGTGATTATTTTGTCGGCTTCTCCCGTTTCGGTCTCGCGGACGCACAGCCCGTGCACAGTTATTCTGTCCGACACTGTTTTCACTCTCCTTTACAAAACTACGCTGTTTATCAGTCTATATTCTTTGGGTTAAAGCCGAGGCTGTTCAGCGACATTTCGCTGTCTCTCCAGTTTTCCTTTACCTTTACCCAAAGATTCAGATACACCTTTGTGCCGAAAAACTCTTCAAGGTCTTCTCTGGCGTAAGTGCCGATCTTTTTGAGCATTTCGCCCTTCTTTCCGACAATGATACCCTTGTGGCTCTCTTTTTCGCAGAAAATCTCGGCGCGGATGGAGATAAGTCCCTCCTCCTCGCGGAATTCCTCAATAACAACGGCGCTGCCGTGAGGAATTTCGGCTGAAAGAGTGCGCAGCATCTTTTCGCGGATTATCTCCGCCGCGATCTGCTTTTCGGGCTGATCCGTTATCATATCCTCTTCAAAGAACCAGTCACCCTCGCAAAGGAATTTCTCGGCCTCCTGCATAACGTCGCCGAGATTCTTTTCCTTCAGAGCGCTGACGGGAACAAAAGCGTCAAAATCGTAAAGTGCGGCATACTGCGCGATAGTTTCCGCGATCTTTTCGCGGTTGACAAGGTCTATCTTGTTGAGCACGAGCATGGACGGCAGCTTGTCCGCCTTGAGCTTTTCGCAGACATTCTTCTCAATGTCGCCGGGGGCTTTGCCCGCGTCGGCTATAAGGATGACCGCATCGGCGCTGCCTATGGAGGAGCGCACGGTCTTCATCATATAGCTGCCCAGTTTTGTTTTAGCCTTGTGTATGCCGGGAGTATCGAGAAACACATACTGATCCTCGCCCTTTGTAAGCACGCCCATGATTCTGTTGCGCGTGGTCTGCGGCTTTGAAGAAACTATTGCTATCTTCTCGCCGAGAAGCGCGTTCATCAGTGTGGATTTGCCGACGTTGGGTCTGCCTACTATTGCGATAAATGCTGTTCTTTTCATATTTTTTCTATCCTTATCTTGTCAGTTTCAGAATTTTCATTATGTCGTCCTGACGGCGGCGCATATCGGCGTCGTCCTCAGGCGACAGTTCGTGATCGTATCCCAGAAGGTGCAGCGTTGAGTGAACGCACAGAAACGCCGCCTCGCGCTCAAAGCTGTGACCGTATTCCTCAGCCTGAGAGCGCGCTCTTTCGAGAGAGACAACAATGTCTCCCAGCGTTACAAAGTCTCCGATCTCGTCAGGCTCCTCGCCCGCCGCAAAGTCGTACATGGGAAATGAAAGCACGTCCGTCGCGCGATCCCTCCCGCGGTATTCTCGGTTGAGCTCGCATATGCCTTCGTTATCCGTAAACGTCAGAGAGACCTCGCAGTCAAACTCAACTTTTTCGTATGTAAGCGCGGCATGCACGGCGCGGCGGCACAGTCCGCGCAGCGCGGGCGTGCATTCAACTGCGCTTTGGTCGTTGCGGCAGTACATTTTAAGTTTCATTTTTATATTCCTCCGTCGCCGCTTTCCGACTACTGCTTTTTGCGGGTATAGGTGCGGCGGGCGTCCGAAGCGTGCGCCGGATGCTCGCGGCCGTATTTTTCGTATGCCAGTATTATTTTCTGCACAAGTCTGTGGCGCACGACGTCGCGCTCGCTGAACTCGTGAATCACTATGTCGTCAATGCCGCGCAGCACCTTGACCGCCTCGGCAAGTCCGCTTTTCTGACCGTAAGGCAGATCCGTCTGCGTAAGGTCACCCGTTACGACAGCCTTTGAGCCGTTGCCAAGACGTGTGAGAAACATTTTCATCTGCTCGGGCGTCGTGTTCTGCGCCTCGTCAAGAATGATAAAGCAGTCGTCAAGCGTTCTGCCGCGCATATAAGCAAGGGGCGCTATCTCTATTGTCATTTTCTCCATGAGCCGCGCGCAGTTTTCCATGCCCAGCATTTCATAAAGCGCGTCGTACAGCGGACGCAGATATGGGTCTATTTTCGACTGAAGGTCGCCGGGGAGAAAGCCGAGCCGCTCGCCCGCCTCGACCGCGGGACGTGTCAGAATTATTCTTGTGACCTCGTGGGCGCGCAGCGCTTTTACCGCCATCGCGACGGCGAGAAACGTTTTACCCGTTCCCGCAGGACCCACGCCGAGCACGACGGTGTTTTCCCGTATGGAATCCACATACTTTTTCTGCCCCACCGTTTTTGCCTTTAAGGGTCTTCCCTTCGCGCTTATGCAGATGCAGTCCTCGCCGTAGCCGCTGAGCTCGTCTCCGCGCCCGTCGCTGACCATGGATATTACGTAATCAACGGTCTGATCGGCGATTATGTCGCTCTGCATCGCAAACTTTTTAAGATGCTCAAGGACTGCGGCGGCAAGAGCGCATGAGCCCTCGGCACCCTCTATAAGGACGGTGTCGCTCTCGGCGTCGACGCCGCTGCCGCGATTGTATATGTGAACGCCGAAAGCGTTCTCTATACGGCGGATGTTCGAGTCAAAGCTGCCGAAAATGCGCCGCGTCATGTCGCTTGATTGTATTGTAACAGTTTTTTGTGCCATATATAAAATTCCTTTTCAGCCTGCGTCACCGCTGTTCTCCTTCACCGTAAACGGCACGGGAGCAGCTATATCTGCAAGGCAGTATATGCTGCATTTTATCGTGTATGTGCTGCCGTCAAATGAGCTTTCCGTTGTTTTTGATAAAAGCTCGGCGCTGCCCAGCGTTTCGCATAGCTTTTCTCTGTAAAGCTTCAGCGCTGCGCTTCTTGCCTCGTCCTCGCTTATGTGAGCCTCTTTTTGCGCATACTCCTCGTACCGTATGCGTCTTACACATATCGGCAGCTCCACCGCGTCGAACAGATACACGTTTTCCTTAGTTTCTATTGTATCATAAAGTTCATACGGAATTCCACTGTTTGTAAAAAGATTTACATCAAAAGAGAAAAAAGTGAGCGTTTTTTTCTCGCTTTTTCTGCCTGTATACTCTTTTTCGGTGCCGTCAAGGGGAACGCTGACTTCAAAATCGCGCCGAACCTTTGCAAAAACACTGCCAGAGGCGCTCTCAAGACGTATGCCGCCCTCGTCGCGGCTGAGAATGCCGCTTACCAGCAGCTGTCCTTTCTGAACCGTATCGAATATCTTCACCTGCGGCTTTCCCTCAATGGCGGCAACTCTCTCTATCTGCCCGTCCTCACTTGCCGCAAGGTTGCAGTAGTCTTCCCCGCCGTCCCCGTGCGACGGCACGCCGGGCTTTGTTTCGCGGACCTCAACGTTTGCGTGAGTGCCGTTCATGTTCACCGATATCCAGCCGATGCCCTCACTTTCCATAAGAAATCTGTTGTGAAGGATGTCAAAATCAATGTCGGAGATAAAAGCGCCTGGTCTGCAACCGAGCTTTGCAAGAACGCTTTTTATATACTCGTCGCCGATCTCGTGATTTCCGCTTATGTCAACGCACCATATGACCCTTGTCGAAAGCACCGTGAGCGCAAAAAACAGCGCTGCTCCCGCCGCAATGCCCCACCGCTTTTTATACCTTGCAAGAAACGGAAAAAGTCCGCCCTTACTGACTGTTACACAGTCGGAAAGCCCCGATCCTTTCATAAATCGCGACAGGGACATAAGCGGTATCTTTATTTTTGCTCGGTCGTCAGAGATTTCCGTATGAAAAAAATGAATATCAA
The DNA here is from genome assembly GCA_959601495.1 of uncultured Eubacteriales bacterium. GTDB lineage: Bacteria > Bacillota > Clostridia > Oscillospirales > CAG-272 > Avispirillum. The sequence goes on from CAUGPT010000002.1 coordinate 46,858, forward strand.
GCCTTGATACGGCGTTCAGTACCTGCGGATACAGGCATTTGTCAAATTCAAGCTGCGCCGTGCCGAAAAGTCTGTCAAGTATCATCTTCGCCGTCCCCCATACAAAGCATCGAAACGCTGCCTTCGACCGTGAGCATATCCGATCTGAAGACCGACACCCTCAGTCCCTTTCCCTTCACCGTCATGACCCCGCACGAGGTCTCCACCTTTATAAGGCACGGGTCGTAGTCCAGAATGCCGCGGCAGCCCGATATAAACAGCTCCCCCGACCCGTGCAGCTCGATAAGCGGCGCGCTTCCCGCCTCTACCGTGAGCTTTTGTATTGCCTCGCTGCATTTTTCGTAAAGCTTTTTCATATTTTCCCGCTTTCCGTGCCGCGGCGAAATCTTTATCCCGCGACAGCATATATTCTGTTTGAAATAATATGATAAGCGAGGCATTTACATGAAAAAAGAACACCGTGTTTATAAGAAACGCGGCAGCGGCAAGCTGCGTCGCGTATGCACCGTCGCGGCGCTCGGTGTCTGCTGCGTTATTCTGACGGTGTTTTCCGACACGGCATCTGCGGCGGTATCCCGAGCGCTGTCTGTATGTGCCGAGCGTCTTTTGCCGTCGCTGTTTCCGTACATGGTGGTGTCATCCCTGCTCGTCTCGTCCGGTGCCGCGGATGCGATATCGCGAAGGCTGCCCGCGGCGAGGCTTTTCGGTCTGCCCGGCGAGGCGTCATCCGCCGTTATACTGGGGCTTCTGTGCGGTTTTCCCTTGGGGGCGAAAACGGCAGCCGAGCTTTATGAGAGAGGGACTGTGGGCAAAAAAGAAGCGGAGGCGCTTATATCCGTTTCAAACAACACGGGACCGTCATTTGTGGTGTCCGTTATAGGTGCCGCATTCTGGAAAAACGCCGCCTTCGGATGGTGGCTGTATGCTGCTCAGTCGGTTTTCGGTATCGCGGCGGGTATAATTGTAAACAGAGTCATATATAAATTGCCGTCGGTTGGTAACTCATACCGCACCTTGCGCGCGACCGGTGAGAAAAAAAGCTCCTCCGTTTTTGTGGACGCGGTGCGCGGCGCCGTCAGCGCGTCGCTTAGTGTGTGCGGATTTGTCATGACATTTGCGGTTATAATTGATTATATCAAGTCTGTGCTCGGAAACCGCGGGATGGTCTGTGCTGCCGTGGCGTCAGTTCTTGAAATAACCGAAGGAGCGCGCCTGTCGGCAGCTCTTGCGGCGGACGGCAGCAGGCTCGGCGGATTTTTTTGCGGATTTGCTCTCGGCTTTTCCGGCCTCTCCGTTATATTTCAGGCGTACTCTTTCTGTGCGCCGCAGTCGCTGTCGCTCAGGCGAACAGTAGCCGTAAAGCTTTTGCAGGGGATATTCTGCGGCTGCGCAGGTTATGCGCTTACATATTTCTACACTTCTCCCGCAGTGCCCGCTGCCGCAGCACCGGTATTTGCAGCCGTTCCGTGTGTCGTGTGTACGGCGGTCATGCACGCTTTTTTCTTAAAATCGGCACTGAAAGCATATAAAATGTAAAAAGCGCTTGATTTATCGGCGAAAATTTAATATAATGTTTATTGAAGTGTCTCAAGGAGGGGAAATATGATCTATGAAGCTTGATAGAAGCGATTGCATATGCGCACGCTGCGAATTTGCGGCTTATGTATGTGACGATGACGTTATGCTTTGCAAAGAGCGCGGTATCGTTCCCGCCGACTGGCATTGCATAAAATTTTCATACGACCCCGTAAAGCGTGTGCCTCCGGGACGCGTAAAAGTGACGGAGCATGAATTTGTCGATATAGACGCCGACGATTAGAGGCGGCGCCTTGCACAAAAGAGACTTTTGAAAGGATGACAACAGATGATAATAGAAATAGAAGAGGCCAAATATAAACTGAACAATTTCCGCGCCGACCTGAAAGAGCTGGGCAGCGCGCTGCGTATAGACGACCTGAAGAACGAGGTCGCGGATCTTGAAAAAAAGGCTATGGAACCCGATTTCTGGAACGATCAGGAGAACTCCGGAAAAGTTCTTCGCCAGACAAAGCAGCTCAAGGATAAGATAGAACGCTACGAAAAGCTTTGCGCAAAGCTTGAGGACGCGGTCACTCTCTGCGAGCTTGCCATTGAAGAAAATGACGAAAGCTTTAAGGACGAGATACTTAAAGAAACTGCCGATATAGAGGCGGAGGAGGAAAAGCAGCGCATAGAGGTTCTGCTCTCCGGCGAGTATGATCATAACAACGCGATACTTTCTTTCCACCCGGGTGCAGGCGGCACCGAAGCGCAGGACTGGGCGCAGATGCTCTACCGTATGTACACCCGCTGGGGCGAAAGCCACGGATATACCGTAAAGCTTATAGACTGGCTTGACGGCGATGAAGCGGGTATAAAGTCTGCTACTATCACCATCGAGGGACTTAACGCCTACGGCTACCTTAAAAGCGAAAACGGCGTGCACCGCCTTGTGCGCATATCTCCCTTTGACGGCTCCGGCAGACGTCACACGTCTTTTGCCTCCGTTGAGGTCCTGCCCGAATTTGAGGACGACAACTCCATCGAGCTTCGCGACGAGGATCTGGAAATAACGGCGCACCGTTCAAGCGGTGCGGGCGGTCAGCACATCAATAAGACCGACTCTGCTATCCGCATAGTTCATATTCCCACGGGAATCGTTGTCGGCTGTCAGACCGAGCGCAGCCAGCTTCAGAATAAGGAAACCGCGCTGAAAATGCTGAAATCCAAGCTTATGGAAATAAAGCAGCGCGAAAAGCTTGAAAGAATAGAAGATATCCAGGGCAATAAGACGAACATTGAGTGGGGCGCGCAGATAAGATCGTACGTGTTCATGCCCTACACTCTTGCCAAGGATACCCGCACGGGATACGAAGACGGCAACATTCAAAGCGTTATGGACGGAAACATTGACGGCTTTATAAACGCATATCTTAAAATGAACGCAAACAAAAACTGACGAAAAAAGAGGGATATTCCCTCTTTTTTCATAAAGCGGAGGATATATGGAAAAAGAAGCGGCGCGCCAGGGAGAATCATACGTTTTTGAGGGCATGACTTCCATCTCCGCCGTTATAAACGGCGGGCGCAGAAAGATAGAAAAGGTACTTATAGACAGAGAAAAAGCCGACGCGCGGCGCCGGGAGACGGCATTTCTGAAAAGAAGCGCCGAAAAGCTCGGGTTTGAGATTGAATATACCGACGCCGAAACAATAAATTCCCTTTGCACCGGTCACAGCCACGGCGGAATTATCGCGGTTTGCTCCGCTTGGCAGCCCGATGATCTTTGCAATATGCCCGCTTCTCTTTTGGATCGCACCGCAGCCGACGGGGACACTCGGAAAAACGGCGGATTTTTTGTCATGATAGACGGTATAGAGGATCCGTACAACTTCGGCTATGCGCTTCGCACACTGTATGCGGCGGGCGCTGACGCCGTTATCCTCACGCCGCGTAACTGGATGAGCGCCGCGGGCGTTGTCTGCAGAGCTTCCGCGGGAGCATCCGAACTTTTGCCTATGTTCGTAAGTGAGCCGGAGGACGCATGCAGATTTTTCAAATCCTACGGTGTGCGCTGTGTTGCTGCGGGAATACGCAACTCCGTATCGGCGTTTGATGCCGATCTTTCCCTGCCGCTGTTTCTCATAGTCGGCGGCGAAAAAAGAGGAATTTCCGCAAAAACGCTTGAGCTTGCGGACAGTATAGTCCGCCTCGACTACGGCAGAGAATTCCGCGCTTCCCTTTCCGCGGCAAGCGCGGCAAGCGTTATTGCATATGAAATTTTTCGCCAAAACCGCAAAAATCAGGACTGAGTGCTCCGATTTGCCATAAATACTATCTGCTTTTCGACAAATAATACTATCGTGAGATTATTCACGGTAATATTACTACTGAAAGGTCGGAAAAGGATGCAGAAAAACAATACACAGATGATCTGTCTCGCAAAATACATTGCCTGCGGAATGGTCATCGGCAGCACTATCGGAACTGCAGCGGCAGTTATGATGAAGACCCGCCGCCCGCAGCACAAAAAGACGGATATAATAAGAGAAAAGGCGGCAGGCGCCATGGACACCGTTGCCGCAGTTATGCAGAATCTTGCGGATATGACACGATGAATACAAAAATTGCCTTGTCTGACAAAAGTCAGACAAGGCAATTTCATTTTACAGTACAAAATGAACGGGAATGCCGTTTTCATATTCTCCGTATACCTCGCCGCGTATCATGGGCAGGATGTATCTCAGGCACTCGTCGGTAACATTGTTTCCGCGCTCGTTTATCATTTCTCTGGGAACGCTGCGCACCGCATTTGCGATCCCCGAAATGTCTTTCGGTACAAATGTGATGTCGTATTCCCCGCTTCTCTCCATAGCCATCATGCAGCCTGTGCTGCCTGCGGCTGCCGCCTTGACAGCTGCCTCGCCGACGCCCAGTGACTCTTCCACGTCAGCCTTGGACTGAATGTGCGCCGCGCAGCGCTGCGGCAGATTGAGTTCTACGCTGCGGGTCTTACAGCCTATCTTTTCTTTTATAAACATTTCAAGCGCTTTACCTGTGCCGGAGAGATACTTGTGACCGAAAACATCCGCCGCGCCGCTCTGAGCGCCCTCACCCGCGTATCTGCCGTTCTCGTCGCGTACACCCTCGGATACTGCTATGACCACGTTGGGATGCTTCTCAAGCGCCGCGGTGACGTCCTCCAGAAAAGCGTCAAAGCTGAAAGGCACCTCGGGCAGATATATATAATCGGGAGCCGCCATACCGTTAAGACGCATAAGCCCCGCCGCGGCTGTGAGCCAGCCCGCGTCACGTCCCATGATCTCAACAATTGTAACAGCTTTTACGGTGTATACCGCGCAGTCGCGGATTATTTCGGAAAGAGTTGCGGCAATATACTTTGCGGCGCTGCCGTAGCCGGGAGTATGGTCTGTGCCTGCAAGGTCGTTATCGATGGTTTTGGGAACACCTATAACTCTCATATCCCAATCACTGGTCTTGAGATATTCGGTAAGCTTTGCGACGGTGTCCATGGAATCGTTGCCGCCTATATAGAAGAAATAGCGGATGTCATATTTGCGAAGCAGCGCTTCAAGCTCCTTGTAAAAATCGGGGTCGTCCTCGGGACGGGGGAGCTTTTTTCTGCATGAGCCGAGAGCCGCCGCGGGGGTCGACGCAAGCATGTCAAGCTTATCGGGAGCGTCGGCGAATATTTCGGAAAGTTCGACGGTGTTTTCTTTCATAAAGCCGTCAATACCGTTGCGCATGCCGTAAAGTTTTGTAATGCTCTCTTCTTCGAGAGCGCCTTTGATAACTCCCGCAAGAGTGGCGTTGATTGCGGCAGTGGGACCGCCGGACTGACCGACTATCGCCGCGCCTCTGAGTTTTTCCATGATCGTACCGTCCTTGAACTTTTATTTTATATCTTAAATAATATAACAGCTTTGAATGTCGCCTGTCACTATGTCCGACGGGCAATTTTAATCGATATTGACAGATGCCTGTATATCCGCAATTAAATCGCAAAGCCGTGTGCTCGCAAGTGCATTTCTGCTCTGCCGTCAATGTCATATCGTGCGCTGCTTTGTGCAGCACGGGCGGCATCGCCGGATATTTACAGACGAATATTTGATTGGCAATTAAACCACGAAGCAGAAATGATTGCTTGCAAGGGCATTTTCGCGAGGCCGTCAATTGCGCAGCCGCGCGAAAGCGCGGGCGCGGCAGAGCCGCTTTGATTTTGCCATTCGGCAAAATCCCAAGCAAATTATACCACGAAGCGAAAATGCTTGCTTGCAAGGGCATTTTCGCGAGGCCGTCAATGTCACATCGTGCGGCACTTTGTGCTGCACGGGCGGCATCGCCGCCGAATATTTGCTTAAAGCAAATATTCATGTGACAATTATAACACCCCCCCGCCTTTTCGTCAACAAAAAAATTTCATCCGACTACCGTTTCTGACAAAATAGGCGCGAAAATACGTATAAAATTAAACTGCACAACACCGAAAGGAATGACACTCATGGTTTATAAAAGCGCCGACGTATATTTTACCGTCAGCAGAAATACGCTTAAATGTACTATCCGCGGAGAGATAGACCACCACTCCGCAAAGGCTATCCGCGAGGCGATTGACGCCCGCCTTACAAGCGATTCTCCGGATGCTCTCATTCTCGACATGGGCGACGTGACATTTATGGACAGCTCGGGTCTGGGGCTCGTTCTGGGGAGATATCAAAAGGCGGCGGCGTGCGGTATACCCTTTTCGGTTTCAAGAACGGCGCCAATTGTTCGCCGTATGTTCGACATGGCGGGGCTTGAAAGAATAATCAGCTATGATACAAATGAGAACACAAAAACTACCGGAGGACAAAATGAAAAACTGTGAAAATACTTTAAGAGTGAGCTTTGAATCGCTGTCACGCAACGAATCCCTTGCCCGTTCGCTTGCATCGGCATTCATAGCTCAGCTTGACCCGACGGTCGCCGAGCTTGCCGATGTTAAATGCGCCGTGTCGGAGGCGGTCACGAACTGCACCGTCCACGCCTACCGCGACACCGTGGGCACGGTATACATGACCATGCGCGCGTATTCCGACCGCAGCGTGCGAATCGAGATACGGGACCGCGGCTGCGGCATCGAAGATATAGAAAAAGCAATGCAGCCGCTTTACACCACCGATACCGATGGCGAGCGCAGCGGCATGGGATTTACGGTCATGGAGAATTTTACGGACGGCGTGCGCGTTGTCAGCCGACCGGGAAAAGGAACAAAGGTATCGCTTACAAAAAAGCTTTCACCACTCGGCTCCGATACATAAGGAGTGATACCGCGTGAGTTCATACAGTGACAATCTTACGAATATCGAGCTGTCGCAAGGCGGAGACGAGGCCGCGACAGAGGAGCTGATACGTACAAACTACGCACTTGCGGCGTCAATTGCAAGACGTTTTCAGGGACGCGGCGCAGAATGCGAGGATCTTATCCAAATAGCGCTCATGGGCATGCTCAAGGCGATACGCACATTTGACACATCCCGCGGAACGGCTTTTTCAACATATGCCGTACCTCTTATAATAGGAGAAATACGAAAATTTCTGCGTGACGACGGACTTATAAAGGTCAGTCGGGAGAACAAGCGCAACTGCGCGATCCTCCTTCGCTGCCGTGAGGAATATATTGAGAAATGCGGACGTGAGCCTCATATCGAAGAACTGTGCGAAATTACCGGAATTGACAGAGACTCCGTGCGTCAGGCGCTTGACTGCGCGCGGCCCGTTGCTTCCCTGTCCGAGCCGCTTACCGACGACGGTGATTTTACGGTCGAAAACACGCTTGAGGACACACATGCGTCTATCGACTCAGCCGTTGAGAAAATTGCTCTGGGGGACGCTATAAAGCGCCTCGACGAGCAGTCCCGAAAGATCATTGTACTCAGATACTTCCGTGATATGTCGCAGCAGCAGGTAGCAGATATGCTGGGACTGTCACAGGTCAAGGTCTCACGGGAGGAAAAAAAGATACTGTCCGCCCTGAGGCGTGATATAGTATAAATCTTCTTTAATATTGGTAAAACAAGGCAGCCGTATGGCCGCCTTGTTTTTTATCCGTATCGGAAACCGCTTGGGCTAATCCTCCTTTTCGGAGCTGTTTATGGGCACGTCGGACCCGGGCGCCTCGTGATATACATACACCTTTGTGCTGCCCAGATCCACAAAGTCGTTTGTGATCTGATGAACGGTAATCACGTCGCCGTCCTCAACAGAGGTGTCCTCAAGCAGAAGAACTCCGTCCGAAACATAGACCGTATTCTGCTTTGAGCCGTTGATCTTTACCCTGCTGCTGCGGGTAAAGCGGCTGCCGATAACATAAACATCGTCACCGATAACATTTATGCCGTCAATGGTTATATCATATATACCCATGCGCATGTCCGGCGATGTGTATCCGCCGCTCTCTCCGAGAGAAAGGCTTTTGCCGTAAAGCATATCATATTCAAGCTTTTCAAGTGCGTTCTGATAGTCGTCGTTTTTGTTGTAGTTCTGGTGCAACTTTGTGATTATACCGTTGTTGATGCCGAGTTTTGAGAGTGCATACGAATAAAGCTGATATGCCTCCAGATCGTGCCTCTCGCCTTTGGAATCAAGCTCAAAGTTTGCCCACATTACGTACTCCGTCGCATGCTTGTCCCCGATCGAAATATCGTCAAGTGTGTAGTCAAGGCTTGGCTGATGGTCGCCGTAGGCAATGACTATGCACTTCTCATCATAGGCGGAAAGTCTGTCTATAAGGCGCGCGAGAAAATCGTCGGTCTCCCAAAGCTGATAGGCATAATATTCAAGCTGATGTTTGAATGCATCACTGTAATCCTTGTCAAATTCAGCTTTAATAAGCTTTTCGCCCTCCACAGGCTCCGTGGGATACTTGCCGTGTCCCTGGACAGTGACGGCAAATACAAAATCCTTTGTATCGGTAGAATCAAGCGCGTCGATTATCTGATCTTCAAGCACATAGTCCTTAACCCAGCCCATGGGATTCGTTTCGTAGCCGTACATATATTCCACAGGAGTAAACGTATCAAAGCCTATGTTCTTATAAGCTGTATTTCTGTTATAGAACGTACCGGTGTGGTTGTGGAATGCATGGGCGCTGTATCCTATCTCACGCAGATCGTAGCAGATCGTTTCGCAGTTTTTTGACTGCAAAATGGTCTTGTACGGATACTCTCCCGTGCCGAAGTAGTCAAGGCACATACCCGTCAGCACTTCAAACTCTGTATTCGCCGTGCCGCTGCCCACGCCGGGTACATACAGTTTTCCGCTGAGCCACTCCTCTTTTAGCTTTGTAAAGGTAGGAACGGGGTCTTTTTCAAACTTTGCATGATTAAAATATGCGGGGTCGAGAAAAGACTCAAGCTGTATCATAATGACATTTGCTTTTGTCTCAGGCTTGTCGCTCTTATCGCTGCCAAGAGACTCGATAATCTCATCGATCGTATACTCGTTGTAGTCCTTCGGCTCGGAAATGCCGCGGTCGAAAATACTGCGGGCAAAGCAGTATGTAAAGCCGTAGGTGTCGTAGGCGTCGTTTTTATCTTCAAAGCTGCGAGGAATGACACCGAAAGCGGAATAGCATATAAGAGTCGCGGCACAGACCGCGACCGCGACAGCCGAGAATACAGCGCTCGGTACCGCGGAAACTTTTGATTTGGGCGACTTTATGCACAGAAAGACTATGCCCGCTATCGCCGAGGCTATACCGACGGCGATAAGTATTATCTCAAAAGTGTTGAGATACACGTTGACGATCGAAATTCCTGTTCTGAGTATTGAAATATCGACAGCCTCAAAAGGAGCGGTGCGTGTGAACAGAAGCACAAAATTCACAAAACCCAGAACAAAGAAAACGAACAGCACCATAAACTGCGCGAACAGTCTTTTGGGCGCAAAATACGTCAGCGACATTGCCGCGTATATAATTATAAAATTCAGAAAGAAAAACTGAGGATGGAGCGCGAGAAATTTGAACCCGCCCAACACGTCATGACGGGACAGCGACTCAACGAGTATCGTCATTGCAAAAGCCGCGACGGCGGAAAACACCGGCGGCTTGAAAAAGACTTTTTTCAGAGAATTCACGTTAATTATTACAACTCCTTTTTGTTTTCAAACCCCTTTTTGCAAAGAACGGCAACACCGCACAGCATAAGCGCGGGGAAAACGGCAGCGGCAAGAAAGCCTGCACGCAGTCCCAGCTGCTCGGCGTTCATGGAGAGGCTGTCGGCAAAGGCTGCGACCCACGGAACGTCACTTGCAACGTCGCACACCGTGTCGGACGCTACCCCTGCAAGATAAGGTCCCAGTGAGCAGCCCACATCGCCGCCGAGTGCAAGCATTGCAAACATGGATGCTCCCGCAAGCGGAAACTTGTTTGAGCAAAGGGTGAGCATACCTGGCCACATGATGCTGACGCCGAGACCCGCCGCACCGCAGGCAATAAGAGATACTATGGGAACGGGCACAAACACGCACACGGCGTAGCACGCAAGCGTGAATGCGGAAAGCGCGAGCAGCAGCTTTGAAAGCGAGAGCTTCTTTCCCCAAAGGCCGTGAGCGGTACGTCCGATGCCCATCATTACGGCAAACATACAGGGGCCGAGAATATCTCCCAGCACTTTTGTGACACCGAGACCTTTTTCCGCAAACATGGATGCCCACTGCGCCATTGCCTGCTCAGAGGCGCCCGCACATATCATAAGTATAAACGCAACAACGAATACGGGCTGCCTGAGCATTCCGATAACGCTGTGCCCTTCTTCATGCACAGTCATATCGGCAAGAGGTACTCTTGTAAATGCAATGGTATTGCACAGCGGTATGAGCGCCCAGAACAGAGGCAGGACATACCATGCTCCGCCGCCGACAATGCGCAGAAGCAGCGTTGATATAAGTATAACTCCCGCCTGCCCCCAGGAATAAAAGGAGTGCATAAGCGTCATGGCGTTGCCGCCGGAGGACGTATCCTGCGGGAGAGCCTCAATAAGCGGGCTGAGGACCACCTCGGACAGTCCACTGCCTGAGGAATATACCAAAACCGATATAAGAATGCCTACCTGCGGCAGCATAACATACGGCGCAAACGACAGCATGACAAGCCCCAAAAGCGAGCAAAGCTGGCTCGCCACGGCAAGAAGCCTGTAGCTGACCTTCTCAACGAACTTTACTGCAAGCGCGTCTATTGCTATCTGTATCAAAAACGTGATAAGCGTCAGCGACGCTATGTATCCGAGAGAAACGTCAAATTTTGTCTGAAACGTAACAAATAGAAGCGGTGCAAGGTTTACGGTTATGGCCTGCGTTACATATCCGGTATAGCAGGCAATACGGGTCTTTCTGAAATCTGAATGCATAAATGAACTCCGTTGGGAATCACAAAACTTGAATAAGCACGGCGGCGCCGCCGAGAACCATCAGCGCCGCAAGTATTACGGCAATGACGCGGACGACGACCTTTCTTGTTTTCTCTGACATTATATGCAGGCTCCTTTCGCCTTGATTTTTACCGTCACTCTATGGTCATCTGCATTTCGCCCACATCCGGTATCAGCAGCGGAGAGCCGAGAGCTGGTATTTTAATTTTGCGGCATTTCTGCGCGTCGGGATACTTCGCGACAGCTTCTCCCGCAAGCGCCTCAACTACCTGCTGCTTCTTCTTTAGCTGATACAGTATGACGCCCGATGCGGTTCTCGTCGTCTTTTCGGGAATGAGCGAGGATTTTATAAGTATAGCCTTGCCTGCGTCCGAAATTATGAGAACCTCTGTTGTTTCTTTTTCGTAAATCGCCGCGACAAGAGGAGAGGCGGCGGAATACGCGCCTGTCAGTCTGCGCCTGTTAGACTTCGTTTCGTAGGCGCTGAGCGGCACACGCACGCCTTTGCCGTTTTTGAAAATAAATATCATATGGGCTGCGGCAAAGCTTTCGTCGGTGACTTTGAGCATCACGGGCTTTTCGCCCTCGTCAAAGCCGAGCTTTGACGGCAGATAGTCGCCGAGCGCGGACGCCTTGCATGGCTCGAAATCCGCGATTTTAGCTTTGTAAGCCTGGCACTTATCGGTAAACACGATAAAGTCGTCGCGGTTTTCGCAGTCCTCCGAGCAAACTATCTCGTCGCCGTCCTTGAGTCTGTGCTCGTCGTTTCCTCTGAGCGACTGCTGAGTTACCTTTTTGAAATAGCCGTCTCTTGTGAGAACGATGCGGCAGCCGTAGTTTTCAACCGTCTCTATCTCCTCTTCCTCGGGCATATCCTCGGTGTAGATTATCTGAGTTTTGCGCGGCTTTGCGTACTTTTTCTTTATCTGCAGAAGCTGCTCGGCTATAACGCCCTTGAGCTTTATCTCATCGGCGAGAATTTCTTCGATGCGCTTTATATCAGCCTGCAGATTTTCAATTTCGTGAACTCTGTTAATGAGATACTCGTGGTTCAGATGTCTCAGTTTTATCTCGGCTATGTATTCAGCCTGCACCTGATCTATGGAGAAGCCATCCATAAGGTTTTTGACAACGTCGCTTTCCTTTTCGGTCTCTCTGATAATTTTTATTGCTTTGTCAATGTCAAGAAGTATTTTTGAAAGCGCCTTGAGAAGATGCAATTTGTCCTTCTTTTTGCCGAGATCAAAGCGCATTTCTCTTGAAAGGCACGAAACGCGGAATTTTATCCACTCCTCCAGTATTCCCTTTACACCGAGAAGGCGCGGGGTGGAGTCTATAAGTACGTTGAAATTGCAGCTGAACTCATCCTGCAGCGGCGTCTGACGGTAAAGACGCGTCATGAGCTTGTCGGGGTCGGTCCCGCGCGCAAGATCGAGCGTCAGTTTAAAGCCGTTCAGGTCGATCTCGTCGCGGACGTCCTTTATCTCTTTAAGCTTGCCCTCTTTTATCATGTCCACAAGCTTTTTCATTATAGCTTCAATGGACGTTGAATACGGTATCTGGATTATATCGATGCAGTTGTTTTCTTTATCGTAGGAATACCGTGCGCGCAGCTTTATACTGCCGTGACCCGTCTCGAATATCTCCCTCATCTGATCGCGGTCGTACAAAAGCATTGCCCCGCCTGAAAAATCGGGAGCTTTTATGTGCGTCATCAGCTTCTCTGTAGTTATATTGGGATTTTTGAGAAGAGCCACGGTCCCGTCGCAGACCTCAGAAAGGTTAAAGGAGCAGATGTTTGACGCCATGCCGACAGCGATACCCATGTTTGGAGACACAAGTATATTGGGGAATGTTGTGGGAAGCAGCACCGGCTCCGTCGTGGTGTTGTCATAGTTCGGCACCATATCGACGGCGTCCTTGTCGATGCCCGAGAAAAGCTCATTGCATATGGGATCGAGCTTTGCCTCGGTATAACGGGATGCCGCATACGCCATGTCGCGGCTGTACTGCTTGCCGAAGGATCCCTTTGAGTCTATAAACGGGTGCAGCAGCGCCTCGTTGCCGCGGGTAAGACGCACCATGGTCTCGTAAATGGACGCGTCGCCGTGGGGATTGAGGTGCATGGTAGCGCCGACAATATTCGCGCTTTTTGTCCTCGCGCCTGTGAGAAGCCCCATATCGTACATGGTATAAAGTAGCTTTCTGTGAGAGGGTTTGAAGCCGTCTATCTCGGGGATCGCGCGGGAAATAATTACGCTCATGGCGTAGGGCATATAGTTTGTCTCTATTGTTTCCGTAATAGGCTGGTCAAGTATCTCCGCCTCGGTGTAAACCTCGGGTTCGGTATTTTTCTTTTTTCTTGCCATTATTATAAACGTCCCTTTCCTGTCGGTATATCTTTATGTACAATCGCTCAAAGCTTTATGACCTCGCATCCGGCGGCTCTGATGATTCTGTTGTAAAGCGCCAGAAACTCGTCGGTCTGCGGCGGCAGATGCGCGTATATAACGTCCGCATCCAGCGCGTCGGTGTCACGCAGAAGCGAAAACAGGCGCTTCATCTGAGTATGAGCGTCGCCCTCGTCACCTATATCAAGAACGACGGCATTTGCAAAGTCCCCGCCCTGCCCCGAATACGAAAGAACAACGCAGCGCCGACTGTCGGCGTTTACATACTTTGCAAAGCTTTCTCTGTCGCCGTCGAGCAGTATAAGCTCGGAGGCGGGCGCGTAATGCTTGTATTTCATGCCGGGGGACTGGGGTCTGTCGCCTGCCGCCGACGGATCGGTGACGGCGCGGGCAACGCGCACGTTTTTAACGACCGTGCAAAGCTCTCTGGGGATTATCTCGCCCGGGCGCAGCACAGTGCAGCCCATGCCGTCCGCGTCAAGGCTTATAACGGTGGATTCCACGCCGATGTCGCATTCACCGCCGTCAAGTATCATGTCTATCCGCCCGTCCATATCATGCAGAACGTGCTGCGCGGATGTGGGCGAGGGTGCGCCGGATATATTGGCGCTCGGCGCTGCTATGGGAACGCCTGCCGCGCGGATAAGCGCGTTTGCGACGGGATTTGACGGGCAGCGAACCGCCACAGTATCAAGTCCCCCCGTGACGGAATACGGCACGGCTTCCTTTTTGGGAAGAATTATCGTAAGGGGACCGGGCGCAAATTTTTCGCACAGCTTACGGTACGTTTCGTTTGTATAAGCGAAGCTCTCCGCTTCGGCGGGGTCGGCTACATGAACTATCAGCGGGTTATCTCCCGGGCGGCCTTTGGCTGCGAATATTTTCTCGGCAGCCGTCGGGTCAAGGGCGTTGCCGCCGAGACCGTACACGGTCTCGGTGGGAAAAGCCACCAGCCCGCCGCGGCGTATTATCTCTCCCGCGCGGCTGAGCGCTTCCGCACTGTCGGGAGTTACCTTTATATATTCGGTTTTCACAGTCCCTCACCGCCTCTCAGCTTTTCCGCTGTATCCGCCGCGCTCAGCGCGTCGATAAGCTCGTCAAGATCGCCGTTGACAACGCTGTCAAGCGTATACAGCGTAAGACCTATACGGTGATCGGAAACGCGTCCCTCGCGGAAATTATAAGTTCTTATGCGCTCGCTGCGGTCACCCGTGCCTACCTGACTGCGGCGCTCACCCGCTATTTTATCATTCTGCTCGCGCTGCTTCATGTCGTAAAGCTTCGCTTTCAGAATTTTCAGCGCCTTGTCCTTATTTTTGAACTGGCTGCGCTCGTCCTGACACTCAACTACGATGCCCGTGGGCTTATGCAGTATGCGTATCGCCGATTCGGTCTTGTTAATATGCTGACCGCCCGCGCCGCTTGATTTGCAGGTATCAATTTCAAGATCCTTCGGGTCAAGCTCAACGGTGACGTCTTCGACCTCGGGCAAAACGGCAACGGTCGCCGTAGAGGTCTGTATCCTGCCGGAGGACTCGGTTTCGGGAACTCTCTGAACTCTGTGCACGCCGGACTCATATTTAAAGCGCGAATATGCGCCCGCGCCCGAAACGGTGAAAGTTATCTCCTTATATCCGCCGAGCTCCGTCTCGTTCTGAGACATTACCTCCGTTTTGAAGCCCCTGCGGTCGGCATACATGGTGTACATACGGAAAAGCACCGCCGCAAACAGCGCAGCTTCTTCCCCGCCCGCGCCGGCGCGTATCTCAACGACGACGTCCTTATCATCGTTGGGGTCTTTGGGCAAAAGAAGCAGTTTCAACTTGTGCTCGCTGTCTCTGAGGCTGTCACGCAGAAGATAGTATTCTTCCTCCGCCATTTGGCGCATATCGGGGTCTGTTTCCGTCTCCATAAGCTGCGCAGCGTCGCTCATCTCACCGCTCAGGCGCTCATACTCCGAGAACTCCTCCATAAGAGGAGTAAGCTCCTTGTACTCGCGCATGAGAGAAGTATACCTGGCGTTATCGGAAATTACGGCGGGGTCGGAGAGAGAGGCTTCGATCCCTTTATATTTTTCTTTTACTTTCTGCAGTTTTTCTATCATGTCATGTTCCTTTTTACAAGATTTCGCCAGTCAGATATCCGACTCTTAGCTATCTGTAAAAAGCGAGCATTGCTTTGTGGGCACTGTAAAGGTCCGCCTTTGAAATTGCCTCAAAGGGAGCGTGCATGGAAAGAACGGGGACACCGAGATCTATGGTGTCTATATTGTGGTTTGCGATAAATCTGGCAACGGTATCCGAGCCGCCCGCGTCTACTCTGCCGGGCTCGGCGGTCTGCCAGAGAACGCCCTCTGAGTCGAACATGCGGCGAAGCTTTGCTATGAACTCTGCAGTCGCCTCACTTGTGGAGGATTTGCCGCGCGCGCCGTTGTATTTGTTCATGACAACACCGCAATTGCAGAGAGCAGAGTTGCGCTTTTCAAATACGTCTGCAAAGGAAGGATCGTAGCAAGCGCTTACATCCGCGGAAAGGCACATGGAGTTTGAACGGCAGACTTTTCCGCTGCCGCCGAGCTGTTCGCAGACGGCGTCTATAAGCTCCGTGAGCAGGCTGCACTGCATACCTGTTACGCCGTCGCTGCCGGTCTCCTCTTTATCCGCGAGAACGCACATAAGAGTGTGCTCGCTGCCGTCTGCTTCAAGAAGCGCCGTGAGAGAGGGATAAGCGCAGACTTTGTCGTCGTGTCCGTAGCCGCCCATGAGCCAGCGGTCAACGCCGATATCAACAGCGCGTCCCGCAGGTACAAGACACAGATCCGCAGACATGAAGTCGGGCTCTGTAATGCAGTATTTTTCGTTGAGAAGACGCATGAGGTTAAGCTTTACGGCGTCGCTTACATCGGCGGGCTTGCCGTCAAACATATAAGGAGACGAGCAGGCAATGGCATTGAGCGTCTCGCCGTCAAAGGCGTGGTCAAGGGGCTTTTTGCCCTGTTCAGCACCGAGATGAGGCAGAAGATCGCTTATAACGAGTACGGGGTCTCCCTCGTCCTCGCCGATGCGGATGTCAACGCTGCTGCCGTCGGCAAGCGCAACGGTGCCGTGCAGTGCAAGCGGGATAGTGGGCCACTGATACTTGCGGATACCGCCGTAATAGTGGGTCTTCATATATCCGAAGCCCGAATCCTCATAAAGAGGGTTCTGCTTAAGATCAAGTCTGGGAGAATCTATGTGAGAAGCGCAGATACGCACGCCGCAGTCAATAGGCTCGCTGCCCACGGCAAAGGCGAAAAGACTCTTTTCGCGGTTGTTGAGGTAATATTTGCCGCCGCGCTCGACGACATCGCCGAGCTTGTAGGGCTTATATCCCTTTGCCTCGAGCATATTTACGGCGTATTTTACCGCTTCTCTTTCTGTCTTGGAGCCGTTCAGGAAATCCGCGTATCCGCGGGCATAGTCCATGGCAGCGTCAAGCTCGTCGGCTTTCATCACTTCAAAGGCGCTCTTTTTCGTGTAGAACAGCTTATCCTGCAGAAGCTCGCCTTCGCTCTTTTTCTTTTCGTTTTCCATTTTTTCGATCTCCTATCTCAATTGTCAAAATAAAGACGTTTATATATGCTGTTTGCTTTTTCAAGCTTTTTGACGTAGTTTGAAGTTTCCTTATACGGAATTTTTTCAAGCCTGCCGGTCTTATCGACAAGATCCTTGTCCGTGAGCCACTCGTCCACTTTTCCCTGCCCGGCGTTGTACGCCGCGTACACTTCTTTCCAGCTGCCGTAGCGGATATAGAGATACGACAGATAGTATGTGCCGTATTTTATATTTGTATCGGGATCGTACAGCATGGCGTCGTTCAGATTTTCCTTAAGAGTCGATGTGAGCCACAGAAACGTATCCGGCATCATCTGCATAAGACCGACGGCGCCCGCGTCGGACACGGCACCCGAGTCAAAATTACTTTCGACCTTTATAACGGAATAAACAACGTATTCAGGCACGCCGTAGTCGGCGCAGTATTTCTCAACGGAATCCGTGAATTTCAGCGGATAGTTGGCGCGGTCTATAGCGTCCCAGATAGTCTGGAAAAGCATACCGAACAGTATCGACGTCAGAATGATTATTACGATAACTATGCTTCGTACTATTGCTTTTTTCCGAGTCATAAGCGCCTTCCTTAAATTTTGTATTTATCGCAGAGAGACTGTATCTGAGCGTATACGTCACGCTCGCCGTCGTTTACTATCTCGCAGGTGCAGAGCGCGCGCAGCTCATCCGCGCTTTTCTGCGCGGCGAGGCGTCTTTTTGCCTCATAATCGTTAATTCCGTCGCGCTCGCATATGCGGCGGACGCACACATCGTCGGGAGCAGTGACACATATGTTTATATTGCACATTGTGTCAAAGCCGCTTTCAAACAAAAGGGGCGCGTCGATAATCACGGCATGCGCACCGCCGGCCTCATATGCGGCGGCGCGTCTCAGACACTCGGCAAGAATATATTTATGAGTTATGGAGTTGAGCGCGGAAAGCCGCTGTTGTGCCCCGGGCGAAAACACTATTGCCGCAAGCGCGCGGCGATCAAGAGACGAGTCGGGCAGAAAAATCCCATCGCCGAACTCGCGTCGAAGCTCCGCTTTGCACTCGGCGCACGCGCTGCCGGCGCCAACAAGCTCTCTGTATACCGCGTCGGTGTCTACAGACGGCACGCCGAATCTGCGGAACTGTGCGCATACGTATCCCTTTCCGCTGCCGCTTCTGCCGCAGAGTCCTATAAGTTTAATATTCAAAGCTTCGTCTCCCATTGGCATATCCCGACGCGTACACCGCCGCGCCTGTCGGATTCGTATGCTTTTTCCATTATAAGCTGAACCGCCGCCGCGTCTTCAAAGGAAGGAGACGGCTCGGCGTTTCTGTATACGCAGTCAAGAAAAGAATACATGCTGCCCACATGTCCTCTCAGCCAGCCCACGGGAGCTTTTTTGCCCGGGAAAATGCCGGACGGCTCGGGATATCGTCCGCAGCACTCGATTCTGGTAAAGCCGCGCTCGCTCTCAGGCGCTTCGGCATCGTAAAAATAAAGAAAATTTGGGTCCATAAGATCGAATTTTATGCTGCCGCGGCTGCCGTAGATCTCAAAAGAATGATCATCGTTGGTGCCCTGCATTATCTTTCCGACGGAAACGGTTCCGCAGGCACCGCAGCGAAGCTTTGCCGTTATGTAGAACGCTTCGTCTGCGTTGGTACGCCACATTTTGCCGTCTGTGCCGATCCTTTCGGGATAAGCTATTTGGGAAAGTCCCGAAACGCTTTCAAACTCGCCGCAAAGCATTCTTACAAGGTCAATGGCATGGCTGCCCAGATCGAACAGAACGCCTCCGCCGCAGATGTCGCGGTCCTGCTTCCACCCCGCGGGATGATTCGGATCGGCGACGCTTGAATGGAAAAATTTGCTCGAAAAGCTGAGAACATCGCCTATTCTGCCCGCCCTTACAAGCTCTGCCGCGCGCATGACGGGCAGAAGAAAGCGCGTATTGAAGACAACGGCGCCGACTATACCTTTTTTCTTTGCGAGCGAAGCAATTTCAAAGGCTTCGTCGGCTGCGGTGCACAGGGGCTTTTCGCAGTATATGTGCTTGCCCGCAGCTATTGCCGCTTTCAGCGTTTCGTAGTGATAAATGTTCGGCGTGCAGATGTCGATAATATCAATATCGGGGTCGTTTATCATGTCAATATCTCTATCGTACACCTTGCCCAGAGAGAAAGCTTTTGCAGCGGCGGCAGCGTTTTCTCTGTGTGCGCAGCAAATGCCGGAAATGCGGGCGTCAAAGGGCAGATCGCGGTAAAAATATTTAAGGTTCTGCACGGCGTATGCATGGGTGCGCCCCATGGAGCCGAAGCCGATAAGACCGATGTTCAAGCTTTTCGCCTCCTCCGCCGCTTCATCGCGGCATACATAAATAAATATACCACAAATGAGCACAATATTCAATAAAAACGCGCAAATTATATTTATAAGGTTTTTTAGGATGACGCCGACTCGTAGTACACGATACTGCCGGTGTCGGCGCGGACGGATACACGCACATTGGTGCCGTCACCGCATGAAAAGACAAAGTTGAAACGTTTGCCGTCGAAATATGACTCCGCGCACATCGGGCGGGGCGAAATTCTCCCGGTATTATCCGCGCATGCCGAAAGAGCTTTTTTCTTCGCCTCGTCGGGAGTGAGCTTTGCCGCGCCTATATCACAGTCATATACAAAATAGACAATTGCATTATTTGCTCTGTCGAGCAGCGCGTATTGATCGGCGCAGTATAAGCATATTTTGCCGTCGCCCGCAGGTGCGCATCTGTATTTTATATTTTTGCATAACATCCCGCGCGAGTCCGATATATAGGCACTGCCGGATATTGCCTCCGATCCGCTTTCATTTTCCGCATTTTCCGAAAATGCGTATATTCTGCGTCTGCATATATCGCTGATCGACTCAGTCGTCCCGTCGCTTGCGGCAATTGCCAAAATTGTGTCTGTCTCTTCTTCGTCGCAGCTGCCGGATCGCATATCGGAATACATTTTTTCAAGCGCCCTCTTGACATCCGAACCGCAGCAAAGATCCGGCAGCGCTCTGATCGCCTTGTCGCACGCCGAAGCTGCTTTTGCGCCGCTGCCCGAGGCAAGGGCGCTTCTGATTTCTCTTGACGCATCGCATATTTCAGCCGCAGACTGCATTTTTCGAGTCTCATGTATCTTTTCAAGCTTATTTTCTGCTGCCGCGGCTTTTATATAAAACACACCGCAGCAGATCATCAAAGCCGCGGCAAAGGAAAATGCCCGTATATATTTTTCTCTGTATCTCATTTTTCTGTTTTGCAAGCTGATATTATCTTCTCCGCGGCGCCGACGTTGACACGTTGAATTTTGCACCATAATATATTTAACTTTCCGCTTTAAACATTTGACAAATCAACGTTTTTTTGATATACTGATGTATGAATTTCGATCGGAGGGGTGCTTTATGAAAAAATATTTTTCACGCCTTTGCGGAAACAAACGCGCGGTGTCGATGATCGCTCCGAAGATCGAAAAAGATATCCACTCGCACGCATACATAATAGAAGGCCCAAAAGGCAGCGGAAAACATACCTTAGCACGTGAAATTTGCAAAGCTCTGTTCTGCACCGGAGAGAGCAGCGACACATTCCCATGTGAAAAATGCCGTTTCTGCCGCATGACAGATGAAGGCATAAACACGGACATCTGTGTTTTGTCAAGAGAAGATCGCGCTACGATCTCGGTAGAAGCGACCCGCGGCATGCTTTCGACACTGAACTACGCACCGGATGAGGGCAAATACAAAGTTTATATAATCGACGAAGCGGACAGAATGACTCCGCCCGCGCAGAACGCGCTGCTGCTTTCTCTTGAAGAGCCGCCGTCATATGTGGTATTCCTTCTCCTCTGTACAGACAGCGCAAAGCTTCTTGAAACGGTGCGCAGCCGTGCCGTACTTATCAGGACAGAGCTGTTCGGCGTTGATTTTACCGCCGATTGGCTCAGAAAGCAGGATGCGGTCATTAAAAGCGGTGTCGGTGAGGACGAGATCATGCGCGCGGCCAAAATGTCGGGCGGAGCGCCGGGCGCCGCTCTTGAGTATCTGACAAACAGCAGCGTTAAGAAGCTCGCGGAAGCCGCGGGGCAGCTTTGCGACTGCCTTTGCCGTTCTTCTCTTTCTCAGCGGCTCGCCTGTGTTTCGGCAATGAAGTATTCACGCATTGAATACGAAAAGTTGTTTTCCTACACGCTGAACGCCCTGCGCGACCTCATAGCCGTAAAATCCGGCGGCAGCGAAACTCTCTACTATCCGGACGCGGGCGCGGCATACGCCGTTTGCTCACGCGTTAAAATGAAAAAGCTCCTGTGCCTTTATGACGCGGTCGATGACGCAAAACGGAGCATATGCGATATGAATGCTTCGGCTCCGACTGTCATGTTCGCTCTTGCGGGCACTCAATTCTGAAAATAGCAAAGGAAAAATATTATGGCTCAGAATAATAAACCTACAGAAAACGAAAATACCGTAGAGTATTCGCCCGATGACGATGTTGAGGTCATCGGTGTAAAATTCAAGGACGCGGGCAAGGTGTACTTTTTCTCGCCCGAAAACAAGCGCTATGCCGCAGGCGATAAAGTTATAGTAAAAACCGCCCGCGGAATTGAGTTCGGCTTTGTGCATTCGCCGAACCAGACAGTCAAGGGACGCGAGGTAGTGCAGCCTCTGCGCTCCGTGCTCCGCCCCGCGACCAAGGATGATATTCAGCGCTACGAATCCAACAAGCAGCTTGAAAAGAACGCTTTTGACACCTGTGTCAAAATGATCGCAAAGCACGGTCTTGACATGAAGCTTATCGAAGCCGAATATACATTTGACAATTCAAAGCTTTTGTTCTACTTCTCCGCCGAGGGCAGAGTCGACTTCCGCGATCTTGTTAAGGATCTCGCCTCAGTGTTCCATACACGCATCGAGCTTCGTCAGATAGGCATACGCGACGAGGCTAAGATGATGGGCGGCATCGGCGTTTGCGGCCGTCCGTTCTGCTGCTCCACATTCCTGTCCGATTTCGGCCAGGTTTCCATCAAAATGGCAAAAGAGCAGAATCTCAGCCTGAACTCCGCAAAGATATCCGGCACCTGCGGAAGACTTATGTGCTGTCTGCGCTTTGAAAACGGAGTTTACGAGGAAGAAATGCGCCGCACTCCCCCGGTGGACTCAAAGGTATTCACACCCGACGGCGTGGGATACGTAAAGGAGATCGCGCCGCTGACCGGTATGTGCAAGGTCGTGATCCCCGATAAGAGCGGCGATGTTATAAAGACATATCACCGCGACAGGCTGCGCGTTCTTGAGACAAAAAAAGGCGCGCAGAAAAAGGCGCGCGCCGCTGACGACGATGACACCGTTGACACGGAAGAATAAAGTATAAATATTTCGACTTTTTTCAAAAAACTATTTGCAAAACCGCGATTATATGTTATACTATGCGTGGTCGATGTCACAGAAGCATTTGCTTCTTTGATATAAATCAGAATTTTACATACGGAGGCTAACTATGGCATACAAGATCTCTGATGATTGCATCGCTTGCGGCGCTTGCGCTGCTGAGTGCCCTGCTGAAGCTATCAGCGAGGGTGACGGCAAGTACGTTATCGATCCCGATGCTTGTCTTGATTGCGGCGCTTGCGCAGATACCTGCCCTGTCGACGCTCCCAAGCCTGAATAATAGCAGGATAAAGTATCAAGGCGGAGCTTTTCGGCTCCGCCTTATACTTTAAAAGCATAATTTATGAATTACGAAAATATCAGCCTCTCGCCCGACGAGCGGCTTGACAAAATAAACGAAGATCTCACCATCGTGCAGCGCGTAGGCGGACTTACCTTCGGCACGGATTCATATCTGCTTGCGGCATTCGTCCGTAAATGCAAAAAGGCGGCGGAGTTCGGCACGGGCACCGGTGTCGCTTCCCTTTTGTGCCTTACAAAAGGACGCGCGGAGCATATATACGCGGCGGAGATACAGCCCGAGTTTGCGCTGCTTGCCAAAAGAAACGCCGGAATAAACGGTCTTTCCGAAAAGCTTTCCGTTCTGCAGGGCGACGTTCGCGAGCTTACGCAGAAAGATACGGGCGGCACGGTTGACGCCGTTTTTTCAAATCCGCCTTATATGAGAGCCGAAGGCGGCTTCGGCGCCGAGTGTGGCGAAATGAACGCCGCGCGGCGCGAGCTCAACGGCACGATCTCCGACTTTTGTGCCGCCGCGTCGGGAATTCTGAAGTTCGGCGGATACTTTTACACGGTATGGCGTCCCGACAGGCTTTGTGATCTGTTCTGTGCCCTGCGCGGTGCCGGTCTTGAGCCGAAACGTATGATCACCGTTTATCCGGACACGCGCTCGAAACCGTGTCTTGTACTGACAGAGGCAAAAAAAGGCGCGTCTGCGGCTCTTATTCAGTCGCGGCCGCTTATAATATATAAAGACAATACCAGAACTTATACAGAGGATATGCAGACAGTCTACGACAGATTCAGTCTGGAGCATTTTTTTGACAATGGACAAACTGAAGCACACCGATATGAATACCGAAAAGAATAAGATCGAGGGCGGAACTCTGTATCTCGTGGCGACTCCTATCGGAAATCTTTCCGATCTGTCGGAGCGGGCGCTGAAAACTCTTTCCGAGGTGGATTTCGTCGCCGCGGAGGACACCCGCAATTCGGGTCTTCTGCTTTCCCGTTTCGGCATTTCAAAGCCCCTTGTGAGCTACTATGAGCACAACAAGCGCGAGAGAGGCGAATATATAGTATTGAGACTCGAGGCGGGAGAAAGCTGCGCGCTCGTTACAGACGCGGGCATGCCCGCAATAAGCGATCCCGGCGAGGACATCGTTCGTCTGTGCGGTATGCGCGGGATACCGGTGACAGCCGTTCCCGGCTGCTGCGCCGCCGTCACTGCGCTGGCGCTTTCGGCACTCTCTACCGGCAGGTTTGCCTTTGAGGGTTTTGTTACCGTAAACCGCGGCGAGAGGCGAAAGCTGCTCACATCACTGAAAAGCGAAGAGCGCACCATGATATTCTACGAAGCGCCGCACAAGCTGCGTCAGACTCTTTCCGATATGCTTGAATACATGGGAGACCGCAAAATAACGCTTTGCCGTGAAATGACAAAGCTGAACGAAGAAATTATCCGCACTACCCTGTCAGACGCCGTGGCGCTTTACGAGGAAAAGCAGCCCCGGGGCGAATATGTGCTTGTGGTCGAGGGCGGACTCGCGCTCGCCGACGGCGCCGATTTCCCCGCAGATCCTGCGGAGCACGTGCGAATGTACGAAGAGTCGGGACTCGGGCGAATGGATGCAATGAAAGCCGCCGCGCGTGATCGCGGCGTTCCCAAAGGCGTACTGTACAAAGAACTTACAAACCGCGACGGCGATTGACAAGCGAGTATTCTGCGCATACTTTATAAAATACACGGACATTATCATACAGGAGAAAGACAATGGAGAAAGAAAAGTTTTATATTACGACAGCCATTACCTATGCCTCGCAGAAGCCCCATTTCGGCAACACCTACGAGGCTATAATGACAGACTGCGTCGCGCGCTACAAGCGCCAGCGCGGATATGACGTGTTTTTCCTTACCGGAACTGACGAGCACGGTCAGAAGATCGAAGAGAAAGCTGCCGCTGCCGGTATTTCTCCCAAAGAGTATGTTGACCGCGTTGCGGGCGAGATACGCGGTATATGGGATCTCATGGGCGTTTCGTACGATAAGTTCATACGCACCACGGACGATTATCATGTAAAAGCCGTAACCCATGCCTTCAAAAAGCTTTACGATCAGGGTGATATATACAAGAGCGAATACAGCGGATGGTACTGCACCCCCTGCGAGTCATTTTTCACGGAGACTCAGGTAACGGACGGCAAGTGCCCCGACTGCGGCGCGCCGGTCAAAAAAGCAAATGAGGAAGCGTATTTCTTCAGAATGAGCAAGTACGCCGACAGACTGATGAAGTATATAGACGACAATCCCGACTTCATCCAGCCCGAGTCGCGTAAAAAGGAAATGGTAAACAACTTCCTCAAAGCGGGGCTTCAGGATCTGTGCGTCTCCCGCACATCCTTCAAATGGGGCATTCCCACCTTTGACGAAAAGCATATAGTGTATGTCTGGCTCGACGCGCTGATGAACTACATCACCGCTCTCGGATACGATCCCGACAACGAGACCCAGCCCGAAGCATTTAAAAAATACTGGCCGTGCGAAGCGCATATCATCGGCAAGGATATCCTGCGCTTTCATACCATATACTGGCCCATATTCCTTATGGCACTGGATCTTCCTCTGCCGAAAAAAGTATTCGCGCATCCTTGGTTCAATTTCGGCACTGACAAAATGTCAAAGTCAAAGGGCAACGTTATATATGCCGACAAAATGGCTGAGCATTTCGGCGTTGACGGAGTTCGTTACTATGCCCTTTCCGAAATGCCTTTCGCTTCCGACGGCTCTATCACATACGAGAACGTTATAACCCGCTACAATAACGACCTCGCAAACAATCTGGGCAACCTTGTCAGCCGCACCGTCGCCATGACGAAAAAGTATTTTGACGGCATAGTTCCCGTGCCGCAGGGCGAAGAGGATGTTGATGTAAGACTCAAGGAATGTGCTGCCGAGGCAGTTAAGAGTTTCTGCGAAAATATGGACACATACCATATTTCCGACGCCGCTGAATGCGTATTTACAATGCTGCGCCGCGCAAACAAGTATATTGACGAAACGGAGCCGTGGGTGCTCGCAAAGGACGAGAGCCGCCGTGCACGTCTCGGCACGGTGCTTTACAATCTGCTTGAAGTCATCCGCATCGGAGCGGTCCTGCTGACTCCCTTTATGCCCGCGACCTGCAAGAGCATTTTCTCACAGCTGGGCACGGATATTGACACATATGGATCCCTTGAGCATTTCGGCGCGCTTGAAAGTTTAAAGAGCGTGGGAGAAAGCGCAATGCTGTTCTCCAGGATAGATGAAGCGAAGATGCTCGAAGTTGTCAATGCTGAGGTAGAAGCCGCAAAAGCACAGGCTGCCGCAGTCAAGAAGGCGCAGGAAGCTCCCGCAAGACCCGAAGGCATTGCCGAGATCGGCATTGACGAATTTATGAACGTTGAGCTGCGTACGGCGCAGATAACTGCGTGCGAAAAAGTGCCGAAGGCGAAGAAGCTTCTGAAGCTCACCGTTGATCTGGGATACGAGACAAGACAGGTAGTCTCCGGGATCGCTAAGTTCTATGAGCCCGACTCTCTTATCGGCAAAAAGATAATACTTGTCGCAAACCTTAAGCCCGCCGTGCTTTGCGGAATAGAATCAAACGGAATGATCCTTGCCTCCGGCGAGGACACCGTGCGAGTCGTATTCCTTGACGGTGAAACACCTCTCGGCGAGAGGGTCCGATAAAAATACGGCATCAGTCCCGACACGCGCTGTCGGGGCTGATTTCTGTTTCATTATTTTAAGGAAATAATACGGATATGAAGCTTTTTGACACTCACACCCACTATTTTGACAGTCGCTTTGACGATGAATATCCCGGCGGAGCCAAAGCCGCGATTGAGGCTTCCCGTGCCGCGGGCGTCGTGGGATTTATAAACTGCGGAACGGATATTGAATCCTCCAAAGAGGCGCTGCGGCTCGCGTGGGAGAATTCCGATATGTATGCCGCCTGCGGGCTTCACCCCGAGGACTCCGAGCGCTTTGCCGATGATCTTGAAAGCACGGTCTCTGCCATATGCGAGCTGCTCGGCGACGAGAAAGCCGTCGCCATGGGCGAGATAGGACTTGACTACCACTGGGATATTGACAGAGACGTGCAGCAGAGGGCTTTTGACATGCAGCTCAGCGCCGCCGCATCTCTTGGGATACCCGTAATTGTTCACGACCGCGAGGCGCACGGCAGGACGCTTGAAACCGTAAAAAATCATCCCGGGGTCGTTGGCGTTATGCACGGTTTTTCCGGCAGTGCCGAGACCGCTCTTGAATACGTTCGTCTCGGCTGGTACATCGCCTTCGGCGGGCCCGTGACATACAAGAACGCCGAAAACGTGCGCGCCGCCTGCCGTGCCGTTCCACGCGACAGGCTGCTTATAGAAACGGACTGCCCATATCTGCCGCCCGTACCGTACCGCGGCAAGGTAAATATCTCTGCTTATATGACCTATACACTCGACGCAATGGCAACGGCGCGCGGCGAGGAGTCGGAGGAGCTCGCGGCAGCGATGCTTGAGAATACGCAGAGGCTTTTCGGCATAAAGCTCTGACTGATAGGCGCTTCTCACGTCACGCAGCAGCATGGCTTTGACACTTTCGGAGAGGATCCGCATGGCGCTTCCCCGCCGATTTGCGCAGTGCCAATTTTTCTGTCTTTTTCCCGATGGCGACCGACGATATACTGATATATAAAAACCGCATGGCAGGCTTGCCATGCGGTTTTATCATATAAATCAAATCAAAGTTTCACTTCGGATCTTGCTTTTTTTCTGTTCTCTATTGCTTTCCATATCGCGTTGACAATTACAACCGCAAGGACAGCATTTACAGTGCCCAGCAGCGCGCCCGCGATAACATCCGTGGGAAAATGTATGTAGAGATACAGTCTTGAAAGCGCAACGCTTACCGCGATAACAAGCGCGGGAATGCCGAAACGCTTGTTGCGTATCATGAGAACGACCGCGCTCTCAAAGGACGCAAGGGTGTGCCCCGAGGGGAACGAAGCGTCCGAAGGCGCTTTTACAAGCAGCTGATCCTTCAGCATCCGCGCGCCCTCAAGATCGTACGGACGCACACGACCGAAAACGTTTTTCAATATGCCGTTGCCGATGATAAGGCCGAGGATCAGCGCAACGCCCATGGTGATTCCCGCTTTGCGGGTGCGCTTGAAAAACAGCATAAGGACCGCAACGCATATCCAGAATATGCCGCCGTCGCCGAGATGAGTGACAAGGGAGAAAAACACGTTCAGAAACGGGCAGACAATGTTGTCCTGTATCCAATTCAGAACGGAAACATCCCAGTTCTGAATCACGTCGGGAAAATAAGGTACCATTAAAATATCCTCCTCTGTTTTATCAGTTCTGACTCATATCGTATATGAGATACTTACCGTTTACATTGCGCAGATAGATAGTAAGATCAAGAAAATCCTTGTAGTCCGAGCTGCCTCTGCGGTGCAGAATGTGAGTAAAGCTTACGCGGCAGGAGAAGGTATTATCGTCATATCTTACATATTCTGACGTTTCCTCGTTTGCGAACTCATAGCTGGTATACTCTATAACGAACATGTTTTCGACCGTGCGGATATCCTCGTAAAGCTCGGACGAGGGGTCGAAATACCCCTTTATCTGACCGAAGCCCATTACCGCAACGGAGGAATCGTACTGCATATATACGGCGTATTTTTTGATAGCCTCAAGCACGTAGTCGTTATACTCGCTCTTCAGCGCTTCATCGCTGTTAAGCTCCACCGTATACACGCCGGTTTTTTCGCTTTTGACCTCAGCTGCGGCACCGCCCGCGTCTGTTGCGGTCACCTCAGGCGTTGCAATAAGTCCCGTTACCTTATACTTCTCGCAAAGCGTGCCCGTAACTCCGTCAGGCATATGATCGCAGGACGGGGTTTTGATATCCTTTTCGGTTATGTAGCTCTCCCCTGCCTCGACGCCGTTCACAAATACTTTGTAGCCCTTGGGAGCGGTAACGGTGACTGCCGATTTGGAGCCTGTATACACCTCGAAATCTCCGGCTTTGTACTCCTTGAACTTTGATTTCGAAGATGTGTCCTCGGTGAGCAGGAACGAGGCTATCTTTGCGTCTCCCGCCTTGACTATATACTTATATGTGGATTTATCTGCGGAAGAAACTCTCATATATTCAAGAGTTTTGCCGTCTGTCGCCTCTTTGAGGTAGGCTACAACGTTTTCACGCGTTTCAAACTGAGACGAGCCGGAGTTTTCGCACATATCCATGTACTTTTCGGCGTCGAAATTCGCGAAAACGCTGTCAAATGTCTCTTTGGCGAGATGCTTGGGCTGAGCGTTCTCATATCCGCGCATCCAGTTTATCAGCACAAAGACGCCGATGATAAGTGCAACCGCAAACAGCGCAAGGATCACAAAATAGATCTTCCAGAAAACAGATTTTTTTGCTGCCATCTTTCAAGCCCTCCTTACGCCTCGGGCTTTACCATGAAGAATGTGGGAATTCTTCTCGGGTTGGTAAACGCCTTGTAGTTGTTAACAAGTCCCTGGAGCTGATATTCGTCAAGAGTGGATTTGTCTATATCGTACTTGTCGTAATAATCACGGTAGAACATCATTGCGGACGATCCTCCGTCCAGCATTCCCGCGGATACAGCACCGTAGGATACCATAAGGTCTATCATATCGTTGTGGGTCGCTCCGAGGCTTGACGCGGTTCTGCCGTCGGTCACTATCATGATTACGGTGCCGTCGTCGCGCTGACCTATCGCCGTACGCTGAGATGTGCCCGTGTTGCCGTCCTGATAATAGAACTTCAGGTCGTCGCCGTTGCGCTCTATAAGAGTATTACCGGTCTGGAACGAGACCGCATCGCGTATGCCGAGCTCAGTTGCCTCTTTCTGTGTCATGCCCTCGCGCACAACGAATTTATTGTCGTTTGTAAAGCCCATAAACGTTTTTTTCGAGCCGTCGTCGAAAACGCACTTGCCCATGGAAAAAGTAAGTCCCAGAGGAGCATATCCCGAGCCGTGACCGCCGTTGTCAAGAAACTCGCCGCCGTTTATGCAGGCGACAGCGCCGTAACGGTCGGCTGCCTGGAAAATGTTGACGCCCGCAGTCGCGTTTGAAAAGTCGTCGGTAGACGTTCCGACAAATACGCGGGTGGGGTCTTTGACAAGCAGAACATACGCCTTATAGGTCGAGCCGTTTACGGTTTCAAAAATCATGCCGTCTTTGGCGTTTGCCCACTCGTCCTCGGTGATGACCTTGTTGTCATCGCCGTAGTCGTCAATAGAGACGACATCCTCAACGACCTTTTCGCTGTCGGCAAGGATAGCGGAGACCTTGTCCTTGGAAAGTACAAGATACGGCACCCACTTTGTGGCGCTCGCCTGCATTGCGGAGTTCACAAGCAGATTGCGCACGGTCTCGCTGGGACCGTAGGCAACGCACAGAAGCGCGGAATAAACGGTCACTATGACCATGAGAAGCGCCGTGAGCACCACGAACATGCCGCGCCCGATATATCTGCCGACGCTCTTTCCTCCGCCTCTCTTTGAGGAGCGGAAGTTCAGGGGCTTTTGCTGAGGCGCTTTCTTTCTTGCCGCACCGGTGTCCACGACGTCAACTCTGCCGCCGTTATCGGGCTGCCTCGCCTGACCGGTAAGAGCAAACATCATTGCTTTGCTTTCGCTCTCTGAAAGATTTTTCTTGAAAGGCTCACCGCCCTGCGCGCTGCGTCTGTTTGCATATGCGGGAGCGCCGTTTTGCGGACGCGCACCCTGCGGGCGGGCGGGACGCTGAGATGCAGCCGTGCCGTTCGGCCTTTGAGCCGGGCGCTGCGCTCCGGGATTCTGCGCCGTATCGTAGCCGTTTGCGGGAGCGCCGTTTCTCTGCTGCGCTCCGTTATGCGGGCGGTTATACTGCGCGCCGCCTGCGGGACGTGCGCCGCTCTGCTGAGGCGCTCTGTTTTGAGTTGCCGCAGGACGCGCCGCGCTCTGCTGCGGACGGCTGTACTGCTGTGCGCCGTTTGCACGCCGATCCCCGGTGGGAGTGTATGCTGTTTCCGGCCTTCTCTGCGCGGGGCGCTGAGCAGGCGATGTGTACTGATCGGCATATTGCTGCGCAGAATAGGGATCGCTATATGCAAACGCATCGTTTCGTGCGCTCTGTGCGCCCGTGCCCGCGCTGCGGCGCGGAAGAGCGTCAAAACTGAAGTCCGCGCTCTCGTCCGTATTGTCTGCGGGAGCCGCAGAATCGGCAGGTTTTACCGGAACGGGGCGGCGGCGCGGTGCCGCATTAGCGGCGCCCGTGCGGGGCGCGGTTTTCTCCTCATCCTGCGCCATGCCTATTTTCTCAAGGCGCGCACGGCGGGCAGCACTCTGCTCCTTCTGCTCTCTGATATAATTTTCTCTGAAATCGTTTTCCATTTAGTCGGTACCAACCTTTTTGAATACGAATTTTCTCTGTATGTTGTAGCTTATAAGATAAAGAACGAAGTCGATAGGCAGCTTTATTATGGGCTGCCGCCATTTTTCGCTGATATGTGTCTGTACCCACGTAATCTTCGAGAGCCCCAGTCCGGCATAAAACAGCGACACCGTGCTGACACCCAATATGCACGCCGCAAGCAGATAATACTTGACCATCGTCCATATAAGCTTTCCGCCGCCTTTATTAAATATATTGCGGTTTATGAAAAAGTTGAGCATAGACGAGACAATACGGGCGCTGACTGTCGGTATCAGCGTTGAAATCATTCTGGTATCGCCGTAAACGCTGACAAGCCAGTAATGAAGCCCCGTAAACAGCAGCCAGTCTATGCCGTAGCACAGAATGGAGCTGAACATGAACTTCACAAACGACGTTGAAAATATATACTTTATTATAAGCCAGTATATCTTTGCCGAGTCGCGGAAAACATGAAAATGTGACGAATCGTTATCGTCTATGTACACTGTCTGTATCTTGACCTCGGAGAACGGAATTCTCTCGCGGTGCATACCAAGAAGTACGTTTGTTTCATACTCGTATCTGTCGCCTGCGATCTCAAGCATCATAGGCAGAAGGTTTGTCGGGATAGCCCGCAGCCCCGTCTGCGTGTCGCTGATTTTTATGCGCACGAAAACGAGGAAAACAAACGATGTAATGCGGTTTCCCGCTCGGCTTCTCGCAGGCACGTCAGGCTGCGAAAAATCGCGCACGCCGAGCACCATATTGCCTGTAGTCTTCATTTCGGCAGCAAGGGCAGCTACGTCCTCGGGTCTGTGCTGACCGTCGCCGTCCACCGTTATAACGCCCGCGCCGTGCCTGTTGAGAAGATACCACGATATCGCGGTCTTTATGGCAGCGCCCTTGCCGCGGTTTTCTTCGTGGGTGAGCACTGTGCAGCTTTCACGGCGCCGCAGCTCTTCAAAATAGCTTTTATACTCTTTTCCGCCTCCGTCGTCGACCACGATGATGTCCTTAAATCCGGCTGTCTCAAGGCCGAGCACGGTACTGAGAAGCTTTTCATCGGGCTTGTACGACGGAAGTATTATTGATATTTCCTTATCATCCATAAAAGTTTATACTTCCTTTAATAGACTTAGTTCATATAGTCCGTCAGAAACTCGGACGGGATCGTATCCGTCACGTACTTTTTAAGCGACGCGAGAGATATACTGTTGTGATAATACGTTGCAACGGCGTGAGAAGCGGCAAGCTCCTGTGTATAATCTTTCAGAAGATATATTTTATTGTTATAGAAATTGGACGGATAGTGGCAGACGGTAGGTATAAACTGCGTATTCTCAACGGCAGTCTTTCCGCTCTTTTTCGTCATGTTGAATGTGAGTATGCCGCCGGGCACGTTGTAATCAAACGCCTGCTCGTGCACAAAGTTGCCGAGAGAATACGCGCACAGCACCTTTTTGCCGTCCTTGCCGTCAAGCCATTCTATGGGCTGAAGCACATGGGGATGATGACCGATTATAACATCCGCGCCCGCGTCCGCCATGATCTTTGCGTATTTTTTCTGTTCGTCATTGGGGGTCATTGCACCCTCGTCGCCCCAGTGCACGCTGACTATGACGAAATCCGCGTTTGCGGCAGCCTCGGCAACGTCGCCCGCAACGTCAGACTGTTTGAGGTAAGGCGCCCATAGCCCTTTGTTTGCGGGGTCCTCGTTAAGGTTCGTGCCGTATGTATACGAAACGTACGCAATGCTTATGCCGTTTTTCTCAGTGTAGGTAATGTAGCGCCCGCTGCTCTTTTCCTCGTAGCAGCCGATGACAAGCGCACCGCGCGCGTTCCAGTTGTCAAACGACTCGCGAAGCCCCAGCGCACCCTTGTCCAGCATGTGGTTATTTGCCATGTTTATAACGTCAAAGCCAACATCCATGACATCGTATGTAAGATCAACGGGACTGTTGAAAGTAGGATACGACTCGGGCTGAAAGCTCTGCGATACGGGAGTTTCCTGATTTATAAACGCTATGTCGGCATTCGTAATTATGCTCTTTACGTTTTCGTAGATAGGAGCAAAATTATATGTTCTGCCGCCGGCATAAGCCTGAGCTGCGGCATCGCGGAACGTGCCGAAATATATTATGTTGTCGCCGCACGCGGCAAAGCTGACCGACACATCGGGAGCGGCAGGCTCGGTATCCGCAGGCTGCGTCGTGTCCGGCGAAGTATCGTCGGTATTCTGAGTTTTATCCGGCGCGGCGGCTGTAACTCTTGCGCCGTCAGTGCGGCGGAGACCGCAGGAGGTGAGCAGCATTGCTGCAAGGATAATAAGCGACAAAACGCGTCTCTTCAAGCCATAATCCTCCAATATACAATATTTATATATATAATATCATATAATTTTGTTCAAATCAATAGTTGAGATGATATATTTGCGGATATACGGCTGCCGTTTTTGGGCATTATGTACTCTTTTGCGCCGCCGCGTTTTACCTCTCTAAAGTGAGAAACCGCAGTCCTTCATGTGTTTGTTTATCTCACGCAGTGCATTATTTTCTATTCTCGAAACGTATGAGCGGGAAATTCCCAGACGCTCGGCAGTCTCACGCTGGGTAAGCGCCCGCTTGCCGTCAAGCCCGTAGCGCATTATTATGATCTCCTTTTCCCTTTTGCCGAGCCCTGAGTTTATGTATTCAAGCGCCGCCCCGACTCTCATTTTCAGATGCAGATCGTCGGCTATGGTATCCTCGCAGCGTATAACGTCCATATATGTAAGCGGATTGCCGTCGCGGTCGGTGTCGATAGTTTCAAAAATTGAAACATCGTTCTGCACCTTTTTCTTTGATCTGAAGTACATGAGTATTTCATTCTGAATACACTTTGCACCGTAGGTCGCAAAACGCGTTCCGTTTTCGCAGTCAAAGGAATCCACTGCTTTTATAAGTCCCACCGTGCCGATGGATATGAGATCGTCCTGCGAGTCGCTGCGTGCGGAATAATATTTTCTGACAATATGCGCCACAAGGCGAAGATTGTGCACTATAAGCGTCTCGCGGGCGGCATCGTCCCCGTCGCGCATTCGGCGCAGGCATTCGCTCTCTTCTTTTCTCGAAAGCGCTTCGGGAAAATTCTGTGCGGTGTCGGCGCTCAGCATAGCCGCGGACAGCAGCGCAAGTATCATATACAGTGTTTCCATACAGTCACCTTTAATTTTTCGTATTATTGCACCCTACTAACAGAATATATGCACAACGGCTTGACCCCGCGCACACTATGATGTAAAATAAGCGAAAAGACATTTTTCGTATGAAGGAGGCAGATACATGAAAAAGACCTCCCTTGTAATATGGGATTTCAACGGAACTCTGCTCGACGACACCGGCATAAGCATTGAAGCCATAAACACGGTGCTCAGCCGCCGCGGGCTGAAAACGGTGCAAAGCAAAGAAGAGTTTCAGAATATATTCACATTCCCCGTCGAAGAATATTACAGACGGCTGGGATTTGATTTTGAAAAAGAGCCGTTTACCGTTCCGGCAGACGAATGGGTAAAGCTGTACGACGAGAAAAAATTTTTCTCTCCTGCAGTGGAAGGCGCGCCCGAGACCGTAAAAAAGCTAAGCGGTATGGGTGTTCGCCAGATAGTGCTTTCCGCCTGCGAGAAAAATCTTTTGCGATCGCAGCTTGAAAAGATCGGCATCCTCGCCTGCTTTGACGAAATTCTCGGTTCGGACGATTTTTATGCCGCAGGAAAGCTCGGCATAGCGGCAGAATGGGCAGCGGCAAAGGATCCCGAAGTGCTGCGGGATGCTCTGTTTGTGGGAGACACGGATCACGATCTGGAATGCGCACGCGTCATAGGCTGCGGATGTGTACTGTACAGCGGAGGATTTATGTCCCGCAGCCGTCTTGAAGCGCTCGGTGCGCCTGTCATTGACGATATTCGCAGAGTTTGTGATTTTATCGGGCAGAACGCCGGTAAATAAATTTTCGCTTTTCGGGCAAAATATACGAGGGGCAATATAAATACACCTCAATATTCCGAAAGGAAACGAAATTATATGGTAATGGACAGAATTGCTATGATACTCGTTATCATAGGAGCGCTCAACTGGGGCAGCATCGGTCTTTTCCGCTTTGATATAGTCGCGTGGATCTGCCAGGGTCAGGATTCGGTGATAGCAAGGGTCATATACACTCTTGTTGCACTCGCGGGACTCTGGTGCATCTCGCTTCTGTTCAGAAAGCACGAAGCGTCGAGCTACAGCGAATAAGGCTCTGCCGCCCATGCTTCGCCGCATTTTGCGCCGAAGCGAAAAGCTGCCGCCGATGGAGACGCTCTGGGATTTCAGGCTCTCCGACGGCGGCGGTTTTTTATAATTGATCGGCTGCGCCGTGTATCCCGACAGCCGCGCGGAGAAAAAGCTGCGTACGGTATTTTGTTAATTTTTTCAAACCACTTGATTATCACGCGCGGATGATATATAATACTTGTACATTATTATTCGGAGGTCAATATGAACTTTATCAATACTTTTCTTTCCACAGAGGCCGCAACCGGCGGATTCATGGGATTCATGACCAAGTACGGCGGCACGATCCTTCTCGTTGTTGCCATGATCGCCATCTTCTATTTCTTCCTTTACAGACCCCAGAAGAAGCAGGAAAAAGAAGCTGCCGAAATGAAAAACAGCCTTGCGGTCGGTGACGAAGTCACCACCATCGGCGGCATTATCGGCGAAGTCGTTTCCATCAAGGACGAGACCTGCGTCATCGAGACCAGCAAGGATCACTGCCGTATCCGCATACTCAAGAGTGCTATCAGCAAGGTAGACGTTAAAGCAAGCGAGAAATAAGTAATACTTACAAAGCCTCCGCAATATCTTTTAGTAAAGGTATTGCGGAGGTTTTTTATGACACACGAAAAGACACGCCCTTCATTTTTGAAATGCTTTGTGCTCGGCACCGCCGTTTTCTTCATTGCCGCGGCAGTTTTTGTTCTTGTCGGCGCCGTGTGCGCCTATGCCTGTGACGATCCCGGCAGCGCCGTTAAGATCTTCGGTGTCGCGGCGCTTTACTGCGCAACGGCTGCGGCGGGCGCCGCGTCATGCGCAAAAAGCGAGACCGTATGGCCGTCGGCTGCGGTCGGCGCGCTCATACTCGGAGTGATCCTTATCGCGTCTGCTTTTCGTCCCGAGGATGTCCGGGGCTACGGAGTCGGCATATACACGGTAATGCTGCTGCTCATTCCCGCACTGTCGTTCGGCGCGGGGCTTTGTTCACACGCGATCGCCGCGCGGCGGGAAAGCGGAAAAGCGCGAAGAAAGTCCCGACGCAGGCGCTGAGGTGCTGCAGCCCCTGCAAAACAGTCTTGAAAAGCAATGAGGACACGGGGCACATTATAACGATACTTTATTTTCGCCGCGCGGCATTGACAAAATGAGGCTTCGGCGTTAAAATATTAAGCGCAAAATACAGATCATTATACTGCCCGCAAGTCGGGCGGCAAAGGAATTATAAAACAGAAGGTGATATTATGTCAGAGATCAAAGGCGGGATCGGCGTTGAGGTCGATCACATATTCCCTGTCATCAAAAAATGGCTGTATTCGGAAAAAGAAATATTTTTGAGAGAGATTGTTTCCAATGCGTGCGACGCTGTCACAAAGCTTCGCAGGCTCATATCCCTCGGTGAGGACGGCGCGCGTGATATCCCCGATGAGGGCTTCAAGGTAAGCGTTGAGCTTGACAAGGCTGCCCGCACCATCACGGTCACCGATAACGGTATCGGCATGACGGAGGAAGAGGTGCAGAAATACATCTGCCAGATAGCTCTCTCCGGTGCGCTTGATTTTATTCAGAAATACGACGGCGACAGCGGTGCGGACTCCGGTATTATCGGACATTTCGGCCTCGGATTTTACTCTGCTTTCATGGTAAGCTCCAAAGTCGATGTCATTACCCGCTCCTACAGCGGCGCGCCCGGCGTTAAAATGACCTGCGACGACGCGGGTTCGTACGTTATCAAAACGGACTATGCCGACGCGCCCGAGCGCGGAACGTCCGTAGTTATGCACATAAGCGACGAAGGCGAGGAGTATCTCGACGCCTCCGCCCTCAGAGGTGTATTGGACAAATACTGCGCGTTTATGCCTGTTGAGATATATTTTGAGGAGATAGGCAAAGAGGACGCGGGCGAGAACGGCGAAAAGAAAGACGAGCCCGTCAACGACACCCATCCTCTGTGGCTGAAGAATCCCTCCGACTGCACGGACGAAGAATACAAAGATTTTTATCATAAGGTCTTTCACGACTACCGCGAGCCGCTGTTCTGGATACATCTCAAGGCTGACTATCCTCTGAATTTCCGCGGAATTCTGTACTTCCCCAAGATAAATTCGGAATTTGATTCAATAGAGGGTCAGGTAAAGCTTTATTATAATCAGGTATTCGTAGCCGACAATATCAAAGAGGTAATTCCCGAGTATCTGCTCATGCTGAAAGGCGTTCTCGACTGCCCCGAGCTGCCGCTGAACGTCTCCAGAAGCTATCTGCAGAACAGCGGTTATGTAACAAAGATCGCAAATCATATCGTAAAGAAAGTTTCGGACAAGCTTTCAGCCATGTTCCGCGACGACAGAGCCGCCTTTGAGGAAAAGTGGAACGACATCCGCACTTTTGTGGAGTACGGCTCCCTCAAGGACAGAAAGTTTTATGACAGAGTTTCCTCCTGCATTCTCATGCAGAAATGCGGCGGCGGCTTCTGCACGCTGGACGAATACCTTGACGGCGCGCCTGAGTCGCAGGGCAAAAAGGTATACTACGCCTCGGACGAGACCGCTCAGGCGGGATATATACAGATGTTTGAGAATGAGGGCATAACGGTCCTTCTTCTCAGGCACATTATAGATACACAGTTTGCTCAGCTGGTTGAGAGCGTTCGCGACGGCGTTAAATTCTGCCGTGTTGACTCGGAGCTGGCGGATTCCATGAAGGGCGACGGCAGCGAAACTATTGACGGCGTTGCCGACATATTCAAAAAGATCGTTCCCGAAGGAACTGAAGTCGTATTTGAGGCGCTGAAGGACGAAACGCTGCCCGCCGTACTCAATGTCAGCGAGGAATCGAGACGTATGGAGGACATGATGAAGTTCTACAGCGTCGGCGGCGCGGCTCCTTCCTTCCCCACCCAATCAAAGCTTATACTGAACACAGCGTGCCCCACAGTTCGGGCACTGCCGGATATGGACGGCGAAAAAGCGGCGCTTGTGGCAAAGCAGATATACGATCTGTGCCTTATAACCCAGAATAAAATGGATCCCGAAACGCTTCGCGCCTTTCTTGCGGACAGCTACCGTGTGCTCGGAATGATATGACGGATACGCCATATAAGGCATCAGCCGAAACGGACGTTATAAAACAAAATACGGCAATTGCCAAAAAAATTTACGGTGACGGCAGTGCAATACGTTCATGCCAGCTTGCAGAGCTTGAACTGCAATTGTCAAAAAACGGTGCAACGCTTACCGCCACCGCGGTGCGCGACATATTCTCCGACATTTTCGGCAGCGATATTATATCAGCAGATTTTCTTGATTTCTGCAAACGCATAAACAGCGAGAATATTGCGGATGCGGCGAGTTTTCCGATGCTTAGATCGGCGGGTACTGCCGCGCATACTGACAATTCTCTTTCAAAGGCGGCTGCCGAAATTCTTTGCCCCGATGCGCGCGCAGACCTGTACAGTGATCTGAGAAGCGTGTGTGAAGCGGTATTTTACGAAAAGGCTGACTTTTGCATACTGCCGGTCTGCACGGCGGAGGACGGATATTATCCTTCATTCTTTCGGCTCGCCAAAGCATACGATCTGAAAGTGTGCAGATTCATGCCCGTAAATATCGCGGGACGCGATGGGGCAACATATTTTGCCCTGCTCTCGCGGGACATATGCTTGCCGGAGCGTACCTTCGGGAGCGTGCTGTTCTCTTTTAACGATAACGGCACAGTTCTTGCTGACTTGCTGAAAGCATTTACGGACTGCGGCTTTGCCGTTCCTCTAATATACAGCTTTCCCGACAGATACTCGCAGGACAGCACCGAGTTCACAGTGTGCGTAAAAGGCGCCGGCGATATGAGCTGCGTACCGTTTTTCCTTGATGCGGTGCTGCCGTCTCATACGCTTATGGGACTTTTCTGAATCATATACCACGTAATAACCCGCGCGGCAGTGCCGCGCAGCGAAAGGATGACCTAAATACCGATGAGAACTCTTGATGAATGCAAAAACGAGCGCCGCCGCTGGCTTGAAAGCGAGCGTGTTGACGAAGCCGCAAAAGCCGAGCTTTTGTCTTACAGTGACGAAGAACTTCGTACCGCGATGAACGGCTACATGAACTTCGGAACAGCGGGACTGCGCGCAAAAATGGGTGCGGGCACCGCGCTTATGAATGTCTATACGGTAGCACATGCCACAAAAGCACTCGCAGACTACATTCTCAGCTGCGGCAGCGATGCCGCGCGCCGCGGAGTCGCGATCGCGTATGACAGCCGAATAAACTCTCCCGAATTTTCCATGCGAGCCGCCGAGGTTTTGTCCGCAGCCGGTATTACCGTATATCTTTACGGCGAGCTGCGTCCCACGCCTGTTCTTTCCTTTGCGCTGAGGGAGCTCGGATGCGTCGCGGGAATAAACATCACCGCTTCTCACAATCCGTCAGAGTACAACGGATATAAGGTTTACTGGGAGGACGGCGCGCAGATAGGACCCGAGCAGGCAAATGCCATAAGCGCTCTTATCGCAAAGACCGATATTCTCAGCGGTGTTCCCGCCGCAAGTGAGGCGAGACACGAGCTTATTCTCCCCATGCCCGCGGAAATAGATGAAAAATACCGTGAGTGTGTTCTGGCGCAGCAGGTGGATCCTTCAATGATCCCCGCGATGGCGGACAGAATGAAGATAGTTTATACTCCCCTGCACGGCGCGGGCATCACCATGGTGCCCGAGGTGCTGAAGCGCGCGGGAGTCAAAAACCTGTATATCGTAGAAAAGCAGTCTGTGCCCGACGGCAGGTTTCCCACTCTCAAGTTCCCCAATCCCGAGTTCCCCGAGGCGTTCACCTTAGGGCGCGAGATCGCGGACAGAGAGGGCGCGGATCTTGTTATCGCTACCGATCCCGACTCCGACAGAGTGGGCGCCGCGGCACGCGACAAGAACGGAGAATTCCGCTGCATCACCGGCAACCAGATGGGCTCGCTGCTTCTTGACTATATCATAACCGCGCACCGCAAAAACGGTACAATGCCCGACGAGCCTTACGCCGTAAAGTCGATCGTTTCGACAGCTCTTGCGGAAGAGATCTGCCGCCGCAGCGGTGTTAAGATGTATGACGTTCTCACCGGCTTCAAGTATATCGGCGAGGTAATAAAATGTCACGAAGAAGAGTGTCACGGCAGCTTTCTTCTCGGCTTTGAGGAAAGCTACGGCTACCTGAAGGGCACATATGCCAGAGATAAGGATGCCGTTGTCGCAACGCTGCTCATATGCGAGATGGCTTCATACTACGCGCACAAGAATATGACGCTGTGCGACGCGGTCGACGATATGTTCAGCCGCTACGGGTGCTACTGCGAACGCACCGTAAGCTTTTATTTCGACACTCCCGACGGCAGCGAGCGCATGGCTGCAATGACAGCTGCGCTTCGTGCGGATGTACCCAAAAAGATCGCGGGACGCACCGTCAAAACAATAAGAGACTACAAAACGGCGACAATTACCGATACCGCCACAGGCAAAACTTCTCCCACAGGGCTTCCCTGCTCAGACATACTTTATTATGTCTGTGACGGCTGCATAACAGTTGTCCGTCCTTCGGGCACCGAGCCCAAGCTGAAAATATACTTCATGGCAAACGGTGCAGACCGCGCCGAGGCT
Organism: uncultured Eubacteriales bacterium; assembly: GCA_959601495.1. Taxonomy (GTDB): domain Bacteria; phylum Bacillota; class Clostridia; order Oscillospirales; family CAG-272; genus Avispirillum. The sequence continues at coordinate 87,901 of CAUGPT010000002.1, forward strand.
GAGGGCAACATTGACGCCGCTCTCTCTTCCATGAAAGAAATCATGCATATTGAACAGTAATTTTCAGAGCTGCCTCTGCGCAAAAACCGCGCAGAGGCTTTTTCTTTTGACATACTGTTGCAATTTATCAATAGATGTGATATCATTATGGTAAATAATAATTACTTCGGACGGTATAATATGAACGACAAGACCGCGCCCCTGTTCCGCAAAGCCGGCAGAGGCTACAACAAAGACGATGTAAACGAATATATACTCTCCCTCAGCCGCAGGCTGAGCGAGGCGCAAAGCGCGCGCGATACCGACGCGGCAGCCCTTGCCGAGGCAAGAGCACGCTGCAATGAATATGCCGCCGCGTCCGCGGCACAGGGTGCCGAGCTTGCAAAGCTTCGCGCCGATACAGCCGCTCTTTCGGAAAAATGCAGGGCGCTTGAGGCAGGACTTGGCAGCTTAAAAAGCGAAAATATGCGTCTTGAGGATGATCTGGCGAGCGCCCGTGCCGAAGCCGACAGGATAAGCAGCGCATACTCGGGAATGTGCTCGAAAGCCGGAGAGATCCTCGCTATGGCAGGCAGCGCGGCTGACGACATCCTGCACCGCGCGGGTGATCGCGCGCATGAGATCATAAACGACGCCGATACGAAGAAAAACGATATGTTCCGCTCCATATCCGCCACGGCGGACGGTTTTACAAGCGACATCGAACGCTATATAAAATCAGCCACGGACGACTGCATGAAGAAGATCAACGAAACTATTGCATCCGTCGGGAACAGCGGCTTTGAAAAAGCTCCCGCGCAAAACGACGGCGGCTGCGACGGATCGGTCAAGTTTGTTGACGGAGACAGATTTTGAAAGAACAGACCGACTTTGCGGCGGTATACGCCGATATAGGCGCGCAGATACGCGCGCTCAGAGTCGCCGCGGGACTTACGCAGTCGCAGCTGTGCGGCACTTATATAACGCGTAATATGCTCAGTCGCATAGAAAACGGCGCAGTGCACCCGTCGGTGGACACGCTTATTTATATAGCAAACAGACTCAGAGTCTCCCCCGCCTATTTTCTCTGCCTTAACGACGGAGAGCGGGAGCAGTTCAAAAAAAGCGGACGGATCAAAGACGCGAGAGCTCATTTTTTATCCGACGGATACGAAAAATGTTCGCAATTGCTGCGCGGCACAAAGGACCCCGAAGAAGCGCTGATGCTTTGTATTTCGGAAGGTCGGCTCGCCGTCGCCGACATAGAAAATAGCACCCTCGGCTCAGCCCTTACTCATATCAGAGCTGCACGCGAGGCGGCATTATACACGACGCTTAAAGACGGACTTCTCTCAGAGATCGAACTGCTGGAGGGCTTCTGCCGGTTTTTGTGCGGTGACACCGTACCGAAGCCGCACGAGGTACTGTGCGCGGGAAGCAGCATAACGGATACTTCTCTGCGCGCCTTTCTCTTCGGCGCCGCGCTGTACTTTGACGGATGCATCGACATTTCCCCCGCGGTTTCCGCCGTCCCCGAAAGAAGCGCATACGGCATGTGCCTTGAAGCCTGCCGCCTGACTCTCTGCAAAGACTACACCGCGGCACTGGAAATTCTAAACTCTGCCCGTGATTCGGCACAGAGTTCGCTTTGCCGGCGTCTTTCCATGTCCCTTTCGGAGGTTTGCTTTCGCGAGACGGGTGATTTTCGCCGTGCCTACGAGACGGCAAGTGCCGTTCGCGAGTTCACCGAGAGCTGTAAAAAACAGCTTTCACGGTAATATGACATTCAGCAGCCGCAAAAGCGGCTGCTTTTATTTTTTTGTTAAGACTATTTTTCAAAAACTATTGAAATAAAATACGTTTCGGTCTATAATAAATTAGAATGGGGCAGAATGGTAAATTGCCAAGTCCCGACAAAAAATTATTAAAAATTTATAACATATACGGAGGATTTTTAATGGAGAAGAATCAGTTTGAAAAGATACTTGACACTTTAAAAGAAGTCAGTATCAAAACAGCGTCTTCCCTGCGCGAGCTTTTGCAGACTGTTGAAGCGAATGCCGCTTCTCCCGCCTCGGGAAGTCTCAATGCAAGAGAGCGCATTGAAGCGATTTTCGACAAGGGAACGTTTATGGAAAGCGGAGCTTACATCCGCCGCCGCGCAAACGAGCTCTGCGCCGACAGCGACGCTTTTGAGGGCGTTATCTGCGGCTGGGGTTCCGTCGAAGGCCGTCTTGTATTCGCTTTCAGTCAGGACTATGCACGCACAAAGGGTGCGCTTACCGAAGCGCATGCCGAGAAGATTGCCGAGATCTACCGTCTTGCAATTGAAAACGGTGCTCCGGTAATGGGCATATTCGATTCCGCAGGCGCATACCTGCCCGAGGGCATCAGAGCTCTTGCGGGCTACTCAAAGGTAATGAACTGCGCCGCAAAAGCCTCCGGAGTTATTCCTCAGATTGCGGTTATTCCCGGCGTTTGTGCAGGCAGCGCCGCGGTCATCGCTGGCATGTTTGACTTTATCGTAATGTCCGAGAAAAACAGCAGCCTTTCCTTCAACGCGCCTTTTGCCGTCGGAAATGAAGTCGGCACATCCGATTTCGCCGCAAAGAGCGGCATGGCGGCGCTCTGCGGTGCCGACGACGCAGACTGCATCGCAAAAGCAAAGCTGCTTCTTTCCTACCTGCCCATGAACAACATGGAGGGCACCGTTGAGGAGCGCAGCCGCGACGACGCAAACAGACTTTGCGATCTCACCGCCTACAAGGACGGCGGCGACGTTTCCCTTCTCATATCCGCTGTTGCCGACGAAGGTAGATTTATTGAGCTTTACAAAGACTTTGCCCCCGAAATGGCTTGCGGCTTTGTCTCCATGAACGGCACCGTTTGCGGTGTCGCTGCCGACAGAAAGTCCGTGGGCGGCGGAGTTCTCTCCGCTGACGCAGCGCGCAAAGCCGCAAGGCTCGTATCCTTCTGCGACAGCTTTGATATTCCCGTTATTTCCGTTCTCGATTCCGCGGGTCCCGACGTTTCCGCCGAGGCGGAGGCTTCTCCCTACGCGGCGGAGCTCGCGAAGCTTGCATTCGCATATGCAAATGCAAAGTGCCCTATGATCACCGTTATTGCCGGCGAAGCATACGGCGCGCACTTTGCACTTATGGGCGCAAAGGCACTGGGAGCAGATGTTGTTCTTGCTCTTGAGGGCGCAAAGACAGGTGCTATGAGCGCAGATCGCGCTGTGGCGTTCCTGTGGAACGATCAGATTACGGCTGAGGTCAGCCGCGAATCCCTCGAGAAGAAATGGAATGAGACAGTTGCATCTCCCGTCTCTGCTGCCGCCTGCGGCGCTGTAGACGACATCGTTGCGGACAGTGAGCTGAGACAGCGCATCTGCGCTGCCGTTATGATGCTCAGCGCAAAGAGCAAGTGCGCACCCGCAAGACGTCACGCAAATATGCCTCTGTAAAGGAGGAACATTATAATGCATTTTAACAGTGTTTCCGTTTTTATGGCTTCGGACGCAATGAATTTCAACGAGAGGATAACATACGGCGGTCAGGTATTTCTTATAGGAATGTGCACCGTATTTGCCGCTCTTGCCCTGCTTTGGGGAGTTATCAGCATATTTAAAATCTTTATGTATGACATTCCTCAGAAAAGGATAAAGAAGAAAGCCGAAGAAGAGCTTATGGCGCACTGCGTTGAAAGCGACAGTGCAGCAAGCGTCGAGGCTGCAGCACCCGCGAACCCCGCACCCACCGCTGAAGCCGATAACGCGCAGCTTATCGCCGCTATCACGGCAGCAATTACCGCATACAATACAGACCCCGAAACAGGATGCGCGCTTCCCTTCCGCGTGGTTTCGTTCAGACGCTCTAAGGGCGCGAACGGCTGGAACGGCGCAGACGATAACGAAGTAATCTGACAATATCAACGCCAAAGGCGTACATGGAGGTTAAATTATGAAAAAATATAATGTTACAGTTAACGGCACTGCCTACGAGGTAGTTGTAGAAGAAGTCGGAGCAGGCAACGCAGCCCCTGCAGTTCAGTCCGCACCGGTTCAGACCGCCGCTCCCGCTCCCAGTCCCGCACCTCAGCCTGCGGCAGCTCCCGCTCCCGCAGCACCGGCAGCAGGCGCACAGGGATCCGTCAAGGTCACGGCTCCCATGCCCGGCACCGTTCTTCGAATGAACGTAAAGGTCGGCGACACAGTTGAGCCCAACGGTCTTGTATGCATCCTTGAGGCTATGAAGATGGAGAACGAGATCTTCAGCGAGCACGGCGGCAAGGTCGTTTCCGTAAATGCTCCCGCAGGCACCGCCGTTCAGTCCGGCGACGTTATCGTAACTCTCGGCTGAGCCACCCGAAGCTCTCTTTAATTCTTTGAAAGGATACTGAATAAATGCTTGAAAGTATTTTGAATTTCCTGCAGAGTACGGGTGTCTACAAGCTGTTTTCGCACGTCGACACGGACACGCTGAAAACCATTATCATGTTCGTTATAGCCGGAGTGCTTGTATACCTTGCTATCGGCAAAGGCTTTGAACCGCTTTTGCTGCTTCCCATCGCCATCGGCATGGTGCTTACAAACCTCCCCGGCGCAAACATGTTCCACCTGGACTACTTCATTGCCAAGGATATCGACTACGGCAATGTACTTCACAACGGCGGCTTCCTTGATATACTTTATCTCGGAGTAAAGCTCGGTCTGTACCCGTCTATAATATTTATAGGTATAGGCGCCATGACCGATTTCACGCCCCTTATCTCCAATCCCAAAAGTCTGCTCATGGGCGCGGGCGCACAGCTCGGCGTATTCTTTGCGTTCTTCTTGGCTCTCGCCTCCGGCGCTTTTACCCCGCAGGAATCTGCCGCAATAGGTATTATCGGCGGCGCTGACGGTCCTACGGCAATTCTTGTTACAAAAGTACTTGCACCGCAGCTTCTGGGCGCTATTGCAATCGCGGCATACAGCTACATGGCGCTGATACCTATGATACAGCCGCCTTTCATGAAGCTGCTTACCACAAAGAAAGAGCGCCTTATCAGAATGAGCGCCCTGCGTGACGTTTCCAAAACCGAGAAAATCGTATTCCCCGTAATGGTAACCGCAGTCGTCGGCCTTATCGTTCCCGACGCGGTCCCCCTTGTGGGCTGCCTTATGTTCGGCAACCTGCTCAATGTCTGCGGTGTCACCGACAGGCTTTCAAAAACCGCACAGAACGAGCTTATAAACATAGTTACCATCTTCCTGGGTCTCAGCGTGGGCGCGACTGCAAGCGCAGACAACTTCCTCAGCATTAAGACCATACTCATTATTCTCTGTGGACTTGCTGCCTTCTGTATTTCCACCGTCGGCGGACTTCTCACCGCAAAGATAATGAACGTTCTCACGGGCGGAAAAATCAACCCTCTTATCGGTTCTGCGGGCGTATCTGCAGTGCCTATGGCTGCCCGCGTTTCCCAAAAGGTCGGACAGCAGTATGACCCCTCCAACTTCCTGCTTATGCACGCAATGGGTCCCAATGTTGCCGGAGTTATCGGCAGCGCGGTTGCTGCCGGCGTGTTCCTGTCATGGAGCTGGTAATCTAAGAAAGGATACTGTATATAATGGCTAAAGTTAAAATTACGGAAACCGTGCTGCGCGACTCACATCAGTCCCTTTTCGCAACACGTATGACCACCGAGGAAATGCTTCCCATTCTTTCCGAGCTTGATAAAGTCGGCTACCACTCCCTTGAGGCATGGGGAGGAGCCACATTTGACTCCTGTCTCCGTTTTCTAAACGAGGATCCGTGGGATAGACTGAGAAAGATACGCGCAGGCGTCAAGAACACAAAGCTGCAGATGCTTTTCCGCGGTCAGAACATTCTCGGTTACCGTCACTACTCAGATGATGTTGTTGAATACTTCGTTCAGAAGTCTATTGCCAACGGCATAGATATTCTCCGTATATTCGACGCGCTCAACGACGCGAGAAACCTTGAAACCGCTATAAAAGCCACAAAGAAAGAGGGCGGTCATGTTCAGGCTGCCATCAGCTACACCACAAGCCCCTACCATACAAACGAATCTTTTGCAGAATATGCAAAGCAGCTTGAGGAAATGGGCGCGGACTCCATATGCATCAAGGATATGGCAGGTCTTCTGAAGCCCTACAGCGCATATGAGCTTGTAAGGACGCTCAAGGAGACGGTTTCCGTTCCCATTCAGCTTCACACACACTACACCTCAGGTCTTGCTTCAATGACGGTTCTAAAGGCAATCGAAGCAGGCGTTGACGTTGTGGACACCGCGATTTCTCCCCTTGCTATGGGCACTTCACAGCCCCCGACGGAGCCTATAGTTGCAACTCTTCAGGGCACGGAATATGACACAGGCATTGACCTTAATCAGCTTGACAAGATCTGCAAGTATTTCACCCCTATCCGTGAAAAGTACCTTGCGAACGGACTTCTTGACCCCAAGGTGCTCAAGGTTGACGTTAACGCTCTGCTTTACCAAGTACCCGGCGGCATGCTTTCAAACCTTGTTTCTCAACTTAAGGGCGCAGGTCAGGAGGATAAGCTTGAGGAGGTTCTGAGAGAGGTTCCGAGAGTGCGCGAGGATGCAGGCTATCCCCCGCTTGTAACCCCTTCTTCACAGATAGTAGGTACTCAGGCAGTGCTCAACGTTATCGGCGGCGAGCGCTACAAGATGGTATCCAAGGAGTTCAAGGGACTTGTCCGCGGCGATTACGGACGCTGCCCCGCTCCCATCTCCGAAGAGTTCAGAAAAAAGATCATCGGTGACGAAAAGCCCATCACCTGCCGCCCTGCAGATCTGCTTTCTCCCGAGCTTGACACTCTCAGAGAAAAGTGCGCACAGTATATCGAGCAGGATGAGGACGTTCTCTCCTATGCTCTGTTCGAGCAGGTCGCCACAAAGTTCTTTGAGTGGAGAAAAGCCAAAAAGTATTCTCTCGACGCAGAACACGGCGACAGCGAGCTGGGTGTTCATCCCGTATAATCAAAGAATCGGTGCAGGCTGCAAACGCAGCCTGCACTTTTGCCTTTGATTCGGACGCGGCGCACTTTATTGAGCCGAAAGGCTTGAAATGTCAAACCAAACGTGCTACAATAATATAAATATAATTAATGATTTTCCGATACTGCGCGTCAGCGATCGGCGGGAGGTATGTATGCATCTTCAGGAATCAGGCGAAATGTATCTTGAAACAATACTGATACTTTCAAAAAAACCCGGCGCCGTCCGCTCCGTTGATGTAGGCGAGTATATGGGATATTCAAAGCCGAGTGTCAGCCGCGCTATAGGGCTTCTCAAGGGCGGCGGATATGTATCCGTTGACGACGACGGGTTTCTCACACTTACCGACGCGGGCCGGGAGATAGCCGAAAAAATATACGAGCGCCACGAGTTTCTCACAAAGTTTCTGGTGCACATAGGCGTCGACGCCGAAACCGCGGCGGAGGATGCCTGCAAAATGGAACACAACATCAGCGATGCGTCCTTCACTGCTCTGAAGGATTTTGTCACTGCCAATATAAAGTGACATGACGTGCCCGTCGGCAATCACAAAGTCAGATATATGAAAAAAGCAGCAACTTTCAGTTGCTGCTTTTTACTGCGCCCGCAGATTACAGAAGTATGCATATTAACCCGTTTGAGCTTTCGTTGATAATTCTCGAAAGCGTTTCTCCCAGCTTTTCGCGTGACTCGGGCGACAGATGATCAAGCTTTGAGTGCAGTCCGTCGTTTACCATTTCATACAGGCTCTTGCCGAACATATTGGACTCCCACAGCTTGTGCGGGTCGTCCTCATACGCCTCCATAAGGTAGCGTATCATCTCCTCGGACTGCTCCTCGGAGCCGACAATGGGATTTATCTCGGTTTCAAGGTCTGCGCGTATAAGATGCACGCTGCTTGCACTTGCGCGCAGCTTTACGCCGTATGCGCCCGATTGACGTATCATCTCCGGCTCGCACAGCTTCAGATCGTCTATCTCGGGGGAAACTACGCCGTACCCCTTTTCTTCAAGCTCTGCAATAGCTGCCTCGTATTTCTCATATTCTTTTTTAACCTTTGAGAGGTCCGTAAGCACCGAGACGAGCTCTTTCTGGTCTCTGACCGATATACCCGTAAGATCGCACAGAACGTCGTAAAACAGGCTTTCCGACAGAAGAGTTTCAACCGTGGCTCGCCCGTCCTCAAGGCGCGTTTCAGCAAGTTTCGCGCCCGTGCAGTCCCCCGGCAGAACTTCAGAAAGCTTTGCGGAATACGCTTCTGCAAAAACGGCGGCGTCGCTGAGCGTTCTGACGTTCTTTGCGCACGCCTTTATACTTTCGGTAATAGCCGCTCCTATGGCGTGATCCTGCGGCAGTGCCGATGTCCAGGCGGGCAGGCGAACCTTTATCTCCGTTATGGGAAATTCGTACAACAGCATCTCCAGTATGCTGTCTACGTCACCGCTGTCAAGCTCGGTGCAGTTAACAAGCGCCGTCGGCGCATTGTATTTTCGCTCAAGCTCCAGCGCAAGCTTTTCCGCCTCCTCGGACTCGGGCTTTGCCGTGTTCAGAATAACAGCAAACGGCTTCCCGATCGCGGTCAGTTCATCGGCGGCGCGCTTCTCTGCTTCTTCAAAGCTTTCACGTGGTATCTCGCCGAAGCTGCCGTCGGACGTTACAAGCATTGCAACGGTACAGTGCTCTTTTATAACGCGCTCCGTTCCCTGTCTCGCCGCCTCTTCAAATGTCATAGGCTCCTTTGCCCACGGAACGCTTACCATGCGGCTTTCGCCCTCCTCGGTAGCGCCCAGTGCCTCCGGCACAAGAAAACCCACGCAGTCTATCATTCTGAGGCGCATTTCGGCTGCCTCGCCGAAGGATACTGTGACTGCTTCGTCGGGAACGAATTTCGGTTCCGCCGTCATGACGGTCTTTCCCGCGGCGCTTTGCGGAAGCTCGTCGGTCGCGCGCTTTTTGTCATATTCTCCGGCGATATTGGGTATTACGGAAGTCTCCATAAACCTTTTGATAAATGTGGACTTTCCGCAGCGCACAGGTCCCACAACGCCTATGTATATATCCCCGCCGCTTCTTTTGGCAATGTCGGAATATATTTCTCTTGACTCCATATTTGTCCCTCCGTATGGTGTTCGTTGATACATTTATATTCCGGCGGGACAAATTTATGCAAAGAGAAAACTGGACAAGGCGCTTATGCACCAAAAAATCTCAGACATACAAAAAAGCCGCCGTGCGGCGGCTTTTTTATTGTTCTGTTCGTGTCAGTCGATCTCGTCGGTCTCGGGAGCTGTAGTATCGTCAGCGGGAACGGTGGTATCCTCGTTAGGGTCTGTCGTTACAACAGCGTCTGTATCCTGCCTTGCGCGCTTGCCGGAAGTATATGTAAATACGATAGCGTCGCCGTCATAGATAGGAGTGTTGCTCTGACGTCCGTCACTTGACTTTTCGCCGTTAACGGTAGCTTCCCAGAAATCGTAATAACCCATCTCGGAGTCGGTCTTATCCTTTTCTGTGCGGTCAAAAACGGTAGCGATATATGTGCGGTCCTTGGAAAGCTCATAATCCTTCTCATACTTTTTGAGGACCTGCTCTGCTGCCTGAAGCACCGTGGGAGGATTGCTTCTTGTGCCCTCAACGGTGATCTCATCGGCGAGAAGTTCTTCATACTCAACATTTTCTTCGTCAGCAGAAGGCTCGCCCTTGGGCGCCTGGAACTTGATTGTTACAGTGCTCTTTACTTTGTCGTTTTTGCCGCAGCTCGCAATTACGGGCAAAAGAAGAACTACAGCCATTATAACGCAAAGAATACCAAGCTTTTTAGTTTTCATTATAATTACCTCCGAATAATTTCTAAGGTAAGTATAGCGCATAACTCACAATTTGTCAAGAAGTATGGAATTTGTTTTCAATGATGTTAAAATAAGTTACAAATGGGTCACAGGCAGATAATAAGTGATATAAGCTGCACAAACAGAACTGCCTGCAGCACGATCAAGAGAAGCGCGGCGATCGAAAGAGAGCGCCGTCCCGCCTTAATGAACATAACTGTCATGAACGCCGCGGCAGCCGCTGCAATGCAAATGATCTCCGCCAAAAGCAGCCACATCATGCCGTATATAAGTTTATATTCAAGCATCAGAAAAACACAGAGCGCCGCGGCACATATAACAGATTTCACCCTGCTTGCGGCGCACGGTAAGAATATAGCGCAGTACAGCAGTATTCCCGCGCACAAAAGGCGCACCGCATGAAAAAGTGCATAGATAAACACGGGGGGAAACAGTCCTCTGTGCGCGTACGAGCCAAGCGGCGGGCAGGCTTCTTTTGTAAATATCCTTATTACGAGACCCGCGCACAGAAGCGCCGCGCATATAAGAACTTCCGCTTTCGGTATTTCCCGCAGATACGCGCCGAAAGACGCCGCCCGCAGGCGCAGCTTTTCCAACATAAAAATCACCTCACAAATCTATATGAGGTGATTTTTATTTTATTACTTTTGTTTATTTGTGATAATGCGTTGTGCAGAAGCTGTTGAACTGATAAACGCTGCTGCTTCTGCCCACATAAGTGCCCTCGGGAATTGAGAAATAGAAGTACGGGAAGCCCTCGTACGTGGGGAATCCCAGTGAAGGATCGTGATCGCGGTACACATACTGCGCGTCCGTAATGACGATCTGTTTTGCAAAGCTTCTGTTCTCGTTTCGCACAAGCGCGACCTTTTTGAGGTTGCCCTCGGGACAGCCGTCGGAGGCAACGCCGCCGGTGACCTTATCGTAATCCACAAGAACGTGCACATCGCAGGTCTGTGTGGGCACGGTGTCGGAGGTGAACCAGCCGGTCTCCGCTCTGCTGCCGCGGGGATCGTAGCTGCACGCCTCACCGAGAAGCATGCCGGAATCCTTGCAGTAGGTAGCTTTCACTATATTGTCGGAATAGGTGAACTTTTTGATCTCCTCACCGTTTGCGCTTGTACGTGCTCCGATCTTCTCCTGCAGCTTCGTCATGACCGTATCCCACACGGCGATTGCGGGGTTTCTGACAAAATCCGAAAGTGCCTGGTTCATATCGTAGCCGAACCAGCAGCCGCAGACGTAGTAAGGCGTGTAGCCTATGAACGTACGGTCAAAGTCGCTTGAAGTCGTACCGGTCTTACCTGCAACGTCAACATACTGGTCAACGGTGACAGCAGTCGCGGTACCGCTTGAAACAACGTTTTCCATCATCATGGTCATAATGGACGCCGCTTCTTCGCTTATGGCGATCTCGTAATCGGGCGTATTTTCAAGTATAAGGTTGCCTTCGCTGTCGCGTACTTCGGTCCAGAGGCGTGATTTGGAATAAACGCCGTCGTTGGGGAAGATCGTATATCCCGCAGTAAGCTCCCAAAGGGTTATACCGTAAGAAAACTGACCGAGCGCAAGAGGCGCGGGGGATTTGTCCGTAACGACCTGTCCGCCCGCCGTTGTATACGACTCAATGATATTTTTCATGTTCAGAGTGTTTGAAAGAAAATCAAATGAGTAGTCAAGGGTGACGTCGTTTATGATCTTTACGGCGCATGTGTTGACGGAGCGGCGGATCGCGTCCTGCACGGTCGTGTATCCGTTATAAATATCCGGCAGGTTATGAGGCCAGATAGTGCCGTCGACTTTTGTTATAACCGGGCAGTCGTCGTAGACTGTGCCCATGGTTATGGTACCCGTATCAATACCGGGACCGTATACGGAAAGGGGCTTTATACTTGATCCGCAGGGGCGCTTTGCCTGTGTCGCGCGGTTGAGGATACGGTTCTGAGTTTTCTCGCCGCGTCCGCCCGCAAGACCGAGCACGTCGCCTGTATAGGGGTCGATAATTATCATTGAGCTTTCGGGCTGCAGTCCGTCGCTCACATAGGGGAAATACGTTTCGTCGTTGACATATACCTCATCTATTACGGACTGTACCTCCGGATCCATGCAGGTATATATCTGCAGACCGCCCGTGTAGATCATAAGGCTTGCTACATAGTCGGAATAGCTGTACTTCTCCATCAGGGCGTTCTTTACGTCAAGAATAACGGCATCCGTGTACCAGGAGTTTATAGCGGAAGTTTTCCCGTCCGAGGTGCCGTCGTCCTCTTTTTTCCCCGCGAGAACAAGATCGGTATCCCATGCCTCGTCAAACTCGGACTCGGATATCTTTCCCTGCTGCCACATAGTGTAAAGCACGGTTCTGCGGCGCGCGCGGTTGCCGACTTCTTCCTCTTTGCCGTCGGCGTCCTCTTTGTAGAATATATCGTGGCGCAGCGGCTCATACTGCGACGGGTTCTTGACAATGCCCGCAAGAGCCGCGCATTCCGTCAGCGACAGATCGGCAACATCCTTGTCAAAATAGAAGTTTGAAGCCGCCTGGACGCCGTAACAGTTGTTGCCCAGGAACACGATATTCATGTACATTTCAAGGATCTCTTCCTTGCTCATGTCCTTTTCGAGCTTCAGCGCGCGGAATATCTCCTGCACCTTTCGCTGTATAGTGTTCTGATTGTCACCCGTCAGGTTTTTCACAAGCTGCTGGGTGATGGTCGAGCCGCCGAAGCTGCCGTCACCAAAGAAGTACATGACAACCGCTTTGCCGGTTCTCAGCCAGTCAACGCCGTTATGCTCCTTAAAACGCTTATCCTCAACGCAGATAAACGCCTCTTTAAGCGCGTCGGGAATATTGTCATATGAGACCCATATGCTGTTGTCCGTGCTGTACAGACGCTGATCCTCGATCTCCACCGGAGTTCCGTTCTGGTTTATACGGTCGTCCTCTGTTTCGTACTCGTTGTAGTAAATACGGGTAGTCTTGTCGGAGCTTGCCGTTACAAACAGCGAGGAATCTATATTTGGGTCAATATAATTCTTTATATAGATGCAGAACACAGTTCCGATAATAACCGCGCAAAGAGTACCCACCAAAAGCAGGGTCATAAGGACGTTCGCGACATACGAAAGCACGCGCAGCGTTATCTTGCCCGCTTTTTTCAGATTCTCGCGCGTTTTTTCACTCATTATGGGCTTTTTCTCGCCCGTTTCGGGCGTTTTATCACCCGCGGCAGGCTTTTTGCCGCCCAAAAGAGGTCTTTTCACGCTCGCAAGAGGCTTGTTTTCGCCCGCAGGCTTGTTTCTATTTACGCTGTCGGACATATGCTCCTCCTTGACAGAAACTTATTAAAAGATTATATACCTTAATTGTTAACTGAATGTAAACCGAAAAGAAATTATGCTTTCGCGGCGCTTTTTACCACAACTGCGTCGTCTCCGAGAATTTCTCGCAGCTCTCCGATCGTGAAATCGTCCACTCTCGCGCCCGCCCCCGTCATGTGCGACGCGGTTTTTGCCGCAGCGTCGTATACGGTTACTGGCACCGTGCCGCGGAAGATAGAAATAAACGCTTGCGCTCTGCGAAGCTCATTGCTTTCCATTGACGGGACCTTGAGATACAGTCTTGCATTCGCACCTTGGGAGGGAGTGCTTTGCGCGTCTGTGTATTCCCTGCCCGCGCTTTCCCGCACGGCGGATGCGCTTACGGCTCTGCCCGCAGCGCCGTACACTCTGCCGCCGTTTGCCGTTACCGGCACAGCCGGCTCCTCGCCGTTACGAGACAGGCGAACGGCTGAGGACATAAGAATTTTTACATCCTCTTCATCACGCTTTGAAAGCTTGCCTACAACACACACAGCCTCGTCTTTTGTCAGAAGATGGCCGTATTCGGCGAGCACATCGGGAAAAACGATGACTTCAACGGCGCTGCCCTCGGCACCCTCAAGGGAAACAAATGCCATGGGCTTGTCCGCTTTGGTCATTTTATTTGTCCGCTGACTTATAATACCACAGACTTTGACTGTGTCTTTTTCCTTATACTTTCCGCCGCCCGCGTTTTCCCCGAAGGACGAAAGTATCTCCGAAACGCTGTCGGGAGAGACTGCGGCGCAGTTTTCGCTGTAATCGTCAAGCATATGACCGCTGAGAAACATTCCGCTTATCTCTTTTTCAAGTCTCAGCTTTTCCGCCGCCGAGAACTCGGGCAGCTCGGGGAACTCGGTCTTCGGGGCGCTGAGCGCCGTATCGGTAGAAAATATATCCAGCTGACCGTCAAGAGAGGCACCGCCGCTTCTCTCCATAAGCTTTTCGTAAACGGCAAGCAGACGGGAGCGGTATATGCCGAATGAATCCAGCGCGCCCGCCTTTATAAGCGCTTCAAGCTGACGCTTATTCATCCCCAGAGTCTGCATTCTTGAGAGAAAATCGTCGAAATCGGCGAATTTGCCTCCGTACTCGCGCTCGCGCACGATCATGTCCGTAAACGATGTACCGAGGTTTTTCAGCGCTCCCAGTCCGAAGAGTATCTCTCCGCCATCGGCGCGAAACTCCGTATAAGAACGGTTAACATCGGGCGGGACAACGGCAATACCGTGCTTTCGGCACTCGCTCAGATATTCATAAATTTTCTGCGGATTGCCGAGTACCGAGGTTATAAGCGCGCAATTGTACTCAAGCAGAAAGTGCGCTTTGAGGTACGCAGTGCGGTATGATGTCAGCGCATATGCCGCGGCGTGGCTTTTATTAAATGCGTAGTCGGCGAAATCGGCGATATCGTCAAAAAGCTTTTGCGCGTCGGACGCGTCAACTCCGTGCTCTGCCGCGCCGGAGATAAACGCCTCGCGCTCGCGGAGCAGCTCGTCCGCGTGCTTTTTGGATATGGCGCGGCGCACAACGTCCGCGTGACCGAGAGAATACCCCGCCACATCGCGGAATATCTGCATTACCTGCTCCTGATAAACTATACAGCCGTATGTCGAATCAAGGATCGGAGCAAGCAACGGAGTGACGTACTCTTCCCTTTTTCCGCCGTGACGAGCCTCTATATATTTGGGTATAGAGCTCATGGGGCCCGGGCGGAACAGCGCTATCGCCGCTATTATATCGTCGATATGCTCGGGACGAAGCTGCATGAGCGTCTGCTTCATTCCGGGAGATTCAAGCTGAAAAACGCCGTCCGTATTGCCTTTTGAAATTAGCGCGTATGTCTTTTTGTCATCAAGGGGAATGTGCGCTATGGAAAAATCGGGCAGGCGCTGCTTTATCTGCTTTTCGGCGTTGTCTATAACCGTAAGGTAACGGAGGGCAAGAAAATCGAATTTCAGAAGGCCCAGATCGGCAACGGTAGTCATATCGTATTGTGTGACCGTAACGCCGTTGTTGACCGCTACGGGAACATAGTCCGTAACGGGTTTCTCCGTTATGACCACGCCTGCCGCATGAGTGGAAGCGTGGCGCGGCATACCCTCAAGACGCCGCGCCGTATCTATAAGGCGGCGCACATCGGGGCTTGCGTCGTACATCTCCCGAAGCTCTTTTGATTTCATGGCTTCGTCGAGAGTCATATTCAGATCCTGCGGTATAAGGCGGGCGACGGCATCGACCTCACCGTAGGAAAGCCCAAGTGCTCTGCCCACGTCCCTGACGGCGGCGCGCGCCGCCATTGTACCGAATGTTATTATCTGCGACGTATGGTCTGCGCCGTATTTGTCGCGGACATACTGTATTGCTTCGTCGCGGCGGTTATAGCAGAAATCAATATCGAAGTCGGGCATACTGACGCGCTCGGGGTTGAGAAACCGCTCGAACAGCAGATCAAAGCGCATGGGGTCGATATCGGTTATACCGACAAGATACGCCACGAGGCTGCCCGCGCCGCTGCCGCGCCCGGGACCGACGGGTATACCGACAGATTTCGAATAGTTAACGAAATCCCAAACTATGAGATAGTAACGGCTGTAGCCCATTTTATCTATAACGCCGAGCTCGTATTCCACCCGACTGAGATATTCTTCTTTAGGATGAAGCTCATATGAGACCTCACCCGCCGCCTCGCGGCGCGAGAGTCCTTCCGTTGCAAGAGTCTTGAGGTACTGACCCGGGTCCTCACCGTTCGGGCAGGTATATCCGGGCAGGTAGGTATGACCGAATTCAAAGTCGAAATTACACTTTTCGGCAACTTTTGCGGTGTTTGCTATAGCCTCGGGATGGTCGGGAAAAAGCCGCTCCATCTCCCAAGTTTCTTTATAATAGAACTCGTCGGTCTCAAAACCTATGGGTCTGCCGTCCTTTATGCAGCTGCCAGTCTGTATACACAGAAGAATTGCCTGCGCTTCGCAGTCGGCACGGCGCAGATAGTGCACGTCGTTTGTGGCAACAGTTTCTATGGAGAGCTTTTCAGCCATTGAAAAGACCGCGCTGTTTACCGTTTTCTGATCGGGCAGACCGTGATCCTGAACTTCCAGATAAAAGTCCTCTCCGAAAAGTTCTTTCATTTCAAGGGCGTATTTTTCCGCCTTGTCGTATTCACCGCTCATGATATGACGCGGGATATAACCCGCAAGGCAGGCGGAAAGCGCTATAAGCCCCTCATGGTGACTTTTCAGAAGCTCCATATCAATGCGCGGCTTTGAATAAAAGCCGCTGACAAAAGCCTCCGACACCAAATAAATGAGGTTTCTGTAGCCGATCTCGTTCTTGCAGAGAAGGACAAGATGATATGAATTTGCAAAGGCGCTGTGCTCTCTGACATGCCTGTCCCCGGGGGCGACATAGACCTCACAGCCGATTATCGGCTTTATACCCTCTTTTTTGCAGGCACGGTAAAAAGCGACTGCACCGTACATCGCGCCGTGGTCGGTGACAGCACAGGCAGTATGCCCCGCCCGCTTTGCCGCGGCGGGTATTTCGGATATACGGCACGCGCCGTCGAGCAAGCTGTATTCGCTGTGCAGATGAAGATGTACAAAATCCGACACCGCCGTATCTCCTTTCTTATAGCTTTTTGTCCGCCGTCTCCGCGGGGATCTCGCCGTCGCTCTCAAGGCGCTCGACTATTGCCGCGATCTTATCAAGTCTGTGCTTTACGCCCGACTTTGTCATAGGTACGGAATGCATTGCCGCAAGCTCCGAAAGCGTTGCTTCATCGTTTTCCATACGAAGCTTCGCGGTCTCGCGCTGCTCCTCAGGCAGGCGGATAAGCATACCGTTTTCAGAAAGACGGCGCAGCATTTCCGCGCTGTGATGCGACGCAGTCAGTGATTTGCGGATATTCGCCATGTCGCAGTTGAGGCGCCTGTTGGCGTCTCCCCGCAGTTCTCTGACGATCTTTGAATTTATAAGTTCAAACGCCGCTTTGTTCGCGCCGATGAGCGCAAAAAACTCTTCTATTTTTGCGCTGTCCTTAATATACAGGATGTATCTTGCGCCGCGCTCGCCGCTGCTCATCTCAAATCCGTTATCCGAAATGATGCCGCCTGCGGCGTCGCGCATATCCTTTGACGGAAATGACAGCTCAAGGTGATATCTTTTGGCAGGGTCGGTAACGCTGCCGTATGTGAGAAAAAGTCCTCGCAGAAACGCCGAAAAGCAGTTCTGACATTTGAAATGCTTCGGAGACGCTGCTATTCTTTCGGCAGCCTCCGCGTTTGTCAGAGCATCCGGCGCCGTCATATCCTCAAGCATTCTGCGGCAGCAGTTCTTTTTCTCGGGCACTTTCAGAAGTGCTTCTTTCGTCTGTTTTGAATATGAAAGCATTATTTTATGCGGATAACTTCGCACTCAAGATCAAGACCGTATGCGTCGTGAACCTTCTTTTGGATAAATGCTATAAGCTTCAGCACATCTTCGCTTGAGGCGCCGCCCTTATTGATTATAAAGCCGGCGTGCTTTTCCGAAATCTGCGCGCCGCCGACAAAGTAACCTTTGAGTCCAAGCTCTTCTATCATCTGCCCCGTGAAATGCCCCTGACAGCGCTTGAAAACGCTGCCGGCGGACGGATACTCAAGTGGCTGTTTTGTTCTGCGGCTTTCCATAAAGCCGTCCATTTTCTCTTTTATTTGCTTTTTGTCACCGACGGTCAGTTCAAAAACAGCGGACAGTATAAGTCTCTCGGGACAGTCTCTGTAAACGCTTTCTCTGTAGCCGTATTTGTGCTCCGTCAGCGGTATTGTGCAAACCGATCTGGTTTTCGTTTCGTAATATGTGCTTTCTTTGAGCACCTGAGAGACCTCGCCGCCGTACGCGCCCGCGTTCATGTACACTGCGCCGCCCACTGCGCCGGGGATCCCGTACGCAAACTCAAGCCCTGACAGCGACGCGTCCCGCGCTGCCGCGGCGCACTGTGTAAACGACGCGCCGCAGGAGCATATGAGTTTACTTTCAGAAACGGTTATTCTGTTAAGCTTTTCCGTTGAGATCACGGCGCCGCTATAGCCCGCGTCGTCAAACAGCACATTGCTGCCGCGGCCGAGAACGACATGCCGAACTCCCGCGTCATTGCAGGCATCCGCCGCGCGGCAAAGCTTTTCCTCGGAGTCCGGTACCAGATAATAAGCGGCATTTCCGCCTATTCTGAACGTAGTATGGGCGCTCATGGGCACGTTTTCCGAATACTCTATGCCGTGCTCTTTCAAAAGGCTGCAAAAAAGGCTTTCGTTCATAAAGGCTCCTTATCAAGTCAAAATCGGCAGCAGACCGCGAAGATCGCGCGCAGTGTATGTTGCTGCGGTTTTGACGTTTTCGTCGTCAGACAGGCGAACGCTGTCAATACCGGCGCCCACCGCCCCGCGTATATCGCTTGTTTCGGAATCGCCGATTACAAGATAGCGGCTTCTGTCGCTGTCTCCGATATCCGCAATAACCATGTCAAAGAATATTCTCTCAGGCTTTGCGCAGCCCATTTCCTGGGAAATATAGCTTTTCTTTATATACTTTTCAAAAGGCGAAAGCTTCATACGGGATTTCTGCACATCGGTCGTTCCGTTCGTGACGATATATATATCGTATCCGCTGTTACAGAGTATGCCGAGGATCTCCTCGGCATACGGCATGAGCTGAGCGTTCTTAGCAAGATTTTTTGTATACTCTTTGTTTATCTCTGCACCGCTCGGCACCATATCTGCGCCGACAGCCTTAATAAAGCGGTCAAAACGGTCAACGCACAGCTTTTCTCTCGTAGTCTCACCGCACTCAAGCTTTTGCCACTCGTCTTTATTTATTTCATGGTATATGCCGCAGATCCGATCATTCACCTCGGGCAGAAACTCCGAAAGAGTTTCACAAAGAGCCGTGTGCTCCGCCGCATCAAAGTCGAGCAAAGTATTATCCGCGTCAAACAAAAGGTGCTTATACATTATTTTACGGTAAAGCGGTGGAAGGTCTTTTTGCCCTTTCTGACAATAACGCCGTCCTCGGGAATATCCTCACGGCTGACAGAGGCGCCGAAGCCATCGGCCTTTTCGTCTGCGACAAACACGCCGCCGCCGCTGATAATACGCTTTGCCTCGCCCTTGGAGGGTGCAAGGCCTGCCTTTACAAGCATATCGGAAACGAGAATTTTACCGTCGGTAAAGTCATCGTCGGAAAGCTCGGTCGTAGGCATATTCTCGCTTGCGCCGCCAGCGGCGAATATGCTGCGTGCAGCCTCCTGCGCCTTGTCCGCTTCTTCCTTGCCGTGGACCATGGAGCAAAGCTCATACGCGAGGATCTCCTTTGCGCGGTTGAGCTGAGCGCCCTCCCACTTGTCCATTTCGTCTATCTGCTCTATAGGCAGGAATGTGAGCATACGGATGCACTTGAGCACATCGGAATCCGCAACGTTTCTCCAGTACTGGTAGAACTCGTAGGGACTGGTCTTTTTGGCGTCGAGCCAAACCGCGTTGCCCGCTGTCTTGCCCATCTTCTTGCCCTGGGAGTCGGTGAGAAGTGTTATAGTCATGGCGTGCGCATCACGTCCGAGCTTCTTTCTGATAAGCTCTGTACCGCCGAGCATGTTGCTCCACTGGTCGTCGCCGCCGAACTGCATATTGCAGCCGAACTCCTTGAACATATGGTAGAAGTCGTAAGACTGCATTATCATGTAGTTGAATTCGAGGAAGCTGAGTCCCTTCTCCATACGCTGTTTATAGCACTCCGCGCGCAGCATATTGTTAACGGAGAAGCAGGCGCCAACCTCGCGCAGAAGCTCAACGTAGTTAAGCTTCAGAAGCCAGTCCGCGTTGTTCACCATCATCGCCTTGCCTTCACCGAACTCGATAAAGCTCTCCATCTGGCGCTTGAAGCACTCGGCGTTATGATCAATATCCTCTTTTGTGAGCATTTTTCTCATATCGGTTCTGCCGGAGGGGTCGCCGATCATGGTCGTACCGCCGCCGATAAGGGCTATGGGACGGTTGCCCGCCATCTGAAGGCGCTTCATCAGTGTGAGCGCCATGAAATGGCCTGCGGTAAGGCTGTCGGCAGTGCAGTCAAAGCCTATATAGAATGTTGCCTTGCCCTCGTTTATCATTTTGCTGATCTCTTCTTCGTTTGTGACCTGTGCGATCAGCCCGCGGGCTTTGAGTTCGTCGTAAAGTTTCATCTGTTTTGCTGCGGCATTGCCGCGCTCCTTTCGGGTTTTGGAATATATATTTTTTAATTTTTACTGTTTTTTTCAAGCATTTCCGCTGCGGCGCGGCGCTGCTTTTCGGTAATGTTTATACCGCCGATGATCCTTGCTATCTCTTCTTCGCGCTCGCTTCCGGTGATCTCGCGCACAAAGCTTTCGCTGCGCCCGTCCACCTCGCGCTTTTCTATGAGAAAATGATGATCCGCATGGGATGCGACCTGGGCGGAGTGCGTTATGCATATTACCTGCGCTCCGCGGGAAAGCTCGGAAAGCTTTATGCCGATACGCTCGCTCGTGCCGCCGGAAACGCCTGTGTCTATCTCGTCAAAGACGACGCAGCCCGCGCCTGCTTTTGCGGCCTCCGCGCACTTCAGGGCAAGCATTATTCTGGACATTTCTCCGCCGGAGGCAATTTTCGAAATGGACTGCGGCTCCTCCCCGGGGTTTGTAACAACGGTGAAGTCCACCGTATCCGCGCCCCGCATATCAAATCTGTCCTCGCCGCTTCTGCGGTGAACGCTCGCAAAGAATCTGACCTTCGGCATATCAAGGAACGACAGCGTATTCATGACCTCCGCGCTGAGCGCCTCCGCCGCTTTTCTTCTTATATCCGTTAGCTTCTGAGACTCGGTATCGGCTTCTTTTATAAGTCTTGCAAGATCGTCGCATAGCTCGGCTATTCTGTCGTCTCCGCCCTCAAGTGCCGAAAGTTTTTTCGCGGCTTCTCTGCGGAAATCCATAACGGACTCAAGGTCTCCGCCGTATTTCTTTTTAAGCCTTGAGAACAACGCCAGGCGACTTTCAACAGCGTCAAGCTGCTTTTCGGGATCAACATCTCCGTCCACCTCGCAAAGCTCGCGGGCACGCTCCGCGATGTCTATTACATCCATGCGGTAGCTGTCAAGGCGGTCTGCCATCTCCTGAGCTTCATCCATCACATCTGACAGTCTGCGCAGGCTCTGCGCGGCGCGCTCCATAAGATAAGCGGCGCTCGCGCCCTTTTCGCTCGGAGCAAGCGCGCGGTACACAAGTCCCGAATGCTTTGCCACAAGCTCCATGCTTTTCAGACGGTTTCTGAGTTTTTCAAGTTTTTCTTCTTCGCGGGCATCGGTGATACGAGCTTTGTCTATTTCCGATATCTGATATTTCAGAATATCGGTCATCATCGTTTTATCGGAAAGAGAAGCTTTAAGCTCCGCAATCTCTCTTTTCTTTTCGAGGATGCGGCGGTAGATCTCAGAGAATGCCGAGACTTCGGCTTCGCATCCGGCGTATCTGTCCAGCAGCAGTATGTGGCGGGAGGCGTCGTACAGCGACGCAGCCTCGTTCTGCCCGTGCATTGACAAAAGAGATGTGCAGCATTCCTTCAGTGCGGACAGAGGAACATTCTTTGAGTTAATCGCAGCGGTACTTCTGCCGTCGGCGGTTATGGTACGTCTCAGACATACCTCGCCGTTTGCGTCGAAAACGCCCTGCAACGGCTCTCCGCCGAAGATGGCGGTAACGGTCGCGCGGCTCTCGCCGCTTCTCACAAGCTCTTTCTGTGTTTTCGAGCCGAGCAGCAGCGCTATACTTTCCGCGATCACCGTTTTGCCCGCACCGGTCTTACCGGTAAGTACGGTGAATCCTCCGTCAAGCTCAATGCTCAGCGACTTTGCAACTGCAACATTCTCTACGGTTAACGCTTTAAGCATTTTGCTTATCCTCTTACTTTCCGATTATACCGTCAAGCTCAGTCGCCGCAGCCGATGCAGCCTCAACGCTGCGGCAGGCAATAAAAATGGTATCATCGCCGGCAACGCAGCCGAGAGCACCGGGGATCGCCGCAGAGTCTACACCTGCGGCAACTGCGGACGCCATACCGGGATAGGTTTTGATGACGACAAGATTCAGCGCTGCCTCAATGCCGGTGACCGCCGCGGCAAGCGCGCTGCTGTATGCGTGGTGGCCGTTTTTATCATCCGCGGGGAGAACGTATTTGTATTTTCCTCTCTCGCCCATGGTCTTTGTGAGCTTCAGCTCGCGTATATCTCTCGAAACCGTCGCCTGTGTGACTTTATAGCCCGCTGCGTCAAGAGCGCTTATAAGCTCCTCCTGAGTCTCGATGCTGTTATTTTCAATTATGTTAAGGATTGCGCTGTGTCTGTTGGTTTTCAACTTACGTTTCCGTCCTTTCATTAACTGTTTTAACGTCTTTTTACGAATCTATCGGTCTGTATGAGAGCTTTGTGTTGAGAAGCCTCAGAAAGCTGTCGTTGCTTATGCGCACAAGCGGCGTTGTGTACGAGCTGCGCGAAATTCTGACAATGTCGCCCTCGCCTATATCAAACACTTCTCTGCCGTCCACGGACATATATATATTATTGCCGCGGCACTTTGCGTTTCTGATCTCAAGCACCGTTCTGCCTCTGAAGATCGTCGGTCGGTTGTTATTCAGATGATGCGGGCATATGGGCGTTGAGCAAATGCAGCTGAGCTCCGGATCCATAACGGGTCCGCCCGCCGACATCGAATAGGCGCTTGAGCCCGTCGGCGTCGAAATTATAACGCCGTCGCTGCGCATGTAATGTGCCAGTCTGCCGTTGGCGTAAAGTTCAAATTCAAGCAGCTTCGGGATGGGACCGTTGGACAGCACGGCATCGTTGAGAGCGGGATACTTTGACGATACCGCTCTGCCGTCGAAGCGAATTATAGTTACGTCGAGCATCATTCTCTTCTGGATGTGATACCTGCCCTCAATGATCTTTTTAAGCTCCTGCGGGCTGTCGTGGTTGATCTCCGCCATATAGCCAACCGTACCGAAGTTTACGCCGACTATGGGTATATCCATGCCCGCGCTGCACCGCGCGACGTCGATTATGGAGCCGTCGCCGCCAAGGACCACCATAAGCTCGGGCGAGCACGCGGTTATTTTATCGTGCAGGCCATCGCCGATCGGGATATAGTCCGCAGAGCAACCCCACGAGCGAAGATCGGAAACAATTTTTTCACAGCAGGCGAGAGCCGCCGGTTTTTCGGGATTGGGCAGTACCAGAACTTTTTCGATTCTCATATTCCGCACACCTTCTTTACTTCATCGTCGCCTACGGCAAAGCTGCCGCCAAGCGTCTTCGGTACAAGCTTCAGCAGAAACTCGCGGTTTCCGTCAGAGCCGCATATGGGAGAGGCTATTACACCGACGGCTGAAAAGCCGTTTTCCTCCGCACAGCCGATAACATTTTTTACGGCTCTGTAATGTTCTTTTTTGCTTTTTACAACTCCGATTTTCCCGAGAGCGCTTTTACCGCACTCAAACTGAGGCTTTACAAGGCAGATATATACGCCGTCCTCGCAAAGCAAGCGCCGTACCGCGGGAATTATGAGCGTCTGGGATATAAACGAAACGTCACAGACGGCTATATCGCACGCGGTTCCCAAAGTCTCGGCGGTGAGATAGCGGGCGTTGAAGTTTTCCATTGAGACCACTCTGCCGTCTGCCCGCAGCGACGCGTCAAGCTGATCGCTGCCGGAATCGACGGCGAAAACGCGAACTGCTCCCCGCCGCAGAAGGCAATCGGTAAACCCGCCGCTTGACGCACCTATGTCAACACAAACTTTTCCGCTCGGGTCAACGCCGAAGGCGTCAAGCGCCGCTTCCAGCTTCAGTCCGCCGCGGCTTACGTATTCATATGGTTTTCCCGTAACCTCGACCGTGTCGCCGTCAAGAATATCAAGAGACGCCTTATTTGCTTTTTTGCCGTTGACGTTTACAAAGCCTCCGTCTATAAGCGTTTTTGCAAATGTTCGGCTTTTCGCGTATCCGTTTTCGGCAAGATATGAGTCAAGTCTCATTTTACTTGCGGCGGCCGCAAAGATATTCGGGAAGCTCGCATATAAAGCGGCTATCCGGCATACCCGCGAATATGCCCGAGGCATAGTCCGTAAGGCGGCGAGCCTCCGCGCGCGCTTCCTCAACGCTCATAAATGAAAGCACGGTTTTCTTGCCGTTGCGTTCATCGCTGCCGATAGGCTTGCCGAGTTCCTCCTCCGTGCTTTCCACGTCAAGAAGATCGTCAACTATCTGGAAAGCAAGGCCGAGAGCCATGGAATATGCGTATATCTTATCGCGCACGACCGGATCCGGATGATCGACTGCCGCATAGTAGCCGAGCATGGACGCTGTTTTTATAAGCGCGCCGGTTTTGCGGTTGTAAAGATATTTCAGATCGTCAAGGCTTGCGCAGTCAAGCTTCAGATCAAGCTCCTGACCGAGGCACATTCCCGCCGCGCCCGCGCCGTGCGAAAGTTCGTAGACGCAGTATCTGTTCATTCTGTCGTTATTTGTAAAATCGAGCACACAAGTCTCAAACGCGTATGTGAGAAGCGCGTCGCCCGCCAGAAGTGCCACGGATGTACCGAACTTTTTATGGCAAGACGGCTTGCCGCGGCGCATATCGTCGTTATCCATCTCGGGCATATCGTCGTGTATGAGCGAGTACGCGTGCACCATTTCTATAGCACTTGCATAAGCCGCCGCGTCGCGGATATTGCCGCCGAACATACGGCAGAACTCAAGAGTGAGAAAAGCTCTTATTCGCTTGCCGCCGCCCAGAACGGCATATCTTATGGCCTCCGCCATTTTTCCGCCGCCCAGAAGCTCGGGGTCAAGCCTGCGGTCAAGCTCGCCCTCTATAAACTCAGCGTCCTCTTTCAGCCTTTTTTCAAGTGTTATTTCCTCAGTGTAGGCTTCAGCCATTGTGCATATCCTCCATTTCGGTTTCTTCTCCGTTTTCGGAGAGTATCGTAACTCTGCGACGTGCCGCGTCAAGCTTGCTGTTGCAGCTTCGGACGAGCTTTACTCCTTCTTCAAACAGCTCAAGCGAGCTGTCAAGCGGTGCGCTGCCGTCCTCAAGACTTTTCACTATCTGTTCAAGGCGGGCAAGCGCCGCCTCAAAGCTCATTTCTTCGCTTTTAACTTCTATATCGTTATTCATTCCGGTCGCCTGTCCTTTCATGCTTTCCGTGTGCGTTATCGCTGCCGAGTTCAATTTCTTTAATGCCGCAAAGTGCGTCTCCGTCGGAAAGCGTCAGCTTTACCGTATCGCCGACACTGAGACTGCCGGCGCTTTTGATGACCGAGCCGTCCGCGGCAAACACCGCGCCGTATCCTCTCGAAAGCACAGCCATGGGATTAAGTGCGCTGAGTGACGCCGCGCCGGACTTCAGCAGTGCGGTTTTCTTTTCGAGAATGTTATTTTGCGCGCGGGCGAGCCTGTCGGACAGTCTGTCAACGGTGACACTGCGGTCCTCAAAGCTTGCCGCGGGAGATGTGAGCACGCGGGACGCCGCAAGTCTGTCAAGTTCTTTTTTCTTTGCGTCTATACGGCCCATAAGCACTGCGGTCTCGCGTGTTATGACATTATTGAATTTCTGTTTAAGCTCAGCCGTTTCGGGCACAGCAAGCTCTGCCGCGGCAGACGGCGTCGGCGCCCTTCTGTCCGCCACAAGGTCGCATATCGTAACGTCGGTCTCATGACCGACAGCGGAAATCACGGGGATGCGCGAGCGGCTGACCGCAAGCGCCACCTTTTCGCTGTTGAACGCCCAAAGATCTTCTATGCTGCCGCCTCCGCGCCCCACTATCAGCACATCGGCTCCGCCGCAGCGGTTGAAATATTCTATCCCCGCCGCAACGCTGTCAACGGCTCCGTCGCCCTGCACCAGCGCGGGATACACACGTATGCGCGCATACGGGAAACGCCTTGTGCAGACATTTATGATATCGCGCACGGCAGCCCCCGTGGGGGATGTTACTACGCCTACCGCCGACGGTATCTTCGGCAGCGGTTTTTTTCTGCTTTCGTCAAAAAGTCCCATTGCCGAAAGCTTTGCTTTCAGCTGTTCAAGCGCCATGTACATCGCGCCCACGCCGTCCGGCTCCATGCTGTCGGCATAAAGCTGATATTCTCCGCCCCGCTCGTATACGGAGATCCGTCCGTGTGCCACGACCTTCATGCCGTTCTGCGGCATATAACCGAGACGCGAGGCGGACATACGGAACATTACGGCTTTCAGCACACTGTCGCTGTCCTTCAGCGAAAAATAATAGTGTCCGGAGGAATGCGCTTTGAAATTTGATATTTCGCCTTTGATGTATATATCCCCGAGAGGCGGGTTTATATCTACCAGATCCTTTATATATCTGTTGAGCTCTGTTACGGTAAGCGCGCCGGGAAAACGCATTTTTGAAATATCCATGGGCACCTCCGTTTACGCTTTATGATCTTTCAGGTATTCCCTGCGGGTCATTAGAGCGACGCCCGCAGCGTTGTCGGATGAAAACTCCGGTGCGGAAAACGAGCCGTACGCTCCGAGGCGCTGCTTTATGATGCCGCAGCTCATGACGCCGCCGGCGTATACTATCGGAATGTCGGGATACCTTGTGAGAAGCTCTTTTGTGAGCGCCTCAAGAGTTCTCGAAACAAAATCTATTACCGTTGCCGCAACAGCGCACCTGTCGCCGCATGAGCGGTACATTTCAAGCGCCTTGTTTTCAATGCCGGAGAGATTGCACTCAAGCCCGTGCACCGAGAGACGCAGTTTCGGTATCTCACCCTCATATGCAGCCGCAAGCTTTTCAAGCTCTGGACCGCAGGGAAAGCGAAGCCCCATTGTCACGCCGGCGCGGTCTATTGCCTGACCCGCGTTTATATCAAGAGTTCCGCCTATACGGGTGACCTCAAATGGATGCTGTCTGCCGGAGCTGCACAGCAATATGTCGGTCGTGCCGCCGGAAACATGAAAGGCGGCAAACTCTTTACCGTACAGTTCTTCTCTTCCCGCCGAATACAGCGCGGCGGCTATATGTCCGCACTGATGCGAAAATCCGAAATACTCAGCCCCGCACGAAGCTGCCGCGGCGTGGGCTGCGCTTTTGCCGGCGAGAAAGCACGGCATATAAGAGCCATCGGCGTCCCTCGGACGCTCGCTTGCGCCGACGGCTAAAACGGTTTTTCCGCATAACGTTTCGCGAATACCGTCTGTCATTTCCGGCAGCGCCGCGGTGTGATGAAACAAAGCGTCGCTTTGTCTGAGGCCTCTCTCGCCCTCTTTAACGGGCAGAAGCTTCTTTTTTGAAGCGATCACTCTGCCGCCGAGATCGCAGACTGCGCACGATGTCGTATAATTGCTTGTGTCAAAAGCAAGAAATACGCCGTTTTCCTCACTCATCGTCCGTTATCCTGCCGATATTTCTCGCGAGGCGGTTGAGAACGCCGTTTACAAACGAAGTGCCGCGCTCGTCATTGTAAAGCTTTGAGATTTCCACCGCTTCGTTTATCGCAACTCTGGGGGGAACGTCACTGTACAGAAGCTCGCAAGCCGCCATGCGAAGCACCGCGCGGGTGACGCAGTTCATTCTGGAAAGCTTCCAGTTATCGGCGCACTCCTCAACGGCTTTGTCGATCTCGTCTACATGAGACGTGCATTTTTCAAATAATTCACGCGAAAAATTATTCGTTTTCGCCTCTCTTATATCGATAGCTTTGTCGTATATTTCCTGCGGCGCCTCATCCTTTCGGAAATCGCTTTCAAACAGCATTTCGAACGCGCTTATTCTGCCTTCTCTTTTGGTCATAAGAACTCCCGTACCGTATAGGTATATATTATAAGTAATAATATTATACTTTATATACGCCGCAAAGTCAATGAATACTGCAATAAATATTCATGGTTTTATACATTTTTACATTCATTTCCGCTGCTGGCTCACACTTACTTAAATATGCACCGCATTAGTGAGAAAACTAATAAAAATATATAAATTCATCAGTGAAGAAGGACGGATATGAAGCCTTATAAATTCATTGCCGCTTGCGCTGCGGCAGCCGCGGTACTCTTTCTTGCGGCGCCGGTCGGCGCAAAAAGCGAAAACATAAAATGGATAGATTTTACGGTGAGCGAGGCCGCCATGTCGGACGCTCTGAAATTCTGCGAAGAGCGATACGCTCAAGGCAGCGAAACCTGCTACACAGACGTTCTTGCGTTTTCGGCGGCACGTCACGGCGGCAATTTCGCAGCCTATAAAAGGTCCGATCTCGACGACTGCGCAAAAGCGCTTGACGCGGGCGAGAGACTTGACGAGGCTTGCGGCAACAAAAAGCTGTTTTCATATTACAGCCGTGCGTACGCCGCGGTACTCGGCGGCATGGTGGGGCGATATACCGAGTATACAGACGAGAGTGCCGCCGAAAAATACGGGCTTACGGCTTTCTCGCCTATCGCGGACGGCTACAGCTTTTCCCACTACGACGATTTCGGCGCGGCGCGCTCATTCGGATACAAAAGAAACCATCTGGGCCACGATCTTATGGGCAGCGTCGGCACGCCGATAATTGCCGTGGAGGGCGGATACGTTGAGGCGTGCGGCTGGAACATGTACGGCGGCTGGAGGATAGGAATACGCTCCCTTGACGGAAAACGGTATTACTACTACGCGCATCTCAGACGCGGGCATCCATACTGCGATATGTACGAGGGAAAACAGGTATACGCGGGCGAGGTCATAGGCTATCTCGGCATGACGGGATATTCATCGCGCCCCGACACAAACAACATAAACGTTCCCCACCTGCACTACGGTCTGCAGATAATATTTACTCCGGAGCAGAAGGACGGAAACGATCAGATATGGATAGACATGTACGCTCTGACGTCCTTTTTGCAAAAAAACCGTGCCAAGGTCGAGAAAACCGACGACGGCGAATACCGCACAAAGCGCTGTATTGTACCGATGGGATTTCAGGATTAGACATTTTTCTCCCTGCTATTGAAATAGTGCGGCGGCTGTGATAAAATATGTGCAGATATTAATCTGCACATTATTTTACGAGGTGCCGCTTTATGAAAGCTCTGAAGTCCGCCGCCGCCGTACTGCGCTCCGGCTGCGTTATATTTACGATAATATCCCTTTTGTTTTTCTCTCTCGGCGCAATTTTTGCCGCGCGCGATATTGCAGCGAACAGCGACATCAATGTACGCAGTTTGTGGATGTTCTTCCTGTTTTCCGTACTGCTCGCTGCCGCGAACAAAATACTTTCCGCAGAAAAGCTTGCTCTGCCGCTGCGAATGCTTATTCATTTTGCGGCGTCGCTCGCAATATATTTCGTAACCGTCATACTTTTCGGAGACTATATTTCAAACTCTTCGCAGGTTCTCGTTGCGCTTGTCCTTTTTCTTGCCGTATATCTTGTCTGCGCCGTCTTCATAGTCATAAATCTGCGGCGCAAAAAGCGCAAAGCGGGCGAGAAAAACGGCTACGTTTCGCAGTTCAAATAAGAAATCGCAATGAAAAAAGCGACCCTCGGGTCGCTTTTTCTGTTTTCGTAGGACAACCACTGGCTCTGCCAGTGGAAAAAAAGCTTTAGCTATGGACA
>CAUGPT010000003.1:0-88062 GCA_959601495.1 uncultured Eubacteriales bacterium
GCTTGAAATGCTTTGATAAAAACTAAAGTCCTGCAGTTTCAGAACTTCGGCGGGGCGTCGGGCGGCGTGGGAGAAACGGCGGGCGCGGGAGGGACGGCAGACGAGTGGGGCAGCGGGGCGGTTGCGGTGCCGCACTGTGTGCACCAAACATAAAACAAGGCTGCCGACGGCAGCCTTGTTCGCTATCTACACTTGATAGTCTAAAACCTATTCAGTTTGGTTTTTTCGGGTCCTTAGGGAGCTTTTTCCCAAAAAAGCTCCCTAAGTCAGGGTGCGGGGTGAAACCCCGCATATATACCTTCCCTCATGTCGGGGTGCGGGGCGCGAAGCCCCGCGAAATCGTTCCCCCTGCGGGGCGCGAAGCCCCGCGAATATACTCTTATTTTACAACAACCGTTTCAAGTCCGAGCAGGCGGGCGAAGTATTCAAGCTCGCCCACAGTCGCTCCGTATACGAGCGACGAATGATGCGTAACGCCCGCGTTGCTTATCGCCTCAAGGAAATCGGCGACGGGCATCGGCGGCTTCATCCAGCCGCGCACGCAACCCTCGAAATTATCTTTTCCGCAAGCATCCTGCATCTCAACGGGAGAGATAAGCATTTTGTAGCCGTCCGCGCCCTTGAAAACATTTACAAATACGGCACTGCCCGCCTTGTATCTGCCGTAGCAGACTACCGGATCGTCGGCCTCACCGAATACAAAAGGTATCTCCTTTATTTCCGGCTTCTCTGCCGCAAGCGCGGGGTTGAACTCGCCCATGTGAGACAGGCAAAGCGTATCGTGCTCCCAGTCGGGGCAGAATATCTCAACAAACGTTGCGCTTTCAAAGCCGCGGATAAGCGCGCCGGTTATAGCCGCCGTGAGAACATCGCCCTCTCCGGCATAACCCGTGCCGCGCTCAAGAGCCTTGCACGCCTCCATAAATGGCATTACCGTAAGTCCGTTTTCGGGTCTTATCTCACGGAAGTTTACGGTGAACGCGTCAAGCGAATGCTTTTCAAGCCAGTGACGCACCGCAAGGCAGTTGCGCACAGTCTTTGCGTGGCTCTCCCTTGAGAAAGGCGCAAGAACGCGGTAACTTTCCATATCCCTTTTAATTTCGGCATCTGCCTCTTCATCGCTGACGGCGGCGCGAAGCTTTGTGAGCTCTTCTCCGTCGGAATAGACGGCGGTAACACCGAAACGCTCCTTCAGTTCTTCGTCCGAAATGAGGAAATCTCCCATGCCGTCAAAGCTGCCGCCGATTGTACCCACACGGCTGCCCGCAAGCGAGCAAGCACCGACAGCGGCGCGAACGAGCCTTGCAGCCCTCTCGACCACATCGCTCGTGGGGAAATGTCCCGCAGCTATAGCATAAGACTTGCCGCGGCGACTGAGCATGCTTGTCATGTCCATAACGCCGTGTATACCGTGATTCATGTTGATCTCTCCGCTGTCCTGCGCGGGGCTGAAATCATATGTTTCGGTGGTGTCGAGAACAACGATAGGCAGCTTTGTGCCCGCAAGAGCATCTATGGACTCAAGGGACGGCGAGTATGCCGCGTGCCACGTGACAATGCACTTTACGCCATCGTTTTCAAACTTGGAAACGCATGCCTCAAACTCACTTTTCACGCAGCAGAAGCTGTTTCTTACAACATCAAAGCCAAGCTCTTCAAAACGGTCGCAAAGCTTGTTGTAAAAAGGCTCAAGACGGTCTCTTATGGTAAGCCCGCAGTCATCATACAGCTTTATGTACAGGGGCAGTACGCCGATTTTGATCTTTTCCACTTTTGTGTACCTCACCTTTTATATCTTCATATTGAAAAGCCGTGCCGTGTTGTTGCACAGTATATCGCATACGTCCTCGCGGCTGAGCTTCAGCTCCTCGGCACAGCGCTTGAACGCGCGCAGCTCCTCGTACATGAACGTGGTCATATGAGAAGCGTCGTCGACTTCCTTCATGTTGGGGTCGCCGGAAACATCGCCGTACGCGCCGCGCGGAACAACGTTTACATAGTGGTTGTCCTCGCAGATACGGTACATACGCATTTTGGTAATAGGCATATCGGAGCCGAACATAAGGCGCTTTGTGCCTACAGCCTCAATACACTTGACCATTGCGAGGGTAAGCGTGTTGGCGGTGAAATCGAACTTCATGTTCTTCGTATGCTTCAGAGTCTCGAAAGCATCGCCTATATCGCCGGGCACATATGCTCTGCCTATGTGGGCGATAATGATTTTCGCATTCGGGTACTTTTCCTCAATCTCCATCATCTGCGCAAGGTTGACGGGGTCGCGCAGACGCAGCGAACGGGGGATATGCAGCATTACTATGCCGCCAAGCTCGTCCATGACCTTGAGGTGCTCATGGGTGAGAAAATCGAAAATGCGCACTTCGTTTGCGGGTATGTAGGAAGGAGAATTGTTAAGATATGGCTTTATGCCGTAAAATCCGGCTTTCATAGCCGCGCGAATCTCATCCGCAGGGG
This sequence comes from uncultured Eubacteriales bacterium, assembly GCA_959601495.1. Taxonomy (GTDB): domain Bacteria; phylum Bacillota; class Clostridia; order Oscillospirales; family CAG-272; genus Avispirillum. Next base: position 2,473 of record CAUGPT010000003.1, read on the forward strand.
TATCCCAGTTTGTGCAGTAAAGCGCGGGGAGCCCCTCCTGCTTTGAGCAGCCGAGAACATACTCGTTCACCTCGGGCAGCCTGCATGAGGGCATACCCATGATGACGGCGCGCACATTTTTGCCCGGGAACATCTGAAGATACGACTGCTTCATATCCTCTATGGTAAGATCGGGAGCGACCATGTGAGGCCAGTTTACGCAGCCTTTTCTGTCTGCGGCGCTGTGGCGCTGCATCTCCTGCTTGTAAATGTGTACATGAACGTCTATGATATTGTCCGGCAGAAAGTCTCGAAGCTCTTCTTCATAAACCTGTCTGTCATAATCGGTTACATTTACACCGAACATAATATATCTCCTTATATAATTAAAATTTCATTATAAATATAGCACACGCGCCTGCCAAAGTCAACCGCGGTGCGCACATATTACGGCATATTTTGCTCATTTTTGAAGTCTATTCCGTCATAGCGGCTGCAAATAATTAGGCGCGGCAATGCTGCCGCGCCCCGTAATTATTTTTCTTCCTCTGCCATTACCTTTGCGATGCGCGTGCTGTGACGTCCGCCCTCAAACTCCGTGTCGAGAAACAGATCGGTTATGTCGCAGGCAAGCCCCGCCCCGATAACTCTTGCGCCCATGCAAAGCACGTTCGCGTCGTTGTGCATTCGTGTCATTCTTGCGCTGAACGTATCCGAGCAAACTGCCGCGCGTATGCCGCGCACCTTGTTTGCGCACATGCTCATGCCGATACCGGTGCCGCAGATAAGTATGGCACAGTCGTATTTGCCCTCGGTCACGGCATGGCAGGCGGGAATACCGTAGTCGGGATAGTCCACGCTAGCGGTGCTGTCACAGCCCATGTCTGTATAGTCCTCGCCGCGCTCCTCAAGGTGACGGATGATCTCAAGCTTCAGTTCGTATCCGCCGTGGTCGCAGGCGATAGCGATCTTTTTTTTCATTTTGCAAATATCCTTTCTGAGTTTGTGCTGTATGTAAAGCCGCATGCCGGCTTTATATCGTTTTTGATCGGTCAGGCGGACGCTTTGAAAATATATGTATCATATCCGCTCGCTTACCGCCGCCCGGCGGTACCCGATGCACCGGCGGCAAGCGCCGCGGCGCGAAGGCGCTCGTCGCGCTCACGCTCCGCCTGCGGTTTTCGCAGATATACGGGCAGAAGCGCGTCAGGTGTGAAAATGCTCTTGTCTTCCGTTTTGTTCCATATATTTTCGGCAACTGCCGCAACAGACGCCGCGCTTTGCAGTCTAAGGCGTTCCGGCGTTTCGAGCTTTCCGAATCCGCACACAAGATCGTAGCCGTCTCCGCAGAAATAAACGTTTTTGTCAAATGCCGAAATTGCTTTTCCCAGTTCCTCCGCCCCGACAGCCATATCTTCGCTCATACGGGTGAGGTTTTTGCCGTCGGAGGAGAAAAGCGCCGTGTACACCTGGTCTCTGCGGGCATTCATGGCGGGGCAAATTATGCCTTCAAGCTCAACAAGATTATAGGCAAGTGCCTCAAGTGAAGATACAGGCACGCACGGAACATTGTTTTTGTACGCCAGCCCCTTCACCGCCGCAGTTCCTATACGTACACCCGTAAATGACCCCGGACCCACGGACGCGGCGTAAATATCAATGTCGTAAAGAGCCGCATTGCAGAATTTCAGAAGCTGCTCTATCATGGGCAGCAGCGTAACGCTGTGAGTGTTTCCGGAATTCACCGTGCACTCGCCCAAAGTTTTTCCGTCGCGGCGCAAAGCCGCGCTGCAAACGGTCGCGGTAGTATCTACAGACAGGATAAGCATATGTTTTTTCCTTTAATATATTTTCGCCGTCCGGCGTCAGTCGTCGACTGTGATCTTTCGTTTTTCGCCGCCGAGCTTTTCGATGGTCACCTTGACCGCGCCCGCGGGGATCTCCGGCAGAAATTCGCTCCACTCCACAATGCAGTGCCCGCCGGCAACATAGTCGTCAAAGCCTATGCCGTACAGCGCGTCGGCATCGTCCTCCAGACGGTACAGATCGAAATGGTAAAGAGGAACGCTGCCGCCAAGATACTCGTTTACGACGGTAAACGTGGGGCTCTTTACCCGACTTGTCGGCGAGAGCACGGAGGCGAAGCCGCGGACAAAAGCGGTTTTCCCCGCGCCGAGATCTCCGTACAGGCATACGAATATCCTGTCGTTTCCATTTCCGCAAAGCCTCCTTGCCAGAGAAGCTCCGCACTCCTCGGTCTCCGAGGCACTGTTCGTTATATACTCAAAAGACATATATGCCTCCGCAATTCGGTTTCCGACCGTCCTTTTGCGGGCGATACGGATATATCCAGTACAGTATAACACATACGGCGCAAAATTTCAAATAAAACGAAAAAATAGTGCGCGTCTATTTACATTTTACAAAAGCTGTGCTATACTCATAGGGTAAATAACCGCCCGTAGCTCAGCTGGATAGAGCACCGGATTCCGATTCCGGGTGCCGTAGGTTCGAATCCTGTCGGGCGGGCCAAGAAAAACCGTTTGCCAAAGGCAAACGGTTTTTCAGTTATATTCGCCTTCGGCGAGTGATATTACTACGCAGTGATATTCGGTCTATGACCGAGTGATATTCGCTGCGCGAGTTTCTGCGGCGAATGTAATTTCATTGCGCCATAGGCGCAATCTCACTTTTGCCGCAGGCAGAAATATCACGCCGAACATAGTGAGGCATATCACTTATCTCTTTACAAGCTTACTTTCTTATGCTATATTTAATTTGAGGTGGTAACAATGTCAGACAGCATCTTGCGTTATAAGTCAAAAGAATTTGCCAAACAAATAGTTTTTCTGTGTCGAAACATTAAGACAACCGTCAAAGAATCAGTCCTGACAAATCAGCTTTTACGCTCCGGCACAAGCATCGGAGCAAACATTCATGAAGCGCAGTATGCACAAGGCAAAAAAGATTTCATATCCAAATTCGAAATAGCACTGAAAGAATGTTTCGAAACGGAATATTGGCTGGAACTTCTTTTTGAAACCGAATATATTTCGGAATCAGCATACAAACCTATACAAAATCAATGCGGTGCAATCAGAAGAATGCTGATTGCGTCCCTTAACACAGCAAAGGAAAATGACAAACAATAAATGGATTCAACAGGGATGAGTTTTTAAACTCGGATAGCTTATAAGCGCCTTAAGCTCACCCGTCGGCGCTTAAAAGCCCGCTCCTGCTTTCTCTCGGAAAGCGGGAGCGGGCTTTTGTTATGCCGCATTTTCGTCAATTGTCTTATCTGCACGTTTTTGCCGCAGTCATATCGTATGTACGTATATAGCGCGAAACATCCGCACCCATGTCCATATAATTTTTCAAAAGCATTGCCGCCGCGCGGGCATCGCTGCCCGCGTTGTGATGGCAAAGATCAATGTCAAAACAGCTGCACATGGTATCGAGCCTGTGGTTCGGCAGCTCTGGACACATTTTTCTGCCCAGCGCGCAGGTGCAAACATACGAAAGCCTGTCCGGCGCGTCGGCGCCGTATGTCCTGAGGCATTTTGCCAGAACGCCCATATCAAACGGCGCGTTGTGCGCCGCAAGCACCCCGCTGCACATTACGGGAGAGAGAACCTCCCAAAGCTCGCCGAAGGTGGGGCTGTCCGCCACATCCGCGGGAGATATTCCCGTCAGCGCCACATTGAAGCGCGCAAACCATGTTTCGGGATTTACAAGAGTGTATATCTCGCGCACTATCTCCCCGCCCTCAAGCACCGAGACGCCTATGGCGCTCATGCGGTCGTTGAGGGAGTTGGGCGTTTCAACGTCAAAAACTACAAATCTGCCGCAATTTGAATTCAAGGTGCGCCGCCTTTCAGACAGGTATCTTGAAAACTGCCTTTTTCACGGAATCTGCCTTGTAGTGCAGCCCCGGGCGGTGCGCGTCGCAGGGGGCAAAATATGCAAATGTGCCCGCTGTCGCCCAAATCGTCGCGTAGTAACCGCCGCAGCAGTCGAAAAGCTCAAAATCGTCTTCCTCATTGTAGCCGCTGCCGCCGCTTACCATTTCAATGGACGCGCCGTCCATACGCTCGTCGCCGGCGACTACTATCTGAAGATCGGCATATTTTCTGTGTGCCTCCCACTTGTCGGGCGCGGGATACGGCTCATACTCGCTGATGTTCACGAATATGCCCTCTCCCACATCGGTTCTGCCAATGGGCAGCGACGCAAGATCGTGAGCCTTCAGAAACTCGCATACGGTTTTAACCGCGGGGCATACCCCCGCATAGCTTTCAAGATTTGTCAGCTTATCACAGAACATTTTCAGTCCTCCTCTGCCGCTCCGGAGCCCTCTCCGGGAACGTAATCAATAAAATCAAATACCGCGCCCACCGATGCGGAGTCGGAATAGTAGACCATATCAGAGCCCTCGGGCGAATAATAGCAGCAGGTCTCGCTGCCCTCGGTGCCGTCCGCCTCCTTGAGCGACTGCACAAACGCCTTGCCTATGCGCAGCGTATACGTTTTATCGTCGCTGCCGGTATAATCGTTTCCGTCCTCATCAGTATAGGTGGTGGATTTCACATACTTCACCGTAACTGTCGCGGAAGTCGAGTCTATACCGTACTCCGATACCATATCTTCGGCATTTGCATAATACGTTGCTCTGCTTGTAAGGTTCAGAACCTTTACATAGCCGAGAAGCTCGTCTATGCCGTCGGAATCGGTCACGGTGTTCGTTTTGCCGTCGGCGGTTTTCAGCGTGATCTCTTTGACGTCCGTTGACTTGATCCCGTCCGCCGTCAGCGGGAATGCCTCGCTGCGGCACAGATCGTCAAGCTTTGCGGCAAGGGTCTCAGCGACCGAGGTCTCCGTGAGATACACGTTATCATCGCCGCTGACGCTGAGATACTGGCAGTTTTTATAGCTGTTTATATCGCCGAAAAGATATGTGACGCTTGTGCCGTCGGAAAACGCTGCGACCGCTCTGACGCCGGGTGCGTCAAGACCGTATTCAGCCTCTGTGCCCTGTCTGTCCGGAGCGATTTCGACGCTTGCCGAAATTTTTGAAAGCGTCTGCGCGATATTTGAAAGCTTTTCCTGATTTACGGGGAAATGCTCATCATCGTCGTACACCCATTCATCGTTAACGTACGAAAACGAAAGTCTGCCCGCCTTGGTGGTTATCTCCGCCGACGTTACCGTAAGCGAGGATTTGTCAATAACAACAACGGAGGTATCCTTGTTTTTTTCTTCCTCCTGCACCTTGTTGTAATGCTTCAGCGCGAATGTAGCGCCCACAAGGATGCCCAGAACGCAAAGCATTGCAGCAAGAGCGATTATCTTACCTTTTTTCTTTTTCATTTTTTCACTTTCTTCGTCTTGATGCCCAGACCGCGATACCCACGATTATTGTGCAGACGGGGATTGCTATGCAGCAAACGGCGATGAACGTTCTCTGCTGCACGGGAGTCACCGTGAGGTAGCTCTGCGACATTTCTTTTCCGATAAGTGATATTCTGTCGTTTTTCTCACAGGTTTTTGTGAGGATCGCGTTGAACAGATATGAGTTGCCCGTGCCGCTTGCGTAGTTTGCGTCAAATACCGCAGGGCTTGCAAACCATATAAGCTCACCTTTGGACGCTCCGGTGTCGTCCTTCAGAACAGACTGATACGCAAGGGAGTATTTACTTCTCACAACGTCATCGGTATCGGGCTGCCCGTCTCCGTTTTCGTCCTTGTATACAAAGGCTTTGTCGGAGGTCTCGAGCAGCGAATATGTTTCAACGGAGTTCTCGGCGCCATCGGTGTCGGCAGTCGTGATGGCGTGGCTCATAACCATATAGAAATAGTAGTTTGTGTTGTCAAGAGCCGATGTAATGCCGTTTCCGGTGATGCCGGCAAGTATCCAGTTTACATAGTTGTAGTAGTGTGAATCCTCGTCCTCAAGTATCTGCTCCTCAATGGCGCGAAGCCCCATGAACTTGCAGAAGCCCGCAAGGTTGGGCGTTTTCTCTTCTCCGTATGTTTCGACATACGTTGTAAGAATAACGTTTCCGCCGCCTTTTACATACGTTTTGAGTGACTCGGCCTCATCCGCGCTTATATCGGTCTGAGGTGCGTTTATAAGCACCGCACGCGCGTCCTCGGGAACGGCAACGCTTTCTCCGCCCTGCAGCGCAAGCTCCTTAAGCTCCACGTTTTCATCTTTGCAGAGCTTGCCGAAGCCGTCATCCTCTCCGAGGGCTGTTTCGCCGTGTCCGCTTAGCTCGTACACTACGGGCAGAGTCTCCTGCATAACGTAGTCAACAGCGCCGGTAACGGCATTCTCGGCAAAGAAATAATTCGTTGCCGCAGGCAGTGTCTGGCCGTAATATGAATAATACTGCGCCATCTGATTATACTCGCTGAGCGACATATACTGTCCCTCATAGCCGCTTATTTCGCACATGAAGATCTCGTCCGCCGTGACGGTCTTTGAGCGGCGCTCGCTGCCGTCGTCGTTCAGCGACTTGACCGTTATCATGTTCTGCGATACGGTCTCGTCCTGCACGTTGGTCTCGACTATATCAACGGTCTTTACGGTTATATGAGAGCTTGCCTCGGCATATCTCTGCAGTATGCCCGAGATATAATTCGTGTTTGAGGTCTCCGTCGTGCTCGTTTTGCTGCCGTCAACGTAGTGGGTTATGACGATATCCGTGTCGAGACGGCTGAGAATATCCTTCGTTTCGCTGCCGATGGACATAAGTCCCGTTTTGGTCGTATCGGGGTGCAGCACCGAATCGGGCAGCTGAGCCACGAGAATGTTGAGCACTATGACAATGGCAAGCGCCACCGCCGATATCACCAGTGCGAATGAGCCTTTTTTAAGAGCCTTTTTGTTGAACTTCTTTTCGTTTTTCATATTCCAAGACCCTCCTCTCAGCTCCAGCGCCGTTTTTCCAACGACTGCACGGTAAAGAATACGAACAGCGCCGCAACGCTTACATAATAGAGCGCGCAGCTCCAGTCGGGGTAGCCGTAGCCAATATCGTACATACGGCGGAAAATGCTCACTGCCCCGCAAAGCCCGCCGAAGAAGCCGGTGAGCGACGAGGTAATGCTGCCGATAATGTACAGAAGGATGATCACGGCAAGGCTGACAAGCGCCGTTATCATCTGGCTTTCAAACAAGGTCGAAACGAACATGCATATGGCGATGACCGCGCAGCCCGCAAGGAAATATGTCGCTATGCCGATATATGACATGAGGTACGGGACCTGACCGTCGCAGAATACCGAAAACAGCAGCGGGAAAACGCAGAACAGCGCGCAGGGGATCGCAAAGACCGTTACGGCAGCAAAGTATTTGCCCAGCGTTACCTGCGTTCCCGTAATGGGAAGCGAGTAAAGAAGCTGATCCGTTTTGCTGTGCCGCTCCTCGGAGAACATTCGCATGGTCACAAGGGGAACGAACAAAAGCGACCAGAACGACGCGCTTATGAGCGTATACTCAAAATGCGCGCTGCCAGAACCTGTTGAATTGAAGCTGTTGAGAAAGCAGAAAACACTGACAATGGCAAATATAAGCGCCATGAACAGCGGAGCCGCAACTCCTCGCATGGAGGTGCGAAGTTCTTTTCTGTATACCGCGCCCATTATCTGTCACCGTCCTTTCCGTCACCGTTTTCGCTGTCCGCGCCGGAGGTGTTCTCCTCGGGGACAGTATTTTCGGCTTCTGCCGAAATTTCTCTGTCGTCTGCCGCGTTTTCGGTTGCACCGTCTGCAGGTGATGCGTCCGCGCCAAGCCCGAGAGTGCTTTCGGTTTTTTCGCTGTCTGCGGGTACAGGCGTTTCGTTTTCGTCCTCGTCGGCGTAAACTTCGGTATAGTATGCCGCGCCCTTTTCGCTCGCAACTTTTATTTTCTTTCTGTTTTTGTCCCTCGCTTCTCTTTCAAGCTCACGCTGAGCGGCGTATGCCGCGCCCGCGTCGAGGCTTTCACCCGCAAGACGGATGAATACGCTCTCAAGAGACTCGTTCTCGCCCACAAGCTCGCTTATATCGCCGTCGGCAACGACCTTTCCGCGGGAGATCATTATAACGTAGTCGCAGACCGCGTCTATCTCCTGAAGGATATGGCTCGAAAGTATAACGGCGTGCTCCTCTTTCAGAGACACGATGAGCTCGCGCACCTCAATGATCTGAAGCGGGTCGAGACCGACCGTGGGCTCGTCGAGAATGATGTACTCGGGATCGCCCAGTATCGCCTGCGCAATACCGACTCTCTGACGGTATCCCTTTGAAAGGTTGCGGATAAGTCTGTTCGCGACATCCGCAATACCCGTTTTATTCATAACGGATATGATACTGTCGTACAGCTCCGCCTTTGCGATGCCCTTTGCGCGGCCCACAAACTCCAGATACTCAAGCGGAGTCATGTCCGTGTAAAGCGGCGGCAGCTCGGGCAGATAACCTATGCGGCGCTTTGCCTCAACCGCGTCTTCGCAGATATCCAGACCGTCCACAAGCACCTCTCCCGATGTGGGTGCAAGGCAGCCGGTTATCATGTTCATTGTCGTGGATTTGCCCGCACCGTTGGGACCGAGAAAGCCGTATACCTTCCCTTTTTCCACCTTGAAGCTTATATCCCGAACGGCGGGAATGGCTCCGTAGTTTTTACAAAGATCTTTAACTTCTATCAAACCGTGTTCCTCCCGGTTAAAATTTAGCGGCACCATGCCTTAATGTTTTAATTATAGCACCGCGAAAATAAAAATGTGCGGTTTTTAGTAATAATTTACAATTTGATTTCAGAAAATTCTTGTCCTTCCACCCGAAACCCACATAAAAAGCGCGTTTGCGGCGCATATCGCATAATTTTGCCGCCCCGCCGCAGCTGTTTTGCGCGCCGCCTCTGTTTGCATTGTTCCCGCTCTCCATTCGCCGCCTGCGGCGTGTATGCTTTCGCAGTACCGCGCGCTCTCCCTCGCCGCCTCACCGCTACGCATAGTGCCACCACGCTCTTCTCCGTCCTTTCTCATGGTGCCGCCCCGCTTCTCTTCGCCCGCGCTCTCTCCCTCACCGCCTCGCCGCCACGCATAATGCCCGTCTCAACCGTCGCCGCCCGCGGCGGCTGAAATTTTGAGCGTGTTTTGCGCCGCCCACGGTATAATCGCGCGCCTGTTTCAGTAAACTGTCTGTACGGGAAAAGTTTAGCGCGGGAAAATCCGCCGTCCGCGGCGGTATACTGTCCGAAAATCGGTTTTTTAAGAAATAATGCGCTTATCATTGCAAAAAGTAAAATTTTGTAGTATAATATAATCTGTATATTATCACCCATTGAAAAAGAGAGGAACAAGAGCTATGCACTGGCATTTCGGAATGCGCAAGGATATAGGTATTGACCTGGGCACCGCCACGGTTCTTGTTTACGTGCAGGGCAAGGGCATCGTGCTCAAAGAGCCCTCCGTAGTTGCAATAGACAGAAACACCGATAAAATTCTGAAGGTAGGCAGAGAGGCACAGATGATGCTCGGCCGTACCCCCGGCAACATCACCGCCATCCGCCCTCTGCGTGACGGAGTTATCAGCCAGTATGAATACACTCTGCGCATGATACAGTATTTTATAAAAAAGGCTTGCGGCAACGCATTTTTCGCTCCCCGCGTAATAATCTGCGTGCCCAGCGGCATAACCGAGGTCGAGGAACGCGCCGTTGTTGACGCCGCAACGCAGGCGGGCGCGAAAAACACCTATCTTATCGAAGAGCCCGTTGCTGCCGCTATCGGCGCGGGCATTGACATCTCAACCCCCAACGGACACATGATAGTCGATATCGGCGGCGGCACCACCGACATTGCGGTCATCTCTCTCGGCGGCGTTGTCGTGTCGGAATCAATCAAAGTCGCGGGAGACAAGTTTGACGAGGCGATCATCCGCTATGTGCGCCGTCGGCACAACGTGCTTATCGGAGAGCGCACGGCAGAGGAGATAAAAATAAAGGTCGGTGCGGCATGGCAGAGAGACGAACCCCGCGTTATCGAGGTCAAGGGGCGCTGCCTTGTTCGAGGTCTGCCCAAGCTCGTTCGTATTTCCTCTGCGGAAATGCCCGACGCACTTGAAGAGCCCATTACGGCTATAATCGAGGCGGTCTGCTCCGTTATAGAGCGCACCCCGCCCGAGCTTGTAGGCGATATTCTGTACAACGGCATCGTCATGACCGGCGGCGGCAGCCTTTTGTACGGTCTTGACAGGCTGATCGCCAATGTTACCGGCATCAAGACAAGAGTCGCCGACAAAGCGGTATCCTGCGTGGCGCTCGGCACGGGCATGTCGCTTGAGCACATTACAAATATACCCGAGGGCGCGATAAATATTTCGCGTCAGCGGCAGAAACAATACTGAAAGAAAGACCTTCGGCAAATGCCGAAGGTCTTTCTTTCAGTAGAAAAAGCGGGGCTGCAAAATTTGCAGCCCCGCTCTCTTTTATATGTTTTCCTTTTCAAATTCTTTAATAAGTACCGACGCGATTATGTATACTGCCGCAACGCCGAGGGACGCCGCAAACGCAAAAGAATCCGAAACGGTCTTTATGCCTGTGATCACCGAACATGAGAACACCGCAAGCATAATGCCGTAAACTCTCATTCTGATTGCAATTTTGCCGTCAAACAGGCTGCCGGAATAAGCTTCTCCCGAGGCGGCGGAGCAAAGCCTTTCGGAATATGCGAGAAAATGCTTTATAAAGCAGTTGTTGAAAACAATGATAACAGCCACTGCCGCGCCTGCCGCAAGCATAAGCACAAGACCCGCGATGACCGCTCCGCTCTCGGCGGTATTCATTATTAAGTTGAGCAGGTTCGAAAGCTCCGCGTTAAGATCCGCGCTGTAATCAATGGCGCTGCCCGCAAGATATACGGCGTATTTGCCGAAGAACATCAGAAGAATGCCGCAGACCGTACCGACAGTCGCGACAACGCCCGCGCCGACCCACATAAGCACATACTGTATTTTGAGAAGGACAGCGGTAAAGCGAAGTCCGCCGAGCTTTGTTTCGCCCCCCTCGCTTCTTGCCTGACCGAAGGTTATCCACGCCGCTGCCGCAAACAGAAGCGGCACAACGCCTGATCCGTTTTTCATTCCGAGGACAGCCGCCGCGCTTACAGTTATGCATATCGCAAGGTACAGCGGATGTCTGAACATACCGCGCAGTGCCTGCGACGCGGTATTTCCTGTCGGAGCCGCCGCTTCGGGCGCGGTTTTCGCTTTGCAGACGGGGCACTCCGCCGCGTTGTCGGGGATGCTCGCCCCGCAGTTTTTACAATACATATGAAATATCCTCCGTATATACTATATTTTCGCGCCGTCGGCGCACACTTTCGTTTTTAGGCAATTGCCTGCAATTTCTTCGCAGCGAAGCTTTCGTCGCCGCGTCGTTTTCGGTTTTGCGTATTTGGGGATTCTGCGGGCGGCTCATGCCTTTTTGCCGCCGCTGTTTTTGCGGATCGCGGACTTTATGAATCCCGCGGCGCTTCCGCCGTTTTTCTTCTTTCGGGCAGCATTACCGCCGCCGTTTGGCTTTCCCGCACCGACATTTCTGCCGCCGCCTGACTTTCCCGCGCCGGAGTTTTTGCCCTTCGGCTTTTCGCCTATCGCCATACTGCCGTCAGCAGACTTTACGCTGCCGTCTTTCGGCGCGGCACTTTTATTTTCGGCATTTGCCTTTGCACCTTTTGCCGCTCCGCTGCGCTTTTTCCGAACGGAAAATCCGAATTTTCCGAGAGAGTCGCCGAGACGGAAATACTCGCCGTGGGCAAAGGCGCAGAGGTCCGCGCGGTCAATGCAAAGCCTGCCGTCCGCGTCAAGAAGCTTCTCATCCACGTCAACGGCAACAATATCCGCCAGAAACATATGGTGCGTTTCCATTTTGATAACGTCGAACACCCTGCATTCGAGGGCTATGGGACACTGCGCTATAAGCGGCACCGACACTTTTGACGCCGGCAGCTTTTCAAGGGAAAACTTTTCGAATTTATCGCGTTTTCTTCCCGTATGCACTCCGCACCAGTCGCACGCCGCCGCGAGAGAGGACGGCGTCAGATTTATGACAAACTCTCCGCTTGAGGCTATGAGATCGTATGAAAAGCGCTGCGGACGCACGGAAATATACGTTTTCGGCGGCTGTGTGTTTACAAGACCCGTCCACGCAACGGTGAAAACATTGTCGCGCGCGCCGTCACTGCACGTCACAAGCACCGCCGGCACGGGAGCAAGCAGAGTTCCGCCCTTCCATACAAGCTTTCCCATACGCTGCCTCCGAAAAATGATACTGCCGCCGTGCGTGCGGTCATGCTTATTTTACAACATACGGCCGTTTTCTGCAATAGGTTTGCGAAAAAAGCTTGCTTTTAAGGCTGTGCGGGGATATAATTATATAAATCGGCATTGAAGCGTTTCTTTACCGTAATACAAATTTTCGAACATCAAGGATATAAAATGGATAAGCTTATAACCTTTGCCATACCCTGCTACAACTCCGCGGCGTTCATGTCAAACTGCATCGAATCGCTGCTCGGCGCGGGGGACGACACAGAGATCATAATCATAAACGACGGCTCCGCCGACAACACGGGCGCCGTTGCCGACAGTTATGCGGAAAAATACCCCGACAAGATCCGCGCCATCCACCAGGAAAACGGAGGACACGGCGCAGGCGTCAACCGCGGCATCGCGGAAGCCTCCGGAAAATACTACAAAGTCGTGGACTCCGACGACAGGCTTGACCCCGCCGAGCTTTCATGTCTGCTTGAGCGCATAAGAGAAAACGAGGCTGCGGAAAAGTCTGTGGATATGTACGTTACAAACTATGTCTATGTACGCACGGACACGGGAGAAAGACGTACAATGAGCTACCGCAGCAGATTTCCGATCGAGAAAATATGCACATGGGACGATGTAAAGCCATTCGGCGCGTCGCAGTATCTCATGATGCACTCGGTAGTATACCGTACCGAGCTTTTGCGCGAGCACGGTGTGGAGCTTCCCCGTCACACATTCTATGTGGATAATCTTTATATGTATGAGCCTTTTCCGTATGTGAAAAGTATATACTATATGGATCTGGACATATATCTCTACTATGTGGGCAGGGACGAGCAGTCCGTCAGCGAAAAGAATATGCTGCGCCGCATAGATCAGCAGGTGCTCGTGGCATATCTTATGATAGACTGCCAGGATCTCGAGGCGGTGCGCGCGCAGAGCAGACGGCTGTACCGCTGCATGCTGCACGATCTTTCGATCATCATGAGTATTTCCTCTGTTTTTCTGTATATGAAAAAGGATAAGGAAAGCATCGAGAAATCAAAAGCCCTCTGGCGTCATCTCAAGGAGCGCGACAGGCGCGCATACAGAAAGCTGCGCTTTTGCTCCGTCGCGGCTTTCACGGCGCTTCCCGGCGCTCTCGGCCGCAGCATATCGGTCGGAATGTACAGACTTGTTCACAAGTTCATGAAGGTCAACTGAGCGGCGCGCGGCAAAGCAATTGTAAAATTATTATTTACCGCTTGCATTTTTACGTTTTTATGTTATACTAAAATCAGAAGATAAGACAAAAGATAATTTGTCTTAAATTATAATTACTATCGGAGGTTTATCATGAAAGATTGTGAAAAGCGCTCAAGCGTTGTGCGCACGGTTATTATAACCCTTTCCGTTATTGCCGCGATCGCAGCAATAGCAGCCGTACTTTATAAGCTGTTTAAGAAGTATTTCAGGATTTCTTTTGACTGCGGAGACTGCGACGACTGCACCGCGGGCTGTTTCGACAGCGATTTCGATCCCATGAGCGACGAGGACTTTGCTCCCGAGTGCGCTCTTGACGACGAGGACGAAGACGAGGACGGCGCAAAGGCCTGAGCCTCAAATATCCGGCTCCGTACAGAGCCCGAAAGATGTCTGTGACAAAGGCGGAGTCTAAAAAAGACCCCGCCTTTACATTTTTAAGAGGGATCATTATGAAAAAAACTATTTCGGCAAGACCGGGGCGCAGGATGTACGCTCTGCTTCTTGCGGCGGTGCTTCTCTGCCCCGTCGCCATGTCAGGCTGCAAAGGCGACAAAGCACCTGCCGACACCGCAGGCGAAACAAAGCAGGCTGCCCGCTGGCAGGACAGCATAGAATACGACTCTACCCTGTCACCGGACGGGAAAACGGTTTTTCTTTACGCGGTCAGCCGCGGAAAGATCACATTGTGGAATAAAAAAAGTGAAAAAGCCTCTCCCATCGTTCTGAAATACGATTCCACAGCCGATGACGCGACGGACCGTTTTGAGACGGCGGACATAAACGGCGACGGCTACGAGGACATCCGCCTTGTGTACAGTGAAAGCGACACGGGAATATCGTACAACCTTTGGCTGTGGGATGCGAACTCCGAAAGATATACATACTGCAATAACTACCGCAAAATAGAAGATCCGGAAAGCGCAGACGGCGGAAAGAGTGTTATCTGCCATACCGACACGGGCGCTTTCGGAAAAATCACGCAAACGTATACCTTCAACGACACCTGCGGGATCGACCTCACGTCTTCATCGGTGGACGATCCCGACGCGGTCGCCGCCGCAATATGCGGGGGGCTCGGATTCGGCGGCATTACAGCTTCGGGAGCCCCCATTACTATAGGCGTAACAAAGTGCAGTCTGTATACGGCGGGCGACAAAGAGTTTCTCGCCTATACGGATGAGTCCGTATGGTATGCTTCCCCCAAAGACACAAGCGAATATTACGAAGTGAAGTATGACGGCGGCGCGTACTCCCTCGGCGAAAAAGTCGAAGCAACGTCAAAATAGCCGTCAGCCGTCCCGCGCGCCGCAATGCGGCGCCGTAACCACTTATTTTACAGGAGATACGATATGTTTTACAAAAGACCGAAGCCGGCACAGATAAAAGCCGCCGACGAAGCGATGTCGGCGCTGCTGCCGGATGCCGAAAAAGTATACGACATTCCCGCAAGAGAATTTATGGTAAAATGGCTGTCCGTCTTTGCGCCGGACATGAGCGTTGCGGACGCAAAGGCTTTCTGCCTGCCCAGGCTTCTTTATAAAAACCGCATATGGCATGCCTTCAGCTTCCGCAAGACCGACTGCGTATACGGAGAAGATGCGGACGAAGCGGCGGCGGGAAAGCTCCGCGGCGAAGGATATATACTCATGTGCGATGCCCAGGCGGTTTACCGCGCGGACGACCTGTCGGTCCTTACTGTCGAAGACATCAAAAAGCTAAAAAGCGCGGTCGTGTTCGACAGCGAGTATAAAATGACATATGCCGTATGCGACGAAGAAGGATGCGGACCGTTTTTCAAGCTGTCGGAGTGTGCCGCCTGCGGCGGATGCGGCGGATGCGGCGGATGCGGTATTTCCGACTGCGAAAAGCGCGCGGATGCCGTTGAGAACGATGATACAGGTGACAACGAGGCAAATGAGAGCCACGAAGAAGCCGAAGCCGCCGAAAAAACGAGCAATGAATGACAAGAAGCCCTGCCGAAGCAGAAGCCGCCGCGCACCGAAAATCTTCCGCAGAGCGGCCGCGGTCATCTGTATCGCCGCGGCGGTATTGACTTTTTCAGGCTGCGCGAATACATCCGAAAGACCCGACGTCACCGATACCCCGTCGGACACGGAAAGCACCGCCGCGCCGCACGATTTTGAGTCAGGCCCGGACAGATCGGAAATGACAAAGGCGCTGAACTTTATTTGCGGCGACGTGTATCCCGGCAATGGCGTCAGCCCGAAAGAGCTCAGCGCGGCGAACGCCTTCAGATGCATTCTGGACGGCGAGAGCGGCTGGGGCTTCGGAGTTTACAGACAAAATGCAGAGACCGAAAAGATCGGCGAATTTATACTGAGCGACAGCGGCACGCTGTATGTGCGCGACTCAGGCTACGGCGCCTACCGCCCCGCCGCAGGCGAAGAATTCAAAGGCTACGTCCTGCGCTTCAAAAACGCGGTTCGCGCAGAATCACTCGGCGGGCAGTATCTTGCCTCCACCGAGGGCGGGCAGATGTACTACTCCGACAGCTATCGCTGTGAGGGCGGGCTGACGTTTTCCGTGAGCCGCATAGGGCCCGTCGGCGAGGGCAAGAGCGTTCTCTCCGTCGTGTCAGACTGGACCGGAGTGCCGAGCGCTGAGTTTGTTCAGGTGTACAACGGGCCGATCGAAACGTATGAAGGCGTATGCTCCGCGCGCCGCGCGGACAGCGACTTTGATGTGCTTGTGATAGACTTTTATCAGAAAAGCAAAAGCACGGCGAAAAAATACCGCGCCGCGCTTGTATCCCTTCCCGATTCGCTGCTGTGGTTTCAGTGCAGCATTGCGGAGGAGGATTTCGCCCGGTACGGCGATACATTCAAAGAACTTACGGACGGCCTGTGCGTCGTCGGGCAGTACGGCGAGCCCGTGTTCGGCGAGCTTTGCACCGAATACAACAGTGAAGTTATAGGAATACAGCAGTAGGCGCCGCAATGCGGCGCCTACTGCTGTATAAAAGCGGCAAAGAACTTCGGACATTTCGTCAGCCGGCGAACGGCGGCGAAAAGGGACTGCTTTTCCGGAAGCGGCCCCTTCGGGATGTTATCATAAAACTGAATAAAAGTTAAGAGGGGATGCGGTAAAACAGTCGGCGGCTCGGAGTTTTTCCGGATTAGACGGCAGATAGGTGTGCAGCCCGGAGAATCGAACAGCAGGAGCAGAATTTCTCATGAGCGGTCATTGCACCGCCTCATTCAGAGGTACACGATCCAAAGTGCGACCGGCCTCGTTCTTCAGATATTCATTGCGGTCGGTACTCTCCCGATCCCACAGCACGGTGACGGTGTCTGCGTCGGCGGCGTGAGCCTTGACAAACGCCCGAATCAGCGGAAGCCAGTCATGATCTGCTCCGGACACGCGGAAATAGAGATCCCGGCTGCCGGGCACGGTATCATACAGCCCACCCAGCCGTACCCGGAGAAATTCGCTGTTCAGCGCCCGATTCACGGCGGCGTTCAGCTCCGGCAGGCGTGCCGGGTCCACATAGAAAAGCTCTCCGGCGTGCCGCTCCGCAAAAGCACGGCTGAGGAAAAAAATATGGCCGCTTCCGAATTGCCAGCAGCAGATTCCGCACCAGATTGCGGTTAGGCCGCAGCGCCACGCCGTAGGCGGCTATCAACTCCAAACACTGTCGCCGGGTCTCCTCACTTTGGGTGGCATCATACAACCATTCGGCGGCGTAAATCGTCTCCTCCGCATCCGTCGGGTCGGCGCTTCCGTAGTAGTGCCACCTGCAGGGAAACGCCGTTCCGTCCCGCCGCAGCATCCACGCGGTAGTCTTATCCATAGGCATCCGCTCCTTTCGGAGAATAGTATAGCATGGCAGGTGGGATAAAAAGAACGCACGGAGAACAAATCGTTCTCTGTGCGTCTTTTAAGTTTTAATTATTTTTTGTTTCCTTCTTGTCTTTCTGTTTTGCAGCTTTAATCTTGTCTCTCTGTTTTGCAACTTTAATCCACGCAAGGCCTTCCCACTGAATAGGGGAAATTCCCTGTTTTTTTACAATGTCCCTGATTCCGTCTTGCAGCTTTTTATAGTTTTTATGATCAGATATTGCGCTCCATGCCTCGCCGTTATAATAGTAGGATTCGCCGGAACCAGTAATCCTATTTCCCTCAGTGTTGAACTGTTGCGTTTCTTTTAGAACTTCAAGAATAAAGCTGTCAACCGGTACATGCAACTCTGCCTCAGAAAGGCCATTTGGCAGCATATCAAGCAGCCACAGATATTTCAGCGTCATATTTACCCATTTCTGTGCTTGTCCGTATGTAAAACCAACTTTAAGAAAATCTTTCTTATTATAAGGCACACTCATTTGATAAATGATTTGAGTACACTCGCTTTTATGCCATGCGTAAAAATCGCCAGAATGGTTTGGATAACTTTCGATGGATTCGATTAGTTTTGAGCAGATATCTTCAATTCGGGTTTTCCGAATCTCAGCAAACGAATATGCCTCAGCACCGACCTTTGCTTTTTCCGGGTCTGTTGAAGAATAGGTATATTTGACCGTTCGCGCTAAGTCTAAATATGCACGGTATGCACATTTTTTCTTCACCGTTTGCTCGGGATCCTCACTGCTGTATCCAAAGTAGCTATACAGCAGAAAATCCAGCAGTTTTTTATTATCAGCAGACTGATTCATGGTGCTATCTCCTTTATCTATATTTCTCCAACGCCTTTTCCAAAGCGCTTTTGACCTTTTCACGCAGGCACCTGGGCTCCAGCACCGTCACATCCGGGGCGAAGTTCATGGCGAACTGCTCCATGGCCATCTCGTTGGTGAAAGCCGTAACGGTAACGCCGGCGTCATCCTCATCGGAGAAAGTCACGTCCGTTCCGAACAGGTCGATGACATCGCTGACCATGGCCTTGGCCACACGAAACACCGCCCGAACATTGTCACTGGCATACATGTATGGGTGCTCCTTCATATAGGTAGCCAGATCCAGCGTCCGGCCGTTGGCCCACTTCAGATGTTCAAATGGCTTGGCCGGCTCGTCCAAAATCTTCAGTTCCGTGATGCGGTCCAGACGGTAGTTGGAAATATCGTCGTACTTGTCGTCGTACTTGTCATAGTTGCAGATCAGATAATATTTCCCCTCCTTGGCCGCCATCTGATAGGGGGAAATGACATACAGCCGCTCTGTGCCGTCGGGACGGGTTTTGATATGATGACGCTTGTCAGTGCCGTATTCCAGATATTTGAAGCTGGCCTTCCGCCCCCATCTGCGAATGACCCTACCAGCTTATAAAACTGCATATCCACACCTCACATATCTTTTTATCCTCACAAAACAAGTATAGGAAATTGCGTGGGACAAAAAGAGGACATCGACCGGCCCGCCCGTCAAAATCGGTTAGGCGATCAAGAGGCGACGCGGCGCACACTCCGTACAACCTGAAAATGTTATCGGAGTGTTTCTTTAATCAGGGATATTTATTGGACATTAACCATGCCAAAATTATTTTTGTAAATTAGGAACACTCGGTGCTTGCTTGTGCCGTAAAAAAAGAGGTGCTGTCCCGGCTGCTCATCATCGATACCGTGGCCTTCACGGTACGGCCGTATATGGGATTTGACGAGTATATGGAAGTCTGCTACGCCTCCGCCCTCCTTGCCGACCGTCGGTTATCCGGCACTTTTAAAAAAGCGCGGAGCGTTTGCTCCGCGCTTTTTTCAATATTCCATACCCCGGCGTATTGCCGCAAGGTTTGCTTCAAGCAGATCCTGATGGCGGGCGGAAACTACCTTTTTAAGAGCAGCCTCCGTATCATCCGAGGCGACCGCGCCGGTCTCTTTTATAAACTTGCCCACCATTATCATGTTGGCAAGAGACGGAGTGCCCAGCTCGTTTGCGAGAGCCGTTGCGGGCACATAAAAGACCTTTACATCGTCGCGGCGCACCTTGCGCTCAACAAGGGTCGAATCCACAAATATGCATCCGCCGCCGACAACTGCGTCCTCGTATTTGTCAAGGGACGGCAGGTTCATTGCGATGAGCACATCCGGCTTTGAAACGATGGGAGAGCCGACAGGCTCATCCGACAGGATAACGCTGCAGTTCGCGGTACCTCCGCGCATTTCGGGGCCGTAGGACGGCAGCCAGCTGAGCTGGCGTCCCTCCAGAAGTCCCTTGTACGCAAGAAACTTACCCGCAAACAGCACGCCCTGTCCGCCGAAACCGGCTATCAAAAGCTGTGTCGTCATTTTGCTTCGCCCTCCTTTGCGCTTCTGTCCTTGTATACGCCCAGAGGATAGTAGGGTATCATCTTATCGTCTATCCATTTGAGCGCCGCCTCGGGCGTCATGCCCCAGTTCGTCGGGCAGGACGAAATTACCTCAATAAGAGAGAATCCCTTGCCCTCGACCTGGTTGCGGAACGCTTTTTCGATCGCCGCCTTTGCGGTCTTTACATTCTTTACATTATTCACGGCAACGCGCGCAAGATACTCGGGACCGTCCAGTGCCGAAAGCATTTCGCACACCTTTATGGGATAGCCCGCGGTCTTTACGTCGCGTCCGTAGGGAGAGGTCTGCGTGACCTGACCCGGCAGCGACGTGGGCGCCATCTGACCGCCCGTCATACCGTATATTGCGTTGTTTACGAATATAACCGTGATGTTTTCGTTTCTCGTAGCGGCGTGAACAGTCTCCGCCATACCGATGGATGCAAGGTCGCCGTCGCCCTGATACGTGAATATGATATTTTCCGGCATAGAGCGCTTGAGACCGGTGGCGACAGCCGGAGCACGTCCGTGCGCCGCCTCGACCATATCGCACGCAAAGTAATTATACGCCATAACTGCGCAGCCTACTGGAGCAACACCCACCGTTCTGCCCTCGATGCCGAGAGTGTCTATAGCCTCGGCGACAAGGCGGTGGATTATGCCGTGGGTGCAGCCGGGGCAGTAATGCAGTTCGGCGTCGGTAAGGCTGTGCGGTTTTTCAAATACTACCATTATTTAAGCCCTCCGTTCATTTTTCTGATGCTTTCAAGTACCTCGTCGGGAGACGGTATCATACCGCCCGCTCTGAAGCAAAGCTCCACGGGACGGCTGCACTGACAAGAGAGGCGCACATCCTCTATCATCTGGCCCATGGAAAGCTCGACAGAGATAAATCCGCGAACGTGTGCGGCAGCTTCGGCAATTGCTTTTTTGGGGAACGGCCAAACCGTTATGGGTCTGATGAGTCCCGCCTTTATACCCTCGCGGCGTGCGGCGGTCACAGCGTTTTTCGCAACTCTTGCAGCAATGCCGAAGGCTACGAGGCAAATGTCCGCATCCTCCGTCATGTAGCTTTCCCAACGCGCCTCGTTCTCCTCTATCTGCTTGTAACGCTCAAATCTTTCGATGTTTGTGCGCTCAAGCTCTTCGGGCACAAGATAGAGAGAGTTTACTATGTTGTGCTCTCTCTTCATACCGGTACCGGTAACAGCCCAGGGCTTTTCGCACGCAGCACTGCTCTCCTCGGGCAGCAGCACGGGCTCCATCATCTGACCCATGGTGCCGTCCGCCAGAAGCATTGCGGGCACGCGGTATTTGTCGGAAAGATCAAATGCAAGCGCCGTAAGATCAGCCATTTCCTGAACGGAATCGGGTGTGAGCACTATGAGATGATAGTCTCCGTGTCCGCCGCCCTTTGTCGCCTGGAAGTAGTCGGACTGCGAGGGCTGGATGCCGCCCAGTCCGGGGCCGCCGCGCTGTACGTTTACTATAAGCGCGGGCAGGTCTGCGCCCGCTATGTAGGAAATGCCCTCCTGCTTAAGGGATACTCCGGGAGAGGAGGAAGATGTCATAACTCTCTTGCCGCTTGCGGACACTCCGTACACCATGTTGATGGCGGATATTTCGCTTTCCGCCTGCAGAAATGTGCCGCCGATCTTCGGCATGCGCTTTGCCATATATGCCGCAAGCTCTGTCTGAGGCGTTATGGGATATCCGAAATAGTGACGGCAGCCTGCGCGTATCGCCGCCTCGGCGATAGCCTCGTTGCCCTTCATAAGTACCTTTTCACTCATAATCCTCTCACCTCACTTCTCTACCGTTATAACGCAATCGGGACACATGGTCGCGCAGAAGGCGCAGCCTATGCATTTATCCTGATCCGTAACGGCAGCGGGAAAATGGCCTTTTTTGTTGATCTTCGTTTTGTCGATAACGATGATACCGCGGGGACATACGCCGACGCAAAGTCCGCAGCCCTTGCAGATATCCGTTTTGAAGCTTACCATAGCCTCGTCCTGCCTTTCTGTGATTTTATTTCCAATATTTTTTCTGCAGCTCAAGCGGCAGAATATCGCCGTGCCCCGAAAGTTCTTCGGCAATATCGCGCCTTGCCGACGTAAACGCGACGGGCACGCCGGAAAGCTCCGAGAGCCGCTGTGCGGCACCGAAGGTCTCGATAACGTGCTGCGCCGCTGTTTCCTCGCCGAGATTTGAATTGTTTACTATACCCGTGACGGGCACGCCGCCCGCCGCCTCCACCTCGCGCATGACGCAAAGAGCGTCCTCGGCGCTTCTTGTCAGCGGGCGGTAGAAGTTTACCACATACAGGTTTTCAAAATTGTTCTCTTCCCGTATGGCGGGCGCGAATCTGCCGACGGCATATGCGCCGCTGTCGTCTCCGCCCACGTCTATGACCGCGTGCCGCTCTCTGTTCTGCACAACTGAGTACATCTCGGAGGGCAGAGTGGGCAGATCCACGTTTGTGTTCGCAAACGGCAGCGATATGACCGAAACGCCCGCGCGCCGCAGTTTTTCCTCGCTGTCTTTTGTGCGGAAATACGGGTTTACTATGTCAAGATCGGCTATCACCGTGTCGTATCCGAGCGAGTGGAGCCGCAGGGCATAGTTTACCGCAATGTTAGTTTTGCCGCTGCCGTAATGGCCGCAGAAAAGAGTAAGCCTTTTCATTATTTGTTAAGACCGAGGGGGTATGTCCAGCCCATAAAGTCCTCGACGGTGCCGGTCTGTATGCCGTACAAAGTGTCGTAAAGCTTCTGGGAAAGCGCGCCGACCTTGCCGTCGGCAACGGTCATATCCTTGCCCTCGATGCAAAGCCAGCCGATAGGAGAAATTACCGCCGCGGTGCCGCTTGCGAATATCTCCTTAAGTGTGCCGTCCTTGCTCGCAGCCTGAATTTCGTCAATGGAGAGCTTGCGCTCGCTGACCTTGACGCCCCAGTGCTTCAGCAGTCTTATAACGGAATCTCTCGTAATTCCGGGGAGTATCGTGCCGGAGTCCAGAGGCGCGGTTATCACCTCGTCGCCGATATAGAAGAACGCGTTGGACGTGCCTATCTCCTCAACATACTTGTGCTCTGCAGCGTCAAGCCACAAAACGTCCTTGCAGTTGTACTTCATTGCGTCCTGAGAAGCGCGCATACCGCCGCCGTAGTTGCCGCCGACCTTGGCATATCCCGTGCCGCCGCGCGCCGCGCGGATGTATTTATCCTGAACATATATACGCGTGGTTGAAAGTCCGCCGTCGTTTGCGGCATAGTAAGAACCTGTGGGGCTGAGAATTATCATAAAGCGGTAGTGCTTTGCGGGAAGCACGGAGAAGGAGACCTCATCGCCGAAAATGAAGGGGCGAACATACAGTGCCGTACCGGGTGCATGAGGTACCCAGTCGATATCCTCTTTGATAACGGCGCGTACCGCCGCAACAAGAAGATCGTCGGGCAGCTCGGGAATGCACATACGCTCGTTTGTTCTCTTCATTCTCGCAACGTTCATGTCGGGTCTGAAAAGCTGAATGTCGCCGTCGGGAGTGCGGTATGCCTTCATACCCTCGAACATCATCTGCGCGTAGTGCAGAACGCAGGATGCGGGCTCGATGAGAATAGGCTCGTGGGGAACGACTCTGCCGTCGTGCCAGCCCTCGCCCTCATCATAGTCCATTACAAACATATGATCCGTAAAGTATTTCGCAAAGCCCAGTTTTGTTTCGTCCTCGGGACGCTTTTTGGGATGTGTCGTTCTCGTTACGGGAAAAACGTAGTTCATGATATTTTCTCCTTTATATATTGATAAAAATTATATACTGTATAATTCGCGTCTGCGGTCGGCAAACACGTTTATGCTGTCTCGTATACCGCCGAGCACCGACATATCGCAGTCGGCGCAGATTATCTCCTCGCCGCATCCCGCTTTTGACAGAACGCCGCCAAGAGGATCGTATATGACGGAAGAGCCGCCGTATACCGTCTCGCCGGCAGTTCCGCAGGAATTGCACAGCGCAAGAAACATCTGATTTTCTATTGCCCGCGCTCTTGTAAGCGCTTCAAGCTGCATCGTGCGGACACTCGGCCACTGCGAAACAAGGAAAAGCACGTCAAGGGGGACCTCGGCGCTCATTGTGCGAGCCGCCTCGGGAAAGCGGATGTCATAGCATATAAGCACGCCGCACCGCACGCCGTCAAGGGTGAAGGTGCAGAAATGATCGCCCGCCCTGAAATACTCATGCTCGCCCATGGGGGTGAAAAGATGAGTTTTGTCGTACGATGCAATGCACTCGCCGCTTCTGTCAAAAACATACGAAGTGTTGTACACTTTTCCGCCGCGGGCGTCCGAAACGCTGCCCGCCACTATGTTAACGCCGAATTCTTTCGCCGCGCCGCCGATCTCGCGTCTGACCCTCTCGCCGTCCTTGTCGGAAAGAGCGGAAAGCCCCTCTTTCGGGAAAAAGCCCGTGTTCCACGTTTCGGGAAGCACACAGACATCGCAGCCGTCGGCGCATGCTTTTTCGATAAGCCGTTTTGCGGCATCGAAATTTTCATCCGGCGCCGCAAGCCGCATATTCATCTGAATACATGATATTTTCATTTTGCCTTACGCCTCCGATTTGTTAGTTTACAGTCGGTTTCTTTGTATTTTTCCGGTCGAAGTTTTGGGCAGCTCGTCGCGGAACACGACGAGGCGGGGATATTTGTAAGGAGCCGTATGTGTCTTGACGTAGTTCTGAATTTCTTTTTTCAGCTCTTCCGTCGGCTCCGTGCCCTTTGTAAGCACCACGCTTGCCTTTACTATCTGACCGCGCACCTCGTCGGGGGCTGCGGAAACTCCGCATTCAAGCACATAAGGCAGCTCCATGATAACGCTTTCTATCTCGAAAGGTCCTATGCGGTATCCCGATGACTTGATAATGTCGTCCACTCTGCCCACATACCAGTAGAAGCCGTCCTCATCGCGCCAGGCGGTGTCGCCCGTATGGTAGAAGCCGTCGTGCCGGACTTCTTTTGTCTTTTCCTCATCGCCGTAGTAGCCGGTAAAGAGTCCGCAGGGCGCGCCTTCCGATACGTCAATGACGATCTCGCCGACCTCGCCGTCGGGCACAGGCTCGCCGTTTGCGTCAACAAGGGAGACCTTGTAGATAGGCGCGGGCTTGCCCATGGAGCCTATCTTGTGCGGCGCGCCGCGCAGGTTGCCGATGACCATTGTAGTCTCGGACTGACCGAAGCCCTCAATTATCTGAAGCCCGGTCGCCTTTTCAAACTGACGGTACACCTCGGGGTTCAGCGCTTCTCCAGCAGTCGTCATGTGCTTGACGCTTGAAAGATCATACTTTGTAAGATCCTCTTTTATCATCATGCGCAGCATTGTCGGCGGTGCGCAGAAGGTGGTAATTTGATATTTTTTGAACATGGGCAGTATATCGGCAGCGTCAAAACGGTCAAAGTCGTATACGAACGTTGCCGCCTCGCAAAGCCACTGACCGTAAAGCTTGCCCCACATTGCCTTTGCCCAGCCCGTATCGGATATGGTAAAGTGCAGACCGTCGGGGTCGCAGCAGTGCCAGTATTTTGCCGTATGGAAATGCCCGAGGGCGTATTTGTAGTTGTGCGCCGCGATCTTCGGATATCCGGAAGTTCCGGATGTGAAGAACATGAGCATAAGATCGTCGCCGCCGGGCGCATCCGCCGGGCGCTCGTAGTGAGAGCTGAAAAGACGGTATTCGTCGTCAAAGCTTCTCCATCCCTCGCGACTTGCGCCGACAAGCAAAAGATTTTTCATTTTGCCGTAAGTCTTGCAGGCGGCCTCGATCTCCGCTGCCGTGTCGGGAGTGCTTATGACCGTTTCAATGCCCGCGGCATTGAAACGGTATTCGAAATCGTGCTGCTGAAGCTGACAGACTGCGGGAATCGCTATCGCTCCCAGCTTATTCAGTCCCAGCATCGCAAACCAGAACTCGTATGCGCGCCGCAGCACAAGCATTACTCTGTCTCCGCGCTTTATGCCGAGAGAGCTGAAATAGTTTGCGCATCTTGCGGATGCCTTTTTCATATTCTCAAAGGTAAAGCGGCGCTCGGTCCTGTCGCGGGCAATATGCAGCATTGCAAGTTTATCCGGGCTGCGGGATGCAAGTTCATCGACAATGTCAAAAGCGAAATTGAAATGCTCCGTATTTTTGAATGTTATCGAAAGAGGCGTTCCGCGCTCGTTTTTCACGACGTCGACGTATTCGCTGTAGATACGTTTTTTCGTATCCTGCCTTACGGTCTTCGTCTCCTCGATGCTGCGCGCGGGCGCAAGCTCGGGGATAGGCTCGCCGGAGGGGTTAAGCACTATTGCGTAGAACTCACAGTCCTCGCCGTTTACGGCTATCATGCCGTGAGGTGTTGACGAATCGTAATATACGCTGTCGCCGCGGCCGAGAACGACGCTGTGCTCGCCTATCTGAACACGCAGATGGCCCGAGATAACTATATCAAGCTCCTGCCCTTCGTGAGTGGTAAGCTCAATGTCGGCGCTCTGCGCCGATGGGTCATACGCGCTGCGGACGTACAGCGGTTCAGCTATCCTGTTCTGAAAAGCGTATGCCAGATTGTAGTACGTCATGCCGTGGGCGTTGGCTATCTCCTGCCCCTCGCCGCTTCTTGTAAGCGTAAAGGAGCGCAGAGTCGGGCTGTGACCCTCGATTATATCGGTAACGTCAACGTTGAAGGCAAGAGCGCAGCGGTATATGAACGCAAAGTTCAAATCGCTTCTGCCCGCCTCGCATTCAAGGTATTCGGCGACGGTGACATCCGTTTTCTCCGCCATTTCCTCGGGGCTGAGCCCCTCGATCTCGCGCAGCTCGCGTATGCGCGCCGCCATCTCGCCTATTTTGTAGTCAAGAGCCGTGATCTGTTTCATTTGTTTTTCCCTCCGTGCGTTGATGTGTGACAGATGCAAAGCGCATTCGGCGCCCCGCACAGCAATTGGAACGAAAAAAGCACCCGTCCCAAAGCTTTGGATTACTTTGAGACGAGTGCCGAAACATCAGCTACCCGCGGTACCACTCAAATTGCGCCGTAAATAGACGCCTCTCAGGCTCTGTCAAGCCGTATGCATTTCACGCAGCAGTTACGGGAAGGCTCTACTTGCCCGCATGGGCTTTCTTCCTTCCGGCTCAGAAGCTACAACCGACGCACCGTTTCCGACAGCTCACACCGACCGCTGCCTCTCTGCAGGACGTTTTGCATCAATACTCTTCGTCTTTGCCTTTACATTCTCAGTATAATCCAACACTATTCAGTTGTCAAGAGGGAAAACGAATTTTTATCAGAGCTTGTTTCTCTGAATTTTTCCGCTGGTGGTCTTGGGCAGCTCGTCGCGGAACACCACAAGACGGGGATATTTATAAGGCGCGGTATGCGACTTTACATAGTTCTGAATTTCTTTCTTCAGTTCTTCCGTCGGCTGCGTACCCTTTGTAAGCACAATGCTTGCCTTTACTATCTGTCCGCGAACCTCGTCGGGAGCGGCGGAAACTCCGCATTCAAGCACATAAGGCAGTTCCATGATAACGCTTTCGATCTCGAAAGGCCCTATGCGGTATCCCGAGGACTTGATGATATCGTCCACTCTGCCCACGTACCAGAAGTAGCCGTCCTCGTCGCGCCATGCGGTGTCGCCCGTATGGTACACGCCGCCGCGCATACATTCCGCGGTCTTTTCGGGCTCCTTGTAGTATTCGTTGAACAGTCCCACGGGAGCGCCCTTGTCAAGGCGGATGACGATCTCACCCGTTTCACCGCAGGGAACGCTGTGGCCGTCCGCATCAACGATGTCAACATCGTACTGGGGAGAGGGCTTGCCCATGGAACCGGGACGCACCTCTGTGCCCACAAGGTTTGCAACGGTAAGCGTAGTCTCCGTCTGACCGAAGCCCTCGGCGATGCTGAGGCCCGTCGCCGCCATAAACTGTTTTGCGATCTCGGGATTGAGCGCTTCGCCGGCGGTGGTCATATGCTTTATTGTAGAGAAATCGTAGCTTGCAAGATCCTCTTTCATCATCATGCGCAGCATTGTAGGCGGCGCGCAGAATGTGGTGACTTTGTATTTGCCCAGAAGCGGCATGATGTCGCGGGCGTTGAAGCGGTCGAAATCATATACGAACACCGCGCCCTCGCACATCCACTGACCGTACAGCTTACCCCAGAGGGACTTACCCCAGCCTGTGTCGGATATGGTAAAGTGCAGCCCGTCGGGCTCGCAGCAGTGCCAGTACTTGGCGGTCACGAAATGACCGAGCGCATAAGTATGGCTGTGCTCGACCATTTTAGGCTCGCCCGTTGTGCCTGAGGAGAAGAACATAAGCGCCGCGTCGCGCCCGCAGGGGGTATCCTCCGTGCGGGAGAAGTGGCTTGAATACAGTGCGTACTCGGAGTCGAAGTCGTGCCAGCCGGGGCGGTTTTCGCCCACAAGTATCATATTTTTAACGGCGGGACACTGCTCCGCGGCTCTGCGCGCTATCTCCGCCGTGTCTCCCTTTGCCGTGCAAAGAAGAGTGGTAACTCCGGCAGACTTGAAGCGGTATACAAAATCGTGCTCCTGAAGCTGGAACGTTGCGGGGATCGCAACCGCGCCGAGCTTGTGCAGAGCTATCATCGCAAACCAGAACTGATAGTGACGGCGGAGCACAAGCATTACCTTGTCGCCCGCGCCGATACCGAGGGATTTGAAGTAGTTCGCGCATCTTGCGGACTCTTTCTTTATATCGGAGAACGTAAAGCGTCTCTCGTTCTTGTTCTCGTCAAGATATACCATGGCGAGCTTGTCCGGGTATCTGTCCGCGATAGCGTCCACAACGTCAAAGCCGAAGTTGAAGCTGTCCGTGTTTTTAAAGTCTATTTTCTTGAGAACTCCGTTTTCATCCTCCGCTGCGTCAACAAACTTCTCGCAGAGAAGTCCCGTTGCGGGGCGCAGGGACACAACGCTGCTGCGCACCTCGGATTCTTTTGTTTCCTCACCCGGCAGCACCACCGCGCAGAAAACGCACTCTTTGCCGTCAACGGCAATCATTCCGTGGGGTATGGAGGAGTTGTAGTATATGCTGTCGCCCTCGTGCAGAACCTCTTTATTCGTACCCACCTGTACAAGAAGCGATCCGGAAACGATAAGGTCAAATTCCTGTCCGCTGTGCTTTGTAAGGTGTATGGGCTTGTTCTGAAGTTCGGGAGAATACTCATAGCGCACCCAGTACGGCTCTGCTATCTTGTGGCGGAACTCGGGGGCAAGGTTTGCAATGCTGATGCCCTCCTCCTTTGCCGTCTGCTGACCCTTGCCGCGTCTTGTAACGGTGTAGGACGACAGACGTGCGCCGCGTCCCTCAAGAAGCTCGGTAAGCTCAATGCCGAAGGCAAGCGCGCATTTATGTATAAATGTAAACGGCAGATCGGTGCGACATGCTTCATAGTCGCGGTATTCATCGAGGGAGACCTCGGTCTTCTCCGCCATCTCTTCTTCCGTAAAGCCCATGACTTCACGCATTTCGCGTATTCTGTATGCGATCTCGTGAAGCTGCGTCATTGTGGACTGTGTGCTCATGCTGAATATCCTCCGTTTTGAAAATGGAAATTAAAAAACCCGTCCCAAGAAAAACTCTTGAGACGGGAAACTTACTTATTACCCGCGGTACCACTCAAATTGCGTCTTTCGACGCCACTCAGACTCTGACAAGCCGTATGCATTTACGCAGCAGTAACGTAAAGAACTAAGGCGGACCGCCCTCATTCTTTCAGCTCGGAAGTGATGGGAAATTAAACACCTGGGCTGTCGGGATCGCACCGTCCCCGACTCTCTGAAAGCTTGCATGCTTTTCCGTCTTCGTCATAGCCTTTATTTATTCTTTTTCTAAAGTATAGCACCGCGCGGCGGGCGTGTCAAGTAGTTTTTTATGAGAAAAAATAACAAAACGGCGATTTGTTATGCGCGAATGGCATACCGATTGCACAAATCGGACTATTCAATGCCGAGAAGCTTTACGGTCTCCTCGCGCATTTTATATTTGAGTATCTTGCCTGCAGCGTTCATGGGGAACGTTTTTGTAAATATAAAGTACCTGGGAACCTTGTGCGTTGCCATGCCGGACATACCGAAGGCTTTCATCTCCGTCTCGTCGGCACTCTCGCCGTCGTTCAGTATGACCCATGCGCAGGCCTCCTCGCCGTACTTCTTGTCCGGTACGCCCACGACCTGTACGTCGCGCACCTTGGGATTTGTGAGGTAATACTCCTCTATCTCGCGGGGGTATATGTTCTCGCCGCCGCGGATTATCATGTCCTTAAGGCGCCCCGTCACCTTGTAATATCCGTCGGGGGTGCGGCAGCATATATCTCCGGAGTGCAGCCAGCCCTCGCTGTCGATAGCCTGTGCGGTAGCACGGGGCATTTTGTAGTAGCCCTTCATAACGTTGAAGCCGCGAACCACAAATTCGCCCGCTTCCCCGTCGCCGAGAACGGCGCCGGTCTCGGGGTCGATTATCCTGCACTCAACTCCGGGGAAAGCGCTGCCAACGGTCTCAACTCTGTGGTCGAGATCCTCATTGACTTCTCCCATGGTGCATCCGGGGGAGGACTCTGTCTGACCGTAGACGGAGAGTATTTCCGTCATATTCATTTCCGCTGCCGCACGGCGCATAAGCTCGGGCGGGCAGTTTGCGCCCGCCATAATGCCAGTACGCATATATGAGAAATCCGTTTTCGCAAAATCCTCATGCGCAAACATTGCGATAAACATTGTAGGCACGCCGTTGAAGCAGGTTATCTTCTCCGCCGTGATGCACGCAAGCGAGGACTTGGGCGAGAAATACGGCAGTGGCGAGAGCGTGCCGCCGTGGGTCATCATGGACGTCATGGAAAGTACCATGCCGAAGCAGTGGAACATGGGCACCTGTATCATCATACGGTCCGCCGTTGACATATCCATTCTGTCGCCTATGATCTTGCCGTTGTTTATTATGTTGCTGTGCGTCAGCATGACTCCCTTGGGAAAGCCCGTTGTGCCGGAAGTGTACTGCATATTGGCAACGTCGCCGGAGCGGACCATGGACGCGCGCCTGCGTACCTCCTCGCGGGGAACCTCGGCGCCCCTCTCGAGCATTTCGTTCCACTCAAGGCAGCCGGGCATATTAAAGCCGACGGTCACAACGTTTCTCAGAAACGGCAGCCGCTTTGCGTAAAGGGGCGCGTCGGGCTTTTTCGTTTCAAGCTCGGGGCACAGATCGCGGATGATCTTGCCGTAGTCCGTATCCTTGCAGTTCTCTATCATTACAAGCGTATGAGTGTCGGACTGGCGCAGAAGGTATTCTATCTCGTGGGTCTTGTAGGCGGTGTTGACCGTTACAAGCACCGCGCCTATCTTCACAGCCGCCCAGAAGGACAGAAACCACTCAGGCACGTTCGTAGCCCACACAGCGACATGATGCCCGGGCTTTACGCCGAGGGCTATGAACGCCGCGGCGACCTCATCCACGTCGCGGCGGAACTGGGAATACGTGCGGGTGTAGTCAAGCGTCGTGTATCTGAAGGCGTACTGGTCCGGATATTTTTCCGCCATAACGTCCAGCACCTGAGAGAACGTCATATCAAGCACATCGTATTTCTTCCAGGGAAATGTACCCGTGCCCGCGCGGTTCGTATACAGCACTTCCCTGCGGGACGTTCTCGACACCTCGCCCATATAGCTGCAGAACTGTGTCAGAACTATATCGGGATCGTCGATCTCGTCGTTCCACGCCGCGCATACAAACGAATCGTAGTTGAGAGAGGCAAGCGCTTCGGTAAACTCTCCGCAGGGCAGCTCTCCCTCTCCGATAAGCACGTTGACTCCGTCGGCACTGCGGTCTCCCAGTCGGACATAGCGGATGTACGCGCCAAGGTTCGTAATTGTATCCTCCGCGCTTTCATGCGTATCGAAATAAGTGCTGCGTACATCCCAGCACGCGCCGAGGGCGGCGCTTGCGCATCCGTTGAGAAACGCCACGGTACGCTTGGTGTCGGCAAATCTGCCCACGGTCTCTATAAGAATTTCAACATCCTTTTTCTCAGCCGCAGCGCATACCTTTGAGAGCTTTTCGGCAAGACGGCTGTCAGCCTCACCGTCGCTGTCCGCTCCGCAGGCGCGGATGATCACACGTCCCGCGCCGGAGGAGTGCGCCATATCAATATATCTTTTCAGAAGCTCGGGCGTAACGTCACCGCCGTCCGCGTCAAACGGACAGGTGAGCGCCGCCAGCTCAAGCCCTCTGTTATAAAGCTTTCTCTTTGCCTCCGAAACATGCTCCGGACGCAGGATGCTGTCGGAATGACGAATTCTTTCGTCCTCCGCGTCGGAAATCTCAATGCCAGAAAAGCCGTAGTCGTCGGCATATCTGCAAAGCGACAAAAACGAAGCAAGCCTTACGTTTTCCGTTGAAAAAGTGAGCTTCACGCCTGTTCCTCCTCAAAGATTATCTTGTTGAGAGCGTTTACGTACGCTCTTATACTTGCGCCTACAATATCCGTTGAAAGACCGTTGCCGGAGAACAGCTTTCCGCCGCTGCGAAGCCTTACTACGGCGTCGCCCAGCGCTTCCTTGCCCTGCGTTACGGCGCGTATCTGAAATGCGTCCAGCTCATAGTGATGACCGACGCACTGCTCTATCGCACGGAACGCCGCGTCAATAGGTCCGTCGCCCGTTGCGACGCCCACGGACTTTTCTCCCGCGCGTACCATGGCAACACTTGCCATGGCGGACGTTATGTTGCTGCTTGTTATATTGTAGCTTTCAAGATGATATGCGGAGGGCGCCTGCATTGCGTTTGACGCAATGATAGCCTCAAGCTCGGCAGCCCCCACGGAGCCTTTGCGGGCGCATACATCCATAAGCGCGTCATATACCTTGCCGTCGTCCTCGGCGCTCAGCGTGTATCCCAGTTTTTTTGCCGCTTCGCTGACCTGTGCGGCAGTGCTGTCACCGTGGAGATATATACCGGCGTCGCCGTCGTTCTCCCGCTCCGCAGTGTCAGAGGGATGTGCCGCCTCAACGCCGCGCAGAAGCGACGCAACGTCGCTGTAAAGCTCGGTAAGCTTCAGCGATGTGGCAACTCCCATTTCCTCGCCGCGCGCCTCAAGCATTTTCGCAAATTTCACGGTATTGAGCGCGTCATCTCCCGCAACGGCGACCTTTACGCCCGACGCACCCGCGCGTATGGCGGCGGCGGCGCAGGCGGCGCCCATGCTGATAGCGTCGGAGGGACGCACATACACATCTGCCCCGCAGCTTTCCTTTACATATTTGACAAGCGAAGCGATCTCCTCCGGCATTGCCCTGCCCGCGTCGTCGCAGAGGGTCACGATCTGCGCACCCGCATCCGCGGCACACTTCGCAGCCTTGCACAGAAACGCAACGTCGGCGCGGGTCGCGTCAAGCGCCGCAAACTCCACCTTGGGGCATTTTGCTTTCGCGGCAGTGCACAGACGGGTGATAAAGTCTGCCATTTTCGCTTCTTTCATATGGTAGCCGTACTCCATTGTAACGGTAGATACGGGCAGCGCTATCTGCAGGCAGGGGTCCTTCGCGCCGCGAACGCACTCCCACGCGGCGTCGATCGTTTCCTCGCTGTCGCCCGCGGGGATCGTGACCGTCGCGTTCTTCACACCCGACGATATGGTTTTATATATTATAGTATCTTCTTTCGGACAGCGCACCGGGGCAAGCTCGATTGCGCCCATGCCGACGGCGTCCATGCACGCGGCGACCGCGGTCTTTTCGCGGAAAAGAAGCTCCGCGCCCCTGCTGCGCGCAAGCGCACTGAGAGTATAATCGACAACAACTGTTTTTTTCATGGTAAAACCTCGCTTGTGAAAAAATAGAAAAACCCGCAGAAACCTCTCGGTTTCTGCGGGGTGACTTAACAAATATAAAGCCACGGTACCACCCGCATTGCCGCTCGCGCGGCCGCTCACAGGCTCAATAAAGCCTTCGGTCTGTCACGGGACCTCCCGGAATCCCTTACACTGCATTTTCGGGGATCCTGCTCCGATAGGAGACAGCATACGCGGATCCATGCCGTCTCGCACCGACCGACGGCTCTCTGAAAGGCTTGCCGCGAATGCTTAATATCATCATCGCATTTCTTACGGTGATTATAGCAAAGAAGCCATGCTTTGTCAACAAAATTGCGGCAAAATTCCCATTTTTGTGTCAAGTGACAAAAATAGCGAAAAAGGCACCCCGCGCGCGATAATTTTGCACATGGAAAACACGGCGCGGCGCGGGCTGCCGCACATTCCCTTCTCACGGCGTGGGCTGCCGCACATTCCCTTCTCACGGCACGGCGCGGGCTGCGCACATTCCCTTCTCACGGCGCGGGCTGCCGCACATTTTCTTCTCCACTCGCTCCGCCCCGCGGGATCATCCGCGCTTTTTCGCGAAACAGTCAGACGCCAAGCCCCGTGCGGTGCTGTCTGTTCTTTGCACCCGCGCCCCGTCATATCATGCTTTACGGCTTGATATTTCCGGCGGCGGGATTCTATTCTCTGTGCACGCCCCGTCATATCGGCGTCCGAGCGTAAGCCTCTTGCCTGCCGCGTGCGGTGCTGTCACGTTGCCCGCCTTATATTCGGCGGCGCGGTCTGATGTCGGCAAAGCATAAAAGCAGTAGTTTTTTAACAAAATAAATAAAATATTGACATATGTAAACATATGTAGTAATAATTGTATTGCACGTTCATACGGAGGTGTTAATTTTGGCAGAGAAAAAGCTTATCATTCCTTCTAAGCGGAAAAAAGTATAACCCGTGTCCCGAATGCGGCGCGGATCTGCCGGACGGCGCAACGGTATGCGCATCATGCGGCTGCGAGCTGCCGAGTCCCTGCCCTTTCTGCGGAACGCCGCTTCCGCGAAAAGACGCGAAATTCTGCCCCGAGTGCGGCAAGCCGCTTACCGAAACGTGTCCCGTCTGCAAGGCGCCGATCAGCGGCTCCTCCAAGTTCTGCCCCGAATGCGGAACAAAGCTGTAATACCCGACGCGGCGCGCCGTCGCTTCATCTCATCGGCTGCCCGCGCCGCAAACATACGGAAATCATCATTTTGAATTCCGTTTTCCGATCGCTTTGTAAACTCTCATATCGCTTTTTCGCCTGCAGCCGACTGCTTGGCGGCTGCAGGCAAACTTATACCGACGGCACATTATCAGCATAAAAGAAAAGAGGAACTATCAGCATGGCATCAGACAGCGCCGTTTCCGCTATCAGGAGAACAAAAGCAAAAAAGATCATTTTTCTTATAATCGGATGGATGATCGCGGCTTTCAACGGGTCATTGGCACTTATATGTTCGTTCGCCACCGGACACAAGGATAAATCTTCTGTTTTTCTGTTATTTCTCTTTTTGTCTATCGCGTCAGTGGGAGTGCTGTTTATTGTGATAGGCACAAAAGCAAAGCATTTGCTCCGCAATTATTATGATTACTCGGCAAGGCTGTCCGCCGACCCGAACGGCTCCATAGACCTATTGGCGGCAGCGCTGGGCAAGCCCGCATCCGATCTTGCAAAAGAACTTTCGGAAATGATAACTCTGGGCTTTTTCCCGGGAGCGTTTATTGACACCAAGTACAACCGCGTGGTCTTCACGGGCGGTGATCCGACAAAAGCAAAAGCTGCCGTCGGGCAAGCATCCGGACATTCGTCAAGATATGTTATGGTGAAATGCAAAGGATGCGGGGCAACGAACAAGATACTTTCGGGCACCGTCGGCGAATGTGAATACTGCGGCTCACGCCTGTCCGCAAACTGAGGAGAAAAACAGAATTGCAGAAAAAAGGTTCTTCATGGGGCATCATAGCGCTGTGGTTCGTTTTGTTTTTCCCCGTCGCCGTTGTTCTGACAGTCAAAAAGATGAGCGGAGAAAAGCTCAGCTACATCCAAAACGGAAAAGCGCTGCGCATCATCGGGTACATATTGCTCGGTTTCGCCGCCCTGTATCTTGTGCTTGCGCTGACAGGAAATCTTAAGACCGAAGACGGCTCAAGCATTGTCGGCGGAGTTATTGTTGCCGAGGCTGTTTTCGGCGGCGGTGCACTGTGCGTGTTCTACGGTACGGCTTTTATAAGACGGGGCAAAAAATACAAAAGATACATATCAGTCATAAATACAAGCAATGATCTCATCATCGACAATATCGCGTCGCAGATACCCACAACTTATGATAAAGCGGTGAGAGATATCCAATCCATGCTGGACGACGGATTTTTCATGAACGCCAGGCTGGATCTCGGCCAAAGAGAGCTTATCATGCCGAGGAGATCGGCAAACCGCGGCGCCGCCGGTCCGGATCGGACCTGCGTGAGTGCACCAAAGCAGACACTCTGCGTAAAGTGTAAAAATTGCGGAGCAACAAATACCGTTGTTTCGGGTGAAAGAAATGAATGTGAATACTGCGGTTCGCCGCTGTAGATCGGAGAAATGATCAATGAAATGTCAGAATTGCGGTACGGAGTTTGAAGGAAACTTCTGTACAAACTGCGGCTCTCCCGCCGCGGGACCGACGGCTGTGCAGCGCGCGCCGATCGGCGGCGCCGGCTTGGTATGCAAAAAGTGCGGCAGCAGTAGTATCAGTGTTCAGGTCGTGAATGAAGTAAAACTGAAAAACAAGCGCCACGGCTGCGCCTGGTGGATATTCGTCGGCTGGTGGTGGGTCCCCTGCAAATGGCTGTTCTTTACATTGCCCGCGCTGATCTTCAAGATCTTCAGCCACAAAAAGCAGGAAGCCGTAAACAAACAGAAAACTATATGTGTATGTCAGAATTGCGGATATACATGGGAAAAATAAACGGAGGAAAGAAAAATGAAATGTAACTATTGCGGAACAGAGTTTGAGGGCAAGTTCTGCCCCAATTGCGGAGCACCTAACGGTGAAACCGCGGCAGCAGCCGCAGCCGGACAGCAGCCGTCGGAAAACGGCGCAAACGGCGCGCAGCCCGAAATTCAGGCAGCGGCGCCCGAAGCGCCCGCGCCTGCCGCGAAAGCGAAAAAATCCATATTCAAAAGATGGTGGTTCTGGGTCATCATCGGCGTAGCTTCGATCGGTATTCTCGGCGCAGCGGTCGGCGGCGGAGATGACGACAAAACGGTAAAGCCGAAGGATACATCCTCGTCTCAGGTCGCGGACAATAAGGACAGCGGCGAAAACAGCAGCGCTGACGAGGCTGCGGTAACCGTTGTTGATTTCTCCTCAATGAGCAAGGCGGATATCGAAGCATGGGCAGCGCAGAATGACGTTACCGTTACATTCAGCGAAGATTACTCCGACAGCGTTGAGATCGGAGCGCTAGTCAGCCAGAGCAAAAAGGCTGACGAGACCGTAAAAGCCGGCGCCACCGTCAATGTCGTGCTTTCAAAGGGAAAGAAGCCTTCCGCCGAGTACCTCAACGCTCTGAAAAAGGCTGAATCCTATTCCAAGCTCATGCATATGTCGAAAAAGGCGATCTACGATCAGCTCACATCGGAATACGGCGAGCAGTTCCCTGCCGATGCGGCACAGTACGCGATAGATAATATGACAGCCGATTGGTACGCAAACGCTCTTGAAAAAGCAAAATCATACCGCGACACCATGAATATGTCCAAAAACGCCATCTATGATCAGCTGATCTCCGAATACGGTGAGCAGTTCACAGCGGACGAAGCTCAGTACGCTGTCGATCACATGGACGATTGAGTCGCGCGGGCAGTCACTTATAATAAACATAAACAGATGACACCGCCCATACACCGCACCGCACATAAGAGCATATAGTATTTAAGGCTTCGTTCATCCCGCCGTCTGCAGCCCGCGGGCTGCAGACGGCAAAACGGACAGCTGCCGCATATGAGCATTGCGGACGGTGGACCGCGAAGTCAAATAATGATCGCAAAATTCCGAAGCACCGCGTGAAAACAGATGACCGCACTCTGTTTTCACGCGGTGCTTTTTATATAAGAAAAGCAAATGCCGCTTCTCATACACTCCCGACGATCGCAATCAGCCCATCCGCGCACCGAGGCATAAATATACCGGGCGGGTATAAATCGCCTTTTCTTACAAATACTATTTCTGCGAGAAAGCACAAGCATCAAAAAGGAGATAATATATGAAAGCTACAGGAATAGTACGAAGGATCGACGATCTCGGACGCGTCGTGATTCCTAAGGAGATAAGAAGGACCATGCGTATACGCGAGGGCGACCCGCTTGAAATATACACCGACCGCGACGGCGAAGTTATATTCAAAAAATACTCCCCCATCGGCGAGCTTTCCCAGTTTGCCGCGCAGTATGCGGAGACACTTAACAAGACCTGCGGACTGGCTGTGGTCATATGCGACCGCGACGCGGTCATCGCCGGTGCGGGCGTCCCCAAACGGGAATACACGGACAGAAAGCTGTCGTCCGAGTTTGAGAGCATCATCGAAGCCAGAACTCTTTTCACGGCGGGCGCTGAGGAAATTCCCATCGTGGACGGCAGTCAGTGCTTTATAAGCTGCGCTATGCCCATTATCACCGACGGTGATATTACCGGCTGCGTGGCATCAGTGCTGCAGCCTGATGTGCCCAAACTGCAGGGAAACCTTGAAACAAAGCTCATTCAGACCGCCGCCGGATTTCTCGGCAGGCAGCTTGAGGGCTGAAGGAAAATACAAAAAGACAAACCGCGGCGCTCGGCAAAAAAGCCTTGTACAAGCTCCGCAACGCTTCAGAGCACGCGCGTGCGGTACCCATTTTGAGTACACACGCACGATCCGCGGCTACGGATCGCAAGACTTCGGGTTCGGCGGTACATGTACCGCAAGGCAACCGTGTCTGCGTTCCTTATATGCCGCCGCAGCCCTTGCGCACACTCCGACGAAGCAGTTTACCGTTTCAGATCGGCATCACGGAAAAAAAGCCTTGCATCCCGCTGCATGCGAAACGCAAGGCTTTTCTTTTGATATGTTACACGGAATGCTTCTCTTTCCAGTCCGCAAAGAACTTTTCCGCGCTGCGCATAAGGTTGTCGGAGGCATTCTCAAACGCCTCGTCGTCCCCCTGCCCGTTTGCAATGGGCACGACGTATATATTCTCTCCCACGGGCGTTCCGTCGTAGCGCCCGCAGAATACGACGCAAGGCTTGCCGTCCTCTATACGGCTGATGACGCCGCCGACCGCCTTGCCCATAAAGCTCTGGCTGTCGAAGCTGCCCTCGCCGGTCACTATCATGTCGCAGTCTCTAGCGGCGCGTCTGAATTTATACACGTCAAGAACGGCATCTATGCCGGACACGACATTTGCCTTGAGAAATGCCAGCGCGCCGTACGCAATGCCGCCCGCGGCGCCCGCACCCTCAATATCGGCGCAGTTCGTTCCCGTGACGCGTCTGACGACTCTGTCAAACTTTTTGTCGCCGTCCTCAAGACGCTTTACGCCTGCCGCATCCGCACCCTTCTGCGGCGCAAACACCTTAGCGCAGCCGCTCTTTCCGAGCAGCGGATTCTTAACGTCGCAAAGCAGTGTGAACTCCACATCGCTGTATTTGGAAAAAGCCTGATTGTATTCTATATTCTCCACCCTGTGCAGCGTGCCGCCCACGGGAGTAAAATGGTTGCCGCATATATCAACGAAGCTGACTCCCATGGCGCTGAGCATGCCCGCGCCGCAGTCGTTCGTGCAGCTGCCGCCGAGCGCAAGGATTATTCTGTGCGCGCCCCTTGAAGTCGCAAACGATATCATCTGACCGACGCCGTAGCTTGACGTTTTCTCGGGATTTGACCGTTTGCCGGCAAGCGTCAGCCCCACTGCCTGTGAGCACTCGATAACGGCACAGCGGCCGTCGTCCACAAAACCGATGCCTGCCTTTACCTTCTTTCCGAAAGGCCCCTCGACCTCGATCTTTTCAAAACGTCCGCCCAGATACGACGTTACAAGGGCTGCCGTGCCCTCTCCGCCGTCGGCAAGCGGCATATTTATAAAGCCGCAGTCGCCGAAGGCGCGCTTCGCGGCGTGAGTTATGACTTTGACCGCCTTTTCGGCGCTT
This sequence comes from uncultured Eubacteriales bacterium, assembly GCA_959601495.1. Classification (GTDB taxonomy): domain Bacteria; phylum Bacillota; class Clostridia; order Oscillospirales; family CAG-272; genus Avispirillum. Next base: position 42,329 of record CAUGPT010000003.1, read on the forward strand.
ATCGTCCCCTTAAAAGAATCCGGAGCGATCAGAATTTTCATGAACTTATCCCCCAAAAATTCCAGAATTAAGCATAACCGTCTCGCTTATAATGCAATTATAACATATAATTACACAAATTGAAAGTCTTTTTTGGTAAAAAAACATATAAATTTTATGAGGAAAAAATCAAAAAATCATATTTGAAGCAAAAGAATAATAATTCTTGACAAATTTACGCATATGTTGTATAATCGTGTTGTAAAGTTGTTGTTTAAAATATCGCTTCGGCAATGAGATATTTAAAATAGCGTTTTACAATTATTGGCAGCCACAGCAAAGGAGAAATAATATGTCAAGACAGCATCAGCAGGAAAGAAGCGAAGCAGTAAAGCAGATGATCCTTCAGGCAGCGCTCAACATCGGGCTTGAAGAAGGCAACGAAAATGTTACCGTACGTCGTATAGGCGAGCGTATCGGTTATTCTACCGGAGTAATATATTACCATTTTAAAGATAAACAGGATATTCTTGATGAGCTTGCGCGTCAGCTTGACCGTGAAGCATACGAGACCGCAAAGTCTTTTATAGATATGGACAAACCGGTCAAAGAGGCGCTGAAAGGTCTTTACATCAGCATAGCCGATCTGTCGGAAAGGGCTCCCTCCGACTACAAGCGCCTTTTTACCAACAGACGCAAGTACGGAAGCAGCCAAACCGTATGGATAGGGCTTATTAAAGAGCTTATGGATATCGCCGTCGAACGCGGAGAGCTCCGGATAAAGGACACTGCGATTGCTTCCACTTGCCTTCTCAGCTATATAATCGGCAGCAATATACTTTTTGTTGAGCTTAAAAGCGGCGTCGCCGGCAGCTCCAAGGATTATGCCGACCGCGTAGTAGACGTTATCCTCAACGGTTTAATAAACGCCGGCATCTGACAGTATATATATGCATAAAAAAGCTCTCTGCTGTTTTGCAGAGAGCTTTTTTCACATAGGGGATAGGTGCGCGCATTATACGGCGAACGGGCTGCGATACAAAGCGTGTAAAATCAGGCAGTACCGTACGGGCGCGTGCCGAACGGTCTTATCGCGACGCGAGGGCGGCGTCCGGCGGGTCCCGCCGCGGCTGTAAGGCAAAGCCCGCGCATCTTCTGCGTTTAGAAATACAAAGAAAGAAGCAGCCGCGCTCCGTGCGCCTCGCGTCAGGAATAACTCCCTCGCGATTACTGCTTCCGAAATAAGTGTATCAGTCCCGCCGCAAGTTGTCAAGGGTAATATTCGGAATGCTCGCACGGAAGTCTTTCCCGAACGTTTTCGATATACTTCCCGCCCGAAAGGTATGTACGGCAAAGGTGCAGCGTTTTCCGAAGGACCCGGAGAAAGAGGCGCCGTATGGCAGCTGTCGGAAGAATCAAATTTTGATAACTCCTCGACGCAGAAAAAAATTTATGATATAATCAAATCAGGAATGGAGGACGAAGATGGAAAATCATTCGATCAAAGATTTAGAGACATACAAAAAGCTTGTAGAGAAATGTCTCAGGGAGAACTACAATCATACAGAGAACGCCGTACAATACTTAATGAAAGAGTACGAGCCGGACTTCAAGAGTATTTTCGAAGAAGGATTCTCTCCGGAAGGAGCAGCAATCGGTATGGTAATGAATTTGCTCTGACCTCCAAAGAAGGAAACAAATTCAAGGTCGTTATTGTCGACGCGACTTCGGACGAGCAATGCTCCGAAACAATACAAAAGGGTTTGGAGAAATTTCACAGTTCGAAGTCCGAGACGGAGTATATACAAAGGATGAAGGAAGCGTTTCCGTACGCATTCAAGGACTGAAGTTTTCTGAAAAAGCGATCAAAAACACGGAGGGTTTGACATATGGATACTAAAGATACTAAAACGACGTCAGATGCGGAGAAAGACCTGTCCTCAGAGAAGAAAGTGCACATTTACACAGCGGAAGAAATGGACAAAATGGACACGGAAATGTTCTGTCGAGCAGTGAAAGCAGCGAAAAAATACAAGGAACAGTTGACGAAAGCGAAGAAATAAAGGCTTCGGACGAAGCATATCGCGCCCGCCGCGGGAGATCGGCATAAGAAGTAAACGGCGCAAAAGCGGCGGAGCCGTGGGAAATTCTCCCACGGCTCCGCCGTTTTTTATTTATCCTTTTCCTCTTTTCCTGCCTTGCGGCGGGTCACGAGGTTCAGAAGCATTACGGTAACCACGATCACGGCGGTCACAATAAATACTCCCGCCATTCCCTTGCCTATTACGGGCAGCACGTCGTACAGTGCATGAATATCGAATTTCATATATTTTACCTCATTATATATTTGTAGGTTCGCATTTCCCGCCTGCGGGCGGAAATGTGTTTTTTTGCAAATGCCGAATATTCTCCGCGGCTATATACCGCGGCGTCAGCGGGGGATAAGGTTCAGTATCATGCCGCCCGCGATGACGGAGGCTATCTGACCCGACACGTTAACTCCTACGGCGTGCATGAGCAGAAAGTTCTGGTTATCCTCTTTAAGTCCCATTTTGTGGACGACACGCGCGGACATGGGGAAAGCGGATATGCCCGCCGCGCCTATCATGGGGTTGATCTTCTTTGATTTCGGCAGGAAAATGTTTATGAGCTTTGCAAACAGAACGCCGCCCGCCGTATCGAATATGAATGCCACAAGTCCGAGGGCGAGTATCATGAGCGTCTGCAGGGTAAGGAAGTAGCGCGCCTGCATTTTAGTCGCGATCGTCAGACCGAGGAGAAGCGTTACAAGGTTCGGCAGCACCTTCTGCGCCGTTTCGGAAAGCGAGTCAAGCACTCCGCATTCGCGTATGAGGTTGCCGAACATCAGAAAGCCTATAAGCGCAACGCTGCGGGGCGAGACTATACCTGTTATTACGGTTATGACTATGGGGAAAAGGATACGCGTCGTTTTGGAGACTGCCGCGGGTCTGTACTCCATACGGATGAGGCGCTCTTTTTTCGTCGTCAGAAGCTTTATGACGGGCGGCTGCACGATGGGCACGAGCGCCATGTACGAATACGCCGCGACCATGATCGCTCCCGTATAAAGAGAGTCGAAATAGTTTGCGACGAATATGGATGTGGGTCCGTCCGCCGCGCCGATTATGGCAATAGACGCCGCGTCCTTTGTATCAAAGCCGAGCAGCGCCGCAACACCGAGAGTGAAGAATATGCCGAACTGCGCGGCGGCTCCGAATATCATAAGCTTCGGATTTGACAGAAGCGGTCCGAAATCTATCATTGCGCCGATGCCGATGAACAGCAGCAGCGGAAACAGCTCGTTCGCAATGCCCGCGTTGAACAGAACGTCGATGATCCCCTCTTCCGTCGCGCCGTCGTACACCTGGTTCACCGCGCCGGACAGCGGCAGGTTTACAAGGATCGCGCCGAAGCCGATAGGAAGCAGCAGCGTCGGCTCCATATCCTTTTTGATAGCAAGAAAGATCAGCACCGCGCCGATCACCCACATGACGACTTCGCGCCATGTGATATTCAGAACGTTTGAAAACAGCTCTGCCATATTTCTCTTTCCTCTTTTCGGTTATTTCAAATGTTTTGGGGCAGCGGCGTTTCTCTGTGCCTTTCGCCGGAATATGCGCCCTGCCCCGAAAACTAAAAAGACTTTTATCGGACGCCGAAAAAAGCGCCCGATAAAAGTCTTGCCGTTTAATTCTCAAGCGGGCATTTCTGCCGTACTGACGCCGAAGACGCGGATAAAAGCCGCCGACTACTCCCTTTTATCGGAATATTACGCATTTATAATATCACATTCCCTTAAAATTTTCAACACTTTTTTCGATTTTTATGCATCTGTTTTTTGCCGTGAAACGTATCCGCGTGCCTATGCTGCGCCGCAACGCGCCCGAAAAAAGCGAAAAAGTAGGCTCTGCCTCTTTATTTTTTCACCCTTTTATGTTATAATGTATTAAATAATCATTATGCAGCGATGTTCAAAAGCTTCTCTGCCCAACTGCCCTGCGGCGCAGCACCGGCATCTGCAAAACGCAGCGCCGCATGCGGCATTGCGGGTTTGTACATCCGCAGTTTTTAGAGATTTCTCGGCGCTTCGGCGTCTTTACGGCAATTACGAAAGGAACCAAGCGATATGTGCGGTATTGTAGGCTTTACCGGAAATATAGTAAACAGAAACGAAGTCATCCGCAAAATGGCTGACAGGATAATACACCGCGGCCCCGACATGGAAGGCTACCACATAAGCGGCGACGGAAAGTACGACAGCATTGCCCTCGGTCACCGCAGGCTGAGCATCATCGACCTTTCCGACGGTCATCAGCCCATGTACAACGAGGACGGCAGCGTTGTCATCGTTTACAACGGCGAGGTGTACAACTTTGAAAGCCTGCGCGACGAGCTTATCGCGCACGGTCACGTTTTCAAGACCCGCTGCGACACGGAGGTACTCATCCACGGCTGGGAGCAGTACGGCACCGCTCTCGCCGCAAAGCTGAGAGGCATGTTCTCCTTTGCCATATGGGATTCCAACACAAATACGCTGTACGGCGCGCGCGACTACTTCGGCATAAAGCCGTTTTACTACTCCCGTCTCGAGGGCGGCGGGCTGCTTTTCGGCTCTGAGATAAAGAGCTTTTTCGAGCATCCCGAATACAAAGCGGCGGTAAACCCCGAGGCGCTGCGCCCATATCTCACCTTCCAGTTCAGCGCCATGGACGAAACGTTTTTCAAAGGCACGTACAAGCTGCCGCCGGCGCACTGGTTCACATGGCACGCGGGAGAAATGCACATCGAGCGCTACTGGGATGCCGATTTCTCGCACAAAACCTCAAAAAGCTTTGAAAAGTGCACCGACGAGCTTGACGCGCGAATACATGAATCCGTTGCGGCACACAGGATCAGCGACGTAAAGGTGGGCGCCTTCCTCTCCGGCGGCGTTGACTCAAGCTACATCACAGCCTGCCTTATGCCCGACGAGACATTTTCCGTCGGCTTTGACTCCGGCGACGGCTCGCACAAGTTCGACGAAACAAATGAGGCAGGCGAGCTTTCCGATATACTCGGCATCAAAAACTACCGCGATATGCTGAACTCCGAGGAATGCATAGACGCTTTTGCAAATATCCAGTACCACATGGACGAACCGCAGTCCAACCCCTCGTCCGTACCCCTGTATTTTCTCGCAAGGCTCGCAAAGCAACACGTTACCGTTGTGCTCTCGGGTGAGGGTGCGGACGAAATATACGCTGGATACGAATGGTACGACGAAACTCCGACCATGAGAAAGTACAAAAAGCTGCCCGCGTTTATCCGCCGTGCGGCATCGGGCGCGGCACAGCACCTGCCGTACTTCAAGGGTCACGATTTCATCATTAAGGGCAGCGGCAGACCCGAGGACTGGTTTATCGGTCAGGCGCTGGTTTTCCCCGAAAAAGAAGCTTATGACATACTGAAGCCGAAATACCGCGTGGGCCCCTCCGCAAGAGAGGTCGCGGCTCCCATATATGACCGTGTGCGCGATCTTTCCGAGCTTGACAAAAAGCAGTATCTGGATTTGAATCTCTGGCTGCCCGGCGACATCCTTCTCAAGGCGGACAAGATGAGCATGGCTCATTCGCTTGAGCTGCGTGTTCCCTACCTTGACCGCGAGGTCATGCAGGACGCGGGCGTTTATCCCGATTCGTACAAGATAGCGGGCGACACAAAAGAGATACTGCGCCGCGCCGCCAACAGGACCCTGCCGGACCAGTGGGCAAACAGAAAGAAAAAGGGCTTTCCCGTTCCGATCGCCCGCTGGCTTTGCGACGAAAAGTTTTCTTCCAAAATAAAAGAATACTTCACGTCAGACGTCGCAGGCGAATATTTCGATCAGGACAAGCTTGTGGCAATGCTTGCGGATCCCGCCCACGACAGGCGCAAGATCTGGACGGCATACACTTTCCTTGTATGGCACAAGCAGTTTATAGAAGGCGCCGCTTTCGGCGCAAACATATGAAAAGAGGCATTTTATGAACTCTCAGATCGTTCCCGTATTTCTCGGCGCGGATCTTAACTGCTACAACTTCGCCCGCGCCTTTCACGAGGCGTACGGCGTAAAGTCGTGGGCTTTCGGACGCTATGAAATATCCGCCACGAAATACTCCAGAATAATCAATTTCAAAACCGTGCCCGACATGGACTGCGAGGAAACCATGCTGCGCGAGCTGCACGCCTTTGCAAAAGAGCATACGGGCAAAAAGCTGTATCTTTTCGGCTGTACTGACGATTACGCCGCAATGATAATCCGCCGCAAGGGTGAGCTTTCGGAGTACATTGCGCCCTCCCCCTCCCCCGAGCTTTACGGCTCTATACAGAAAAAAGCCGAGTTTTACGAAATGTGCGACAAATACGGCATTCCGTATCCCGCCACAAAGGTCATAAGCGCCCCCGCGCGACCGGAGGATATAACTCCCGACGTGCTCGGCTTTGACTACCCCATTATAGTTAAGCCTTCTTCAAGCGTTGACTATTGGAAGCATCCTTTCGACGGAATGAAAAAGGTCTATATCGCAAAGGATAAGGAAGAGGCGGCAAAGATCACCGAAGAAATTTACGCCTCCGGCTATCCGGACAGGATGATCCTGCAAAAGCTTATCCCCGGCGGCGACTCCGAAATGAGAGTGCTGACGGCTTTCTCCGACAAGAGCGGACGCGTTCGCGCCATGTGTCTCGGACACACCATGATAGAGGAGCATACGCCGAAAGGGCTCGGCAACCACGCCGCTATCGTGACGGAGCCGGTCTCGTCTTTGGCGATTGCAGAAAATATAAAGCGTATGCTTGAGGATCTGGGCTACACCGGATTTTCAAACTTTGATATCAAATACGGCAGAGACGGCGAAGGCTTCAGAGTATTTGAAATAAACCTGCGCCAGGGCCGCAGCAATTTCTACGTTACGTCCTGCGGACTGAATATCGCAAAGCTTGCGGTCGAAAAATGGGACGACGGCGGCGATGACTGCGTTATGAACGAAAACGTTCATTTCTGGCATCATGTTCCCGCCTCCGTTGCCTATAAATATACGGAGGACGCCGATCTTGCGGCGAAGGCAAAGAAGCTTGCCAAAGAGGGTCGCGAGACCTGCTCGCTTCTGTATCCGTATGATCTGCGGCTGAATCCGCTCAGATTTCTGTGCGTTATGGAGCAGCTGCGCCGCCAGAAAAAGAAATTCAGAATTTACTATCCCGTAAAGAAATAGACAATCGCCAAAAAAGGAGGCGTTCGGCATGACACCGCAAAAGCAGCCGCTGCTCGGCATACTCGGCGGCCTCGGCCCCATGTCAAGCGCGTATTTTTACGAGCTTATAACCGCACATACGAAAGCGTCCAGAGATCAGGATCATATTGATATAATCCTGTCCTCCAACGCCTCAACGCCGGACAGGACCGCGTATATCATGAAGCAGAGCACGGAAAGTCCGCTGCCGTACATGGTCGCGGACGCAAAGCGCCTTGAGATATACGGTGCGGACGCCATAGTTATCCCCTGCAACACTGCGCACTATTTTCTCGATGAGGTGCGCTCTTCGGTCAGCGTACCCGTACCCAGCATTATAGAAGAAACGTCAATGTACCTCAAAAAGGCAAATGTCAAAAAAGCAGGTATCATGGCGACCGAGGGCACCGTATCAAGCCTTTCGTACCAGAAAAAGCTTGACGCCGTCGGGCTTGAATGCGCCGTGCCGGACGAGAAATATCAGAGATATCTGCACGAGATCATATACGACGACGTTAAAAGCGGCGCCGAGCCCGATCTTGACAAATTTTATGCAGTTGCCGAACATCTTGCCGCGAAAGGCTGCGACCGCATGATACTCGGCTGCACCGAGCTTTCGCTCATAAAGCGCATCATCGGAAACGACGAGCGCTTTACAGACTCGCTGGAAGTGCTCGCGCACAAAGCCATAAGGCTCTGCAATAAAGAAACGGTCGGTTTTTCTCCCGAATTTGACCTTATGGACTGACAAAGCCCGCGCAGCGCCGCGGCAGAATACCGCACGGAAAGGATACATATATATAGGCATGAAGCTTGCTGATATACTGAAGAGCACCGCCGTATGCGGTGAAATTCCGGATACGGACTGTACAAATATCGAATACGACTCGCGCAAAGCCCGCTTCGGCGACTTGTTTGTGTGCCTTGTGGGAGCAAAGCGCGACGGGCACGATTTTGCCATGCGCGCCTACGATAACGGCTGTCGCGCCTTTTTGTGCCAGCGCCGTCTCGATCTGCCCGCCGACGCCGTGCAGGTGATCTGTGCCGACACGCGCAGCGCCCTTGCGTCGTGCGCCGCCGAGTTTTATATGCACAGTGCCGACAGGCTGCACATAATCGGTATTACAGGCACAAAAGGCAAGACCACCACTGCCCTGCTGACGGCGGCTATACTCAACGCCTCCGGCATGAACTGCGCCTATATCGGCTCAAACGGCGTGATCATCAACGGCAAGCATACGGAAACGGTAAATACCACCCCCGAAAGCCTTGAGCTGCATCACTACTTTTCGCTCATGGTCCGCTCCGGCGTGAAGTACGCCGTGCTTGAGGTATCGTCTCAGGCACTGGGTCACCACAGAACGGACGGTATTCCGTTTGAGGTCACAGCCTTTACAAATCTGTCAGAAGATCATATCGGCGAGGGCGAGCACCCCGATTTTGAGGACTACCGCCGCTGCAAAAAGCGCCTGTTTACCGATTACGGCTGCAAATACATGATATATAACGCGGACGATCCCGCGGCAAAATACATGATAGACGGCTGTGATGCCGAAAAGATATCCTATTCACTTGACCCCGCGGCGGATGCCGTGTTCACCGCGTCGTCCGTGGAAGAATACCGCACAAGGACCTCCCTCGGAGTAAACTTTGTCTGCAGCATTAAAAACAGAATGTCAAAAGTACCCGTAAGCCTTATGTCGCCGGGAAAATTCAGCGCGTACAACGGACTTTGCGCCATTGCCATCGCGTCATGCTTCGGCATAGAGCCTGATTTCGCGGCGTCCGTTCTGCGGCGCACCCCCGTGCAGGGGCGTTTTGAGATCGTAGAGGGTCTTGCGGACAGAACGTTCATCATTGACTACTCTCACAACGGTCTGAGTCTTACAAAAGCTCTCGAAACTCTGCGCGAATACTCACCCGAGCGACTCATCTGTCTTTTCGGCAGCGTCGGCGGCAGAACGCAGTGCAGACGCCGCGAGCTTGCCGAGGCAGCGGGCAAATACGCCGACTATTCCATAATAACCTCCGACAACCCCGATTTTGAAGCACCCGAGGATATAATCAAAGATATTGCCGCCGCCATGCCCGAGGGCGCGCACTTTGAGTGCATAGTAAACCGCGAGGACGCCATAAAGCGCGCCGTCGCAATGTCGCGTCCCGGGGACATTGTGCTGTTCGCCGGCAAGGGGCACGAGACATATCAGCTTATCTGCGGAAAGAAAGTTCCGTTTTCCGAGAGAGGCATAATCCTCGACTTCTGCGAGGAGCTGAGCGCGGTACGCTGAAAGCGGACCGTCCCCGAAATATCGATTTACAAAGCCTGTGCAAACGTTTGCGCAGGCTTCGTTTTTTGCGGCACAGTACCGCGGCGTACCGCGGCGCTGCCCGCGGCAAACCGATAATGGGCGGCATTTTATGCGCCGATCCGCTCTTGTTGTGAAAAACGGTGTGTGACCACAATATATAGTGGTCTTTTTTATTTGAAAAGACATTTTTTACCAATATATAGAGTTTGTCACAAAAAGCGTGTTATGTATTTGTTAATAGTGCTGATTTGTTCATATATTGGTAAAAAACATTGACTGGATACAACATATAGTGGTATACTAAAGGAGCTGACAATAAATAATAAAAATGCCGCCGAGAGCTCGGACAAAGGAGAAAAAATGTATCAGGTACTTAAAAGAGACGGTAAGATCACCGATTTCGATCTGTCGAAAATAACCCAGGCCATAACCATGGCTTTTGAGGCGCAGGAAAAGAATTTTGTTCCCTCCGTTATAGATTTTCTTGCACTGAAAGTAACCGCAAACTTCGAGCCGAAGATCAAAGACGGACTTATCGCCGTTGAGGATATTCAGGACAGCGTTGAGTCCGTGCTCGTTCAGGCAGGTTACGACGATGTGGCAAAAGCCTACATTATATACCGCCGTCAGAGAGAAAAGGTGCGCAATATAAAGACCACCGTTCTCGACTACAAGCAGATCGTTGACAACTACGTCAAGATCAACGACTGGCGCGTTAAGGAGAACTCCACCGTCACATATTCCGTCGGCGGACTTATCCTTTCCAACTCCGGCGCCATCACTGCGAATTACTGGCTCTCCGAAATATACGATGATGAGATCGCCAACGCCCACAGAAACGCCGATCTGCACCTGCACGATCTTTCCATGCTCACCGGATACTGCGCGGGCTGGTCGCTGAAGCAGCTTATCAAAGAAGGGCTCGGCGGCGTTCCCGGCAAGATCACCAGCGCCCCCGCAAGCCATCTTTCCACCCTCTGCAACCAGATGGTGAACTTTCTCGGCATTATGCAGAACGAATGGGCGGGCGCGCAGGCGTTCTCCTCTTTTGACACATATCTCGCTCCCTTCGTAAAGGTCGACGACCTGAGCTACGAGCAGGTCAAAAAGTGCATCGAAAGCTTTATATACGGCGTCAACACCCCGTCCCGCTGGGGCACACAGGCTCCTTTCTCCAACATCACGCTGGACTGGACGGTCCCCGCGGACCTCGCCGAGCAGAACTGCATCATCGGCGGCAAGGAGCAGGATTTCAAGTACAAGGACTGCAAAAAGGAAATGGATATGGTCAACCGCGCCTTTATCGAGATCATGATAGAGGGCGACGCCAACGGCAGAGGTTTTCAGTATCCTATTCCCACATATTCCATCACAAAGAACTTCGACTGGTCGGAGACCGAGAACAACAAGCTGCTCTTTGAGATGACCTCAAAGTACGGCACACCATACTTCTCCAACTATATAAACTCCGATATGGAGCCCAGCGACGTACGCTCCATGTGCTGCCGTCTGCGTCTCGACCTCAGAGAGCTGCGCAAAAAGTCCGGCGGCTTCTTCGGCAGCGGCGAATCCACCGGTTCTATCGGCGTCGTTACCGTAAATATGCCCCGTATCGCTTACCTTGCCGAAAACGAGGCGGATTTCTACAAGCGGCTTGACCACGTTATGGACATTGCGGCGCGCAGCCTGAAAATTAAGCGCGAGGTTATCACAAAGCTTCTGGACGAGGGGCTCTATCCCTACACAAAGCGCTATCTCGGCACGTTTACAAACCACTTCTCCACCATCGGTCTTGTGGGCATGAACGAAGCGGGACTCAACGCGCGTTGGATACGTAAGGATATGACGCACCCCGAAACGCAGGAGTTTACAAAAGAAGTGCTTGACCACATGAGAGAGCGCCTCTCCGACTATCAGGAGCAGTACGGCGACCTCTACAATCTGGAGGCGACCCCCGCGGAGTCTACGAGCTACCGTCTTGCAAAGCACGATAAAAAGCGCTTCCCCGACATTATCACGGCGCACGAGGGCGCAACACCCTACTATACGAACTCTTCGCACCTGCCCGTGGGCTTTACGGACGACATCTTTACAGCCCTCGACATTCAGGACGATCTGCAGACACGCTATACCTCGGGCACGGTGTTCCACGCCTTCCTGGGCGAGAAGCTGCCCAGCTGGAAGAGCGCCGCAAACCTTGTGAGAAAGATAGCGGAAAACTACAAGCTGCCCTACTACACCCTGTCCCCCACATACTCCGTATGTAAGGATCACGGATATATCGCCGGCGAGAAGAAAGAGTGCCCCATATGCGGCGGCAAGACCGAGGTGTACTCCAGAATTACCGGCTACTACCGTCCCGTGCAGAACTGGAACGACGGCAAAACGCAGGAGTACAAGGACAGAGTTACCTACAATATCGACACGAGCGTTATGCACCGCAGCGGCTACCCCGCAGACGGCAAAGCCGATGCCCCCGAGACGACCGCCACAGAGAGCAGCACTCCCATGCTTTTCGCGACAAAGACCTGCCCCAAGTGCAAGGTAGCCGCGTCAATGCTGGACAAGGCGGGGATCTCCTATGAAAAGGTCTACGTTGAAGACAACGAGGAGCTTGCGCGCAGTCTCGGACTTCACCAGGCACCGACCCTTGTCGCAAACGGCAAAAAATATGTTGAGATCGCGGGCGTGCGCGAGTTTATCGACGGCGCGGCGAAAGAAGCATAAAAGCGAGAGACAGGCGGCAAAATAAATACAGCCCGTAAAGGCTGCCGACCAAGGCAGCCTTTACGCCGTTGAAGCAATTGCGCCTTCTGCCGCGCGGCGCGGCAAACGCCGCTTTGCCCAAAAGTTTGAAAGAGAGAAACCGAAAAAATGTATGATATAATCGTAGTCGGCGCGGGCTGCGCCGGACTTACGGCGGCGCTGTACGCCCGCCGCGCCGACAAAAGCGTGCTCGTACTTGAGCGCGGCACCTTCGGCGGTCAGATTACCTTTTCGCCGAAGGTCGAAAACTATCCCGGCATAAAGCAGATGAGCGGCAACGAGTTTGCCGATATGTTTGTTGAGCAGGTGCTTGAGCAGGGTGCGGATATAGAACTCGGGTGCGCCGTCGGAATAGCGGCCGCGCCGAGCGGCGAGAAAACGGTCATCTGCGAGGACGGATCGGAGTATAGCGCAAAAGCCGTGATCCTTGCCACCGGCGCGCGGCACAGAACGCTCGGCGTCGAGGGTGAAGAAGCGCTTACGGGGCACGGCATCTCATACTGCGCCGTTTGCGACGGCGCATTCTACCGCGACACCGACGTTGCCGTTATAGGCGGCGGAAATTCGGCGCTGCAGGAAGCGCTTCAGCTTTCCGATATATGCAGAAAAGTCACCATTGTGCAGAATCTCGACACCTTTACGGGAGAGGCAAGACTGCTTGACGCGCTGAAAAAGCGGGACAATGTGGACTATATAACGGGCACCGTCGTCGCGGGCTTTGAGTCCGAGGAGGGAGAGCTGTCCGCCCTGGTTTTGCGGCGCGTCTCCGACGGCGAAAGCTCGCTTCTTAAGGTAAACGGCGCGTTTGTGGCTATCGGTCTTATCCCCGACAACGGCGCTTTTGCGGATGCGGTGCCCCTCGACGAGCGGGGATATTTTGACACGGACGAAAGCTGCACTTCTCCGTGCGAGGGCATATATACCGCGGGCGACTGCCGCGCCAAGGGCGTGCGTCAGCTTACCACCGCCGCCGCCGACGGCTCTGTAGCGGCGCTTGCCGCCTGCCGATATATCGACTCGCTGACCGAGGGCTGAGGACTACCTGCGGTCGGCCGCGACATTACGACAAAGTGCTGTAAAGAGGAGGACACGGCAAAAATATGGCAAATTATATTCTTTTTGACCTTGACGGTACTCTTACCGACCCGGGAGTGGGGATTACATCCTCGGTGCAGTATGCGCTGCGCGCGTACGGTATAGAGGTTGAGGACCGCACAAAGCTCAACTGCTTTATCGGCCCTCCCCTGCACGAATCGTTTATTAAATACTACGGTTTTTCAAACCTTATGGCGTTTGACGCCATAACAAAATACCGCGAGTATTACAGCACCCGCGGCATATTTGAAAACGAGGTTTACGACGGCATACCCGAGCTGCTTGCAGATCTTAAAGCGGCGGGAAAGACTGTCATTATGGCAACGTCGAAGCCGGAATGCTACGCAAGACAGATCGCCGATCACTTTGACATTACAAATTATTTCGACTGCATCACGGGCAGCGAGCTTGACGGCCGCCGTGTGGACAAGGCGGAGGTCATAGAGTGCGCCCTTGAGCGCGTGGGCGAGCCCGACAGGGGCGAATGCCTTATGATAGGCGACAGGATGCACGATATTGTCGGCGCAAAGAAAGCAGGTATTTCTTCCGTCGGCGTTCTGTACGGCTACGGAAGCCGCGAGGAACTGACGGAAAACGGCGCGGACAGAATCGCCGAAAGCGTTTCCGGGCTTCGTGATATGCTGCTCTGAAATAAAATTTTGATCCGCCGGCAGAGGCTTTTCGTCTCTGCCGGCGCTTTTTTCGGCAGTTTATTTTCCTCCTTCGGCGGGCATAATATAGCTGACGCACCGCACTGCGGTGCGCGGTAAAAAATCCGAAGGCAGGAAGGTTTATGAAACACGAAGATAAAGAAAACAAAGTAAGAGACAAGGCGCTTGACAGCATCGTTGACGTCGTCAGCAGCGAGTCGGTAAATATTTACCCATGCTGCGAGATGGAAGACGGCATACGTCCCCGCGACACACCTGACGATCTTGCGGGCGGAGAGTTTTCCACCTATCCCGCAAACTGCTGCGGCTGCGGCTGCGGCACCGGCGGTGAGGACGCGAAAGACAAGGACGAGAAAAAAGGCTATCGCCTGCCCCCGCCGAGAAGATAAACAAAAGCGCCATTATCCCCGGAGAGCGCACAGGAGGGCAACGTCGGCGGTGCAGCGGTAGCGCGGGTGATACCGTATTCTCCCGTGAAACGGCAGTCGGATAGCGCGGATAGCGATGCCGCAAATTCTGCGCGGCGCAGCGCAAGGCGCGGGCGATACCGCCCGCCCTGCTGTCTGCGTCTGCGGTCCTATGTGCAAAACGGCGGCAAGCGCGATCTTAGAACGTAAAAAGCGGCGGGTGCACCCGCCGCTTTTCTGTCCTTATTGTCAACGGAAACCTCCGGCTATGCCGGAGGAGGTATCCTCCGTAAAAAAGCTTTAGCTTCAAGCATCGAGCGAAGCGAGTTGCTAATGAAATATCAATCAAAATAGCACAGGCTTCAATTAGGTGTGGAATCACCCGTTTACGGGTAGCAGGGCAAGTGTTGCAAGCGAAAGAAATTTCAGTGCGTCTTTAGATGCTTGCCTGTAAAATGCCCTTACAGGGCTTATTCAAGCCTCCGGCTTAGCCGGAGGTCCTGACTTACATACGCCGCGATTCTTTGCGGCATTCATCATATGCCCTTATATACATCGCAAATTTCCGCGATATACGTTTTGTGAAAATCGTTTTTCGGATAGTTTTTCATTATATCCCCGCAAAGCATATTCTCAGGCTTTATCATGTCGGTGTATATTTTCTTTGCGCATACGGCAAGATGCGCGCCCTCAAATGTAACAAGTCCGTCGCCGAGCCTGCAAGGTGTAAGCCCCGCTTTTTCTATCTTCGGGCAGTCTCTGCCGCTGAGCGATCCGCATATCTTCAGCGCCTCGCGCTTTTCTCCGCCGAAAAACGAAAGCGTCATGACGTCCGAGCTTTCCGTAAACTCAAAAGTATAGCGCTGCGGGCGGATAAATACAAATGCCACGGGCTTGTTCCACAGAACGCCCATACCGCCCCAGCTTGCGGTCATGGTATTTACGCCCTTCTCCGTTTCGGCAGTGACGAGCATCCAGTCGTCGCCGATCATTTTGAAAACATTTCCGTCTATATCTTCCGGTCTGATCTTCTCAAAACTCATATATTGCCTCCGCACAAATCATTTTGTCAGAAGTTGGAGCCGTTCCATCCCCAATCAGTATACTCGGAATATGTGATATATATTCTCTCTGCGGGAATATTCAGCTCCTCAGAGAGCGTCTTGCAGACCGCGCCGGTCATACGGTCGTATGCCTCTCTGTGCGCTTTGCCGTAAATTTTCACCTGCACGAAAGCGGCGGGCTCATCGTTTCTGCCCCCAAGCCACAGACGGCAGTTATCGTCAAATTCGCACATGAGCCAGTTCTCGGACTTGCCGGGGATAGCCTCGAGCGCGCGGGCAAGCCTCTCTTTGAGAACCGCTTCTTTTTCGGGGGTGATGGTCACTGTTGTTTTTGTACCGATATAAGGCATTGCAGAAAACCTCTTTCTATAATATTTACGCTTATATTTTAATATATATTCTGCGAAAAAGCAACAGTTGATTTATACGGCGCGCGGTGCTATAATAATATATGCGGCAATGCCGCACATATTATTTTCAAGAAGGCTTTTTGACATATGGCTGACAAACAGAAAAATAAGACTACAAACTGCGAGGACTGCATGTATTTCGACTATGACGAAATGCTTGACGAAGACATATGCACCCTTGATCTTGACGAGGACGAAATGATACGGTTCATGGAGCATCCGTATTCAAGCTGTCCGTATTACAAGTTTTACGACGAATACAAAACCGTTCAGAAGCAGAACTGAGAAAAGCCGCCGCGCGTCCCTGGTCGGGACGCGCGGCGGCTTTTCCGCATTTGCGGAATTTACTGCTTCGCTTTTTCTATTTTGGTGGTGGTCTCGTTTCTGAGTGCGTCGCGCAGCTTTGTAAGATACGGTGAAAACGCCGCTTTATCAGCGCCGTATGTAAGGTTCAGCTCGTACTCGCGCGCTTCCCATGTGGAAATGTCCGACTCGTTGTGCTGAACGACCGCCTCCATATTGTCAAGCGCCTTATAGATCTTCGCTTCAACGGTCCCGAGCTCGCCCATCTCTTTATAAAGCGCCGCCATTTCCGTGCGGTACGGCTCGGGCAGGGTCTCCACCCATGAACAGAGAAGCTTTTCTTCCGTTTTTTCGTCCGAATCGGTTTTGTTGAAGGACGGTATATCTCCCGTAAAGCACTCGCCTATGTCGTGGATAAGGCACATTTTCAAAACCTTGTCGCAGTCCGCCTCGGGAAATTCGTCTCTCATGAAATATGCCATAAGACAAAGCCGCCACGAATGCTCAGCAACGCTTTCGTGCCGCCCGCCTGAGGTATAGCAGTGTCTTGTAGCATCCTTAAGTCTTTCAGCGGTATGCAGAACTTTTATAAGCTCTTCGGGCTTCATATATGCACCTCCTGCATTTTTCGGGATCAAATGCCAAAGCCGCAGGCCGCCGGTATGACCGGCTGCCTGCGGCAATATTTATTTTTTCGGGTATTCTTATTTTGTTTCACTCGCGTCCTTATCCGCCTTTTTCTTTTCGGGGAGGATAAGGTTTGTAAGGATACCGAGGATAAGTGCGCACGCAACCTCGGTGATGGTTACGGAACCGAACTTGAGCACAAGTCCGCCGACACCTGCAATGAGGATGACTGATACGATAAAGAGGTTTCTGTTCTCGCCGAGGTCAACATCCTGTATCATCTTGAGACCGGATACTGCGATAAATCCGTACAGGGAAATGCATACGCCGCCCATTACGCAAGAGGGGATAGATGCAAGGAATGCAACGAAGGGAGCGAAGAAGGATGCGATTATTGCAAGAATCGCAGTCGCAAGGATAGTCACAACGGAAGCGTTGCCGCTGATAGCAACACAGCCGATGGACTCGCCGTAGGTGGTGTTGGGGCAGCCGCCGAAGAACGCGCCTACCATTGAGCCGACGCCGTCACCCAGAAGAGTTCTGTGCAGGCCGGGATCCTCAAGAAGGTCATGCTCGATTATGGTGGAGATGTTCTTGTGGTCTGCAATGTGCTCTGCAAATACGACAAACGCAACGGGGACGTATGCTGCCGCGATAGTGCCTATGTAGGAGGCGATGCTGCCTGCGTCACCGAAGTCATATCCGCCGCTGAACGCAGTCTCAAAGGTGAAGCTGGGCACCCACCGGAGATTTGAGAATGCGCTGTAGTCGATTATTTTCAGCGCGTCGATGCCGGTATTGTTGCCGATTATTGTGAATATTGAAGCTACGATATATCCGGAGACGATACCGATTATAAAGGGGATCATCTTCATCATCTTTTTACCGAACACGGAACACAGCATCGTAACCGCAAGGGTAACCAGTGCGCAGATAAGGCAAACGCCTGCGTGTGCGTTCATTACAAACGCGCTGCCGTCCTTCGCGACGCCGACCGCGTCGCCGATAGCGTTGCCGGAGAGAGAAAGTCCGATGATTGCGACCGTAGGTCCGATAACGACTGCGGGCATAAGCTTTGAAATCCACTTAACGCCTGCGAACTTTACGATAAGCGCGATGACGACGTAAACGAGGCCTGCCATTACCGCACCGATTATCATACCGAGGTATCCTGCAGAAGCGGAAACGCCGCCTGCGAACGCTGCAGCCATGGAGCCGAGGAACGCAAAGGAGGAGCCGAGGAACACGGGGCTTCTGAACTTTGTGAAGATAAGATAAACGATAGTGCCGACACCCGCGCCGAACAGAGCGGCGGACTGTGACATACCGTTGCCGATTATCGCGGGTACCGCGATCGTTGCCGCAAGAATTGCGAGCAGCTGCTGAAGTGCGAATACAAGGGTTTTGCCAAACGAGGGCTTGTCCTTGACGCCGTAGACGAGTTTCATAAGAATACCTCCGAAATATTATTAGAAGCGGCACTGCCGCAGGTTAACTTTGTTTATCTGTCGCCGAGAAGCACGCGGTTTTCTCCGTCGTACTCGGAGACCTCAACGCAAACTATCTCATCATGAGAGGTAGGCACGTTTTTGCCCACATAATCGGGCTTTACGGGCAGTTCTCTGTGACCGCGGTCAATAAGCACCGCAAGCTGTATTGCCCTCGGTCTGCCGTGGGCGAATACCGCCTCAATAGCGGCGCGCACCGTTCTGCCCGTATAGATAACGTCGTCCACAAGCACGACCGTTCTGTTCTCCACGCCGCCGGGCAGCCGCGTATCCGAGGATTCGGGCAGCGGAGAAATCTCGGAAAGGTCGTCGCGGTACAGGGATATATCAACGTATCCGACAGGGACCGACACGCCCTCGAACTTTTCGATATTTTTCGCAAGTATATCCGCAAGCGGTACACCGCGGCGTCGGATACCCACAAGCATTACGTTGTCGCAGCCGTGGTTTTTTTCTATTATCTCGTGGGTGATCCTCGCGAGAGAGCGCATCATCGCGGATTCATCCATAAGCTGAGCTTTGATATTCATAAAGCGACCTCCGACAAAAAAAAGCCTTGCCATCGGCAAGACTCCACACACAAAAATATAACGCTGCCTCGGCAGCACTGTGTCGATCTTACCGGCTTCTCTGAACCGCTTAAAAATTCAACTGTTTAAGTATAGCATACAAAAAATGAATTGTAAATAGTTTTTATCAAATTCTTCATTTTTCGGCAAAATGTCAGTAATGCCGCGCCGGATCGTTATAAAATCCTCATTTTGCACATTCGGAGCAGAATGATACGCAAAAAGGCTGCCGAATGCAGCCTTTTTGTCTCATTATGCGGCACCGCGCAAAACCTTATACTAAAGCTTCACGATAGAATAAAGCCCCGACAGCACCGTCCACAAAGCGGGAAACGGGCGCATTATGTTCCAGACGCCGATGCCCGCAAGGGAGAATTCCGCCGCGAGAGACGCAAGCGCCTCAACGCTGCGCGCATCCTGGAACCAGACCACGTGGCTGACCCCGTCCGCGTCGGTATAGTAGAAATACGGCGCCATGGCGTCAGTATCAAACTGTATGGCGACGCCGAGGCGTGCGGCAAGCTCCGTCGCCTCTCTCGCGGACAGCGACTCGGCGACGGTGACTCCGCGCTCGTACGGCAGCCGCCAGTCGTAGCCGTAGGACGGCAGCCCCATAAAAATTTTCGCGGGCGGTATCGCGCCGACGGCATATTCCAAAACGCGCCGCACATTGCCCACGGGAGAGACCGCCATGGGCGGACCGTAGCTGTATCCCCACTCGTATGTCATGAGAAAGGCAAAATCCGCGGCGTTCCCCAAAGCGTCGTAGTTATGCGCCTCGTACAGAAGCCCGGGCATTGCGGCATATGTTTTGGGGGCAAGGTCGCAGAACACTGTATATCCTTCGCCGAGAGCCGCTTTCAGCCCCGCCACGAACGACGTATACGCGTCGGCGTTTTCTCCCGATATATATTCAAAATCGCATTCTATACCGCCGTATCCCTTTTCTCTGACGACCGAGACTGCGGCGTCCGTCACCGCCGCCGCAAGTGACGGATTTTCAAGTATCGTGTTTATAAGCTCGTTTGAAAACGTCCCCTGCGCCGTTATGGACGTAAGCATCATTACGGGTGTCGCCCCGTACTCCCGCGCAAGATCTATAAGCCGCGTATCGTCCTGACGCGGAGGGACAAGCGTGCCGTCAGGGTTCAGCCCGTATGAAAAAATCGAAAGATATGTAAGGTACGGCAGCGTCCGTCTCAGTGTTTCGTCGCTTATATACGTATACGCATAGCCGTTGGTCCTTTTTTCAAGCCCCAGCCGCGGCGCACCGTAGGATATGACTATGGTCTGCCCGGGGTATATCGCCTCCCTGCCGCCGAGAAGCGGATTGTTCTGCCACAGAACATTTTCGCTAACGCCGAAACGACGGGCAACGGACGAAAGCGTGTCGCCCGCCTCTACCGTGTATGTCAGCTCGGGTGTGCGCAGCACCAGCGCCTGACCCTCTGCAAGAGGGGTGCCCGGTGTGATTCCGTTATCCGCCGCTGCAAGCGCCGGAGAGAGCGAAAACTGCTCGGCTACGGACAAAAGCGTGTCGCCCGGGCGGACCGTATATATTATCATAATACAAAGCTGCCTTTCTTTTTTCTTATGCTTCATTATATGAATATAAAATATTTGCGACACATTTTGAAAGTGCTGTTGCGGTTTCGCGGCAAAAGTAGTATAATATTTCAGAAAGCAATGCAAAAAAGCCGGAGGAGGAAGAATAATGAAGAAAAACAAAAGCCTGCTCGGGCGATTTATGAAATATTACAGACCGCACAAGGTACTGTTCACCTTTGATATGCTGGCATCCTTTGCGGTTTCGGCAATAGGCATTTTCTATCCCATGGTCACCCGCACGATGATAGGCGAGTTCACCTCCGGCAGCAGAAATATGCGCTACATAGTTACGGCAGGAACTGCGCTTTTGCTGCTTTACGTCATACGCATGCTGCTGAACTACTTCATCCAGTACCAGGGGCACATGATGGGCGTTAAAATGCAGGCGCAGATGCGCCGCGATATGTTTGAGCATCTGCAGCGCCTGCCGTACAGCTTTTTCGACAGTCACGAAACGGGCAAGATCATGTCCCGCATGACAAACGACCTTATGGATATAAGCGAGCTTGCACATCACGGACCGGAGAATATAATCATATCCACCATATCCGTGGCGGTATCGTTCGTATATCTCGCGACCATCGACTGGCGCCTGACGCTTATAATTTTCGCCTGCGTGCCCGTTTTGTTTGCCATCTCCCTTATGCTGCGCACGAAAATGCGCAACGCTTTCAGAAAAAGCCGCGAAGCAACGGCGGTCATAAACGCCTCTCTTGAGAGCAGCATATCGGGTATACGCGTTACAAAGGCTTTTACAAACGACAAAACGGAAAAAGAAAAATTCGAGGTGGGCAACCTTGAGTTTGTGGAGGCGCGGCGCGAAGCGTACGACTCCATGGGCAAATTCCATTCGTCAACATCCTTTGTCACAAACGTTTTCAACGTTGTGGTGCTTATAGCGGGCGGTCTGTTTCTCTACGCGGGGCAGATAACCGTTGCTGACTATTCGGCGTTTATCGTGTCCGTCAGCCTGTTCCTTACTCCCATAACGACGCTTATCGGCTTTATGGAGCAGTACCAGAACGGCGTTACCGGCTTTCAGCGCTTTACCGAGATCATGGATACCGAGCCCGAAAAGGACACGGATGGTGCCGTCGACATCGGCCGCCCCGAGGGGCATATAGAATTTCGCGGCGTTTCCTACGGCTACGGTGACTCTCACGACGTTCTGCATAATGTTGATCTTGACATCCCGGTCGGCAAAACATTCGCACTTGTCGGTCCGAGCGGCGGCGGCAAAACCACCATATGCCATCTCATTCCGCGGTTCTACGATGTTGCCGACGGAGAGATACTTCTTGACGGAATGAATATCAAAAACATAACGCTTTCGTCGCTCAGGCGCAGCATAGGAATAGTGCAGCAGGACATCTATCTGTTCAACGCCTCGGTGCGCGACAACATACTGTACGGCAGACCGGACGCGACCGACAAGGAAGTCGTTGAGGCAGCAAAACGCGCAAACATCCATGACTATATAACCGAGCTTGACGAGGGCTACGATACCGTTATCGGCGAGCGCGGAGTAAAGCTCTCCGGCGGGCAGAAGCAGCGTCTTTCCATCGCGAGGGTATTTCTTAAAAATCCGCCCGTGCTCATACTGGACGAAGCCACAAGCGCCCTTGACAACGCGACCGAGATCCTCATACAGTCGGCACTGGACGAGCTCTGCCGCGGCAGGACCACAATAGTCGTGGCTCACCGTCTGTCTACAATTAAAAACGCGGATGAGATCGCAGTTGTGGAGGACGGACGCATTACGGAGCGCGGCACGCACAAAGAGCTTCTGGCGCTCGGCGGAATGTACGCAATGCTGTACAACCAGCAGTTCCGCGCCGAAGATACGGAAGCCGCGGCGCAGTAATATAAAAAACAATAAAAAATCAATACAGAAACGGGGAAAAACACATGAATGCAGTAATTTTCGGCGCCGGCAATATCGGCAGAGGCTTTATAGGAGCGCTGTTTTCGCAGGCAGGATACAACGTTACGTTTATTGACGTTTCGGCGCCTGTGGTCGAACGGCTGAACCGCGACCGCTGCTATCCTCTCCACATTGTGGGCGGCAAAGAAGAAAAGATCATTACCATAGACAAGGTCTGCGCCGTTGACGGCAACGACCGTGACGCCGCAGTCGAAGCGCTGAAAGCTGCCGACATAGCCGCGACCTGCGTGGGCGCAAAGGCTATAAAGTACATAATTCCCAATCTCAGCGCGGGCATCAAGGCAAGGTACGCCGCAGGCATAAAGCCGCTGAACCTGCTTATCTGCGAAAATCTTATGGACGCGGATAAATACATACACGACGAGCTGCTCGCCCCCGTGCTCAGTGCCGAGGAGCTTGAGCAGATAGGTCTCGTTGAGACCTCCGTGGGCAGAATGGTGCCCGTACCGAAGCCGCCTAAGGAAGGCGAAAATCCGCTGAAGATCGCCGTCGAGGAATACGGCGTTCTGCCCATGGACAAGGCGGCGTTCAAGGGAGAAGTTCCCGAGATCAAAAACGTTGTTCCCTTTGCTCCGTTCCACTACTATATAGAGCGCAAGCTGTTCATACACAACATGGGTCACGCCATATGCGCCTATCTCGGCGACATACTGGGTCATGAATACATATGCGACAGCATAGCGGAGCCCACCGTCAGACTTTTCGTGCACAACGCGATGCTCGAAAGCTGCGCAGCGCTTTCCGCAAAGTACTCAACACCCATAAAGCCCCTGCTCGACCACGCCTGCGACCTTATCCGCCGCTTCGGTAACAGAGCGCTGGGCGATACCTGCGCCCGCGTGGGCGGCGACATTCCCCGCAAGCTTTCCGCAAGCGACAGACTCACGGGAGCTTGCAAAAACGTTATTGAGACCGGCAGTTTTCCCGTATACATCTGCACGGGCAGCGCGGCGGCTCTCCACTGCTATATAACCGAAAATTCCCTTGACGCGGAAAATGCCTGCGAGATACTCACAGGTCTCACGGGACTTGCGAATGACGATCCCGTAACCGTATGCACTCTTGAGATGTACGCTCATTTTGCCCGCGGCGAGGCGCTTTCAGATATACTTACCGCAGCGGACGAAAAGCTGCACGAAAAGCTCGGCATGATAGTCTGACAAATATCGGAACCTTTTTCAAAACCTGATCGGGGCGCCGTCGGCGCCCCGATCTTTATGTATGCGGGCTTCGTTTTTTGCTTACCGAATACAAGGCGCCCAAAGCAGCAGACCTTTTCGTGCCGTCGCGGGGCGGCGGCATGGTCTTCTTGCGTCGCGGCAGGACGGCGGCATGATTTTCTTGCCGCGGGTTCGGTCTCTCTCTTCTCTTTCCCGCCGCCGTCTTTATATCAGCCGCTATTTCACCGCCGTTCTCCTCTTTCGGCGTCACATTTTGGCAGCGGCTTATCACAACGCATAAAAAATCAGCGCAAGGAAATTTGCCTTGCGCTGATTTTAATTATTCTTTACGCTATGGGCTCGCCCTCGCTGTTGAACAGCGGGAGAGGCGCGAGATACGTTATATCGCTTCGCTTCTGCGCGTCGCCCTCAGCGAGGATGCACATCTGACCTGCTATCTGCGCGCCTGCCGCCTTTACAAGCTCTTCCACCGCGCGCAGGGATTCACCCGTGGAAACAACGTCGTCCACGATGAGAATACGCTTGCCCTTCATAAGAGCCGCGTCCGCCTTGTCAAGATACAGCTTCTGCTCGCCCTCGGTTGTGATCGAATGTACGGTCACCTCGAACACGCCCGTCATATAAAGCTTTGCTTTCTTTCTTGCGATGAAATACTTCTGATTTCCCGCAAGGCGCGCCATTTCGTGCGCGATCGGTATACCCTTGGACTCTGCCGTGATGATATAGTCATAATCGGGAGCCTTTTCCAGAAGCTCCTTTGCGCAGGCGGTGGTAAGCTCCGGGTCGCCGAATATTACGAACGCGCCGATCTTCAGTTTGTCGCTTATGGGGCAAAGCGGCAGTGAACGGTCAAGTCCGGCGATCTTCATTTCATAAGTTGTTTTCACGTTTATTCCTTCTTTCACTGCGGCAGTGCGCCGCCTTTAAGTTCTATGCCGCTCTCGGCAAGCTTTTTGATAATACCGTCAACGTGCTTCATGACCTCGTCGCGCTGAAGTGTTCTGTCACCCGCGTTGAATTCTATACGCACGGATATGCTCTTTTCGTTTCCGTCGTTGTAGACGTCAACCACGCGGTAGTGACGGATAAGTCCACTCTCGTCGGCGTCGATGGCGCTTGCCACAGGCGCGAACCTCGGGCAGACAAACGTAAGGTCGACATCGATAGACGGGTATTTGGACGTTTCGGTATAGTGTATGCCCGCATCGGCAACATCCGCAAGTGACGCCATGTCTATTTCAGCGAATACCACCGCCGCTTTGCGGTCGATATTCAGCGAAACCACGGGATGCGCAACGCCTATCGTACCGACGGTGACGCCGCCGCAGATTATCTCGTTATAGTTTACGGGATGGATATAGTCGTGCGCCGCCTCAGCCTTTCTGAAAGAGGGGCTGCGGTGTCTCAGCGAATCGGTAAGAGTTGAGATCATACCCACAAGGCGCATGTAAAGCTTTTCCGCGTCCGCGGTCTTAGAGAACAGCGTTATCGCAAGCTTCTTCTTTTCGACGCACATATTGTTCCCGTCAAGTCCCTCGACCACTCTGCCGATCTCGAAAATCCCGAACTCGGGAGCATACGCCGTGTTCTGCTTTACCTGGCAAAGCTGCGTGGGTATCATGGAGCGACGCAGGGTCTCGATATTGGGGTTGGTGGCGTTGCAAAGCTTTACATTCTCTTCAACGGTAATGCCGAGCTTTCTGCACTCGTCACTGTATGCCCAGATGTAGGAATGGACCTCGTGCAGAAGGAATGTTTTTACAAGAATGTCCTTTATAAGCTCCTCGTCGCTCTTTTTCTCAAAGGGACGGATGGGGTAAAGAGGAGCCATGGCGGTATGGACGTCGAAGTTGTCATAGCCGTAGATACGGGTGATCTCCTCGATGATATCCGCTTTTATGGTAACGTCCTTTGTCGCGCGCCAGGTGGGCACGTCCACTCTGAAGTGCCCGCCGAGATGATGCACCTTGAACCCGAGGGATGAAAGGGTCTTTACTATTCTCTCATTGGAAATCTCGATGCCGGTATATCTGTCAACAAACTTTTTGTCAAACTCAAGGCTGACCTTTTCAAAAGGTGCGGGATACTCGTCGCAAAGTCTCGACGTTACCTCGACTCCGCTGTCCCAGTCGCGCAGAAGCTTCAGGAAACGTCCCACGGCGGGCACGGTCATCTCAGGGTCGAGGCTCTTTTCGTAGCGCATGGAAGCGTCCGTTCTGTGAGAAAGTCTTGCGGAGGATTTGCGCACGGAAACGCAGTCAAAGTTTGCGCTCTCCAGAACGAGCGACGTTGTGTCGTCGACGATCTCGGAATCAAGTCCGCCCATAATTCCGGCAATTGCCACAGGAGTGTCGCCGTTGCATATCATAAGCGTATTTTCGTCGATATGACGCTCAACTCCGTCAAGAGTCTGAAACTCAAAAGGCTCGGCAAAGCGTCGCACACGGATGCTCTCGACCTTTCTGGAGTCGAATGCGTGCATGGGCTGACCCATTTCGAGCATTATATAGTTCGTAAGATCGGCAAGCAGGTTTATGGCTCTCATACCGCAGTAGTACAGGCGGATGCGCATATTCACCGGGCTTACGTTCTTCGTTATGTTCTCAAATCTTATGCAGGAATATCTGCGGCAAAGCGGATCCTCGATCTTTAGATCGATGCAGGGCAGATCCCTGTACTGCGAAAGATCCGCGGTCTCAAGGGGTCTCAGCGGTCTGTCCGCAAGAGCGGCAAACTCGCGCGCGATACCGTAGTGTCCCCACAGGTCGGGACGGTTGGTAAGCGATTTGTTGTCGACCTCGAAAACAACGTCGTCAATGTCAAATACGCTCTTGAGATCTGCGCCGCAGGGGATATCGTCGGAAAGCTCCATAATGCCGGAGTTTTCGTCGCTGATGCCTATCTCCTTTTCGGAGCAGCACATACCGAAAGAGGTATGTCCCGCAAGGGCACGGGGAGAAATGGTGATCTCACCGAGACGGGCGCCCACGGGAGCAAACGCGGTCTTCATACCGACCTTTACATTGGGCGCGCCGCAGACAACGTCGCAGAGCTCATCGGCGCCGCAGTCCACCTTGAGAATGTGGAGCTTTTTGGACTCGGGATGAGGCTCAACGGAAACTATCTTTGCGCATACAACGCCGCACAGATCCCTGCCCTTATAGAATATCTCATTTTCGACTTCGGCTGTGGAAAGGGAGAACTTGTGAATAAGCTCGTCTGTATCAAGCCCTTCAAGGTCTACGAAATCCTTTATCCAGTTCATTGATATAAGCATTTTTCTCGCCTTCCTTTCCCTTATCTGTCCTCCGCGAACTGCTCAAGATCCGAAAGATCGGCTCCGTTAAGGTCGCGGATATCTTTGATGCCGTATTTCATCATTGCCAGTCTCGTAAGACCGAGACCGAAAGCAAAGCCGGTGTACTCGTCCGGATCAATGCCGCCCTCGCGCAGAACGTTGGGGTGTATCATACCGCAGGGGCAAAGCTCGAGCCAGCCGCTGTGCTTGCAGGAGGGGCATCCCTCGCCGCCGCAGATAAGGCAGTTTATGTCAAGCTCAAATCCGGGCTCCACAAACGGGAAAAATCCCGGACGCAGGCGGACCTTTATATCGCGCTGAAATACCTCCGAAAGCATGGTCTTCATGAAGAATATAAGGTTTGATATGGAAATATTCTTATCGACCATAACGCCCTCCATCTGGAAGAACGTGTTCTCGTGGCATGCGTCGGTAGACTCGTTTCTGAAGCAGCGGCCGGGGAATATGGCGCGTATGGGCTTGCCCTCGTTTACGAGCGCGTCGCGGTACTTTTTATAAATGGCATTCTGTGCCGCAGAGGTCTGCGATTTCAGAAGCTGACCGTTTTCAAGATAGTATGTGTCCTGCATATCTCTTGCGGGATGAAATTTCGGAATATTCAGCGATTCGAAGCATTCGTAGTCGGTAACGACCTCGCTGTAATCCTCAACGGTAAATCCCATGGAGCGGAACACGTTTTCGCACTGGCGCTGCACAAGCGTTATGGGATGATAAGAACCATGGCTGGGTTCAACGGGAACGGACACATCAAACTCGGGGGTGAGTTCAATAACCTTTTTGAGCTCCGCCTCCTTAAGCTCCGTCGTTTTCTCGGCAATACGCTGCGCCGCAAAGCTTTTCAGTTCGTTTACCGCCTGACCGAAGCTTTTTCTGTCCTCAGCCGCAAGGCTGCCCATTTTCTTCAGAAGAACGGTTATTTCGCCGCTTTTTCCGAGAAATGAAACTCTGACACCCTCAAGCTCGTCGGCGCCCATGATCTGAGAAAGGCGCTCTTCAAACTTTTGTCTCAGCTCAGAGATCTGATTGTCCATACATTTTCCTCCGTTGTGAAAAAACTAAAAAATAAGACCCGTCCCGCAATGGGACGGATCTCTCCGTGGTACCACCCAAATTCCGTGCGAAAGCACGGCACTCTGTACGCTTTAAGGGGCGCACCCCCGACAGACTACAGTTCAGACGCCGAATACAGGCGCGAAAGTTCACCCGTCGTGCTCCGAAGCGAACGGCTACGCGAAAACGCGGCGCGCTTTCAGCCTGCGGCGTGCCTCTCTGTCAGCGTTTTTTATCGCTTTGCCCTCTTCATCACGGCATTTTACGCATGTATTATAACACCGTAAAAACAAAAAATCAAGTTTTTCTCAATATTTTATATAAAGCTTTGCGCGTATGCCTGCGGCAGCACTTATCATACGGGCGAGCCCGCTTTGCGGCGGCAGCTGCCGCCGGATACGTCCGTGCCCGTATTCCCGCCTTACGCGTGGGCGCTCCTCTGTCCTTTTGGACTGAGCAGGATGTGCTGCTTCCCGCCTCAAGCGTGGGCGCATGGTCGCTCGGCGGCGTTATCTATTTTGCCGAGTCCACGGCAAAAAGCGTTATATCCCACGCGGGGATGCACGGCGTGCGGCGCAGATAAAAGCCGTATCCCGGATACATATTCTTTATCATGACCGGCAGGTCGAAAATGTCGGCGCTTCTGTGATATACGGAGACCGCCAGCGCGGGATGATACGCCGATATTGTATCTCTCGAGCCGCAAAGCGCCGCCGCCTCGTCGCCCTCAACGTCGTATTTTATAACGGACACGGACAGCTTTTGCTCTTTTGCGATGCTGTCGACCGTTACGAGCGGCACCGTTACCGTCTTTGTCCTTTTTGCGGTGCTGAGCGTGCCGCTTGCCCTGCTGCCGCCGAACGTGAACTCCGTCTCTCCGCAAACCTCTCCCACTGCGGCATTTACGGGAACGATCTCGCACAGAGCATTATTTTCCGCAAATGCCGAAAGCTTTTTGAAGCTGCGGCTGTCAGCCTCTATCGCCGCTACTCGACCGAGCGGCAGCGCCCGTGACAGCGCAGCCGCGCTGTCCCCCGTGAATGCGCCGCAGTCTATACAAAGTCCGCCTTTTTCAATATGCGGAGCTATTATCCTTTTATATGACTCCTCAGGATTTTCTGCATTTGACAAATATTCGCGTCTGCCGCTGAGTCTGAAGCCTATGATATCATCGAAAAGCTCCCTCGACGCTTCGTCGCAGAGAAGTTCTCTTGCCGCGCGAAGCTTTTCTCTGTTTTTTTCGTAATACTCAAAATCGAAAAGTTCTCCGCCGTATAGGGGCACATCCGGTATATAAAGCTCGTGACGCGCTGCCGCGGCTTCTATCTGCGCCGCCACTTCGGGAAGCGTCGTTCCGAAACATAAAAGCACCGTGAAATCGCCGAGACGTTTCTCAATATCTTCAAGGCTTTCAACATGAAAGCCGCGGAAATATCTGTCTCTCACAAAACCGCCTGACGCAAAAACGCCGTCGACCTTTATGCCGTATCTCTCGCATACGTCAAGAATTTTATCGGCGCCGTTGCCCGTGCCGTAAAGCACCACGGGCTTTCCGCTCTCTCTGAGGCGCAGCCACAGACAGTCTTCTTTTGTATACTCTCTCACAGACTCACCTCCTTAGGAGATATGAAAACTTACTACTCTTTTTCGTCAAGGTGCAGAAAACGTGCGGCGTTGTTGTAAAGAATGTCGCGGCGTTCTTTTTCGTCAAGATCTATCTTCATAAACCTTTCCAGCTCACCGTCAAGCTTTTTGACGGGAAAATCCGTACCGAACATGACTCTGTCCGTACCGAGAGCGTGTATTATCTCCCCCGCCCTCTCCGGCGTCATTGCCCAAAGCGCGCTTGAAGTGTCATACCACACGCGCTCGCGTCCGGCAAGATACTCCAGCGCCTCGTCCCACGCCATGTAGCCGCCGAGATGCGCCGCGACCACCTCAAGACGGGGAAAATCGTCCAGCACGCGGCAGAGCTTTCTCGCCTCGGAATAGCGATATGCGGGTCTGTTGTCGCCGATGTGGAAATACACCGGCATGTCCCGCTCCTGAAGCACGCTGTACAGCGGATACAGCTTTTTGTCGTCTATATCCACCATCTGAATGTCGGGATGCAGCTTTACGCCGCGCAGCCCCATTTTTCGGCATCTGTCTATTTCGCCTTCAAAATCCGGAAAGTCCTGATACATGCCCGCAAAGCCCACGGTCTCAAAGCCCGCCTCGCGGGATTTTTTTGCGAGAGCCGCGATGCAGTCGTTGACGCTTGTTACCTGATGCGCGTTTGTGGCGACGGAAAACAGCAGAAAGCCGCGAACGCCCTTCTTTGCCGCATCTGCGGAGAGTCCGCCGTACGTGCCGTCGCCTTCGGGTACGAAATCATAAAATTCGCCGAGGTTTTTTACCGCTTTTGCGGCTATTTTTTCGGGATATGTATGGGTGTGAACGTCAAAAATTTTATACATCTTGATTTTTCCTTTGCGGGGTGATATACTTTCTAAAAACACTATTGCCGCTTTGCGGCGGAAACGGAGATACAAATATGGACTGTCTTTTCTGTTCTATCATCAAAGGCGAAATACCTTCGACAAAAGTTTTCGAGAACGAGTGGGTATACGCTTTCAAGGATATAAATCCCATGGCGCCAGTGCACGTGCTTGTTGTTCCCAAGGTGCACATCTCGGGTGCCGACGGCATTAGCGCCGAAAACAGCAGCTATGTTGCAAAAATATTTGAGGCGATACCGGAGATCGCAAAGTCCTGCGGACTTACGAACGGCTACAGAGTTATTACGAACTGCGGCCCCGACGCGTGCCAGTCCGTGCCTCATCTGCACTTCCACATCCTCGGCGGAGCACAGCTTCCGGACAAGCTTTGCTGACCCTTCCCCGTATTACTGCCATAAATTGAGAGGCTGCCGCGTTTGCGGCAGCCTTTTCTCTACGGGTCGCCGCGCCCGAAGCGGCTTTTTACTGCTTTACGAATTCGCCGTATATCGCGCGAAGCGCTTTTTCAAAATCGCTTTCGTTTATACCGATGATAATTGAAATTTCGCTTGATCCCTGGTCTATCATGCGTATATTTATATCCGACTCGGCAATAGCCTTGAAAACTCTTGCCGCGGTACCCTTCGCACGTACCATTCCGCGTCCGACCACGGCGATAAGCGCCAGCCCGTCCTCGAAGGATATTGCCTCGGGTTCGCAGGTCTCGCAGATGGAATCTATGATGCTGCGGCGCTGCCGCTCCGTCATATCGGCGCTGACCACAACGCTCATTGTATCTATTCCCGAGGGGAGATGCTCAAATGTCACGCCCTCGTGCTCTATTGCCTCCAGGACCTTTCTGCCGTAGCCTATCTCGGCGTTCATCTGGTCTTTTTCTATGTTCAGTACGGAAAATCCTTTTTTGCCCGCAACACCAGTGATGACGCGCTCGGCGTCAAAGCTGTCGGCGGCAGGGACTATCATTGTGCCCTTCGCGCTCGGGTCGTTTGTGTTTCTAATGTTTATGGGGATACCCGCAAAACGCACGGGGAATATGGAGTCCTCATGGAGCACCGTCGCGCCCATATATGAAAGCTCGCGCAGCTCGTGATATGTAATGGTCTCTATGGTGCAGGGGTCGTCAACGGCTCTGGGGTCCGCCATGAGAAATCCGGAAACGTCCGTCCAGTTTTCGTACATATCCGCAGCCGCCGCTCTCGCCACGATGGAGCCCGTTATATCGCTGCCCCCGCGGGAGAATGTTTTGATGGTGCCGTTGGGCAGTGTGCCGTAGAAGCCGGGGATGACCGCGCGCTCGTGCCTTGTCAGTCTGTCCGAAAGGATTATCTGGGTTTTTTCGGCGTCGAACGTGCCGTTTTCAAAAAACTTTATGACCTTTGCCGCGTCGATGAAATCGTAGCCTATAAGCTTTGAAAGTATCATGCCGTTGAGATACTCTCCGCGGCTTGCGGCGTAGTCGCTGCCTGCGTGGTATCTGAAGGCGCCTCTAATGGTCTCAAACTCGCCGGAAAGATCAAGGTCAAGTCCGAGTTCGGATATAATACCGTTGTAGCGCTCCTCGATGAGGGAAAACTCCTCGCCGAAATCGTATTCCTCCTCCGCAAGGCGGTAGCAGTCATACAGCATATCCGTTACCTTTGTATCCTCCGCGCCGCGCTTACCGGGGGCTGACGGAACCACATACCTGCGGCTCGGATCGCTGAGGATTATATCCTGTACCTTTTTGAACTGCTCTGCGTCGGCAAGAGACGAGCCGCCGAATTTTGCGACTTTTATATATTCTTTGTTCATTTTTAACTCCGTTCGGTGCAGCACTCATGCCGCGTGACATAAATATATATTCAATTATATGAATATTTACTTTTTTTGTCAACAGTCAATACGGCGAAAAAGCGCCCTCATTCGCCGCATAATGTCTGTATTCTGCACTGTTTGGCGCAGAAATGTCCCCTCAGTGCTTCAAAAATGCGCTGCGGGGACATTTCTTTTCATTACTGTTCGATAAAGAACGTCGCTTCCATATCGGCGCACGACAGAGCATACGCCAGCGGAAACATCTGAAACGCGGCGGAAACGTCGCGTGCATCGGCGGTATCCACGGAGTACCCCATATGATAGCGTATCGCAAACGCCTCTTCTCTGCTGAGGCGCATAAAGCCGGTGATTATATAAACGGATTTTTCGCCGTGACCGTAGGGCAGTTTGTCGTCGATCTCAAAATACGGCACCTTTTGCCAAACCCCGTTTTCGTCCTTGACGTTTCTCGTCGTTTCATGATAGAAATTTATCTTGCATAAATCGTGCAGAAGCGCGGTAACGGCGACGGTCTCGTCGGATGGATCAATGCCGTACTTTTCGCGCACGGTGGGGCGGGTGAGAAAATCGCACAGGCAGTCGTACACGTTAAGGCTGTGGTTTGCAAGCCCTCCGCGGCGGTTGTTGTGATAGCGCGTGCTTGCGGGCGCCGTAAAGAAATCGCTCTGCGGACCGCAGATGTAGTCGAGAAGCGCGTCCGCGCCGTCTCTTTTGATATTGTTTTTGTAGATCTCTATAAATCTTTCTCTGTCTGTCATAATGCTTTTTCCGTCACTTTCCCGTAATTTCGTTTATGTACTGTTCGTCGTCGGTGCTGCGGAACGCTTCTTCAATTGCCTGCGCGT
Organism: uncultured Eubacteriales bacterium; assembly: GCA_959601495.1. GTDB lineage: Bacteria > Bacillota > Clostridia > Oscillospirales > CAG-272 > Avispirillum. Next base: position 75,572 of record CAUGPT010000003.1, read on the forward strand.
CCGTGATCTCAATCTCCGCGCCGCGCTCTCGCGCCGAGCTTACGATATACGCGCAGATCCCGGCATTGCTTTCAAATTTCGCTTTTCCCGCGTCGGTAATATACGCTCCGGAGGAAAACGCCGTAAAGCGTGAGCCGTCCGCAGTCTTTATCTTCACCGTAAGCGTGGCGTCCGACAGTGCCGACAGCGCCGCGCCGACGCTTTCCATGTCGCTCCATTCGTACAGCTTTTTGCCGCCGGGCTTTGATACGATAACGCCGTTTTCGCACACCGCCGTATATTTCAGGGATATAAGCGCCGCCGCGCACAGCGAGGCGCAAAGTAGAACTGCCGCAATGACCCTTTTGGGCGTATCTGAAACTATGCGCGGCTCCGGACTTTCAATGCTTTCAAAATCGCTTTCCTCATCCTCTTCGCCGTCCGCGTCGTCGTCCTCTGTATCCGTTTCGGTGTAGCTGTAGCCGTCGGGCAGGGTGTCGGGAATGTTTTCGTACAGATCGTCGGTCTCCGCCTCATCGGTGCGGATGCCGAAGAAATCGTCGTCTTCTCCGTCGGCGGTGTCCGCCTCGGAAAGCTCGGCCTCAAGTTCTTCGCCGCAGGCGAAAAGCGCCGCCGCTTTCTGCTTTTCTATTGCCGCCGTTATATCGGGACGGCCGAGCTTTTCGCTCTCACCGTTTTCGGCGTCGTCTTCGTCCGGGTTCTGTAAAGCGCCGCTTTCGTAAAGCTCGCTGTACTCCCGCTCTACCGTATCGTCACGCCCGGCTTCATTATTTTCAAAGCCGTCCGCGTCATCGGTCTCTGAAAACTCATCGTACCACTGTTCGTCTTCATCATTATCATCATCGCGATCATCGCAAGCCTCATCCTTTTTTCCCGGTTTCAGCGCGAAGTAGGCAAAAACGCCGCACAAAGCGCAGAGAGCGAGCGTTGCGAATACTGATGACGAGCCCGCATCGCATACGGAATACGCGCCGTCCGGCGCGCGCAGGCGGTTAAGCGCGTATTTTATTAAAATGGGAGCGGCTGCAAACAAGGCGCACGCAAGCGTTTTGCAGACTCTCAAAACATCTTTTCCGAGTTTCACTGTCATGTTGCCTTTCGGTTTACACGGGCATGTGCGCCCGTTTTTAACAGTATATCATTATTTGCGCGCGAAAGCAACGCCGACGCAGCATTTACCGCATAAATTTCATATACATATTGTACAAAAAGATCCGTCGGGGCGCGGTTTTGAAAAAAAGTATTTACAAACTGCTTATTTTAGAGTAAAATATATGTTGTATAATTACGGCATAGAAATGCCGTGGAATATTTTTTCAAAAAATCGGAGTTTTATATGAGCGTATCTTACAAAAGAGTGCTGCTGAAGCTGTCCGGCGAGGCTCTTTCCGGCAGCGACGGCGTTATCAACTACGAGTATATCCAGAAGATCGGATCTGTCGTCCGCAAATGCCTTAAGGACGGCGTGCAGGTCGCGGTCGTCGTGGGAGCCGGCAACATCTGGCGCGGCAGACAGGGTCTTTCCATGGACCGTGTACGCGCGGACCATATGGGAATGCTTGCAACGGTAATAAACGCCCTTGCCATCCAGGACGCATTCATTTCCGTCGGTATCGACACGGTAGTCATGAGCGCGGTCGAGATGAACGCTTTCTGCGAGCAGTATACTCAGCGCGACGCGGTGCGCGCGCTTGAGCGCGGCAAGGTCGTGGTCTTCGGCTGCGGCACGGGCAATCCCTTCTTCTCCACCGACACGGGCGCAGTGCTCCGTGCGGCTGAGATCGGCGCGGACGTTATACTCATGGCAAAGAATATAGACGGCGTTTACACCGCCGATCCCCACAAGGATCCGAGCGCGGAAAAGCTCAGCGAGACCACATACGATCACATACTGTCCGAGCACCTCGGCGTTATTGACATGACCGCCGCGAGCCTTGCGATGGACAATTCCATTCCCCTTTACATTTTCGGTCTGAACGATCCCGAAAACATTTACCGCGTTGCCAAGGGCGAACGCATCGGCACTGAAGTTGTAAAATAATCATCCATAATAATATCGGAGGTAACATCAATGAAACTCGACACCACTGTTTTTGAAGAAAAAATGAAAAAGAGCATCGCCGTTTACAAGAATGAGCTTGAAACGATCCGCGCGGGCCGCGCGAACGCTTCCGTACTCAACGGCATCAACGTTGAGTATTACGGCACCCCCACAGCCATAAACCAGATGGCAGAGGTCAAGGTCACCGACGCGCGTACCCTTACCATCAGCCCCTGGGACATGACTACAGTCAAGTCCATCGAAAAGGCAATCCTTGCTTCCGACCTGGGCATCACTCCCCAGAACGACGGTAAGGTCATCCGCCTCGCATTCCCCCAGCCTACGGAGGAGCGCCGCCGCGAAATGACAAAGCAGATCTCCAAAATGGGCGAGGATGTGAAGGTAGCGGTCAGAAACGTTCGCCGTGAGGCTATTGACGCAGCAAAGGCCGCGAAGAAAGCCGGAGAGATGACCGAGGACGAGCAGAAGCAGAGCGAAAAGCTCGTTCAGGACCTCACCGACAAGTACGCAAAGGAAATAGACAAGGTGACAGAGGCGAAGTGCGCCGAGATCATGCAGTTCTGAGGGTATTACCTGAATGGTTACGACTGCGCCCCAGCGCGTGGGTATACCCGCGTCGGGGCGTTTCGTACTGTTTTTGACATATCCCGCCGCAAAGCGTCGGGCTTTACGTTTAAGAGGTACTCTGTTCATGATATTCAAGAAAAAACCGTCGGAAGAGATTAAAAGCACCGACGAAATGAAACAGCTCGTAGCCGACTGCGGGCTCAGGCACATAGCTTTTATAATGGACGGCAACGGACGTTGGGCTACCCGCCGCGGACTTCTCCGCGAGGCGGGACACAGCGTTGGCGCAAGAGTTTTCAAGCGCACCGTTACCACCTGCCGCGACTGGGGCATTCCCACCGTTACGGCTTACGCCTTTTCCACGGAGAACTGGAAACGTCCGCAAAAGGAAGTCAGCGAGATCATGCGGCTTCTGGACGCCTACATCAAGGAGGCGCGCGAGGATAACGAGAAAAACCGTATCCGCTACATTTTTCTCGGCGATAAGGAGCGTCTGGGCGACGAGCTTCGCGAGAAGTGCGAAAGCCTTGAAGCGCTCACCGCCGACAACAGGCTGACGCTCAACATCGCGCTGAACTACGGCGGCCGCGACGAGATCGTGCACGCAGTGAACGCGCTTATCTCCGAGGGAGCGGAGCGCGTTACCGAAGGTGACATATCGCGTCATCTGTACACGGCTGCGTCCCCCGATCCCGATCTGATAATCCGACCCAGCGGCGAATACCGCCTTTCGAACTTTCTGCTTTGGCAGGCGGCATACAGCGAGCTGTATTTTACAAAATGTCTGTGGCCCGACTTTGACGAGGCGCAGCTTCAGCTTGCCGTAACTGAGTTTTCAAAAAGAAAACGCCGCTACGGAGGAATATAAGTATATCTTTTGAAAATATACGAAAATTAAATACGGACGTGAAAAAATGCGCTTTTTGCCGCAAACGGCACCGCAGCGCAAATATGAAGTTTTCACTGCCGCGGCATACTGCCGAAAATCTCTTTGAAATGTTGAAAAGAACCATAACTGCGGTCATAGGTATATCCCTTCTCGCCGTAGTGTGCTATTTTTCCGACACACTTGCTTTCCCCATCGTATTCGGTCTGCTTGCCGTAGTCGGAGTATATGAAATGCTCGGTTGCGTCGGCATGAGGCGCAATTTTATCGTCGCTCTCAGCCTTTATATCATGACCGCAAGCGTTACCGTGCTGTCGCAGACAATATCATCGCTTTCGTATTTCATTTCCGCGTTTGCTTCCTTTTTGTTCTGCGTTTTGACCATACTGTTTGCGGTGTCCGTTTTGTCCGAGGGTAAAGTCCCCGTTGACAAAGCGTGCGTTTCGTTTGTGACCTGCTCATATGTCGTTACCGGATTTATTTCCGTTGTCGTTCTGCGCCGCGCGCCCCACGGAGCTTATCTGTATCTCCTGCCGTTCATCGTTCCGTGGCTTTCCGATACGTTCGCGTATTTCTGCGGGCGCCTGTTCGGCAAGCACAAGCTCATACCGTCCGTCAGCCCCAATAAAACCGTTGAGGGCAGCATCGGCGGCATTGTGTTCGGCATCGCAGGCTGTGTCGGCTACGGTATAGCCATGAGCAAGATATTTGACGTTGCCATACACGTATGGGTATTTGCCGTGCTCGGATTTCTCATTTCAGTGGCGTCCCAGATCGGCGACCTCATATTCTCACTGATAAAGCGCCGCTACGGTATCAAGGACTACGGATTCATATTCCCCGGACACGGCGGCGTTCTTGACCGCTTTGACAGCGTTGTTGCCACCGCGCCCCTTATACTTATAGTTTATGAGCTGCTTATAAAGCTCGGGGTAATAGCGATCTGAACAATGTACAAGCTGCCCCGCACACGCTGCGGGGCAGTTCTGCTTTCGGCACCTGCGGTCAAAAGCTCTTACACACTGCAGGCATAAGCGCAAATGCTTAACTATATGAACGGAAAAATATATGAAAAACTATTCTGAAATGCACGCGGCGGTGCTCGGCTCGACCGGCTCCGTCGGCAGACAGGCAATAGACGCACTGACGGCACTCGGTGTCAGGATCGATCTGCTCTGCGCGGGAAACAATACGGACTTGCTGCTTGAACAGATAAACGAGGTCCATCCCCTTGCCGCCGCCGTTCCCAATGAGGAAAATGCAGAGATCATAAAAGCCGCCGTCGGCGACAGCTGCCGCATCTTCGGCGGAGAGGATGCCGTTTGCGAGGCTATCCGCCGATATTGTCCCCACACGGACGTGACAGTGCATGCCATATCCGGCCTTGCGGGGCTTCCCGCCGCTCTTGAAGCAGCGAAATGCGGCACCAGAATCGCCATGGCGAACAAAGAGGCAATAATCAGCGCCGGGCATCTTATATACGAAAATCTGGCAAAAAGCGGCGGTGAGCTTATCCCCGTCGACAGCGAGCACAGCGCTGTTTTCCAGTGCCTGTGCGCTCAGGGCGCGGCGTCGCCGTCCGCTCCCGCGGACTCCTCACGTGTGCGCCGTATACTTCTTACAGCCTCAGGAGGGCCGTTTTTCGGCATGAAGCGTGACGCTCTCGCGCGCGTTACCCCCGAGCAGGCGCTTGCCCATCCCACATGGAAAATGGGCAAAAAGATCACAATAGACTGCGCGACGCTTATGAATAAGGGCTTTGAGCTTATTGAAGCCTGCCGCCTTTTCAACGTTACGCCGAAAAAGGTGGAAGTGCTTGTCCACAGGCAAAGCATAATCCACTCCATGGTGGAATATACTGACGGAGCGGTAATTGCGGAAATGTCATACCCGGATATGCGCGACTGCGTCAGATACGCACTGACATATCCCGACCGCGCGCCCTTCGGCGGCGAGCCGCTTGACTTTGCAAAGATAGGCACGCTGACCTTTGCGCATCCCGACACCGAAGCTTTCCCCCTGCTCTGCACCGCGCGCGATGCGTGGTATGCCGGCGGCACTGCCCCCGCAGCTCTTATTGCAGCCGACGAAGAAGCCGTTGACGCGTTCCTCGGCGGCAGGCTGAGCTTTACGGGCATATCCGACGCCGTGCTTTCAACAATGGATAAGATCTCGGTGCAAAGCGCGGACAGCGCGGAAGCTGTCATGTCCGCAGTATGTCGTGCAAGGGAGACCGCCCGCGGCGAGATCGCCCGACTTTCCCGATAATTAAACCTATAAATCGGCGCTTTCCGATTTTAAAAACGGAGGTAAATATGCCAACTGCCGTATATATCATTGCAGCAATTCTCATTTTCGGTCTGCTTATTTTCATTCACGAGGGCGGACACTTTCTGTTTGCCCGCCTGTTCAAGGTAACGGTGAATGAGTTCTCCATCGGCATGGGTCCGAAACTTATATCGAAAAAATCGAAAAAATCGGGCATTGCCTATTCCCTGCGCGCCTTTCCCATCGGCGGCTTTGTCAGCATGGCGGGCGAGGACGAGGAAAGCGATGACCCCAATGCTTTGGGCAAAAAACCCGTATGGCAGCGCATTATAATCGTTGCCGCAGGTGCCGTCACAAACCTTGTGGCAGGCGTTCTGGTCATGTTCATACTGGTTTTCGCAAGCACAAACGTGGGCATAGGCTCTACGACCGTCGCCGAGTTTCGGGACGGGGCAACATCTTCCGCCGCAGGCCTCATGACCGGAGACAAGATCGTTGAGGTACAGGGCAGAAACGTGCATATCGCAGACGAGCTTATATACGAGATCATGCGTCTCGGCGTTGAACCCGTCGATCTCACCGTTGAGCGCGACGGCAAGGAAATAGTTCTCGAAGACGTTCAGTTCCCCACGACCTCATCACAGGGCATCGCCTTCGGCGACGCCGACTTCTATGTCTACGGGCAGGAGCGGACCTTCGGAAACCTTATGCGTCATTCTTTCTACAAATCCACCTACACCGTGCGCATGATATGGGAGTCGCTTTACGATCTCGTAAGCGGCAGATACGGCATTGAGGCGGTATCCGGCCCCGTCGGAGTGACCGAAGCGCTGACGGAAGCGGCGCAGACGGGCGCGTACAGCTTTATATATCTTGTTGTCGTAATAAGCATGAATCTGGGTGTGGTGAATCTTTTGCCGCTGCCCGCCCTTGACGGAGGCAGGCTTGTATTTCTGATAATCGAGGGCATACGCAGAAAGCCCGTAAGCCCAAAAGTGGAAAACGTCATTCACACGGCGGGACTGGCGATCCTCATGCTGCTTATGATCTTCATTTGCGTAAAGGACGTTATCAAACTGTTCTGACAAAAACCGCAGCAATATAAAACGGAGTGATGCTCTATGTCAAGAAGAATATCCAAAAAAATTAAAGTCGGAAATATTTATATCGGCGGCGACGCGCCCATAAGCGTGCAGTCCATGACGAACCGCCCCGCGCATGACTTTGACGGAACGCTGGAGCAAGTGAAGCGCCTCGCGGACGCGGGCTGCGACATTGTGCGCATGGCTGTTCCCGATGAGAACGCCGCGCCCGTCTTTCGCTTTCTGAAGGACGCAGGCGTTAAAATGCCGCTCGTCGCGGATATCCATTTTGACTACAGACTCGCCCTTGCCGCGCTTCGCTTCGGGGCAGACAAGATACGCATAAACCCCGGCAACATCGGCGCCGGGTGGAAAGTGCGCGAGGTCGCCGACGCCTGCGGCGCCGCGGGCGTTCCCATACGCATCGGCGTAAACAGCGGCAGCCTTGACAAAGAGCTTTTAAAGAAATACGGCGCGCCCACCCCCGAGGCGCTTGCAGAAAGCGCGCTGGATCAGGCCGATATGCTTGAAGGCATGGGATTCGGAAACACGGTCATATCAATAAAATCATCTCATATAAGCACCGCCTGCGCCGCCGCACGAATCGTGGCAAGAGAAAGCAGCTATCCGCTGCATCTCGGCGTTACCGAGGCGGGCACGGAATACTCCGGAATTATCAAAAACGCCGCTGCCATGGGCAGTCTGCTCGTTGACGGCATTGGCGATACCATACGCGTATCTCTTACGGCAGACCCGGTGCGTGAGGTCATCGCGGGACGCGAAATTCTGAAATGCCTTGAACTTTCCGAGGGCGGCATCAATATCATATCCTGCCCCACCTGCGGCAGGACCGCCATTGACCTTATCGGCATCGCGGACGAGTTCCGCCGCCGCAGCGCCTCCCTTGACACCCACGGCAAAAAGATCACCGTTGCCGTAATGGGCTGCGCCGTAAACGGTCCCGGTGAGGCAAGAGAAGCCGATCTGGGCATCGCGGGCGGCAAAGGCTTTGCCCTACTGTTCAAAAACGGCGAGACCGTCTGCCGCGTTGAAGAAGAAAAGGCGGTGGACATACTTATGGAAGAAACAAAAAAACTGATAGACGAAAAAAGCAAGGCTTGAAGGAGCGCTATGGCAAACACAAAAAACCTCGGTTCGGTATTTTCGCGCTTTACGCCGACCGGCGAGGCTTTCAAAAAAATATTTGAAGAGTCGGATAACGTAACTCTCTCCGGCGACAGAGAAAAGAAAATGTACGAGGTGCACTTTTCACTGCCCGAAATAGCGCCGAAGGACGTGCTGTACGCTCTGGAGGAGCAGCTGCGGGAGTGCTATTCTCTTACATATATTCGGCTTTTGCCTAAATATCCGCAAAACCTGTTCACCCCCGAGTACATGGGCGAAGTTTACAAAGAAGCCAAGCGGGTAGGTGCGGTCACAAACGGCTTTTTCGACAATTGCAAAACAGAAATTTCGGACGGAGTGATAAATATATCCGTCCCATTTTCACACGGCGGCGTTGAGCTGTTGGACATGGGGCGCGCGGGAGATATCGTATCGGGTATCATCCGCAGCGAGTTTTCCCTCAATTACGAAACGGTTATAGAGCAAAGCGACGACTATCAGAAATATCACGATGAGTTTATCGCCCGTCAGGCGCAGTACATAAAGCAGTGCGGCGACAGCGCCGTTGAATACAGAAAGCGCCGCGAAAAAGAAGAAGAGGAGCGCAAGGCAAAAGAGGCAGCGGCGAATGACGCCGCGGAAGCGGCTCCGATCCTTGAGCGCGTGGACTCCATTTTCGACGGAAGCGACAGCGTCGAGACCCTTGCGGACTGCGTTTACAAAAGCGGCCGCATGACATTTGACACCTCCTCCGCCGAGCTTATATGGGGAGAGGAATTTGAAGCGGATGACCCCACTGTCCTTCGGGCAGTAAGGCGCCCCATGAAAAACTGCGTCGTTCTCGGTCAGATATTCGAGGCGAGCGCCGCCGAAATGCGCGGCAGCGACAAAATGGCGATCACCATCGGCATCACCGACAAGGACTCCTCCGTTTTTCTGAAAACCGTCATGGACGCGGAAGGCTCAGAGGCATTCGTCAAAAGTATGAAAAGCGGAATGTGCATTGCCGCGGCGGGCAGCGTCCGCCAGGACAAGTTCGGCGAATTTAACGTAAACCTCAAAGGAATCAAGAAAATAAAGCAGGTGATCCGCAGCGACAACGCGCCCGTAAAGCGTGTGGAGCTGCACCTGCACACAAACCTTTCGGCGATGGACGCTATCCCGAAGCCCGAGGATGTCGTCCGCCGTGCCGCCGCATGGGGGCAAAAAGCCGTTGCCGTCACCGACCACGGAAACGCCCAGGGCTTTCCCACCGCCATGCTTGCCTCCGAAAAGCTTGAGGATTTCAAGGTCATATACGGCATTGAGGCGTATTTTGTTGACGACACGCAGCGCGCCGTTTTCGGCAGCACCGACTCCGATTTTGACGACGAGCTTATAGTTTTCGATATTGAGACCACAGGTCTTTCCGTTCAGAACTGCGCCATAACCGAAATAGGCGCCGTAAAGGTGCGCGGCGGCGAGGTTCTGGAAGAATTCAATATGATGACCGACCCCGGTCAGCCTATCCCCGAAAAGATCACGGAGCTTACCGGAATTACGGACGATATGGTGGCGGGTCAGCCCGACAACGCAAGCGCCGTTCGCGCCTTTCTCGAATTCTGCGGCGGGCGGCTGCTTATCGCCCACAACGCCGATTTCGACACAAGCTTTATCAGAAAGGTTTCGTCGGAGGCAGGCATCGACTTTCCGAACCCGTATCTTGACACCGTTTCAATGTCGAGATATGTCAATCCGGAGCTGAAAAAGCATAAACTTGACATACTGGCAGAGTATTTCGGCCTCGGCGATTTCAACCACCACAGAGCGTCAGACGACGCACGCATGCTCTCCGAGATATTCTACAAAATGACGGAAAAGCTGCGCGACGAGGGCATCACCGATTTCAATCAGCTTTCCGACGCCATGAGCCAGAATGCCGACCCGCTGAAGCTTCGCACATACCACCAGATAATCCTTGCTAAAAACAAAGCGGGACTTAAAAATCTGTACAAGCTTATATCCGACTCATACCTTTCCTACTACAGACGCTACCCGCGTATACCGAAAACTCGGCTCAAAGAGCTGCGCGACGGTCTTATAATCGGCTCCGCCTGCGAAGCGGGAGAGCTGTTCCGCGCAATTCTCGACAACAAGCCCGAAAGTGAAATCGAGGAGATAGCGTCATTCTACGACTATCTTGAGATTCAGCCTATAGCCAACAACCGATTCCTCGTGGACGAGGGGCGCGTCAGCGATGATGAAGCGCTGCGCGATCTGAACCGCAGGATCGTCGCCCTGGGCGACAAGCTGGGCAAGCCCGTTTGCGCCACCTGCGACGCTCATTTCATCGACCCCGAGGACGAAATATACCGCCGCATACTTCTCACGGGCATGAAGTTTTCCGATGCCGACAAGGTCTCAAAGCTTTATATGCGCACGACTGAGGAAATGCTTGAAGAATTCTCATATCTCGGCGAGGAAAAGGCATATGAGGTCGTCGTTACAAACACAAATCTCATAGCCGACAGCATCGAAAAAATACGCCCCATACCCGAGGGCAACTACGCGCCCAACATCGAAGGCAGCGAAGAAGAGCTTACGAAAAAATGCCACGACACCGCAAAGGAAATGTTCGGCGACCCGCTGCCCGTTGAGGTTTCGTCAAGACTTGAGCGCGAGCTTGAATCAATAATAAAGAACGGCTTTGCCGTTCTTTACATAATCGCCCGCCGACTTGTTGACAAAAGCGAAGAATGGGGCTATCAGGTGGGCAGCCGAGGCAGCGTCGGCTCATCCTTTGCCGCGATGATGGCGGGAATCACAAAAGTAAACTCCCTGCCCCCGCACTACCGCTGCCTGAAGTGCAAGCACTCCGAGTTTATAACGGACGGCAGCGTCAAATCCGGATTTGACCTTGAACCCAAGGACTGCCCCGTCTGCGGCGAACCCAACATGCACCGCGACGGTCACGATATTCCCTTTGAGACTTTTCTGGGATTCTACGGCGATAAGGTGCCGGATATAGACCTTAACTTCTCCGGCGACGTTCAGGGCAATATACACAAATACACCGAAACGCTTTTCGGTAAGGGTCACGCTTTCCGCGCCGGCACCATCGGCACTCTTGCCGATAAGACCGCATTCGGCTACGTTGCAAAGTATCTTGAGGGCAAGGGCATATCCGTGTGCCGCGCCGAGGTGGAGCGCCTTATAAGCGGCTGCGTCGGCATCAAGCGGACTACGGGTCAGCACCCGGGCGGCATAATTGTCGTTCCGCAGGAATACGAGGTATACGACTTCTGCCCCGTGCAGCACCCGGCGGACGACCCCAACTCCGACACGGTCACCACTCACTTTGAGTTCAAGTATCTGCACGACACAATACTGAAGCTTGACGAGCTGGGACACGATATTCCGACCAAGTACAAGCGCATGGAGGAGTATACAAACACCAACGTTCTGGACTGCGATCTCAGCGACAGAAAAATATATCAGCTTTTCACTTCTCCCGCGCCGCTGGGCGTCACCGTTGACGATCTGCTCGGCGTTGACACCGGCACGCTGGGGCTTCCCGAAATGAACACAAAGTTTGTGCGCGGAGTGCTTATCCAGGCGCAGCCGAAAACCTTCTCCGACCTTTTGCAGATATCGGGTCTTACCCACGGAACGGGAGTTTGGCTCGGCAACGCGGACGAGCTTATAAGCGGCGGCGTCTGCACAATATCGGACGTTATAGGGTGCCGCGACGATATCATGCTGTATCTCATACATCAGCACGATATGGACAAGGCAATGTCGTTCAAGATAATGGAGGACGTCCGAAAAGGACGCGGACTGAAGCCGGAATACGAGGAAGCGATGATCGCAGCCGGCGTGCCCGACTGGTACATCGAATCGTGCAAACGGATAAAATACATGTTCCCCAAAGCACACGCGGCGGCATACGTCATAGACGCGCTGCGCCTCGGGTGGTACAAGATATACTACCCCAAGGAGTTTTACGCGGCGTACTTTACCGCAGCGCCCGGCGGCGTTGAAGCGGACGTTGTTTCCGGCGGCAGACAGACCATCAAGGACAAAATGGACGAGATCACCGCCATGGGAAAGGACGCGACCGCAAAAGATAAAGAAACATTCAACGCCCTGCAGCTTTGCAATGAGGCTGTCGCCAGAGGCATACGCTTTTTGCCGGTGGATCTCAGATGCTCGCACGCGTCGAAGTTCCTGCCGGAGGACGGCGGAATACGCCTGCCCTTTGCCTCCATAGGAGGCCTGGGCGAAAGCGCCGCGCAGAATATCATGAACGCCCGCGACAGCGAGGATATATTCTCCATTGAGGATCTGAAGATAGCAGGCAAGCTTTCAAAGGCAGTCATAGAGCTGCTCGGCAAAAATCACGTGCTTGACGGCATGTCAGAGACAAATCAGCTTTCAATATTCTGATTTTTATACAGCATACCAAACAGTCACAACCTCCGGCAAAGCCGGAGGCTTGAATAAGCCCTAGAAGGGCATTTTA
>CAUGPT010000004.1:0-87963 GCA_959601495.1 uncultured Eubacteriales bacterium
GTCAATCATGTCTTAAAGTCACGCTAAAGCTAATTTGTCGAATCTCTCGGGCTTGAAGCACTCGCTCTGACCTTACGCTCGCGGACACAATCGGGGTGGTGAGGTGAGATTTCTAAGAGAGGAGAGGCGGGAAACGCCTGCCTCTCCTTTCTTAGACCGATTCGGGGATGTGTGAAGGGGCTACTTACGGAAAAGTAGTCCCTTCACGTCTTTCTCACTTAAGTTCGGTAAGCTGACAAAAAAAGTTTGAAATGCTTTCCCAATTTCGGAATACCGAAAACCATCGCCCGTTCGCGGCTGCTTACGGGAAAGCAGTCCCTTCACGTCTTCTCGCTACCGTTCGGCAAGCTGACGACAGAGCTTGAATTGCTTTGCATAGAAACTGAAAGCGTGCAACTTTAGAATTTCAGTCTTTCTGCAGGCGCTTCGAAATACCGTCGGTGTATGCCACACGACCGTCGGGATACACCCAGACGGCGTCTGCCAGAAACCTTGACAGTATTTCCCGCCCGTCGGCCTCGCTCATGTTGAAAAGCGCCGTCGAAAGGACGTCCGCAAGGCCGGAGTTATCGCAGAGTATTGAAACCGAAACGTACCTGTTTTCGGGTCTCAGCGTTTCGGGGTCTATAATATGATGGTATCTGACTCCGTCGACCTCAAAATACCGCTGATACGAGCCGCTTGTAACAAGCGCTTCTTTTCCTCCCATGGAAAGGCGGCAGAAGTACGCGCCGTCAAAGGATATGCCGTCGGCGGCGACGGAGCTCCCCGCTTCAATACCGGGATTTTCAATACCGGTGATCCACATTGAGCCGTCCGCCTTAAGCCCCACGGTGCGGACGTTGCCTCCCACGCTCAGCGCGATGTGCTCCCAGCCTTTTTCTTCTATAAACTGTGCGCAAAGCTCCGTCGCGTATCCTTTCGCGACGGCGCCAACGTCAATGCTTGCAAGTGGATCGGATATATATACCGTGCCGTCGGCGGCATCTATTTCGAGCGATGAGATATCGGTGTGCTCCGCCGCGGCACGCAGCGCGTTCTCGTCGGGCAGGGCGGCATTTGCCGGATCATTCTGTGCCGCGATGCGGCAGTCGTGCCACAGGCGCAGAACGCTGCCCATCGCAATGTTTACGGCGCCGTTTGTAGTTTCGTATGCGATCCTGCAAAACTCCAAAAGCGATATAATATCGCCATCTACCTTGACGGCGGACTCTCCCGCATTGTCGTTTACGGTTTTCAGATTGTTTATGCTGTCGTAGCTGTCGTATATATCGTAAAGCCGATGCAGTCTTGCAAGCTCTTCTGTGATCGCCTTCGCTTTTTTATCAAAGCTTTCTTTATCGGTGTCCCAGCCCGTGATGACGGTCTCCGTGTCAAAAAGGGTCATGTCGGTCGCCGAAAACTTTTTCAAAGCGCCGCAGCCGGAAAGCGACAGCGGTGCCGCAAGCAGCGATATGAGAAGAAATGCCGATAAAAGTTTTTTCATACTGTCATAACCTCCGGAGAAGAGCGGGGGAGCTTTTTCAGCTTTCCCCGTCGGATAAAGCCTTGTCCACGGCTTTTATATAGCCGGCGACCGCAATTGTGCAGCTTGCGGAAAGGTCCGCTTCGGTTGCCTTACCGTCGTCGCCCACGGGCACGGCGCGCACCTCGTCCGCGGTCATGCCCTTTATATAATCGCAGAAAAACTCCTCCTGCGCGTACCATTCTTTGCCTAAAGCCGACGCGCCGGACATACCGTAGCTGTCGCCGAGCTCGCGTTTCGTGCCGGAAAACTCAAGAGCGCCTACGGCACCGTCCGCCGAAAAGGGGACATTGGGCTCCGCCGTGTCGATGATAGCGGTGCAGATGCGGCCGCCGCTTACGGCAAGCGCCGCAAAGGTCGTGTACATGGCGGCACTGCCGTCCTTGTCGGCTTTTGCGTCGACTGTTCCCGTGTCCTCCGTGATCGCGGAAAAACGTATTTCGGGATTTGAGTCCGTTGAGAATGAGCGCGCTCTCTTGTCGTCAAAAGCCTTCAGTACAGCCTTTTGCAAACTGCTTACCGATATGGTACATCCTGCTTTGAGGTCCGCGTCCTCGGCGCTTCCTGTCTGTGAAAGCGACATTTTCTCTATGTCGCTGCGGGTTTTGCCGCGTGCCCAATCGTCAAACGCCTGCGCCTGCTCGTACCATTCCTTGCCGATGCCGGAGGCGGATTTCATACCGTATTCCGTACCTGCCTCGCGCTTTGTAACGTAGCTGCCTGTGCCGGCTTTGCCGTCCTTAACGGACATAACGTTCTCCGCACAGTCGATATGGCAGTCAACTATCTTTCCGTCGCCGTCAAAAATGATGACCGCGGAAGAAAGCGACACCTCGGCTTTACCGCTTACGGAGCTGTCCGTGACCTCTATGCCCATGCCGAGGGTGTAGCCGTCTTTTTTGCCGGAGGAGGATGACGTGCCGCTGCCGTCGCCGCCGCTTTTTTTGGCGCAGGATGACATTGCGGTCATGACTGTGCAGAAAAGCATGATAAGGGCTGAAATGCGTATGGATAAATGCTTTTTCATTTGATCTACCGTTCCTTATATATAATAGTATAATCGGGGGCTTTAGTCAATAGTGTGCCCAAAGCGCCGTACATAATTCATCGCGCATATTCATGCACGATATTCATGGAATATGCATATGAATGATATAAATATACGCATTTTTTTACCTGCCGTGCGCATCCGCCCGCGCTGCCGCGGCGATCTGCTGCGGAAACTTCGGGATTTGCGGCAAAATGAACGAAGAGTACTCAGCATACGGTCGTTTGTGAGTAAAATTTCACAAATATACAAATTTTTTGAATAAATTTGCAAAAACGCTTGACATATGTGTATATTCGTTGTATAATGCTGAATGTAAACAAGAGAACACAACCAACACGGAGGAAACAAACAATGAAAAAAATACTTGCAATAGTATTCGCGGCACTTATGACGGCAGCCTGCCTCGCATCCTGCGGAGCGAAAGAAAAAGATAAGCTCATCATGTGCACAAACGCAACCTTCCCGCCTTATGAGTATTACGACGGCGAAGACATCATCGGTATCGACGCAGAGATCGCACAGAAGATTGCCGACAAGCTCGATATGGAGCTTGTGATCGAGGATATGGAATTCAACTCCATCATCTCTTATGTAAACTCCAACGAAAACGCATTCGGTATGGCGGGCATGACCGTTACCGAGGATCGTAAGAAGAGCGTTGACTTCACCACCTCTTATGCAAAGGGCATTCAGTCCGTAATCGTTGCGGAGAATTCCGACATAAAGACCATAGACGATCTTGCCGGCAAGAAGATAGGCGTTCAGCTCACGACCACCGGCGACATCTACGCGACCGAAGATTTCGGCAAGGAATATGTAGTAGAGTACAACAAGGCTACAGACTGCGTGCTCGGACTGAAGAACGGCGACGTTGATGCAGTTATTATCGACAACGCTCCCGCTCAGGTATTCGTTGAAGAAAACGAAGGTCTCAAGCTGCTTGATACCGAGTATGCAAACGAGGACTACGCCATCGCGGTTAAAAAGGGCAACTCGGAGCTTCTCGAAAAGCTTGACAAAGCTATCACCGAGCTTATTGAAGACGGCACGGTTCAGAAGATAGTTGATAAGTACATCCCCTCCAAATGATAAAAGCGCCGCCCGCATAATGTCCGCGGGCGGCGCGTCACTGCAAGAGGCGGCGCAATGCCGCCCCTTGTCGTGCGTTACGGGGAGGTGCCGCCTGCGGCACATAAATAAGAAAGGTAACATTACATATGCAGAACGTGCTACAAAGCCTCTCGGTGTGGTGGAGCGGCTTTTGCGATGATTTCAAACTTAACTTTATTGAGAAGGACCGGTGGAAATATCTGACCGAGGGTCTGGGCAGAACGCTTGAGATAACACTTTTTGCGGTCATGATAGGTATCGTCCTCGGCTTTATAGTTGCAATAATCTGCGCAACACATACGAAGACCGGCAAGCTGAAGATCGGCAACGCCATATGCCGCGTGTATCTGACGGTCATCCGCGGCACTCCTATGGTCGTGCAGCTGATGATAATGTATTTTCTGATATTCTTGCCGCTGGGTGTTGACAAGATGGTAACGGCGGTGCTGGCGTTCGGTATAAACAGCGGCGCGTATGTGGCGGAGATAGTCCGCGGCGGTATAATGTCCGTTGACGAGGGACAGATGGAGGCGGGACGCAGTCTCGGCTTCGGCTATGTGGCTACAATGTGGTACATAATCATACCGCAGGCGTTCAAGGCGGTGCTGCCTTCGCTCGCAAACGAGTTTATAGTTCTTATGAAAGAGACATCTGTCTGCGCCTTTATCGGTCTTAACGACCTGACACGCGGCGGAGACATAATCAGAGGCGTAACGTACAGCGATTTCATGCCGCTTATAGCGGTGGCGCTGATATACCTTGTTCTGGTCGTTGTACTTTCCTACCTTGTAAAGCTGCTCGAAAGGAGGCTGCGCAACAGTGACAGATAATGTACTTATAAAGATCCGCGGCCTTAAAAAGCATTACAACAAAGGCGCGGTAAAAGCGCTTGACGGCATAGACTGCGATATTCACAGCGGCGAGGTCGTGGTGATAATCGGACCCTCCGGCAGCGGAAAATCCACGTTTCTGCGCTCGCTGAACCTTTTGGAGGTGCCCACTGAGGGCAGCATAGTATTTGACGGCGTTGACATAACCGACCCTAAAAACAATATCAATCTGCACAGGCGCAAAATGGGCATGGTCTTTCAGCACTTTAATCTGTTTCCTCATATGACGGTTTTGAAAAACATGACCATCGCGCCCGTAAAGCTTTTGAAAAAATCAAAGCAGGAGGCAGAGGCTGCGGCGCTTGAACTCCTTGACAAGGTAGGTCTGCGTGACCGTGCCGACGCGTATCCGGGTCAGCTTTCCGGCGGACAGAAGCAGAGAGTCGCAATAGTACGCGCACTTTGCATGGAGCCTGAGGTCATGCTGTTTGACGAGCCTACAAGCGCTCTTGACCCCGAAATGGTAGGCGAGGTCCTGGAGGTTATGAAAAACCTTGCGCGCGACGGTATGACGATGGCGGTGGTGACCCACGAAATGGGATTTGCCCGCGAGGTCGCCGACAGAGTCATATTTGTGGATCAGGGGCAGATAGTCGAAGAGGGAACACCTGAGGATATATTCGAAAACCCCAAGAGCCCGCGACTTAAAGACTTTCTTTCAAAAGTGATCTGACGCCGATGCGGCAGAATATAAAAAGAAGCTTCGGACGGATTTCTCCGTCCGAAGCTTCTTTTTTGTCGCCCGCCTCCCGCAAAGCGGAGAGGGCTGGCATTATTATGTGAAAATTCAATTGAAACGACAGTGGTATTACTCTCCGCTCGCGCCGTAGTTTGACAGTACGCGCGCGGACGGATCGTTGACATCGCAGCCCTTCCAGCTTTTGTTGGGCATCCAGAAGTCTGCGATCATCTCCGACTGACCGCGATAGTATTTCTCGAAAATTTCGCGGTACAGAAGCGATTCTTTGGTAAAAGGTGCCGCGTGGGTGTACTTTTTGCGCTTTTCTTCAAACTCGGCATCGCTGTACATTCCCTCGGCATATTCCTTGAGGTAGTCTACCATGGAGTGACCGACAGCATCGGAAAACGCGGCTTTTTCGCGCCACAGAATGTCGCGGGGCAGCCAGTCGCCTTCCTCAAACGCGTGTCTGAGAAGATACTTGCCCTTGCCGTACACGTTCATTTTTTTCGCGGAATCGACCGCCATGACGTATCTCACGAAATCAAGATCGCCGAAGGGCACACGCGCTTCAAGCGAGTTTACGGAAATGCATCTGTCGGCGCGAAGAACGTCGTACATGTGCAGCTCCCGTATCCTCTTTTCGGATTCTGCCTGAAACTCTGCGGCAGAGGGGGCAAAGTCCGTGTACTTGTAGCCGAAAAGCTCGTCGGAGATCTCTCCCGTCAGCAGCACGCGGATGTCCGTGTTCTCATGTATCCACTTGCAAAGCAGATACATGCCCATGCTGGCGCGGATGGTCGTTATATCGAATGTGCCGAGCAGGTATATAACGTCTTCCAGTGATGAAAGCACCTCGTCGCGCGTCATTATGACCTCGGTGTGCTCGCTGCCGATATAGTCGGCGACTTCTTTGGCGTACTTCAGGTCTATCGCGTCGCCCTCCATGCCGATGGCAAATGTGCGGATAGGCTTTTTTGAGCGCTTTGCGGCGACCGCGCACACGAGAGATGAGTCAAGACCGCCGGAGAGCAGAAAGCCGACTTTTGCGTCCGCTACGAGCCTTTTATCGATCCCGGCAATGAGTTTTTCGCGTATGTTCCGGCATACGGTCTCAACATCGTCGGTTATAAGTCCGCGGGGCTTTGATATGTTATCGTACCTGATAAACTCGCCGTCCTTCCAGTAGTGGCCGGGAGGAAAAGGCATGATCCGCTCGCAGAGACCCGTGAGGTTTTTAGCTTCGCTGGCGAAAACGATAACTCCGTTTTTGTCGTAGCCGTAGTAAAGCGGGCGGATGCCTATTGGATCTCTTGCGGCAATATATTTTTTGCTGTCGCCGTCATAGATGATAAGCGCAAATTCCGCATCCAGCATGGCAAACATATCCGTGCCGTACTCGCGGTACATGGGGAGGAGTATTTCGCAGTCCGAGCCGCTTTTGAACGTATATTTCGCACTGAGCGCTTCCTTTATTTTTTCATATCCGTATATTTCGCCGTTGCAGACAACATAGCTTCCGTCAAGCTCAAATGGCTGCATGCCCTCGGGGGTAAGCCCCATGATGGCAAGACGGTGAAAGGCAAGAAGTCCGTCGCCGGTATCGGTGATACGGCTGTCGTCGGGACCTCTTGACACAGTCATGTCAAAACCGTCCTTAAAATCCGAAAAAGCGGCACAGCGACCGCAGTAACCCATAATTGAACACATTGTATGTTTTCCCTTTCGTGAGAAATGATACAGGCATTCAACAGGGCAAGTGCCTATCTCGCTGTGCCACCTGTTTTTTGTCTCTTTCGCTTTTTTAGCAAAGTATCGGGCTGTGCTACAAGCTCTGTGCGCTGCGTACACTGAAGCCCATAGCTTTGCAAAAGCATTTCCGCTGTAAGGGGCGGCGCCCCGCACCACCTAATAGGGGAGGGGTCCCCGTTCGGATAGCTGCTCGCACGGTGTTGAAAAGCACCCGTAACTCTCCGGCTCGCACCGCCCCGGATTCGCTTTAAGTCAGAGGAGAACTTTTTATGTCCGTACTCAAACGCATTTGGTATGTTCACCGTATGCGCCGCGCGGCGCATACGGTGTTTGATTTTTTATCTTACGCCGAACAGAAGCTGACCGTAAGTGGGGAAGGGCCAGTATTCTTCTGCCGTGATGGTCTCCGCCTCATCGCAGACGACTCTCAGCTCTGCCATCTTCTGCAGTATGTCGTCGCGGATCATGCAGGACTCTTCCGTAACGTCGGCAGCGCTCTTGAGGCGGATCGTTGCGCTTTCAAGGGCTGCGGTCGCGGCTGCGATCTCATCGGCAAGTCCGGAGAGACGCTCAATAGTGCTTCTCTCGTATTTTGCGCCGAGACCCGGTACTGCGGAAAGCTTGAGGGTCAGAGTCTGGGCAAGCTCTTTCGTGTATGCCTCCACTGCGGGAAGTATCTCTTTTCTTGCCATATCTATCATGGTCAGTGCTTCGATGTTCACTGCCTTGCAGTAGTTGTCGAGCATGATCTCATAGCGGGATTCTATCTCCGCCTTTGAGAAAATACGGTGATATGTCAGCATATCGACGTTCTTCTTTTCAAGGATGGCGGGCATAGCGTCGGGAGTTGTGCGCAGGTTGAGAAGTCCGCGCTTTTCCGTTGCTTCCTTTATCCATGCGTCGTCATAACCGTTGCCGTTGAATATTATGCGCTTGTGATCCTTGATGGTCTTCTGTATCATGTCATGCAGCGCGCTTTCAAAGTTCTCAGCCTTTTCAAGTCTGTCCGCATAAATGCGCAGAGATTCCGCAACTGCGGCGTTGAGCATTATGTTCGCGCAGGCAATGCTGTTGGAGGAGCCGAGCATACGGAACTCAAACTTGTTGCCGGTAAAGGCAAAGGGCGAGGTGCGGTTGCGGTCTGTCGTGTCTCTTATAAAGCGGGGCAGAACGTGAACGCCCAGCTTCATGACGGTCTTTTCCGCTGCGTTGTAGGGCTCGTCCTTTTCAATAGCGTCAAGAACCGCCGTAAGCTCCTCGCCGAGAAACATTGATACTACCGCCGGAGGAGCCTCGTTCGCACCGAGACGGTGGTCGTTTCCGGCAGTCGCAACGGAAAGACGCAGAAGATCCTGATAGTCGTCCACCGCTTTGATGACCGCGCACAGGAACAGAAGGAACTGCGCGTTCTCATAAGGCGTTTCTCCGGGGGTGAGAAGGTTTACGCCCGTGTCCGTCGCCATAGACCAGTTGTTGTGCTTGCCGCTGCCGTTAACGCCGGCAAACGGCTTTTCGTGAAGAAGGCAGACAAGACCGTGACGCGCGGCGACCTTCTGCATGATCTCCATTGTAAGCTGGTTGTGGTCTGTCGCAATATTTGTGGTGGTATATATGGGCGCAAGCTCGTGCTGTGCGGGCGCGACCTCGTTGTGCTCGGTCTTTGCGAGAATGCCCAGCTTCCAAAGCTCTTCGTTCAGATCTGCCATGTATGCGGCGACTCTGGGCTTGATAACGCCGAAATAGTGGTCGTCAAGCTCCTGACCCTTGGGGGGCTTTGCGCCGAAAAGCGTGCGTCCCGTAAACATCAGGTCCTTGCGCTTCTCGTACGTCTCTTTATCTATAAGGAAGTATTCCTGCTCGGGACCTACCGATGTGCGAACGCACTTTACATCGGTGTTGCCGAACAGTCTGAGAATACGCAGTGCCTGGCGGTTCAGAGCCTCCATGGAGCGGAGCAGAGGAGTCTTTTTGTCAAGCGCCTCGCCGCCGTAAGAGCAGAACGCCGTGGGGATGCAAAGCGTCTTGTCTTTAATGAATGCGTATGACGTGGGGTCCCATGCGGTGTAGCCTCTTGCTTCAAACGTAGCTCTCAGTCCGCCGGAGGGGAAGGAGGAAGCGTCCGGCTCGCCCTTAATAAGCTCCTTGCCGGAGAACTCCATGATAACTCTGCCGTCGGAGGCGGGGGTGATAAAGCTGTCGTGCTTTTCGGCTGTTATGCCGGTAAGAGGCTGAAACCAATGTGTAAAGTGAGTTGCGCCGTGAGCCACAGCCCAGTCTTTCATAGCGGCGGCAACAGCGTTTGCAACATCATTGTTGAGC
This sequence comes from uncultured Eubacteriales bacterium, assembly GCA_959601495.1. Classification (GTDB taxonomy): domain Bacteria; phylum Bacillota; class Clostridia; order Oscillospirales; family CAG-272; genus Avispirillum. Next base: position 9,327 of record CAUGPT010000004.1, read on the forward strand.
CTTGCGCCCTCGTCAATTGTTTTTTTCAGCGACGCATAGACCTTTGCGGAAAGCGTTGCTTTCATTACTCTGTCGTCAAAGACGAGACTTCCGAAAATGTCGGGTACTGTGTTCATAACCGAAACTCCTTTGCAAAAAAATTAAGCGGGGCATGGCGACATGACTAAGTCAAGACGCCGTTGCCCCGCTTATGTGTTGAAATTATTAAAGGTAAAAATGAGAAAAGGCGCCTGAGAGTTGGTACTCTAAGACGCCGTTGCCTTTATGGTGATTATTATACACTTATTTTCCGCCGTGTCAATAGCTTTTTTTCAAAAAATGCGAAAAAATGAGATATTTTTTGTATGCCGCACGTGCTGCGAGATTTCTCTACATTATTATAGTTTTAAAAAATCGCGAAATCACTTTCCGGACATTCCGCAGCGGGTTTACTGTACGGAACGCGTTTTCCTATAGACTGCGCGGTTCCCTATAGAGTACTCGGTTTCTATACGGAACGCGGTTTTCTGTATGCCGCGCGGTCTGATAGATCGCTGCGCGCCGACCGTATACGTGCCGGCCGTACACGCTCCGCTTCCATAAAAGGCAGCGGGTCAGCGTGGGCTGCGGGGCCAGCGTGGACAGTGGGGCAGTGCGGGCGGCGTGGGCGGCGTGGCAAAGGCAGAAACGATATGATGACGGCGACTGTGTTTGCGTACGGCACTCCCTCCGACCCGTCTCCCGCCGGTCCGTAATGCCGCTGAGAATACGGCGGTTCTCCGCATATGAGTCATCCGCCGAATATGATCCCGCCGGGAAGCGGCGAAAAATGTCACAAAAAGGCAATTGAAAAACATCGTATTTCGGCACTCGCAGAATATCATATTATGCAGAAGCATAAAACATATGTTCTGTGCGGAAATGGAAAGAAATGGGAATTTTGGTACTTTTTGCGGGCATAAAAGCGCAAAAAGACAAAAAATATTACGAAATAGTTCATAATTTACGATAAAAAATACTAAAATGTATTGCAATTAAAGAGACTGCGGTGTATAATAAAAACACCGCAGTGGTGGAGCGTTGCATAATCATTCCATCAAAATGGTGGATAGAAAGGGGGTAATGACATGGGAGAAAACGGTCTCGTAAGCAATTACACGCATAATCTCGATTCAAAAAACCGCGTTTTCTTTCCGGCGAAGTTCAGAGAAGAGCTTGGCTCGCCCATCGTCATTACCGTTAACATAGACAAGTGCCTTTCCGCATACTCTATGACGGAGTGGAACAAATTTGTAGAGAAACTTAAATCTTTGCCTAAAACGCAGGTAAGAAATATCACCCGTGTTTTCTGCGGCAACGCGATAAAAGTTATCCCCGACGGGCAGGGCAGAGTGATGCTCAACCGCGAGCTTATAGATTTCGCCGGCATAACCGACAGCGTTACGTTCGTCGGCTGCGGCGACAGAGTAGAGCTGTGGAGCACTGAAAAGAGTCCTCTCGGCGGACTTGATGAAAACTTTATGGATCAGATCAGCGAAACCATGATCGATCTCGGCATCTGATATATGGAATTCAAACATGTGTCGGTCCTCCTCAGGGAAAGCGTTGACGCGCTTCTGCCGGAGCGCGGAGGCGTATTCGTGGACTGCACCGCGGGCGGCGGCGGACATTCCGAGGAGATACTCAAAAGGCTGCCGCCGCACTCAAAGCTCATAAGCCTCGACAGAGACGACAGGGCTATCGAACGCTGCCGCGAACGGCTCGCGCCGTACGGAGCGGCGTCCACTGTAATAAAAACAAATTATTCCGAACTGGCTCAGGTCCTGGACGCATTGGAGATCGAAGCCATAAACGGGATACTGTGGGATCTGGGTGTATCCTCCGTTCAGCTTGATGAGGCGGAGCGCGGCTTCTCCTACTCCTGCGACGCTCCTCTCGATATGAGGATGGATCGCAGCGGCGGCAGGACCGCGGCTGATATAGTCAACACATACAGCGAGGATGAACTTCGGCGGGTCATCAGAGACTGGGGAGAAGAGGCGTTTGCTTCCCGCATAGCGGCTGCCATAGTCGAAAAGAGATGCTCCGCTCCCATTGAGACCACATCGCAGCTTGCGGACATTGTGGCGTCCGACATTCCCGCGGCGGCGCGCAGAAAAGAAAAGCAGCATCCCGCAAAGCGTACTTTTCAGGCTATCCGCATCGAGGTAAACGACGAGCTTACCATCATAGAGCCGTCGCTCGAGGCGGCAATATCGCGCCTGGCGCCCGGCGGCAGAGCGGCTGTCATAACATTCCACTCGCTTGAAGACAGGATAGTCAAAAACACCTTCAAACGGCTTGAAAATCCGTGCACCTGTCCTCCGGACTTTCCGGTCTGCATATGCGGCAAAAAGCCCGTTGTAAAGCTTATAACGAGAAAACCGATCCTCCCGTCGCAGGAGGAACTTGAGGACAATCCCCGCGCGAGAAGCGCAAAACTCAGAGTGTGCGAAAAGCTCTGAAGACCTGCCGGTCTTAAAACGGCACAGAGGAAGTAGTATTGAAAGGAACGGTCAGAACTCATGTCAAGCGCAGAAGTAAGAGCAACCACGACGGCGGAGAATCCGCTTTGTCAGAGACTGCAAACTAAATTCAGCGGTCGCGGTATCGCATCCGAAGGCATCGGTACCCGTTCTGCGGGAGAAAACCGTTCCAAAAATGACAATAAATATGTAAATCGCGCAAAAGCAGCCGCAAATCCCTTTGAGGATACGGCAAGATTCGTGCCCGCATCCGCAAAAGGCAGCGTTGCGTATTCCGCGCCTACGGCGAAATTCGAGCGCGTCGGCGCATCCGCCGCAAGACAGAGTGCCGCTCATACCGCGACAATGCAGCAGTCCGCGCAGAGAAGAGTCGCGGCGGCAGAGGTCACAACTCCTTTTGCTTCCGGCGCATATGCGGCGGCATATGCAAGAGCTGCGGAGATACGCCGCAGAGCATATGACGGCAGCGAGGCAAGAATGAGTGCTCAGCGTGAGGCGGAGCGCAGAGCAGCTGCGAAAAAGCACGTCACCTCACCCATCGCGTGGTTCAAGGCTCTTCATTCCGATTTAAAGACCTCGGCACGCGATGAGGTCAAAGTCGATAACGTTCACGTTTCAAAGGGAATAATCATTGCCATCGTGCTGTTTGCGGTGGTCGTAATGATGATAATATTCAGCTTTTCGCAGATAAGCCAGTTCAAGAGCGAAATATCCGATCTGGAGTCTCAGCGCAGCGCGCTTTGCGAAGAGATAGACAAGCTGTCTCTCAGCGTCGATCTTAAAAACGACGTTCGCGAGATAGAGCGTGCCGCTACCGAGGACATAGGAATGGTCAAGAGCAATCAGGTGGAGTCAAAGTACATAAGCCTGTCCGAGGGCGAGCGCGTTGAGGTCATATCCGAAAACGCCGACAGCGCGGAGAGTGATTACGGCATATTCGGCACGGTCATGTCCGCGTTCGGCAGAAACTGGGATAACCTCATGGACTATATAAAATAAGACAATTTAAGGTATGGCTGCCGCGGGTGCCGCGGCAGCACCGTTTTACTTATACAAGCAAAGCGGATATCAGCTCGCCATCATAAAAAGATGACGGGCTTTTTGCGAATTTCGGGCATTCGGCAAAATATGCGCTTCTTCGGCATGGGACAGGCATTGCGCGGCCGACACTTTGTAAAACGCCGTCGGCGCCAAAAGGCAAAACGCGCTCCGACAGCCGGAGAGAATGCGCTCACACGTCAATTGCTGCGGGCGATGATCCGGAAAAGAGCGAAAATCAAAGTATCATAAACACATAAGCGGCGGCATAATATCAAAAGGACAAATTCGTCGCCGCGCTCACAGTGACGGAAAGGAAGAAATACAGTGGCGGAAAAGAGAAAGAGAATAAGCAGAAAAACAGCGCTGCGCTCAAACATTATAATACTGTTTTTCGCCGCAGTGGCTGTTGTCATCGCCTGCCGTCTGGCGTATCTCCAGATATACGAGTACGATTACTACAAAGAAAAGGTAATGAGCGAGATCACCGTGGAAACGAAGGTCAATCCCGAGCGGGGCACCATCTACGATTCCGGCGGCGGCATTCTTGCCACGAACTCTACAGTATACCTTTGCTTCATATCTCCGCAGGATATAATCGACGCTATGGCAAAGTCCGAGGAGGATGAAAATGACAGCGGCATATATGCATGGGCTGCCTCCGACGGAAGTCAGTACAGTGTGAAGATGGACGAACTCATATCGCGCTTTATGGCGGACACTCTCGGCGTTGACTTTGACGATGTAATGAAAAAGACCGCCAAAAAGGGCAGACGCTATGAGGAGATAGCCGATAAGATAAGTGAAAAGGATGCGAAAAAAATAAGAAAGTTTATAGACGACTATAAGCTTACTACCCAGATATATCTGCGCGCGGGCACTATCCGCTACTATCCCTCCGGAGATCTTGCAAGCCATGTGATAGGCTTTACCAACTCCGACGGTGTCGGCATATACGGACTTGAAGCATACTACAACAATCTGCTTGAGGGCACGGGCGGCCGATATGTCACGGCGCAGGACGCGCTTTCAAACGACATGGACTTCAAGTACGAAACGTACGTTGACGCCGAAAACGGCAGAAATCTTACAACCACGATAGACCCGTATATCCAGTACGAGCTTGAAAATCAGCTGGAGCTTACCCTCAGAGAAAATCAGGCGGCAAACAGAGTTACGGGAATCGCAATGAACGTTAAAACGGGCGGCATTCTGGCAATGGCGACCGCGCCGTCCTTTGACTGCAATGACCCGTATCAGCTTGATACCGACTCCAAAGCAAAGCTTGAAGAATATGCTTCGTCTGAGGACAGGGAGACAGACGCAAAAAATCTTGCTAAAAAGAAGCTTAAAAGCGAGCTTACGAACGTAAACGAGGAAAGCGACGAGTTTGCAGCCGAGCTTGAGTCGTACTACCGCGAGAACCGAGAGGAGTACTACAAGCAGGCGTACAGCAATAAGTATTTCGACCTTTTGTTCGAAATGTGGAAAAATAAAGCCATCACCGAGCTTTACGAGCCCGGCTCCACGTCAAAAATCCTCACGACCGCAATGGTCTTTCAGGAAAACGTTGTCAAAGAGACAGACAGCTTTACCTGTACCGGCGCGCTTAAGATAGACGGCTATCCGAAACCCATACACTGCCACAAGGCGGGCGGACACGGCACTGTCACATACCGCCGCGGTCTGCAGCAGTCATGCAACCCCACGCTTATGCAGGCGGCTTTCAGACTGGGAAGAGAAAAGTTCTACGACTATTTCCTTTCTTTCGGCTACGGCGATGTGACTGGAATCGATCTGCCCAACGAAGCAAAGAGCTACTATCACACTTACGATAACTTTTCAAATGTCTCCCTTGCGGTATATTCGTTCGGACAGACATACAAAACGACGCCCATTCAGCAGCTTACAGCCATATGCTCCGTCGCTAACGGCGGATATCTTGTAACGCCGCATTTGCTCAGTGAGGTTACCGACAGCGACGGTACGGTTCTCGATACCTACGGCACAAAGGTGAAAAGGCAGGTGGTCAGCACCGATGTTTGCAAGAATATCGCCGATATTCTCGAAGAAGGCGTTGCAACGGACGGCGGCGCGAGAAACGCATATGTAATGGGCTACAAGGTGGCTGCCAAAACAGGCACGTCAGAAAAAATAGATACAAAGGACGCAAGCGGACAGACAACGCTGCGCATCGGCTCATGCGCTGCGTTCGCTCCTGCGGACGATCCCGAGATTGCCGTTATTATGGTTGTCGACGAGCCTATGGGCGGCAGTGTCTACGGAAGCGTGGTCGCTGCTCCCTACGTTTCGCAGTTTCTTTCCGATGTGCTGCCTTATATGGGATACGAGCCGCAGTATACGGACGAAGAGCTTGAAAACGTCGAGCTCAGCGTTCGCGACTACACGGGCTTTGACATTGACGGCGCAAAACTTGATATAGCAAACAAGGGTATACGCGCGGTGACCGTAGGAAACGGCGGCACCGTAACGGCACAGATCCCCGCCGCGGGCGCAACGCTTATGAAGGACGGCGGCAAGATCATACTGTATACCGGCGGCGAGACACCCAAGGATACGATCGAAGTTCCCGACGTTACCGGCAAGACCGCGGAGGCGGCAAACAGAATGATCACAAACGCGGGTCTCAACCTGAGCGTCAGCGGAACGACAAGCAACCAGGATGCGACCGTTTCCACCCAGACACCCGCGGCGGGGACCAAGGTCCCCGAGGGAAGCGTTGTGGAGATAACCATGCGCGTTACGAGCGGCGTTGCCGACGATTGACGAAAATACTGCGGGCAAATGCCCTCCGGAAGTTCAAAGATAATCTTTCGGAGGGCATTTATGCAATTGACTAAATTACTTGACGGGATCGGCTGTGCATTCGACGAAATAAAGGCGGACGCGGAAATATCGACGCCGGTCACAGACTCAAGAGAAGCCGTGGACGGCAGCCTGTTCGTATGCATAAAAGGCAGCTGCAGAAACGGTGCCGATTACATAGAAGAAGCCGTGAAAAACGGCGCCGCCGCATACGTTACCGAGAAAGATATGCAATTGCCGAAATCCGATCTTGGCGGCGCTGTTCATATTGTGACGGACGATACACGGCTTTGCGCCGCGGCGGTGTGGAACAACTATTACGGCAGACCCGCAAAGGATATGCGGCTGTACGGCATAACGGGCACAAACGGCAAGACATCCACCGCGGAGTTTCTTGAGTCCGTACTCCGCTGTTCGGGCAGAAAGTGCGGCATAATTGGCACTCTCGGATGCAGGGCTTGCGGCGAGAGGATCGAAAACTCACGCGCGGAGGTCAGCGACACTCCCGCCGCCATGACGACTCCGGACCCCAAATATTTGTACGGCGCGCTGGCGCATATGAAAAGCCTCGGTATCACAGACGTTGTGATGGAGGTGTCGAGCCATGCGCTTTTGCAGAAGAAAACCGCGCCGCTTGATTTCGAATGGGGCATATTTACAAATCTTTCTCCGGAGCATCTTGATACGCACGGCACGATGGAAAACTATTTTGCAGCAAAAGCGTCACTGTTCGAACACTGCCGCCATGCTCTTGTGAACGCCGACGATCCGTGGGCGTCAAGGGTGAGCGGCATTCGCGCGGGAGCGTGGCTTGCGCACAATGTGCACTGCGGTCTTGACGGGGTATCGTATACTCTCGGCTATGCGGGCAAAAGTCTTAACATAAGAACGCGGGTGGCGGGATCATATACCGTGTACAACACAATGTTTACCGCGGTGTGCGCGCTTGAAGCGGGCATTGAGCCGTATGCCGTGGAAGAGGGAATTGCCGCAGTTAAAAGCGTTTGCGGCAGAACGGAGCTTATAGCGGACCGCGCCTCTTACGGTATCGATGTTATAATTGACTACGCCCATACACCCGATGCCATGAGAGCGGCGCTGTCGGGACTTCGCCGCAAGGGTGGGTACCTTACGGTTGTGTTCGGCTGCGGCGGCGACAGGGACAGCGAAAAGCGTCCGCTTATGGGGCGCGCCGCGTATGAAATGTGCGACAGAGTAATAGTCACATCAGACAACCCGCGAACGGAAGACCGCGGGAAGATCATAGACGATATACTGAGAGGCATACCCGACGGCGGCTGCGCCGTTATCCCCGACAGACGCTCGGCAATAGCGTACGCCATTGAGTCGGCGCGCCCGGGGGAGACCGTTGCTCTCATGGGCAAAGGGCATGAAAACTACGAAACGGACGCAGAGGGAAAGCACAGCTTCAGCGAGCGCGATATATGCCGCGATGTGCTGAGGCGCAAGTTCGGCAGATGATGCCGGATGTACCCGACTGCGCGGTAAAGCCGATTCTTTTGATGAATACAGAGCTGCGTAAATGCTGCGGGATATACCCGACTGCGCGGCGGTGCCGACTGCCGTGCGCTTTATCTGCGTGCCGCATTCGGCAAGCCGAGAACGACCGTTTTCGCTGCGGGACGCGGCGAGCGGGAAAGAGACGGCGGGTACGGCGCAAATATGCGATTAATTGTTGACCGACGACATAAACAGTGATATAATTATATAAGCTATAATTTTATTAAGATGACTGAAACAGGCAGGAGAAACATATGCAGTATCCCGTAATGTACGCCGTCGGCACGGTGCTGACCTTTATAATAACGGTTCTTGCGGAGCGCAAGCTGATACCGGTGCTCGCCTCCAAAAAAATGGGGCAGAAGATTTTGGAGATCGGTCCGCGCTGGCATAAGAACAAAGAGGGTACCCCCACCATGGGCGGCCTTGCGTTTATAGCCGCATCGTGCATAACCGGCGCGGCAATGTGCGTATATATCGGCGTCATGCGCGGCGCGGCTGCCGCGGCTCCGCTCATAATGACCCTCGCCATGGCGCTGGCATCCGGACTCATCGGCATGATAGACGACAGAGCAAAGCTTCGCAAAAAGCGCAACGAGGGACTTACCGCGCCGCAGAAATTCCTTTTGCAGCTTGTCCTTTCGGGGCTGTATCTTCTCGGTATGAGGCTTATAGGCGCCATAAATACGTCCATGCGCATACCGTTTACAGGCATTCATCTTGAACTCGGCATATTCTATTACATCATCGCGCTGCTTCTTCTCTGCGGAGTGATGAACAGCGTAAACCTTACGGACGGCATTGACGGCCTTGCCTCGTCTGTCACGAGCGTTGTTGCTCTGTTTTTCGGCGCGGCGGCGTTCTTTACGGGCAAAACTGACCCGTCTCTCGCGGCGGTCTCCGCACTTATGCTCGGCAGCTGCACGGGATTTCTTGTGTACAACGCATATCCCGCAAGAGTTTTCATGGGCGACACGGGCTCGCTGTTCCTCGGCGGACTTGTGGTCGGCGCGGCATTTCTTGCCGATAATCCGCTTATAGTTATCATCTGCGGCCTTGTCTATATCTGCGAGACCGCGTCGGATATCCTTCAGGTTGGATATTTCAAGCTGACCCACGGCAAACGCCTTTTCAAAATGGCGCCCATACACCATCATTTTGAGCAGTGCGGCTGGAGCGAAAGAAAGATCGTGGCGGTCTTTACCGTCGCGACGGTGCTGTTTTGCGCCGCGGCGTGGTTCGGGCTTTGACAGAGATACGAGTATTATCTCTCGGTATGTGATCGGCAAATAGAATATTTTTTAACAGATCTGCCCTGATAAATGCGGAAAGGAGCGCGGCAAAATGGATCGGGACTATTACGGCGAAAGAAAACCGAATACGCAAAGCGGTGCGCAGCACCGCCGCGATCCGCAGAGCGGCGCTCAGGTCTCGCGAAATGATCAGGCGGGGCGCTACGGGCAGACTGCTTTTGGCAGGGATGCACGCGGCGGCAGTGGCTCGGCACAGGGCAGCGGCACCGCGGACACACGGCGAAACGGCTATCAAAGCGGCAGAACCCCATCGGGCTCGGCGCAGAATGTCGGCAGAACGCAGGGAGCGTCTTCCGGAAGCGGCCCGGCACAGCCTATAGGCGGCGGGTCGGGCGGCACACCTCAGAGCCGCGCGGCTGACCGTATTTCAAGCGGCAGAGCGCCTGCGAGCACTCACGGGCACACTGCAGGCGGTACCGCACACGGCGCACCCGTGAGAGTCCGCAGAGCGGCTGATGTGCAAAAGCGTCCCGGCGCTCTTACGACAAGCGAGCAGCGCGCTCTCGCAAAACGAGAGAAAAAAGACAGGGAATGGGAAGCGGGCATACAGCGCGTTCGCCACGGAGTGGACCGTCCTCTTGCCGTTATAATCATAATCCTTCTTTGCCTCGGCACCGTTATGGTGTTTTCGGCAAGCTATCCCAACGCCATAACAGATAAAGGAGACGCGACATTTTATATCCGCCGCCAGCTGATGTGGCTCGCGGTCGGCGCGGTCGTCATGATCGCCGCGGCTGCAGTGCCCCATCAGGCATACAAAAAAGCGGCGCCTTCCGTCGCCATTGCCTCTCTTGCGCTTCTGGTGCTTGTACTTATCATGGGTACGGCGCGCGGCGTCGCAAGGCGCTGGATATATGTGGGCAGCGTGTCCATTCAGCCCTCCGAGATCGCAAAGCTTGCGCTTATACTGACGCTTGCCTGGTACATAGACAAACATTTTGAAGAAGTTTCGTCCGGGCGGCTTTCCAAAAAGAAAACGTACCGCCGCAGCGTGCTTGTTCCCGGAGTTATAATGTTTACGTTCTGCGGTCTGGTGCTTTTGGAAAAGCATCTGTCAGGCACGGTAATACTTGCCGCTATAGGAGTGTGCGTAATATTTCTGAGCGGCGCCAACGTATGGCATATGGCGCTGACATACGGCATTCCCGCGATCCTTGCGGGCGGTGTGTATCTTCTGACAAACAGCTACGCGCTGCAGCGCATACTCACCCATACGGACGAAAACGCCGATAAGCTTAAGGAACTGTGGCAGACGACGCAGGGCCTTTACGCGATCGGCAGCGGCGGACTTCTTGGCGTGGGTCTGGGACATTCCAATCTGAAATACAACTACGTTTCCGAGGCGCAGAACGACTTTATCTTCACAATCTGGTGCGAGGAAACCGGACTTATAGGCGCAGTTCTGCTCATAGCACTGTACGGTCTGTTTGTCTGGCGCGGCATTACCGTTGCAAGGCGCGCCCCCGACACGTTCACGTCCCTTACCGCCTTCGGCATAACCTGTCAGGTGGGCATACAGGCGCTGCTGAACATTCTCGTGGTCACAGACCTTATACCCAATACAGGCATATCCCTGCCGTTCTTTTCGTACGGGGGCTCGTCACTGGTGCTGCTCATGTGCGAAATGGGCATACTTCTGTCTGTTTCAAAGCATTCGTTCCAAAAGAATAAATAAACGGCGCCGGCGGCGCATTTTACCGATTTTACCGAATACGGAAGGTATTTGAAAATGAGAGTTCTTATGACAGGAGGGGGCACCGGAGGTCATGTAAATCCGGCGCTTGCAATTGCAAATACAATAAAAGAAAACGATCCCGCCTCGGAGATAGCGTTTGTGGGCACTCCCCGCGGAATCGAAAACAAGCTTGTGCCCGCGGCGGGCTACAAGCTTTACCATGTTGACGTAAGAGGTCTGCGACGCAGCTTTTCGCCCGCGAATATACGGGCTGCGTGGCTTGCGCTCACATCTCCCGCAAAAGCGAAAAAGCTTATAAAGCAGTTCCGACCCGATGTTGTTATCGGCACGGGCGGATATGTGTCGTGGCCCGTTGTGAAGGCTGCGGCAAAAATGGGCATTCCCACCGCACTGCATGAGTCAAACGCGACCCCGGGTATGGCTGTGCGTATGCTCTCCGGCGACGTTGACAGGATATACCTCAACTTTGAGGCAGCCGGTGCCGGTATACGCGATAAGGATAAGCTTATGCTTGTGGGCTGCCCCATGCTCGGCGCACCTGCGGCATCTCTTACAAAAGCCGAGGCGAGAAAAAAGCTTGGAATACCGGACGATGTTTCCACCGTTATTCTTTCTTTCGGCGGCAGCATGGGCGCGGAGAAGGTGAACGATGCCGTCTTTACGCTTATGCAGCGCTATACCGGCGGCAGAGAAGGCGTTTGGCATACCCATGCCACGGGCGCTATAGAAAAGGATATTGCCGCGGGCTGGTTCAGGGAAAGAGGACTTGACAAATACAAAAACCTTGAACTTCTGGAGTACATATACGATATGCCGATACGTATGGCGGCTGCGGACATAGTCATCTCCCGCGCGGGCGCAATGACCGTTTCCGAGCTTGCGCTGCACGGGAAATGCACCGTGTTTATCCCGTCGCCGAACGTTACCGACGATCAGCAGTATAAAAACGCCAAGGTGCTGGCGGAAGCCGACGCGGCGCTGATAATCCGCGAGGGAGCTGACTGCGGCGACAGACTGTGCGCAGCAGTGACCGGGCTTTGCGAACATCCCGAAAACCGCGCGAAAATGGAGGAAAACATCAAAAAGTTTGCCTCTCCCGACGCAAATCGGCTGATCTACAACGATATCGTAAAGCTTGTTAAAAAGGGAAAAAAGGCATAAAGAGTTTTTTTGTATCGGCTTTGCCGATGACTATGCGGTAATTTCCGCGGCGGGAGGTGAGAGCGTTGCCGAAATCCGTAAACGATTACTATGCCGAAAAAATGAAGCGGCTTCTGGAACTGCAAAAGCAGGAAGAAGACAGCCGCTTGTCTGGCAGGCCCATGACTCTTGCCGCGCCGTCGGATCAGCTTTCGATCGAGACACGCGGACATGGGTATTATAACAGCTTTCGCACGAAAAGCCGCGAACAGCGCACCGGCGCAGCCGAGGCGGGCGAAAGACCGCTCGGCACCGCCCCGGGTCATGCGCCGCGTCCCGTGCGTACCGTCGGCAGTGACGCTTCCCGCTTAAGTGCTGCCGCTCCTCACACAAGAACGGGCGGCGCGAATACGGGCGCGGTCGGTACGGATGCAGGCGCGGGCGCCGCACCGCGCGGCTCGGGCCCAAACAGCGGCGCGTGGGCGAGAATCTCTCCCGACGATATATACGAAAACGCACGCAGACGCACGGAGCAGCAGAAAGCCGAAGAAGAAAAGCGCCGCGCCCTTAATGAAAAACTAAAAAAAGAAAACGCCGCGGCGGCTGCCGCAAGAGCCCGCGCGGCAGAAAAAAAGGCGTATGAAAGTCCTCATGCCAACGTCGGCACGCCGGGACAAGCAGTCGACGGCGCGGGGCAAAGCGCACGCGGACGAAGTGCGGGAAGCGCGCGGAATGCCCGCGGGGTAAACGGCGGCGCATCCTTTGAGCAGACCGAAGCGGACAAGCGCCGCGAGAGAGCCGCAAAACAAGAGGCGCTCGAAAAAGCAAAACGCGCACGAAGACTCAGAAAAATACGCGATGCCGTTATATCATTTGTGCTGATCCTTGCGGTCTTTGCCGTTATGTGCATAGTGGTGTACAGACTTCTGTTTGTGATATCAGATATTAGCGTTGACGGCAGCGAAAACTACAGTGCCGATGAAATAATCGCGGCATCCGGTGTGGCTGAGGGGGATCATCTGTATTCCTTCCGCGCAAGCAGCACGGAGCAAAGCATTATACTGCGCTGCCCGCTTGTAAGCAGCGTCAGGGTAAAGCGCAGCGCTCCCCGCAAGGTAACTTTTCAGATCACCGAGGAAAAAAGCACCTACTACGCCGATTTCTACGGCGAGTACAGGGCTATGTCCTCAGATCTTAGGGTGCTTTACTCGGTAACAAGAGACGAGGCACGGGAACAGGGGCTTGTGCTTCTGAAGCTGCCCGCAGTGTCAAAAGCGGTCTCGGGAACGGCGGCGCAGTATTCTTCGGTGAGAAGAGACAGCTACATATACGATACAGTAAAGGCGCTTTCCGAATCAGAGCTTTGGGGCAGGATCGGTGCCGTGGATCTTACGGGAAAATATGATATAAAAATGGTCTGCGACGGAAAATATCTGCTTTCCTTCGGCGATTCAGGCTCCGCGGATTCAAAGCTGCGCATAGCCGCGGCGGTCCTCAAGGACGATATGTTCTCGGGAGACGATAAGGCGAAGATCGATCTCACAAATCTTGCTCAGACCGGCGTTGTTGTCGACAACAGGCTGGAGCTTGACTGGTAAAATCGCTTAGACAATTGCATAAAATACCGATAAAAGACAAATGCATAAAAATGCCGTCCGCAGTGCGCAAGCCCACTGAGGACGGCGTTTTTTGCAAAAAAATAAAATAAAACGAAAAAAATTCGGCAAAACATCTTGAAAAACAGCGCCGGATAGTATATTATAAATGTAAGTGTAAAAACGGCGAAAGCCGAAACTGCGCATAATTCGCGCAAAGCGGCGCGGGTCCATATAAAAAACGGAGGATAATAAAATGCCTTTTGAACTTGACGAAGAATTTGAAAGCGGCGTTAATATTAAGGTCGTAGGTGTAGGCGGCGGCGGAAACAATGCTGTCAACAGAATGATCTCTTCCAACGTACGCGGCGTGGATTTTATTGCTATCAATACCGATAAGCAGGCTCTTCAGAAGTCTGCCGCAACTCATAAGATCCCGATCGGCGAGAAGATTACCAAGGGTCACGGCGCGGGCTCAAACCCCGACATCGGCGCAAAAGCCGCAGAGGAGAGCATTGAAGAAATAAAGACAAGCCTTACCGGTGCGGACATGGTGTTCATCACCACCGGCATGGGCGGCGGCACCGGCACCGGCGCTGCTCCCATCGTTGCGCGCATCGCAAAAGAGATGGGCATGCTCACCATCGGTATTGTCACAAAGCCTTTCGCGTTTGAGGGCAAAAAGAGAAAAGTACAGGCAGACGCGGGCATCGCCTCTCTCAGCCAGTACGTTGACTCTCTCGTTATAATTCCCAACGAAAGACTTAAGCAGGTCTCCGATAAGCCCATTACAATGATAAACGCTTTTGAGATCGCCGACGACGTGCTCAGCCACGGCGTTCAGTCCATTTCCGAGCTTATCAACGTTCCCGGTTACATAAACCTTGATTTTGCGGACGTTACCTCCGTAATGCAGGATGCGGGATACGCACACATGGGCGTCGGCTATGCTACCGGCAAGGAGAAGGCAGAGCTTTCGGCAAAGGCTGCAATTTCCAGCCCGCTGCTTGAAACTTCCATCAACGGCGCACACGGTATTCTCGGTAACATCACCGCTTCTCCCGATATATCCATGGAGGACATCGACATTGCATGCACCATGATCGCCAACGAAGCGCATGAGGATGCAACGGTCATCTGGGGTGTTGCTTTCGATCCCGATATGGAAGACGCTATGAAGATCACCATCATAGCAACAGGCTTTGAGAACGAAAATGAGGATCTCAGCGTTCCCGCAGCTACAGCTGCAAAGGCTGCTCCCGCAGCAGCGGCGGCAAAGCCCGCGGAAAAGCCTGCAGAAAGCGCTCAGCCTTCCGCGGATGACGATATTTCCGACGACGAGCTTGACGAGCTTCTCGGTATAGTCAACGTAAAGAGCAAGGAGCACAAGCTTGACACTGCCGAGAACAGCGGACTCAAGAGATATTTCTGAGACGAATATATATGAAAAAAGGATGCCGTGCGGCATCCTTTTTTTGTCGCTCGGCTGAATTTGCGGCACACGGACAGGCGGGCGCTCGATATAGTCCCGGCATGGCGGACAGACCCGCACCGCCCGTGGGGGATGATGCAAGCGGCGCCGCGCTGCCTGCCTCAAGCTCGCGCAGACAGATCCGTGCCGCCCGTGCGGGATGATGTTCTGTTTCGGCGGCTTCCCGACGATCGGCCCCGACACCCCCGCCTGCGGGCGTCTTTGCAAAATAATGCGAAAAACCCGCCTGCATGCGGAAAAAATTGCCCGCAGCGCACTGTTTTTTATATATCTCTGTTGAAGTCCGCATTTTTATGTGGTATACTTATAAAAATTCATAAATATACACTTTGGGAGAATTTCGGAAATGACAAATATCGCAATACTCGGTTTCGGCGTCGTCGGCGGAGGCATAACCGAGGTCATAGAGCAGAACGGCAAGGCGCTTGAAAAATATACGGGGGACGGAATGTACGTAAAGTATATCCTCGATCTCCGTGATTTTCCGGACTCTCCGTACAGCGACAGGGTAGTTCACGACATAAACATAATCGCTAAGGATCCAGAGGTCAGCATTGTGTGCGAGGCTATGGGCGGTGTGAATCCCGCGTATGATTTTTCCGTAATGCTCATGGAGCACGGCAAAAGCGTTGTTACCTCCAACAAAGAGCTTGTGGCAAAAAGAGGCGTTGAGCTTTGCGAGACGGCGGAGAAGAACGGCGTAAGCTATATGTTTGAGGCAAGCGTCGGCGGCGGTATACCCGAGATACGCGGTATGCGCACATCCCTTGCGGGAGACACTGTAGGCGCTGTAAACGGCATACTCAACGGTACGACGAACTACATCCTTACAAGAATGAAAAAGGACGGCGCCACATTTGCCGAGGCGCTTTCCGAGGCGCAGCGGCTCGGATACGCCGAGAGAGATCCCAGCGCCGACGTGGACGGTCTTGACGCGCAGCGCAAGATCATGATACTGACGGCTGTCGCCACCGGCTGCCTTGCTGATGAGAGTGATGTTTACGCGGAGACGCTGAGAAATATAACCCCCCTCGACATGGACGCGGCTGCCCGCTGGGGCGGCACGGTAAAGCTTGTGGGCAGCGCGAGAATAAAGCCGGACGCCGGCGGCGCCTCAATGTACGTTTGCCCCACGTTTGTACCTTCGGACTGCCCCCTGTCGTTTGTGGACGACGTTTATAACGCTATATCCGTCGCAAGCCCCGTTACGGGAGACGTGATGTTCTACGGCAGAGGCGCGGGCAGAATGCCTACGGCGGGCGCGATGGTGGCGGATGCGGCGTCGATCGCCTCGGGACTTTGCAATGGTGAGAAGAAGATGGCATGGCAGAGCGCGCCCGACGGTTGGGTAACGCCCTTTGAAGAACTCAGCTTTTCATACTATGTACGTGTGAAAACAGACGACCCCGCGCAGGCGCTTGAGGCGGCGGCCCTTGCCCTCGGCACGGCGGAAAAACTTCCTTCGACCCCCGCGGGATACGTCGAGTATATAACTCCCGAAGTAAAAGAGTCCGAAGCGAGACGGCTGTTCTCCGGCGAGCTTTGCAAGGCGGAGTCCGTCATTCGCATACTCGCAAAATAAAAAACGAAAGCGGAAAACGGCGCAGCCGTTTTCCGCTTTTTCACAATATGAAAGCGCAGCCTTTGGCAGAAACCGTTCTGCCAAAGGCTGCGCCGTTTTTATACCGCCGGGCGGCTGATAAATTACAAGGCGTTTATTCGTCAAAGCCCGCTCTGCGGCAGCCCGCGAGAGCCGCGCCGATGACTGTGCCGAACTGCGAATATTTGGGGATTATGAAATTCATGTCAAACATTCTGTTGAGGTTATCGAATATCTTCGGCGCCTGGGAAACGCTTGTCAGGTTTCCTGTCAGCACAACGTTTTTCAGCGAATAGTTGCGCGCGGCGAAAAGACTTACCATGCCTACGGTCTCAAACACCATGTTTATAAGCGCGAGCGCGAGATCCGCTTTTGTGGCGATGTCGCTGACGTTGCCGAAGTTTGAAGCCGTCATTGTATCGGCAAAGCCGGGGACGATATCCTGCTTTGTAATGTCGTTGATCTTAAGGTCCACATTGCGCAGATCTCCCCCTTCGGCAAGCTCTTCGATGTGGGCAACGGTGTCCATACCCAAAATCTTTTTGGAAAGCCCCACGAGCGTGCCGCCGCCGACGCCTGTACCGCCGAGATATACGGGCGGCGCGCCCGCTTCGGCATAAACAAGCGCCGTGCCTGTGCCGAGGCTTGCGATGATAGCCTTGTCATAGCTGCAGAGATAAAGACCGCCGAGCCCTATGCAGTCGAATTCGGGCACGATCTCGCAGTCAAGCGAAAATATATCGTTTTTGATGTAGGACGCGCCTACACCGGTGATCATCACTTTTTCAATGTCGGCAAGAGTCAGATCGTTTTGATCGGTAAACTTTCCGAAAGCGCCGTAAACAGACGTAACGGGGTCTGCCGCGCGGACGAATATGGGCTCGATCAGCCGTCTTTCTCCGCTCGTAAGGTCGAAGCCAACGATCTTCGTGGTGCTTCCGCCGACGTCGATGCCGATTATGGTTCTTTTTTTCATAGATATACACTTCCCGTGGTAGAGCTTTGCGCCGGCCGCGCCGAAGAGTGTGTTATCGGCTGCCGCGCGTATACCTATAATATCACATAAAAGGCGTTAATGCAAGCCGTATTCTTCTGCAATATCGGCATACTGCCCGCCGAGATCCTCTCCGGTGATATACCCTGACAGCACACAGCCGAACATGACCGCGCTGCGCTTTGCCTCGGTGAGGGTGTTTGCGCACGTGCCGAACTCGATAAGCAGCGCCCCGGGAGATGTGTCCTGATAGAAGGAAGCGCACCTGAGATCGATAGGACGCATCAGCGTGTTGTCGGCGTTCCATAGGCGGGACTGCAGCGAGAGCGCAAAGCTGAGGTTCTCTCTCCAGTTTTTATGCGCGCTGCCGCCGCTGTCCGTGCCGCATACTATCATTAGCTGGGCGGCTTCGTCACCGCCGATATCGGTAACGCTGCGCACATAGCCCGCGTCGTCGTTGCCTATGCAGTCGCGGTGAACGTCGAAAACGTATTTTACGGACGGATAGCGGGACAAAACGTCCCGCACGGCGAGAGTGCTGCTGTCGTATGCTCCGCTCCAGGACTTTTCATCAAACATTTCTTCGATATGCATTGTGACGACGCCGCATTTTTCAAGAGTTTCGGCAAGTATTTTTCCAACGGCGACGGTGTTTTTCTCCGTATCGCGGGAGCGAAAAGAGTTGCCGGCACAGTCGGCGTACGCCTCCGTGCCGTGGGTGTGATATATGAGCACGAGCGGCGCATCGCTTTGCTCGGCGCCTGTCGGGGAGCTTGCGGCGGGAACGGAGCTCATAAGCGCTTCTATGTTTGTCTCGTATTCCGTTTCGTTCGATATCGCAAGTCCGCCTGCGGCGCGGGCGGAAAGGTCTTCGTTCATGACCTTGAGGCTCGGCGGGATGCTGTCGGTATCCCCATTGCCGTCCTCGGACGCTTCTTCGTCCCCATCAAGAACAACGGGATCGGGATCATCCGCTTTTTCTTCTATGACCACATCGGGGAAAATAAGCGATACGATGCGGTTCTGCCAGCCGTTTTTCAGATAGGAGAACAGCTCCGCGGCGGCAGCCGCGTGCACAAGTATGCCGACGGCACAGAGTATAAGACATGAAGCCGAGGCCGCAGCCTTTGCTATCCGCAGCCCCCTTGCGCCTCTGTCCGACACCGTCGGAGCGCCGTACACGCTTTCTGGCGGCGCTTCGAGCCGCTCCGCATCTGTCGGAGCGTCAAGCGTTCTTTCGCTGTAAGTTTTCATATCCATAATGTGTAACCTCCCGCGTTTTTTCTTTTTTCGTCCGCAGCGCAAAGCCGTCACTCACTAAAGCGTGCGTCTTGTCCGCGCGGCATAGATGTGCACGCCTGTATTTTCTGCGCTGTTCAAGTATATTGGCACTACGTGCGCAATATTCCGCATGGCAGCGTGCATTTCGGCTTTCGGCTCGACGGCTCGGGCAGGATTTGCATAGGGACATATACTGCCGCGCGGTATGTGACGGCGAAGAGAGCGACAGCCGCCGAGAGCTGCGGGAGAGCGGCACCGAAAAGCTTTACAAAAAGGTATGCGGCGCCCATCGACGGCGCGGCAAAAAATAAAAACGCTGCGGACAGCGTTCTTGATGAGAATTTTTCATAACGAAGAAGAGGATGCCTTCGGAGGTAAACGGTTTTTAAAACCGCATCGACCGGAAGCACCCTCATCCGAAATCAGTATATGTCACAAGTTCTCGCCTATCAAGGAATACGGAAAAGCATTGCGGGGAAAATAGATCAATTCCGAACTTTCGAACGGTGACGGAATGCCGAAGGTGTTATAAGCATATAAAAAGCAGCCGAAGCCTCGGCTGACGCCAATGTGGAACAAAGCCACAAGGACGTATCAACAATGGGGTCTTCGACTACTGCCTGTACTGTATCAGATTTGTATTCGTTTGTCAAGCGCTTCGACAACGGTTTTGCCGCGCGCAAACTGTGAATGAAGGACGGGCTCAGTGCTGAAAGACTGCGGCGCCGCGCAGGTGGCAATGCGGAAATGCTTTGCATAAAAGAAGACACGGGTCATCAAGAGTATCGCCCTGATTTAACAGAGTCAACAGGTCTCCGTCGCCGTGCCGCCTATAATATATCACAAATGATTCCGTTTGTCAACGGCAGGAAAGTGCCTTACAGCCCCTCCGCCATATATGCTCGGTTTATTGCCGAGGCTATAAGCGCCGCCACCTCGTCGCATATGATATCCCCGTCCTTCGGGGATACAAAATAGCTGCGCTCCTTTTCAAGAGAGGCGCGCATTTCCTCGCCGCACTCGCATCCCGCGCGCTCAAGCGCGTCCCAGACAAGCGTGGCGCAGTCCACAACGGTGGGCACGCCGATAGCTATCACGGGGCAGCCGATGCTCTCTCTGTTGACGGCGCTGCGGCGGTTTCCTATCCCGCTGCCGGGCTCGATGCCCGTGTCCGACAGCTGTATGGTGGAGGCAAGCCGCTTTGTGGAGCGCGCAGCAAGGGCGTCTATGGCAATGACCACATCCGGCTTTACATAGTCCGCCGCACCCTTGATCATCGCTCCCGCCTCTATCCCCGTCTGCCCCATAACGCCGGGATGCACTGCGGAAATGCTGGAGCAGCCGATGCTGTCAAGAAGTCCCGACTCCATGACGTGACTTGTAACGGCGACTTTGTCCGCGGCGCGGGGACCGAGGGCGTCAGCCGTTATAAAACGGTTGCCCAGCCCCGCCACAAGCACTTTCGTGGCGCTTGAAACGGGCGCGCCGCACAGCTTTTGCGTAAATTCGCGAAGGAGGACAGACAGCGCCTCGGTTATGTTTTCCGCGTCATTTGCGTCGAGGTATTTCATAAGCGGACAGTACAGGGTAACATAGCTTCCGCGCTTGCGGCCGGTCTCGATCTCGCCCTCTTTATTCAGCACTTCAAGGCGTGACACGGGCACGGAGCATATTTCGCCCTCCTCGCTTACCGCCCCGCGGTATGGCTTGTTCAGCGCCCCCACGCTTTCGCAGGCAAGGTCGGTCCTTGGAAAAGCCGCGCTTTCTGTGACGTTTTCCGTCGGTATTTGTGAATTTTTTAACATAATCGTTGCCTTTCCCGAAAAATATATTATAATAATAATATAATTTGCCGCATAAGCGCCGTCTATACCGCACAAAGCCCGAAAGACGGTATCCGCCGATGATATCAGCGCGGTTTTTGCGGGTTTTTTGCGCGCATTGCCGCCGCGCCGCGGCGCACTTTGACAAAGGCGCTGCTTTGTCGGGAGGGCGCGACGCGCGCCGCAGGCCGAAATGCCCTCGTTATATGTAGATTTTTACCAAATTGCCGAATTTTTATTGTGCAAATAAATGAAACTGTGCCGTTTTTCCGCTTTACAGATTGATTATCGGACGATATTGTGCTATAATTTACCGTATGTAAACGTATCGTTTGAAAAAGGCGCGGCGGCACATATCGCAGCCTTTTGAAAACAATAAGCCGCCGGGGGCGGCGTGGAGGTAATATATGAAAAAAGTGATATGCATCGTTCTTGCGGCAGTATGCGTTATCGGAATGCTTTCCGCATGCTCAACCTTGAAAAAGGACGACAAGGGCGCTATCGTCACAATGTATCTGGCAAACCAGATATACAATTTCGATCCCATCGTCGGATACAACGACACGGCGACCGCAAAGATTTTGTCGCTGGCGTTCGAGGGTCTTACCGTTCTTGATGAGGACGGCGACTGGCACAAGGGCATGATGAAGAGCTACAAGTACCTTGAGCCCGATGAAA
The DNA here is from genome assembly GCA_959601495.1 of uncultured Eubacteriales bacterium. Lineage (GTDB taxonomy): Bacteria > Bacillota > Clostridia > Oscillospirales > CAG-272 > Avispirillum. Next base: position 30,828 of record CAUGPT010000004.1, read on the forward strand.
AAGAGGATACATACAGACTTGAGATCAACCTCCGTTCCACAAAGTGGAGCGACGGCAGAACCGTTCAGGCAAACGATTTCGTCTATGCGTGGAAGCGCATCGTTGAGGCTACCAACAAGTGCGACGCGGCTTGCCTCCTTTACGATGTTAAGAACGCCCGCGACATCAAGATGGGCAACGCCACCGTTGACGATCTCGGTATCTATTCAGTCGAGTCGTACGTTCTCAAGATCGAATTTGAGCACGATATAAACGTAGATGAGTTCTTTAAGACCTGCGCAAGCGTGGCGCTCGTTCCTCTGCGCGAGGATAAGATCGGCAACGACGATACCTGGGCAAAGCGCGCCTCCACAATTGTTACAAACGGTCCCTTCGACATCAGAAATGTTTCTTACGGCGACAAGCTCGTTCTCGAGCGTTCTTCCTATTACAAGCGCGATACCGACTCCAACCAGGCACTTGACAAGTACGTTATCCCCTACAGACTTGTAATAAAATATTCTTACGGAGACAACACGGCACAGGCAGACGCATTTGATGCCGGCAACATTTTCTATCTCGGTGAGATAGCTCTCAGCGCCCGCGACTTCTACAAAAAGCGCGCCGAAATAGTGGATACTCCCATAACTGCATCACTTTATTTCAACACCACCAACAGACTGTTTGAAAAGGCAGAGGTAAGGCGTGCGCTTTCTCTTGCCCTTGACAGACAGGCGATAGCAGACACTCTTGTGTATGCAAAGCCCGCGACGGGTCTTGTCCCCGGCGGCGTTGACGACGCAAACGCAAAGGGCGATTTCCGCAAGACCGGCGGCGATCTTCTGGCGACAAGCGCGGATGTTGACGAGGCAAAATCCCTTCTCAAATCTGCAGGCGTTACAAGCGGCAGCTTCAGCATCAAGGTAAGAGACAATGAGGCTGACGTCGCGTTCGCTGAGGCGGTCGCCGAGGCGTGGAAGTCTCTCGGCTTCAGCGTCAAGGTTGAAAAGATGGGCACAAAGAAGATCTCATCAGAAAATACCAACCAGTCCGTAATATACCGCGATCTCTATCAGGAGGCGCTCGACGAGGGCGACTTCGACGTTATCGCTCTTGACTACAACATGCTCGCGCCCAACGCTTTCGCGGCGCTTGCACCCTTTGCGACGGAGTTTTCCGGCAACGGCGTTGATATGTCAAACGACAACTACGATCCGTTCCCCCATGTGACCGGCTATTCCGACAGTGACTACGACGATATTATCGACAAGGCAAGCAAGACGTCCGACAGCAAGGAAAGAGCACAGCTTCTCCATGACGCGGAAGAAAAGCTTATGGAGGATATGCCCATAGTTCCCGTGCTGTTCCTGCAGGATGCATACGTGACGAGCAAGGTAATAAGCGGTGTTAAGAACACCTATTGGGGCAGAGACTTCGACAATCTGAAGATGAAGAACTACATGAAATACAAGGAGTCCATCCAAGCAGAGGATAGCGAAAACGAATTCGAGTAATTGCAATCAAATTAGTTTTCACACCGGTTTTCACGCGGGGGGCTTATGCCTCCCGCGTTTTATCCTGCTTACTTATAAAACGGTATATCAGAAAGGAAATGACGGATATGGCCTCTCATTTGAAGGATGAAAATGAGATAAAGATTTTTATTCTGTACTTGCTTGATAAAATAGGATACCCCCTTGATTACCCCAGCATCGGCTCAATAATGATGCAGGACGGGATAGTCAACTTTTTCGATTTTGCCCAGTGCTTTTTTGCGCTCGTGGACGCAGGCCATATTCGTGAGATCATAGTCGATCGGGACAAAGACGAGGCGGCGGATAAAAAGGATCCTGAAGGCGGCGCAGGCAGCGCCGAAGTCGCTAAAACGGACTCCGGCGTCAACGGCACATCGGACGACGGGGCGCATATTTCGCGCTACGGCACCGATGACGACGAGGACGAATACGAAAGCTCCGCAACTGTATTGTATGAGGTCACGGATACGGGCAGGCAGGTCGCCCGCGCCCTTTCGGACAACCTTATGATAAGCGTCAGAGAAAAAAGCTACCGCAGCGCGCTGCGCCACCTTTCGTTCGCCAAAAAAGGCGCGTGGATCGACCAGACCTATAAGCCGGACGGCGACGGATACCTTGTGACATGCTCCATAAAGGATAAGGGCGGAGTGATCATGGACCTCACCGTCAGAGCCGACAGCGAATATCAGCTGAAAAGAATGCTTAACAACTATTCCGAAAAGCCGGAGGTTGTTTTCCGAGGCATCGTGGCGCTTTTATCAGGGGATGTCAACTACCTGTTTGAACAGTGACCGCGGCGCGAAAAAGTAAAACAGATATGATTATGAATAAAATTTTGACGTATAATGAAAAATATTCAAAATAGTGTTGACATTTTCTACATTTGTGATATAATAATCGTAAATTAGATGTTCAAATTTCAACAAGTTGCACGATTCGACAAGAGCAGACAGGAAAAAAGTGGCTCAGAACACAAATGAATTGCTTATCGGCATAAAAAACGGCAGACACGAGGATTTCGATGTCCTGCGCGGTATGTATTCACCGCTTATAGATTCCATGGCGGCAAGCTTTGAGGCAAGCGGTGCCGGCAGCAGGGCAGAGCTCGAGCAGGAAGCGGAAAGCGCGTTGCTTCGCGCCGCACTGAGCTATGACGAAGAAAAAAAGGACGTTACATTCGGTCTGTATGCCAAGGTCTGTGTGCGCAACGCGCTTGTGTCGGTCCGCCGTGCAAAGCTTTCGAGAGAGCGTCGCAGCAGTGCGGCAAACAGGACCGCTGCCCGCCGCTCAGCGAGAAAGCGTATGCCTGTTGATGCGGATGCGGCGGATGAAATTATTGAGCGCATGAGCACAGAGCTTTCCGCATATGAAAAGTCCGTTTTGCGGGAGTATATCGCAGGCGCCGACATTCGGCAGATAGCGGAAAAGCTCGGCAAAAGCACAAGAAGTATAAATAACTGCCTGTACCGCGCGCGCCGCAAGCTGAAGCAGGCTGCAGGAAAGGCAAAAAGCTGATTATAAGGTATCACCGGAGAGATCCGTTTGATATATATATATGCCCGAATAGCTTAAACAGAGCGTTGTTTTTTCAAAGGTAACGGTGCAAATCCGTTTTGGGGCAAAAAATTCATTCCCAAATTCAGAGAGAGGTAAACCATGTACGAGGACAAGACATTAGTTTGCAAGGACTGCGGAAAGGAATTCGTTTTCACCGCCGGTGAGCAGGAGTTCTACGCTGAGAAAGGATTCCAGAACGAGCCCCAGAGATGTAAGGCTTGCCGCGATGCACGAAAGAACGCTTCCAGAGCACAGAGAGAGATGTACACGACTGTGTGCGCTCAGTGCGGCAAAGAGGCAAAAGTTCCTTTCGAGCCTACAAGCGACAGACCCGTATACTGCAGCGAGTGCTTTGCGGCAATGAAGCAGCAGTAAGCCCTGCAAACGGTGTATTATACATAACTGTTTTTCAGAGAGTATAAAAATGCCAACAACGGCGGCTTAATCAGGCAGCGCCCCTCTTGCCGGACGGATGAACATTTCATCCGCCCGGCAAGAGGGGCGCCTGCTTTTTACCGAATCTCACCGGAAAGGCACTGCAGAAGAACCTTTTTCGGCGGGAGATAAGACACGCCGAGCCCTTCGCAGCCATGTGGCGCGGCGGGACGCGGCAGCATGACCGACACGCTTCTTTGCAGCCAGTTTGCTTCAAATCGACGGGAGCCGGACGGTGATAAGGTCTGCGGCGGGTTGCCGCGGGATAAGGACGGTGCCTGCGATGGGTCGGATATTGACGGCTCAGCTTCGCCCGGGCAATCCGGGAGCCTTTGCTGCGTTTTATCCGTGCCGACGGTGCGAAAAAATGATCCGCCGCCTGTGCCGCGGTGCGCGGTGCTATGAGCGCGCATACCTTGTTGCAGTCCGTTTTTGCCGCAGCGGTCGCGCCGCTGCGTGCAGAAAACAACCCTTACTCAATCAGATATTCCCGACTCCGTCAGTATGCGTCGCACGCCGGGGAGTTTTCTTATCTTGTCATATTTCTGCGGCTTCTGTTGCGGTCAAATTCCGGATTCCAGCCGTAGAAATTTCTGCAGTCGCTGTCGTCCTGCGCTATGCGCAGCGCTTCGCCGAAGCGCTGGAAGTGCACAATCTCCCGCTCACGCAGAAACTTTATGGGATCGCAGATGTCGGGATCGTCAACGAGACGCAGAATGTTGTCATACGTCACGCGGGCTTTTTGCTCTGCCGCAAGGTCCTCGTGAAGGTCGGCGAAAACGTCGCCCTTGACGCCGAAATAATCGGCGCGGAACGGAACTCCCGCAGCAGCAATCGGGTATATCCCCGTTGTATGATCCACGAAGTAGGTGTCAAATCCGCTGCGCTTGATCTCGTCAATGCTGAGGTTTTTCGTAAGCTGGTAAACTATCGCCGAAACCATCTCAACATGAGCAAGCTCTTCTGTTGCAATGTCGGTAAGAACACCTACGATCTTGTCATTCGGCATGGTGTAGCGCTGACACAGGTATCTGAGCGATGCACCCAATTCACCGTCCGGACCTCCGAGCTGACTGACTATGACCTTTGCGGCTGCCGCGTTGGGCGTTTTAATGTTTACGGGGTACTGAAGCTTCTTTTCGTATTGCCACATATTCTTTCTCCTTTATCTCGCACGCCCGGAGCACGTACATTCGTTCTGCCAGGGCCACGGGCCGTCTGTCCAGCTCCAGGAGCCGTCTGCGGGATCGGCGAAAGCTGTCATGGGACCGTATTTGTTCTCATATTCTTTTACAAGAGCGCACAGCTCGTTTCTCCGCATACGGAAAAACTCAAGGGCATCTCTGTCCGTCGGATGGGTGTCCAGAAACAATGCTGCCTCGTGTACGCAAAGTCCTACTGCGCTTATTCTGTTTATAAGCGCATTTCTTGTTCTGTCGGCGGTCATATGCTGCGCCTCCTTTGACATCCTTCGTTATTGCAGGGGGTGGGGTAGAACGGCAAAACCAGCTCGCCGAACAGTGTACCGTTTGCGAGAGCGTCCTCGCAGTCCAGGATGTCTCTCCACTGCTGCATCGGCACATACGCCATGGCAAGGCTCGGGGCGGGTATGCGTCTGTCGGGGCAGCCGTCACCGGCGTTTCTGCCGCTGCCGCTGCGTATTTGCGCGGTACGGGAGGTCTCACCGCAGCCGCATCCGCAGCCGCAGCCGGAGGTACGCGTCTGAGCTGTGCGGGCGGCATTTGCGCATCCGCAGCCGGAGGTACGAGTCTGAGCTGTGCGGGCGGCATTTGCGCATCCGCAGCCTGTGGTACGGGTCTCGGCAGTACGTGCGGCATTTGCGCATCCGCAGCCGGTGGTACGGGTCTGGGCGGTACGTGCGGTATTTCCGCATCCGCAGCCGGAGGTGCGCATCTCGGTGCCGTATTCAGAGAAAAACAGCTCGGCGGAGATTCTGTCTCTCGGCGTGCTGTTCTCATCGCAGTAATTCATCTTTTATATTTCCTTTCTTTACTTTTATCATTCGGGAGCGCCGCGGCGCTCATTACAGTATATGAACTCTCGCTGCCGCGTGCAAACGGCACGGCTGTGCTGTATATTGACAAATTTGTCGTATTGTGATATAATCTGATAAATTATAAGTCGGTTACGAAAAAACTATATTAAATTAAGGAGAACAGAAAATGTATTGTGCCAAATGCGGTCGGGAGATCGACAGTAACGCAGCATTTTGTCCCTATTGCGGTGAAAAGACAGGGTGTGCCCCCGCAGAGAAGAACAACGATGTAAAGACCGAGAACGCGAAGGAAAATACGGTAGGAATAACTGCAGCGCCCGAGACTCCCGCAGCGGAAACATACGCGGCACCCGTAGCGCCCGAGGTTCCCGCAACAGAAACATACGCAGCGCCTGCAGCGCCCGAGACTCCCGCAGCGGAAACATACGCGGCACCCGTAGCGCCCGAGGCTCCTGCAGCGGAAACATACGCGGCACCTGCAGCGCCCGAGGCTCCCGCAGCGGATACATACGCCGCACCCGCAGCACCCGAGGCTCCGGCAGCGGAAACATATGCCGCACCCGCGGCACACGAGGCTCCGGCAGCGGATACATACACCGCACCCGCAGCACCCGAGGCTCCGGCAGCGGATACATACACCGCACCCGCAGCACCCGAGGCTCCGGCAGCGGATACATACACCGCACCCGCGGCACCCGCGGCTCCGGCAGCGGATACATACGCCGCACCCACGGCGGGCGCATATGCAGCGCCCGAACAGGGCTATTATCAGCCTGCACCCGCGCCGACAGCTCCCGAAACACCCAAGAAGAAAATGAAGCTGTGGCTGAAGCTGCTTTTGTTTATCGGCATTCCCGTAGTTGTAATCGCCGCGCTTATTGCAATAAACTTCAACGCGCTTAAAGGGCTGTTCGTAAAGAATTTCATGTCCGCCGACGCGTATATCGCAACGGTCGAGGGAGATTCTCTCAAGGAATATTACGATGCCGTAACAAATATTTACGCCAAAGGCGTGGGCACAGTCGTCAGCAGCACCTCCGATGGCTCCGCATCCGCCGAACTGAATTTCAGCCTTTCCGACAGCTTTGCCGAGATGCTCGGCGATTCGGCATACACCGACCTTTCGTGGCTGTCCGACATAACCGTAAAAACGGCTTCATCCTCCGAAAACGGCGTAACTGCCACGGATGTGGACATATTGCTCGGAGAGAGCAAGATTACGTCGTTTACGCAGACGATCGACACAGAAAGCGGCAAAACGTATCTGTCCGTTCCCGATCTGTCGTCGCAGGTAATCGCAGTTGACGACGCTGCTGTCGATAACGAGTATTCCGTTTCCGATATAATTGAGTTTGTTTCAGAGCTCCCCGAGGCGGAGCGGCTGAATGCGCTCCTCGCAAAGTATGTTGAAATCGTTCTCAGAAATATCGAGGGCACTCAGATGGCCGACGGCACCATCGCTGCGGGCGGCATTGATCAGCAGTGCACCGAGCTGCGCCTTGAGTTTGACAAAGCGCTTCTGCAAAAGATATTCACGGCTGTTATTGAAGAGATGAAGAATGACGGCGAGCTCAAAGATATAATCATTTCGCTGGAGGACAGCGGCAACGAGCTTTTCGGTACAGACGACGTCAGCGGTGAAGAGGTATACGACAATTTCCTGTCCGCCCTTGACGATCTGCTTGACAATGTGAATAGCATTGACGGATCCGAGCTCGGAGACAAGGTGTTCACGCTTACGGACTACGTGGATTCTCACAATAAGATAATCGGCAGAAAGATCGAAACAGCCGAGGACGGCCGCACGTATTTTATCGGAAAAGCCACGGCAAACGGCAAAACGGGCATTGAGCTCGACCTTGACGGCGAAATAACCGTAAAGGGCACCGGAAATGAAAAGGGAAGCCTTATAAACGGAGATTATGTTCTGTTCGTGCAGGGCAGCGAGATCCTCAATTTCAGACTTGAGGACTTTGATACCGACTCGCTGAAGAACGGCATGATAAACGGCGACATCACGCTTGAACTCGGACGTGTAGTCGACGGTATGTTCTATTACGGCTCCGAAGATAACGCCCTCGCGATGCTCAGACAGTTTGCGTATAAGATCTCCGCCCGTACGGATAACGATTCATACAGTCTTTCTCTCAGCGCTCTCAGCGGAGATGAAGAAGCTATCGCCCTGTCCGTTTCCGGCGGCACGAAAAAAGGCTCCGGAAAAGCGGTCATTCCCGACGCGGATATAGAATGCGAGCACGGCGACGGCAATGCTATAGACGCGTGGATCGACGGCATGGACTTCGACTCTCTTGAGAAAAAACTTGAGGATGCGGGAGTGCCTTCGCAGTTCGCGCCATATCTGAGATACTACCTGACGGATGCAATGTATTCTCTTGCCGGAGTTGTGGAGATCTACGATGACGGGAATGACGGAGATTGGTATTATGACGATCGGAACGATTACGATTGGAACGACGACTGGTATGACGACAATGAAGATTGGTACAATGACGATAATGACGATTGGTACAATGACGACTGGTATGACGACAATGATGATTGGTACAATGACGACTGGTACAATGATGACAATGACGACTGGTACGACGATTGGTTCGGCGACGACAGTTCGGACGGCATCGGCTCGGGCAACACGCACATCTGATAAAACAAACCGACAATAAAACGCAAATGAGCCGATATATATCGGCTCATTTGTATATGCGGAGAAGGCTATGACGGCAGAAGTAAGAGAAATAAGCAAGAAATACAAAGATAAAACCGTGCTTGACAAAGTTTCATTTGAGGCGCGCTCGGGAGAGTTTGTCGGCATTATCGGCGCAAACGGCTGCGGAAAGTCAACGCTTTTGTCGGTTCTTGCAGGTGTTGCGGAGCGCGGCGGCGGAGACTTTCTCATAGACTCGGTATCGCTTTTCAGTAAAGGCGGAGCGCGGCTGCGGAGCGCTGTCGGCTATGTGCCGCAGGGAGATCCGCTGCTCGAAGAGCTCAGCGCAAAGGATAATCTCAGAATGTGGTATTCGGAGAAAGAAATCAAAAGTGCTGCCGCTCCCGGGGGCGTTCTGTCCATGCTCGGCATAGACGCTTTTATGAATAAGCGCGTATCCCGTATGTCGGGCGGTATGAAACGCCGCCTGACCATTGCCTGCGCGGTCGCGGGAGACCCGAAGGTGCTGCTTCTGGACGAGCCGACGGCGTCTCTCGACGCCGAATGCCGCAGCAGTATATACGCGTATTTCGACAGTCTGAAAAAACGGGGCTGCATACTTATAGTCGCGACCCACAGCATTGCCGAGATCGGTCGGTGCGACAGGGTGTATCTGCTGAAAGACGGCACTGCCGCACCGTACAGCAGAACGCCGGAAAGTCTTACCGAGCTTGCGGAGGATCTTTGATTTGAAAAGATACGGTATGTACTTTTTGATGCAGCTGAGACGCGCGGCAAAAATACTTCCCGCCGTTCTGTGCGTCAATCTGGTGCTTTGCGCGCTGGCGGGGGCTGCCATCGGCACACTGTCAGGCAGAAATACCGCGGATGACGCAAAAAAGCGGCTGCGCATCGGAATATCGGGGGACGCGGGGGACACATATCTCGGCTTCGGCATAAACGCGGTTTCAAAACTCGACTCCTCGCGATATTATGTGGAGTTCGTGCAGCTTGACATAGAGGAGGCCGCGTCGGAGCTTGACGCTGGCAGGCTGAGCGCGTATGTCGTGATACCGGACGGATTCGTTGACGCCGTGTCGCACGGCGAGATCATGACCGTAAAATACGTAACGTCCCCGTCCGAGAGCGGGATCGCCGCTATGCTGCGTGAGGAAATTCTCGACGCGGTGACTGTAATGCTGCGCGAATCTCAGCTGGGGGTATACGGCGCGGCGGACGTCCTGCGTGACACCGAGCCTGAGAGAAGTTTGGGAGAGGTATACGACAAAGCCTTTGTCGAGTACGCCGACTACATACTCAGCCGAGGAAAAATATGCGCCGTTGAGACGGTCGGCAGTGCCGTGTCGGTGTCTCTTCCGAAGTATATGATATGCGCTCTTGCGCTGTTTTCCGTCTGCCTTGTTTCAATGGCGGCTTCGCCGCTTTTTGCGAAGGACAAAACGGATATAAGCGCGTTTCTCATGTCAAAATGGCACGGTGCAGCGCCCATGGTTTTGCCGGAGGCGCTTGCATATACGCTGCTTATCGCTGCGGTGTCCGCAGTGACATTCGGTGCGGCAGCTGCGGCATTTACCGCCGTGCCGCAAAAGCTCGGCATAAGCCTCGGCATCGAAGCGGCGGAAATTTTCAGCTTTGCGGCGCGCCTTCCCTTGTGCATTGCCTCTTTTGCGTTTTGCCAGTTTCTTATATATGAAGTCTCCGACGGCATCTCCGGCGGAGTTGCGGCTCAGTTTTTCTGCGCTGCCGCAGGTGCGTATTTCGGCGGGCTCATATATCCCATAAGCTTTTTTCCGGACGCGATGCAAAGCCTTTCTCATTATATCCCCACGGGAGCTGCAAGAGAGTTTCTTTTGCACGGCACTGCGGGAGGGATGCGCCCCGTGTTTGTTATTCTGATATGGGGACTTTCGGCGCTTTGCGTATCCGTTTTGCTGCGCCGCCGCAGAATACGCCTCGGCGGAACGCTTTGGAGACGGGGGCGGTGAAGGGTATGAAAAGAGTATTCAAAGAGGCTGCGGCAGCGCTTCGCCGTATGCTTCTCATCAACAAACGGCTTTTGAAAAAGCCCGGATTTATTGCGTTCCTTTGCCTTATCCCGCTGCTTGCGGGGGCGGCGTCCCATATGGCGCAGCTTGATTCCGGTGTGCTGACGATAGCTCTTGCCTGCGAGGATCCCGACGACGCGACGGCGAATGATATTATAGAAAGCCTTGAAAAAGGGTCGCAGATGCTGCGCTTTGTGCGCTGCGGGCAGCCGGACAAGGCTAAAGAGCTTGTGTACGGCGGCAGAGCCGACGCTGCGTGGATATTCCACGCTGATATGAGGGCGGCGGTGGACAGATACGTGAGAAACAGAGTTCCGAGCAGCGCCGCCGTTACCGTTATAGAAAGAGAGGAGAGCGCAGCCCTTGCCCTCACGCGGGAAAAGCTGTGCTCGGCGCTGTATCCCTATGCTTCGTACTCGCTGTATCTTCTGTGCCTTGAGGAGCTCGGCGTCGACACTGACGCTCTCAGCGAAAAACAGCTGAGAGAGTATTACGCGGGAAGCGATGTGGACGCCGATATGTTTGAGGTCGTGTATCCGGACGGCGAGCGCCTGTCGGCGGGCGGCGATGAGCGGACAACTGACGGTGACAGTGTCTCCGACGGAGGGGAAAACACTGACACCGGGATACAGGGCGTCAAAGCTGCGGACGGTGAGCAGGGCGAAGGCAGAGCGGACGGGCAGAGCGGAAAAACCATGGACAAAAATGCCGGAGATAAAGACAGCGCTGGCGGGCATGAGAGCAAAACCGCGGGCAGCGCGGCAGCATCTTCAGAGGCAGCGCGGGAAAGCTATCTTGTATCTCCCGTTCGCGGCATACTTGCCGCGTGCGTTGTCGCTGCGGGACTCGCCTCTGCAATGTACCTCGGCGACGATATGAGCGCGGGGCGCTTTGCATGGCTGGCCAAAAGGCGCAGAGCGTTTGTTCCGGCGGCATACATTTTCGGCGCCGCCATCGATACAACGGTCATAATGTGCCTGTCCCTTGCGGTTTTCGGGCTTTCGTCTGGCTTTGCAAGGGAAGTGTCCTGCGGTGCGGCGTTCGCTTTTGCGAGTGCGGCGTTCTGCATATTTGTAAGGGAGCTTTTGCCGAACAATAAGCTGCTCGCGGCGGCGCTTCCGGTGCTTTCGGCATCGTCTCTCGTACTTTGCCCCGTGTTTCTGAATTTTACAGCCGTGCGCCCGCTGAGCCTTTGCCTGCCGGGATATTACTATCTTTTGTCTTTCAGAGACATAAAGTATCTGCATTTTATGCTTTTGTATGCGGCGGCGGCACTTGCGGCGGCAGCGTCGGTGCACACATTGCGCGCGCTTTTATTGCGCCGGTTAAAAAGCAGGGAATCGTAAGGCGATTTTGCCGCTTTTTCGGCGGCATATTGCCCGATATTAAATTTATCGCAGCTTTTTTAATAAGCTTAACAAATTATTATTATTTTAAGCGGTGTGTGCGGGATCGGTGCACTGTAGAATTATAAACCCCGCCCCACACAGCGGGACTTTTGCGATCCCGGAGCTGCAAAATCTAACTCACACGGTGAGGCTCAGCGATCGCTGAATCGCAAAACCCAACCTACACGGTGAGACTTTGCGAGCCCGGAACCTCAAAAAGAAGCAGCGGGCATGACCGAAAGGTCATGCCCGCTGAATATTTTCATAAATTGTTTTTACTATTCAGTATCGGTGTCGATCTGCGCAAAAGCGTCTTGCAGGCCGAGGTTGAGGTTTATATTGCTGTCCGTTTCTGCGCCGTCCAGCACATAGCTTTTCGGCGAATCTCCCATGAGTGTCAGCTTTGCGTGGTTATGCATAAAGCATATTTCCGTACCGTCGGCCTTGTCAAATGAAATAAAGTTCAATCCGTAAAGAAGCTCGCCTTTTTCATTCCTGTTGCTCAGGTGCTTATCGGTCTCTTTCAGTTTCAGACTTTTGAGATAACGTATGACAGGTGCCATCTGCTCGCTGCCTTCTGCAATGCCGGCGACGCAGCGTATACGGACTACATCACTGAAAAACTCATCGGTAAAAAGATCGTTTGCGGCAGCTTCTTCTTTATCGCTTTTTGCGCAGCTGCAAATGCCGAAAATCAAAACCGATACAAGTAAAAATGCCAATATTCTTTTCATAGTTCCCGTCCTTTCAAAATGTTTTATTATTTCGGATGCGTACGGTACCATCGAGATCAGCGCCACCTCCTCTGCTATGCGGCATTGCCGCAGATATCCGTTCACCGTTGAGTGTTTATAAGTTATAAGTGCTTTTTTAAAATAATCATACTATAAAATATTTGCAATTTCAACCATGCCGCACGTTTTTTACCTTTAGAATGAAACTTTATTGTGAACATCGGAAAACGCCTGCATTACCTTTATATCGCGGCGCGCCCCGCGGACGGGCGCCGCTGTGATGACAGTGTGCATTTTGCCCGAAAACGGTTGCAAAAGATATATTTGCGTGGTAAAATATAAGTCAGTACCACCCACGGCGGAGGAAATGCATTTTGAAAAATGTGGATATATACACGGACGGCTCCTGCAAAATAAATCCCGGTCCCGGCGGCTGGGCGGCAATTCTCGTGTACGGCAGCGCCGAAAGAGAGATATGCGGCGGAGAGGCGGATACCACCAACAACCGCATGGAGCTTAAAGCGGTCATAAACGCTCTTAAAATGCTGAAAGAGCCGTGCAGCGTCCGCATTACCACCGATTCGCGGTACGTAGCCGACGGCATCGGAAAGGGCTGGGCGGCGTCATGGAAAAAGCGCGGCTGGAAAAAGGCGGACAAATCTCCCGCGCTCAACCCCGAACTGTGGGACGAGCTTCTCGGTCTTTGCGAAAAGCACGATGTGAGCTTTGAGTGGGTAAAGGGGCACGCGGGTCACCCGTACAACGAGCGCTGCGACACCCTTGCTCAGACCGAGGCGGAAAAATACAGAAAATAATTAAAATACCGCGCTGCGGCGCGGCAAAGGAGAAACCTATGAAAACAAAGATCATTTCGCTTATTCTTGTGTCGGTATTTGCGGCGGCGCTGCTTATGGGCTGCGCTTCTTCCGATGTTGCCGCCGAGACCGCATGGGTCGACGTAAACTCCGGAAACGTCAGAAAAAGCACCCATTCCGAAACTCAGGCGGAAACCGCGCCCGATACGGACGCCGACGGCAATCTTCTTCTGACCACCGACGAGAACCGCCTCGTATACCAGACAGAGTACGGCTGCGAGGTGCTCGTGTTCAACGGCACATATGTAAGTAAGATTTATCTTGTATATACTTTTGCGAGCGCCGACGATGCCTCGCAGTATCTGAACAGCAATGCCAACGAGATTATGTCGGCAGGAGACGTTATGGATATAAAGCAGCAGGACAATATGCTTATTCTCAGTGCTAAAATGGCAGCTCAGAAATATATTAAGTACCTCTCCATGACACGAGAGCAGGTTGAAGAAGAGTTCGCTTCTTTCAAGAAGCAGTAATTTCAGAGGAGATATATATGGGAGAAACCATTTTCGGCGCAGCCGACATACTCCTGCCCCCCTTTGACGACCCCGCAGAATGGAGCGCGTATTCGGTTATAGCGTGTGACCAGTTTACAAGCGAGCCGGAGTACTGGGAAAAGGCGGAAAAGCTGAGTGGCACGCTTTCAACGCTTGATATGATCCTGCCCGAGGCGTACCTCGGTACCAATAAAGAGGCGGCGGCTAAATGGCGCATTGCCGAAAAAATGCCCCTTGCTTTGCAAAAGCTGCATTGCTATAAAAGCAGCATGGTGTATGTGGAGAGAGTTCTGCCGGACGGCGGAGTTCGCCGCGGAATTGTAGGCAGTATCGATCTTGAAGAATATGACTATACGCCATCCTCGGCATCCCCTGTCAGAGCAACGGAGAAAACCGTCGTGGAGAGGATCCCGCCTCGCGTGGAGATACGCCGAGGCGCTCCGATAGAGCTTCCGCACGTCATGGTATTTGCCGACGACAGAAAAGGTATGCTTATACAGTACCTTTGCGATCGCAGAGAGAGTCTTCGCCGCCTTTACGATTTCGATCTCATGCTCGGCGGCGGACATATAACCGCATACCTTGTTGACGGTGAGATACTCAGAGCGCTCCTTTGCAATATTGCGGACTATGAGGCGGAAAAAAGCGGCTCCGTCGTGTACGCAATGGGCGACGGCAACCACTCGCTCGCAAGCGCAAAAGCATACTGGGAACAGCTGAAGGCGGACGGGGCGGCGCCCGATCATCCCGCGCGCCGCGCGCTTGTTGAACTTGTTGACCTCGGCGACGGCGCTATCGCCTTTGAACCTATATACAGGCTTATCACAAACTGCGATACCGAGAAGCTTATATCGGCGCTGCGCGAGAGCGCCGAAAAACACGGCAGCAAAAAAACTGCCGTCGCTGTGACGGCTGACGGAGAAAGGGAAGTGCCCCTTCCCGATCTTCACCCGCTTGCGATCGGCTGCCTGCAGCAGTTTCTCGACACCTGCGGTCTTACTTTCGACTGTGACTATATCCACGGCGAGGATACTCTGCGCACTCTCAGCCGCCGTCCCGACGCGGTGGGATTTCTGTGCGGCGGTATAGAAAAAAGCGAGCTGTTTGACTATGTGACGCGCCACGGCGTTCTGCCCAGAAAGACATTTTCCATGGGTGAGGCGCGCAGCAAACGCTATTATCTAGAGGCAAGAAAGATAACTTTCTGAAGACGGAATACATAACACATCCGATTATAGGCGGCTGCATAAGGGTTTTAGGCAAATGTGACAAAGGAACCCTGCGCAGCTGCCTGTTTTGCACTTGCCGAAGCCCGAAACCGGCGACGGATTCGACAAAAAATTACATTTTTATATATATAATAACCAAACACGATTTTTTGCGCGCCCGATAGATAAATGCTTTTCGTCATATGATTCGACATAAAAACCGTGCCGAAAAACGCAAAATACTGCATTTTAATATCAAAAATGTGAACATATTGTACACGCACTGTGCAATTTGAAAAATTAGGGTAAATTTTTATTTATTTTTTTATAAACTATTGACAATGCGGGGGCAGAAAAGTATAATGTAAGTACCAATATTTTAGGAGGTAAGCTCATGAAAAAATTACTTTCTGTAATTGTAATTGTCACCATGCTTGTGACCGCAATGTGTCCTGCGTTCGCAACCATGGCAGCTGACACGATTGACATTTCCGCCGAAAACACATACTTTACAAAGAATGATGACGGAAACGGCGAGTCAACTATGACTGTTTCAGTTACAAACAACCCCGGATTTTCCGATCTTACATTTGTGGTGTATTACGATACCACCTATGTAAGCTCCATTGAACCCGATACCGCAAGTTCCGTGTTCGGTGACGATTTCATAACTGTAAACGGTGCAAGAAAATCAACTGTTGCAGCTGTGAAGAAGCTTTTCACCGCTGCAGGCCTTGCGACCGGCGCTACGATCTACGCAAGGCAGATCGACGTTAATTATACTGATGCAAACGGCGAACCGCTGAATACTGCCGAGCTCGGCGAGATTCTGAAGTTTGTCGTAACATCTGCCGGGACTTATGATGAGATCCCCAACGAAGCAGTCACTGTCGGCTACTTCGTTGCGTCTGCTTCAAACGTGGGCGGCGATAATCTGGAGTTCAGCGCTCCCGGCACCTGCGCAATAGAGAAAGACCCCTGGGCTTCTTTCGAGACCGAAAAGACGTATGACAATTTCACACTTGCGGCCGGCGATATGAACGTTTATGCGGGCACTACTACCGTTGACGTTCCCGTAAGAGTCTACAACAATACTAATGAGTATGGCTTCTTGTCAACGGCACTCACCATTGTTTTCCCGAAAGAGCTTCATCTTGATTCTCTCATTTTCAACACAAAGGCGCAGTCCGTAAACCCCATTAAGCGTATTAGTGACGATGCACACACCGACTATGCTATTCAGGATCATCTTGATAATTTCAATGAACAGTGCCAGGGCGTGTTTGAGCAGAATAACATCGACTGGAGAACCCTGGATGCAAAGTGCGAATACTTTTTGACAGAGCCTACCGAGCCAACTGTCGAAGGCAGTATGAGAGAAACCAACGCTTTGTTCTACACGCTCAGATTTGTGCTTCCCGAGAACGCAAGACCCGGTACAAAGTATGATATTAAGGTTTACACCAGAGTCAGAGACGGCGTTGTCGGATTTGTCGGCGGCGACGGCAACGAAAATATCGTTTCCATGACACACAACCTCGGCAACGGTTCCATTAAGGTCCTGAGCAAGTCCGCTTGTGACCACTCCGAGACCGAAGAGAAAATCGTAACTCCCGCAACCTGCACATCCGTCGGTACAAAGAATATCGTCTGCAAGCTTTGCGGCGAGATCATTGATACCGTTGAGATCCCCATGACGGATCATACCTACGTATCATCTGTAACCGAGCCTACCTGTGAAAAGGGCGGCTACACCACATACACCTGCTCCGTATGTAACCACAGTTACACCGGCGATGAGACCGATGCTCTCGGACATGTAGCCGGCGAAAAGAAAGTTACCGTCGAGCCTACATACGAAGCAGAGGGTACATATGAGATCCGCTGCACAAGATGTGACAAGGTTCTCGAGACCGGTTCTATCCCGAAACTTGTAAAGACAACTATTACCGTAGGCGATGCGGCTACAAAGCCCGGCAACGATATAGTAGTTCCCGTAACTGTTGCAGACAACCCGGGTATGTTCATTACAAGACTTACAGTTAAATACGACGCAACAAAGCTTACCTTCGTAGAGGCAGTTAACGGCGAAGTATTTGCAGACGCTACAAACGTGCTCTTCACTAAAGTAGAGGACGGCAACCTCACTCTGTATTTCGAGACAGCAGACGAGGCCGATACTTCCGTAAACGGCGTTCTTGCAAACCTGAAGTTTACTGTTAACTCCGATGAAAGCATAGTAGGAACAACCGATATTACAGTTGAGGTTGAGGACGCAGTCAACTATGCAGGCAAGGATCTTGACATCGTTACCGCAAACGGTACCGTAACCATCGCGGCTAACCAGAAGATCACTGCCGAGAGCCGTGAAGTTGAAATCAACAAGACTGTTGAAGTTCCCGTTGCAATCGCTGCAAACGAGGGCGTTTGGGCACTCCGTCTTGAGGTTGCATATAATGCGGATCTCATAACTCTTGAGTCCATCAAGTCCGGACTGCTCTCGCTCGAAGAGGGCGTGAACTACAGCGTAAAAGACGGTGTCATCACTATCTTCAAGGACGCTGACGATCTTGCTAACATTGAAGCTGACGGCACACTCTTTACCCTCGTATTCAAGGCAGGCGCCGCGACCGGCGAGTCTGCTGTCGGTATTACAGTGCTTAATGCAATTAATAACAAGGGCGAGGACCTCTCCATTAAGATATTCAACGGTGCCGTAAAGGTTATCCCCTGCACGCACTCTGAATACAAGACCGAAGTAACCAAGGCTCCTACAGTTGAGGAAGAGGGCGTTCTGTCCTACATCTGCACCAACTGCGGCGAGACCTTCAAGACCGAGCCTATCGCACGTCTTGCAGGACTTACTATCGGTAAGGTTACTGCCAATGCAGGCGGCGCAGTCGCAGTTCCCGTAACTGTTTCTTCCAACCCCGGCACATACTCCATCAGAATGGAATACAGATATGATGCCGAAGCTCTTACGTTCGTAAACGTAACCGGCGGTATCTTCACTGCTGACGAGTTCAGCGCTTCCGTACATGACGGCGTTGTTACAGTATATGTAGAGGCTGACACGGTTGCCAACATAACCGATGACGGCGTTGCATTTACCCTCAACTTCACCGCAGCAAGCACTGCTGAGGGCACATACGAGGTTGCCGGTACTCTCCTTCAGGACAGCACTCTTAACGTAGACGGCGATGAGATCGCTTACACTGTTGTAAACGGCGAAGTTGCAATCACCAATAACTTCGTAGCAAGAATAGGCGATAACTATTACACCGACCTTAAGACCGCATTCAATGCAGCAGTTGACGGCGACACTGTAGTTATCACCAAGAACTTCAGCTACGGCGTTGACGAAAGCTTCGCCATCTACGGCGTACATGTACGCAGCAAGAAGGTAACTCTTGACCTTAACGGTCACACTATCACCACCGACTTCGGCGAGGGCAACAATAACTGGTGCGCGCTGTACCTTAATAATGCCGAACTTACCGTTATCGGTGACGGCACAATTACTGCATATGCTACTACAGGCGGCTATGTATTCAACCTTGTTAATTCCAAACTCTATATTGAGAACGGTACATTCAGCGGTAATCCCAGTGTTGTAAATGTTGAGTCCGGTACGGCATATATCCGCGGCGGCAGATTCTATACCGACGACGAGAATAAGAACTTCCTGGTTAACTGTATTGATAAGGCTTATAAAGACGGTATTGCCAACATTGAAGTAACCGGCGGTACATTCAGAGACTTTGACCCCAACAACTGCAAGGCTGAGGGCGAAGGCACAGACTTTGTTCCCGTAGACTACAAGTCCGTAGCTTCCGAGGAAGAGGGCTGGTTCAATGTAGTTCCCTGTGATCCTCACGAGTATGAGGTGAGCGAGAGAGTTGAGTCCACCTGTGTAGTTGCAGGTCATATTACTTACACCTGTAAGAATTGCGGCAGAAGCTATGATGAGCCTCTGGAGCTTGCAGATCATACTCCCGGCGAGTGGACCGTTGAAAAAGAGCCTACCGCTGGTGCTCCCGGTCTCGAGGTGCTTCGCTGTGCAGTTTGCGGAGAGATCCTTGATTCCCGCGAGATCCCCGCTCTCGGATTCATCACAAAGGTTTCCGCTAACAGCTATGTCAAGTCCGCAACTCTTGACGGTACTGTAATCAGAATCGTCACCAGCGGCACTGCAATTTCAACCGCAAGATTTGCAATCGGATACACCAAGGGCGTTACCTTCACGACCGAAGGCTGCACCGCACCCGTGGTACGCAGCACATGGGCTTACATCGACCTTGATCTGCCTTGCGAAGGCGGCAAGATCATCTGCACCGATACAGCCGGCAATACTCAGGAATACACCGTTGAGGTTACCTCCTCTCCTTCTTCCTACAAGTATTACACCGCAGTAGCAGGCGGCTATACCGTTGACAGAGTTGACGATACGACCGCAGCAGATACGTTCTATGTATACGCTAAGCCGAACATGAACAACGCAACCCTCATGCTCCAGATTCCCGCAGCTAACACCTATACCTACAGCGAGGGTCTGACGCTTGTTAAGGCAGGTAATAAGGTATACTTTAAGGCACTCTCGACCGCAGATACCCACGAGTACACCATCACCATTACTACTCCCAACGGCGTAGCAAAGACATACACTGTATACTACGTATTCGATAACACCAACATTGCAGACTGTCTGGGCGGTTACATGGTAGACAGATGTGAGATGAACGGCGACGTAATCAACCTTGCCGTAAGTGCTGATTACACATATGCTTCCTTCAGATTTATATTCAACAACACCACCACTACTCTTGTATGGCCGGATGATGTTGATGTAGTAATGGGAGGTAAAGGCGGCATCCACTGGTTCAAGATCTACAACGACGGCACAGGCGCTGTAACCAAGCAGTTCACTGCAAGAGATACAGCTACCGGCGTAGTTGAGACCTATACAGTTAACGTTACTTTCGGTGCTCTCAACTGATAGTACGGATGCAAAAGTCAAATAATTGAGAAACGGTGCACCCCGCTCCATATGGAGCGGGGTGCATTTGAGAACGGAGATTTTTATGGCAGAACGTATACTTTGCGTGCTCGGCAAGCTGCGTGCCGGCGGAGTCGAAAGCATGATGTACTCATATTACCGCGTGCTTGACAAAAGCCGCTGGCAATACGATTTTGTATATGAGGAGGGCTCGGAGTTTGATGTGCCCGCAGGGCTTACCGCTATGGGCGCCGGTGCATATAAGGTGCCCTCTGTATCGTCACCGCATAAATACATAAAGGCTATGAAAAAGCTTATACGCGACGGCGGATACCGCATAGTTCACACAAACCTAAACACGCTGTCGCTGTTTTCGCTTTGGGCGGCAAAATGCTGCGGCGTGAAAATACGTATACTACATAACCATTCCACATCATCGGGTGTGGAGAAAAAGCGTGATATAATTAAAAAAGTCCTGCGCCCGTTCAACAGAATGCTCACAACGCACCCATGCGCCTGCTCGGAATACGCCGCGCGCTGGATGTACGGTGACAAAGCTGTCGACAGCGGGAAAATTAAGGTTTTTCCGAACGGCGTCGATACGGAAAAATTCAGCTATGATCCCGGGTCCCGGGATGAGATCCGACGCGAATTCAATTTAGGAAACAACACTGTGATAGGTCACATAGGAAGGTTCAATACGCAGAAGAACCATAAATTCCTTATAGACATTTTCAGTGAGTATCATAAAATCGACAAAAACGCATACCTCCTTTGCGTCGGCGGGGGAGAACTGATGGATGAGATCAAAGAGTATGCGAACAAGTGCGGTGTGGCGGACAGAGTGATTTTCGCCGGATACCGCAACGCCGATGTTCAGAAGTTTTACAGCGCATTTGACATTTTTGTGCTGCCTTCGCTTTATGAGGGACTGCCGGTCGTGGCAGTCGAAGCCTGCGCCGCGGGACTGCCTGTGCTCATGTCAGAACACGTTACGAAAGAGGCTCTCATAACCGACAGATGCGAAATGCTTTCCATAAACGGCGAGAATGACGCTTCTGCCTGGGCAGAGCACATAAAGTCGGCACTCGGCGAAAACGACCGCGCGAAAACCGCCGCTCAGATGGCAAACGGATGCTTTAATATCAGAAACAGCGCAGCGGAGCTTGAAAACTACTATGCGGCATGTGCAGCGGAGCTTGACAGGGCATGAAAACTGTAATACATTTTCTTATAACCGATATATACTCCGGCGCGGAAAGCGTCGCCGCACATATTATCAAAAACCTCCCCTCCGGTTGGGATGGATACTATGCGGCACCCGCCGGCAGCGGGCTTGAAAAAGTCAGCGCCATGGGTATAAAAACGATAGAGTGCAACACCTCCGATATAAACGATATAAAGCGGGTGTGCAGAGAGTATTCTCCGGACGCCCTTCACGCACATGATCCTCATATGAGCTTTAACTGCGCGCGTGCGGGCATTCCGTTTGTGGCGCATCTGCACTGCAACTGTCCGTGGCTTTCAAAGCTTTGCCCCAACAGCATAGCTCTTGCATATGTTTGTCTCAGGGCTTCAAAGGTCATATGCGTTTCAAACAGCATAGTTGACAGCTACATTTTCAAAAACATCCTCAAAAAAAAGGCGGCTGTCCTCAATAACTGCATTGACGCCGCCGAAATACGGGACCTCGCGTTGGAGCCGTGCGGCGAAAGCTATGATATTTGCTTTACGGGGAGGCTTGAGGAGGAAAAAGGCCCGCTTGAGTTTGTCAGGGTCGTGGCTGATGTTAAGAAGGCTCTTCCTAATGTGTCCGCTGTTATGCTGGGAGACGGCAGCCTCAGAAAGGCGACTTCGGCTCTCATCGGGGAACTGAACCTTAGCGCAAATATCACACTCAAGGGTTTTGTGGATAATCCGTATAAGTATATGATGGCTTCAAAGCTCGGCGTCCTCACCCCGGTCGTCGAGGGCTTCGGACTTGCGGCGGCGGAGCAGCTGTTGCTGGGGCATCCGTTCTTGGCATATCCCGTGGGCGGGCTTACGGAGATCGTAAACGACAGGTGCGGCAAGCTGTGCCGCTCGAAAAAAGAGATGTGCGCGGAGATCGTCCGCCTGCTTTCGGACAGCGCCTACTACGCCGCGAAATCGTCATATGCACCCATGGCGGCAGCACGCTTTGCCGATATGAAAAGTTATATGGAAAGCATTACGTCATGGTATTCGGCGCTGCCGAAGGTTTGACGGCTTCTCGTATTTTTTGCCGAACCATGCCGCACGCGCGCGGGGATTGACAGCTATTTCGCAATGTGATAAAATATTAGAAAAGCAACCGAAAGGCACGGGCTGAACAGTGGAGTATATACTTTCATTTTTGCTGCTCTTACTCAATCTTGTGAACTATGAGCAAAGTATAAATAAAGTAGTATTTTTTGCTGCGGGACTCGTGCTTTTTTGCGCACTTTTCGTTTTTTGTATGCGAAAGGCGAAAAACTTTCTTGCCGCGTGCATCATGATGCTGTGCCACACATGGCAGATATCGTGGATAAACATTTTCGGCGATCCTTCGACGAGCCTGCAGCTGCCGTGGTTCTATTTAACGGGCGTGCTGATAGCCGGATACGCGCTTTTCAACATCCGCAGCATGATGAAAACAAAGGTGGGCAGTGTACTGCTTGCGTCCTTTGCGGCAATTTTTCTTATATTCACGTACCCTCTTGCCACTTCACATTCCAAGTCGGAGGGACTTAAGGAATATATAATGATCGGATTTTTCCTTGTGCTCACATTCATTGCGGTGCTGTTTTCTTCAACTGTTCCGCATGAGTGCAAGCGTCACATAGAAAACGCGTTCATTTTTGCCGTTGTCGTTTCATCGGCGCTGCTCATATTCCAGTACGTATATTACACGGCGACCGGACGGTTCATTTTCAAATTTGCCGTCGGTCAGTATAACGGATCGAGCATGCGCAGCGCGAAGCTGTTGATGGAGGACACCAGCTGCTCTACCCTTATGCTCGGCTGCGGCGTGTTCTATATGCTGGACAGGCTGAACAAGAAAAACTGGGTTTTGTACGGCGCGATGATCGTGGTGACCGTTGTGGGTCTTGCGTTTACCACAAGACGTACAAGTGTGGTCACTTTGATGATAGTGCTTGTACTGTATGTTTTGCTCCATTATAAGGGAGCAATGAAAAAGGCGCTGATGCTCTTGATAATCTGCGGCATTATAGCGGTAATGATAACATATCTTCTCGCGGCGCGTCCGGTGGATGATATACGCCTCGTTTTTGACGAAAACGGACGTGTGGAGTATTATCGGAACAGCCTTGAGGTGCTGCTGAAAAATCCGCTGGGTATAGGATACGACAACAATTACCTTGTTGACGTTGTGGGCGGCATAGTTCCGCACAATACTGTGCTTCGCTGGCTCGTAATGGGCGGCTATCCGTTTGCCGTGCCGATGGTGGCGATAATGGTGCTGATTTTGCGCGAGTCGTACGTAAAGAAGTTTTCCGCCGAGTTCTGGATAGTGCTTTATACGCTCATCGGCTCAAACTTTATACCGGATATACTCAACGCGCGGTTTTTCGTTATACCGTGTATGACGGTGTTTCTGTTCAGCCGCGCGGCGAGCCCCGTTCCGGGCGCCGAAACAACAGCGGCGGCTCCGTCCGGCGGCACCGCTTTGCCGAACGCGGGTGCAGCACAGACAAAGAAGTACAGGGTGTGACAAATGCTTTTCCGCCGCAGCGGATGCGGCACAAATCAGAAGTTTGAAAGGCACGACTCAGATATGAAAAAAGTTCTCATGTATAACCACGGCAGCAGCCAGAACCACGGCTGCGAAGCGATAATAAGAACGGTTTCGGGCATAATATCCCGCCGCTATCCCGACGCGCGCTATACTGTCTCCTCCTTCAGACCCGGCGACGACATAGAGTTCATCGGACCCGACGGCGGAAGATATAATTTTGTGTATGCCGACAGACTGAGCCGCAGGGGAAACTATGCCATGCGCACAAAGATAATCGGCGGCTTCAGCCAGCTTTTTCACCGCATCCCCGCGTTTTCGTATCTGTTTAAGGACACCGTCAACGCCGCAAAAGAGGCGGATCTCATAATTTCCGTCGGCGGTGATAACTACTCCTACGGACGCAGCCTCGGACGTACAACCATTGACAACGGACTGCGCCGCATCTGCAAAAAATCCGTGCTTTGGGGATGCTCCATAAATCCCGAACTTCTTGACGGCAAAAAGCAGAAGTATAAGCTTGACGGCCTCCGCCGTTTTTCGCTCATAACCGCCCGCGAGAGTCTTACGTACGAAGCGCTTAAGGCTCACGGACTTGATAACGTAAAGCTGTATCCCGACCCGGCGTTCACCCTGCCGACGGGAGAAGTGAAGGAGCCCATGTTTGACAATGACCGCGACATTGTGGGTATAAACCTCAGTCCTCTCATCCGCAGCTACGAAACGGGAGACGACATAACGCTCAAATGCTACGTCGCTCTTGTGAAATACATACTTGAAAATACCGATTTCAATATTGCTCTTATATCCCATGTAATAAGCCGCACGTCCAACGACAGCGACGCCGCGCGCGATATTATGAAGTTTTTCCCCGATTGCGGCGACAGAATGAAGCTGTTTGACCGCGGCAACACGATAGACATAAAGGGATATATCTCAAAATGCCGCTATTTTGTCGCGGCAAGGACCCACGCATCGATCGCGGCATATTCCAATTGTATCCCTACCCTTGTCGTGGGATATTCCGTAAAGGCAAAGGGAATAGCAAAGGACCTGTTCGGCACGTGGGACGGCTATGTTATTCCCGTAGACAGCCTATGCGAGGAAGACAGCCTTATTTCGGCGTTCAAAAACCTTTGCAAAAACGAAGAGAGCATCCGCGCGCATCTGGAAAGCATAATGCCGGAATATATAAAGCGTGCCGACGCGGCAGGCGATGAGATAGTTCGTCTTCTCGGGGAGGACGACCGTGCTTAATCAGCGCCGCAGCGGTGCGGTGCTTTCGTATGTCTATATAATCGTCAATATGCTGGTCATTCTCGTGTACCAGCCTTTTGTGCTGCGCACTCTCGGCTCATCCGAGTACGGACTGTACCAGCTTGCCGCCTCTGTCATAAACTATCTGACGGTAATGGATCTCGGTTTCGGCAACGGCATAGTTGTATACAGCACAAAATACCGCGCTGCTGGCAGATACGAGGAAGAAAAGCGCCTATTGGGAATGTTCTCCGTAATATTTCTTGGCATCGGAGCGGTGGCAGCCTGCGCGGGAGTCGTTATCGCGCTGAACGCGGGCAGGATCTTTGCCGCCTCTCTTACAGCCGCGGAAATAGCGAAGAGCAAGATACTCATGCTTATTCTGTCAGCCAACGTGGGCATGACATTTGCATTTACCATATACGGCAATATAATAATTTCGCACGAGCGTTTTGTGTTTTCAAAGCTTGTGACCATACTGCGCGTGCTGCTGAATCCCCTTATAATGCTGCCCCTGCTTCTCCTCGGCGCCGATTCCGTTGCCATGGTGTCTGTGCTTGCGGCGGTAAACGTGGGCTGCCTTTTGTCAAATTTCATATACTGCCGCAAAAAGCTCGGAGTCAGAGTGCGTTTTGCGGGCTTTGACAAGAAAATATTTCTTACGATATTCTCATTTTCCGTTTTCATATTTATGACGGAAGTGGTCGATAAGATCAACTGGTATGTCGATCAGGCGATACTGGGCGTTGTCAGCGGAACGAGGGAAGTAACGGTATATTCCATGGCGTCCAACTACAATCAGATGGTGCTGTTGGTTTCGTCCGCCCTTGCTTCCGTAATGCTGCCGAAAATTTCGGCAATGGTCGCGCGCGGCGAGGGTGACAGAAAACTCAGCGACGAGTTTATAAAGGTCAGCCGTCTGCAGTTTTTCACGGTGTTCTTTATAGCAAGCGGCTTTGTGCTTTTCGGCAAAGAATTTGTAGTCTGGCACGCGGGTGAGATATGCGCACGCTCGTATTACGTCGCCGCTCTTCTCATATGCGGAGCGCTCATTCCAATAACGCAGACGGTCGCCACAAGCATAGTGCAGGCTAAAAACCTTTTCAGGCCCCGCGCGTGTATAACGCTTGTAATGGCATTATTTAACGTGGCGATAAGCATTCCGCTTGCCATGCGCTTCGGCAGCGTCGGCAGCGCGGCGGGTACGGCACTGGCGCTTGTGATTGCAAACGGAGTTGCCATGAATATATATTACGCAAAATGGTGCGGCATAGATATAGCCGGATACTGGAAAAATATTCTGCGTATCCTGCCGGGGGCGGTTGCTCCCATCACCGTGGGTGTGCTTTTCAGAGTGTTTGTACCCATTAACGCCGTGTGGAAGTTTATTGTCGGTGTGGCGCTGTATTCCGCAATATATGCGCTGTCCATGTGGCTTGTAAGCTTCAATACTTATGAAAAGGGAATATTCATGGGCGTTCTTCGTAAAATTACAGGGGGCAAAATAAATGCAGATAGAAACGCTTGATAAAAGATGTACCGGCTGCGGCGCCTGCGCTGCGGCGTGTCCCATAAGTTGCATAACCATGACGCCTGACAAAGACGGATTTCTGTTTCCTCAGGTCAGCGACTCCTGCCTCGGGTGCGACCGCTGCACGGATGCCTGCCCCGTTATAGGCTTTCGCAAAAAGGCGGCAGAGCGTCCGACGGCGTATGTCGCATATAACAAATGCCGCGACGAGAGAGAGACATCGTCCTCCGGGGGCATATTTGTGTTGATTGCGAAAAAGATCATCTCCGAGGGCGGAGCGGTGTACGGCGCCGCTGTTTGCGAAAATATGGAGGTGCGTCATGTGCGTGCCTGTACGAATGACGATATAAAGCGCTTGCAGGGTTCAAAATACGTGCAGAGTATTGTCAGCCGGGAAATATACGAATCGGTGAAAAAAGACCTTGAGAACGGCAAAAAAGTGCTGTTCAGCGGCACGCCTTGTCAGATTGCCGCAGTGAGCCGTGCGGTAGGGCAGCGAGAAGGATTTTACACAGCAAGCTTTATTTGCCACGGCGTGCCGTCTCCGAAGATCTGGGCTGACTACGTTGCCGACAGAGAAGAGAAGGCAGGCGCGCGTATGACGTCCGCAAGCTTCAGAGACAAGAGCGCGGGTTGGGAGCGTATTTCAATGAAGACCGGATACGACAACGGAACGTTTCATGCGGCAACGCTTGACAAGGATTTGTATCTGCGGGCGTTTCTCCGAAATCTGTGTCTGAGAGAAAGCTGTTATGAGTGCATTTTCAAAGGCGACGGCGCATATATCGGCGCGGATATACTTCTGTCCGACTGGTGGAGCGCCGCAGACGGCGTTCTGCCGGAAAAGCTTGACGGGCGGGGAGTTTCGGCTTTGTATACGCTGACCGAAAAAGGCAGCGCCTTGTGGGATGCCGTAAGCGGTGACTGCGTTTGGGCGGCAACTGAGTTCGGCAGGGCATCGGGCAACAATTCGTCATATTTTTCGTCCGCGCATAGACCTTCGGCGAGAGACGGTTTTATGTGCGAATGCACACCCGCAACGTTTGAAGAAAGCATTAAAAAATACGCCCGCACGCCGCTTAAAGCAAGGATGCGAGCCTCATTTATAAGATTGGCAAAAAAGCTGAAGATATATCAGCTTTTGAAGAATCTTTGCGGCAAATGATATAATGTTTTGCACTTTGAGCAAAAAGCAGGAAAAAACTGTTGCATACAGCGCCGCTCCGTGCTATAATCTCATCTGTGATTTTAAGAGACGAAGGAAACGAAAGGACAAAGAGAGAAAAATGAAGTACGAATGCACTGTCTGCGGATATGTTTATGACGAAGATGAGGGCGATCCCGATAATGGTATCGAGCCGGGCACGGCGTGGGAAGATATACCCGACAGCTTCACCTGCCCCATCTGCGGCGTGGAAAAGGCTGATTTCGAGCCGGTTGAGTGACATATAAAATAAAGGGCTGACATATAGTCAGCCTTTTATTTTTGCCGTACTTATCCTGCCGCGCGGCGGGCGTGTATTCATAACGGCGGACAGATACCGTGCGCGGGCGCCTGCGGCGGCGCCCGTCGGCATCTGATCTATCGCGCGGCGCAGCGGCAGACACATATCAGAGAGCGGTCAGACGTCTACCGGGAGCGGTGCGTTTGCGCATTACGGGAAAAATACCCGTGCGGGGCATCCCGCACGGGTATTTGCTGTATTTATGCTTCGGCGTCCGCTGCGGCGTCTGCCTTTGCCGACGTGTCGGCGGTGTCTGTTTTCTTGCCGAGTATTTCGGGAAGCTGCATACCTGCCATGGAGAATACCTCTTCAAGAGGAGGGACGGATTTCATCATGCCCGAGAGAAAGTTCGCGGTGGCGTTCTTGCCGTCCGCACCCTGACCGTTATCCCAGACGGTGACCTTGTCGATCTTGATGTTCTTGATAGCGTCTACCTGAACCCTCATAAGATCTTCAAGCTTATCCGCAATCAGCAGCTTCAGCGCGGCTTCCGCGTCTCCGCCGGCGCTCTTGACTATCTCCGCAAAACCTGCGGCCTGCTTTTTCAGAATTTCCTCAGCGCCGCGCGCTTCGGCAGCCATCTTTGCGTATATTGCGTCCGCTTCACCCTGTGCCTTGCGGCGGGTCTGCTCTGCCTCTGCCTCGGCTTCAAGCTCCATCTGGCGCTTCTTTGCCTCGGTGCGCACGATTATGTCGGCTTCAAGCGTTGCCTGCTCCTTGGAGCGGCGGGCTTCCTCAGCCTCGCGCTCTGCGGCGTACGACTCCTCCAGCGCCTTTGCTGCCTGTATCTTTTCGGCGGCGGTGGATATGCGCATTGCCTCCGCTTCCTTTTCCTTAAGGGCAGCGTCGGACATAGCGACCTTCATTTTTGCTTCGTTTTCACCCTGGATAGCTACGGAGTCCGCCTCGGATACCTTGATACGCTGATCCATCTGGGCGTTTGCCTCACCGATAGAACCGTCGCGTTCCTTTTCGGCAACGCTGCGCTTTGCGTCGTTGATAGCTTTTGCTGCAGCCTCTTTACCGAGAGCCGCGATATATCCGGATTCGTCGCTTATATCCGTAACGTTTACGTTTATAAGCCTGAGACCTATCTTTTTAAGCTCGGTCTCAACGTTGTTGCTGACAGCCGCAAGGAATTTGTCGCGGTCGGTGTTGATCTCCTCAATATCCATTGTCGCAATGATAAGACGGAGCTGACCGAAGATAATATCCTTTGAAAGCTCCTGTATCTCGGAAAGCTTCAGCCCGAGAAGACGCTCTGCCGCGTTCTGCATAACTCCGGGCTCCGTGGAGATACCTACGGTAAAGCGGGAGGGAACATCTATACGGATGTTCTGGCGGGACAGTGCGCTTTTCAGGTCGACCTGAATGGATATGGGGGTCAGATCGAGAAATTCGTAGGACTGGAACACGGGGATAACGAACGAAGCGCCGCCGTGGATACATTTAGCGCTGCGCGCCGAGCCGTCCTTGTTTTTACCTACGGAACCGTAGATGACCATGATCTTGTCCGAGGGGCATTTTTTGTAGCGCGAGCATATCCACATGATAAACGAGAACGCCACAAGTGCCAGGACGCTGATGAGAATGATGGTTTGAGAAGACATTTGTTTTCCTCCTGTAAAAATGTATGTCTAAGCTACTTTTTCTTAATGATAAGTGTATCTTTTGAGCTTATGCCGATGACGATGACCTCGCAGCCGGTAGAGAGCGGAGCGTCGGAATCGGTGACGGCGTCAAACTCCGAGTATGTGCCCTGAACGGTCACATTTACTTTTCCGCGGCCGCTGCGGTTTGCGGGGACGGTAAGATATACCGTGCCGCTTTGTCCCAGCGCGTTGCGGATGTCTATGGTGCCGTCACTTTGCAGCCGCATTGCGGCGCGGATGAGAAACGCTATGAGAAGCATTACGGCAAAGCCCGAGACAAATGCGACGGAGAGGGATATAATGTGGTCAAGTCCCGCCGCGTCAAGCACAACGCCTACCCAGCCGAACACCGCGAAGAAGGATATGACCGTGCGGAATGTGAATATTCGCAGCCCGTACGAGCCTGTGGGATCGTGATCTCCTCCCGCTTCGTTTCCTCCGTATATGCCGTCGCCGTGAACGTCGCCGATGTCGTGATCAAACCCGCAGTCGTGACCGCCGATGTCGTGGTCGAATTCCACGTCATGACCGCCGATATCGTGATCGAATCCCACGTCGTGACCGCCTATGTCGTGATCGAATCCCACGTCATGACCGCTGATATCGTGGTCAAAGCCGCAGTCATGGTCTCCGATGTCGTGATCTCCGCCGACGTCGCTGTCTCCGCCGTGATCGCCCATGCCGATAAACGACAGTATCGTCTGTATCAGCAGAATGATCGTTGCGGGAACGGCAATGCAGCACAGGACCTGTGAAAACAGGCTCATAGAGTCCCACCAGTTTGCCAATTGTAACACCTCCGATAGTATTATCAGTTCAGTCGAAAATTATAGATTTGTGAAAGTACGAGCCGCGGCGCAAGACTAAGCGTCTGCGGAAAAAACCTGAAGACAAGCGCCCGAGCGCGGGGTTATTGTACCGGCGAAAGGCTTGTGCAAAGGAAAGCGCCGCGCGGCCGTCACACCCTTTATATATCAAGCGCCGAGGCAAGCTCAAGCGCGCGCCGCCGCGCTTCCGACGCCATGTGCGCGTATGCCATGACCCGAAAAACTTCGTACAGCCGCTTTGCGTCGCCGCTTGTCTGCACTCCTGCTTCACCGAAGCCTGTGCAGCCCTCGGCTGCCGCTTTGTCTACCGCGGAAGCGTCAAGGCTTTCGCAGCTTTCAAGAGTCGCCGCGGTGTCTACGTATCTGTGATAAAGCTCGTCGTCCGGTATAAGATCGTCGCTTTCGTCGCTGAGAGAGCCGTTTATATAAGAGAGCAGGGCGGTTATGTGCTCTATCTGCAGTGTCTGCCGCAGCATATTTATGATAACTATACGCGCAAACTGCCTTGCAGAATACACCCTGCGCTGCGGAGGGGAGACAAATCCGCGCTTCACCCAGTTCTGTATGACGTACGGCTCAAGACCCGTCATGGATGACACCTGCGAAAGTGCGATGCCGCCGCCGGCAAATATGCCCGCAAACAGCGTGCGCGACGCTCCGACTTCGAGCTTTGATGTTTCAATTACCGTGCCCGGAAAGCATGCCGACATATTGCACCTCCTTTATGAGTTTACTTGATTGTATCACATGGTCACGTGATTGTCAAGAGGGGCGGCAAATATTTTTCAAATTTTGTTCGGTAAATTTATCCTTGCGGGGCGAATATGAAAAAACCGCATTTTTGCAAAGGCAAAAACGCGGTTTCGATGCTTTTTAAAATCAGAAATACTGTTCCATGATCTTCGTATAGATCTCTGTCTCGGCTCCCGCTATCTGCGAGGCGAGTCTTGCGAGCTGGCGGCAGACGGGGAACTCCGTATAGTAGTGTCCCGCGCAGAAAACGTTGATGCCCGCTTCGGCAGCGTCGATGCCGTCGTTATATCCGGCTTCTCCCGTCACCAAAGTGTCTGCGCCGCGTGCTTTGGCGGCGCTTATAAAATCGTCGCCGCGCCCGCCTACGACTGCTATCTTTCGAACGGGACGGCAGATATAAGCGGTGACCGTCGGCGCGCCGAGGCTCTTCTTTATATGCTCGGCAAAATCTTTTGCGTCATGTATGTCACTTTCTCCCATTCGCCCGAGTTCAGGCTCCTCGTCCGTGCCGAATACGCGCACATCGGAAAGCCCGAGCGCTTCCGCAAGCGCGTCGTTGACGCCGCCGGCGCCCGCGTCCATGCGGGTGTGCATGGAGATGACTGAAAGACCGTTTTTTACAGCGTATATGACCCGATCGGAGCAGAAATCTCCTTCGGCAACGCTTCTGAGCGGGCGAAATATCATGGGATGATGGGCGAGCACCGTGTCAAAGCCGTTCTGTGCCGCATAGTGCAGCACATCGGCTGTGGCGTCAAGTGCGCACAAAACGCGCTTTACCTGTGCGCCCCGGTCGGCGCAGCACATAAGCCCGTCGTTATCCCACTCGCAGCGCAGACTGTCGGGATAAAGCTCTCTGAGGTTGTTCCAAAAGCTTTCTATGTTCATGCTTTTCTCCTTTTCGGTGCTTTGCGTCCGCTTATGGCGGCACGCGGCAAAGTCGCTGTCATGTGCGAAGTATCCTGTCAAACGGCTTGCGCCGCAGGCGTATTCATTTATTCCTGTGCTGTGCCGATCGCGCCGCGCTGTATTTCATAAAGCTCGCGCAGCATCTGCTCGTCCGCATCGCAAGACTCGCCTCCGCGCCGCTTACCCGCCATTGCTTTTTCCAAACGGCGTATTTCCTTATCAACAAGCGCGCCGTAAAGGGGGGAGCGGCGTATAGCTTCGCCCTCGGTGCCGACTGTTGCCTCCGCCGCGGAGATTTCATAAGGCTTTTTGCAAAAACGGCACACAATGCACTGGTAAAGCTTTCCCGCGGCCTGCGCCGTGCCTCCGTCAGTTATTTCAAACCCGTTTTTTGCGAGATACTGTCTCAGCTCCGCAACGGCGGACATGGGCTGAAGTATAAGGCGGGGGCTGTGCCCGCTTTCCGCGTTTTTCAGCCTGGGATCGTCGATAATTCGCGCAATAAGCTCGCCGCCCATGCCGCATATTACAATATCGGTAACGTCCGTGAGCGGCACGCCGCAAAGACCGTCGGTGAGATAGAAGTCGATGCTGTCGCCGAGAGAGTATGCCTCGGCGTTTATTCGCGCCCTTTCAAGCGGACCTTCGTTTATATCGGTGGCTGCGGCACTGCGTACTTTTCCGCTTTTCAGAAGATATATGGGCAGATATGCGTGATCCGTTCCCACATCAACAACGCGGCTGCCTTTTACAAATGAGGCTGCCAGCGCAAGGCGTGCGTCAAGCGGGGGGAGCTTTTGTATATTTGTGTTCATGTTTTTTATTCAAGATAAAGAATTGCCGCCGCATATGCGGCGGCAATTCTTGTCGGCATTCTTATTTTCCCGCTTTTTCCGCGAGAAAAGCGTTGATCTTTTCGCAAAGCTCGTCGGCGTCGGTCCCGTGGACCTCGCAGGCATCCTCAATGCTTTCGCCTCTGGAGTGGGGGCAGCCCAGGCAGTGCATTCCTATCTCAAAGAAGAACTGCGCGGTTTCAATATCGTAGTCAAGTATATCGCCGATAACGGTTTCTCTTGTAACTTCCATGTTTTTGTACCTCTCTTTTAGTTTGCTTTTTTTATTATCACGTCCTCGGGGTCGGGGACGGTGATTTTCTTGATATCGGCGCCCAGGGAGCGAAGCTTGCCTACGATGTCGTCGTATCCGCGCTCTATGAGCTGTATGTCGGCAATTTCGGTCGTGCCCTCAGCGATAAGACCTGCTATTACCATAGAAACGCCGCCGCGAAGGTCCGTTGCAAGGACCTCTGCGCCGTGCAGGGGTCTGCCGCCCTCGATAACAGCCGTTCTGCCGTCTACCTTTATAACGGCGCCCATTTTTGTCAGCTCCTCAACGTATCTGAAGCGCTTTTCGTAAACGCCCTCGGAAACGTAGCTGACGCCTCCCGCACGGCAAAGCAGCACTGCCATCTGAGGCTGCATATCCGTGGGAAAACCGGGGTAGGGATGTGTCTTTATATTTGCTTTGCGTATCTGCTCGCGGCCCGTTACTATAACGGCGTCGTCGAATTCGTCAACGACCGCGCCCGTCTCCTCAAGCTTTGCGGAGATTGATTCAAGGTGTTTGGGGATAACGTTTGTAAGCTTTACGCAGCCGCCCGTCGCGGCAGCAGCAACCATGTAGGTGCCAGCCTCTATCATATCGGGGATGATAGCGTACGTACAGCCGTGCAGACGGTTAACGCCCTTTATCTTTATAACGTCCGTGCCCGCGCCGCTTATCTTCGCGCCGCAGGTATTGAGAAAGTTCGCAAGGTCAACTATGTGCGGCTCTCTTGCCGCGTTTTCGATAACAGTAACGCCGTCTGCAAGGACTGCGGCGAGCATGACGTTTATGGTAGCGCCGACGGTCACAACGTCAAAGAAGATGCTTGCGCCGACGGGACCGCCCTCGGAGTTTATCTCTATGCTGCCCGTGCTGTCGCTCGTGACCGTGCCGCCGAGACATTCAAAGCCCTTGACGTGCTGGTCTATGGGTCTGCCGCCGAAATCGCAGCCGCCGGGATACGCCACTTTCGCGTTACCGAAACGACCGAACTCGGAGCCGAGCAGATAATACGAGCCGCGTATCTTGCGGGCAAGATCGGGGCGTGCGGAGCCCTGGCGAATATCGGTGCAGTCTATTTCAACGGTGTTTCTGCCGAGAGTTTTGATGTGGGCGCCCATGTTGCGGAGGATATCAAGGGAAAGGGAAACGTCGCGGACATTGGGCACGTTTTCGATAACGCACTTGTCCTCAACCATGACGCAGGCATAAATTATGGGCATAGCGGCGTTTTTCATACCGCTTATCTCCACGCTGCCGCGCAGTGGCGTACCTCCGTTTATGATTATTTTATCCATATGATAATAGTTCCTTTCATGCGGACGAATCCGTAAATAGGCAGCTTGCGCTTCTGCCTTGCCGCGGGGCGGCATATACAATATATAGAGCCGCAAGTGCGGCATACAGGCAAATTTATGTGAGTACATTCGTACACATTCCACACTATTATAACAGATTGGTTCATAAAAAGGAAGTATTTTTTCCTCTTTTTTATATTATTCGCGTATTGTTGTGCAAAATGTATTATAGTCTTAGTAACGAATTGTATAAATTATGTAAAACAGTCCTGTATTTATATACTACAGTATATATTGTATTCCCGCAGGGGCGGGAGTGTCAGTCCATGTAGTAAGAAACCGCCAGATTTACCACCATATCGTAGCTGACGACGCCCGCGGTGCCCTGACTTTCAAGATAGGAATTATTGAGCGAGTCGGAAATATCCGCGGCTTTGTTCTCTCTGTATTTGTCGAAAAAGCTGCTGTATGAGCGCATTTCTCCGCGGGCTGCGGCGCAAAGGGTCGAGTACGCGTTGAAATACATTTCGGGCGAGGCTTTGTAAAGCGCGCCCGCCAGATACTCGTACATATTAAGAGCGCCGCAGTAGCGCACATACGCGTTGTCGGAAGCTCTGCACACGAGAAAAGCCGCAAAGTTTGCTTCGTCCTCGCGGGAGATGCCGCGCTGGTGCGCCATTTCGTGGGCGGCGGTATAAACGGTCACATAGTCGGGATAGTTTGTGTTGATGTTCGCGTCTCCCGTGAAAAATCCGTATATGCCCGAAAGATGAGTGTATGTCATGTATTTGCTTATGACAAGAGGCTTTGCGTACGTGTCATAGCGGTCTATAAAGTCGTACTCGCCGCATACGGTGTCATATGAGCGGCAGAGGATATCTGACATTTCACGAAATCCGAAGGGCATTTTCGTTGAGCCGTCAGCGGGAAAATTGACGTCTTTTGCCGCTTCGTTTACTTCTTCTCCGATCAAAAGCGCTGTTTTGTAAAGCTCCTCGACGCTTACGTCCCGCTCGGAAAGCGACATTTTCGACGCCATTGACGTGCCGCGGTATCCCGGCGCGAAATCAACGGCGAACAGAGTATATACAAGCGCTGCTGTGGCAAGCACGCAGGATACGCATCTTATTGCGTGCCTCCCGCCGCGAGAGACGCTTTTTGCAACTATCATGCAAAGCCCGAACAAAAGAACGGGAGAGGCAAACAGCATAAATTCCATAACGGAAAAAGGGAAAATGCCGCTTATTTTCGCAAGCGCAAAGCGAACCGCGCGTCCGACGCTTACGTTGAATGCGTCGGCAAAAGCGGCGCTTTTATAGAAAATGATATGACATATGCCCGCCGCGGCGAAAAGCGCAAACGATACAACGGCATACAGCGGCACGGGGCGCAGCTTTTTCATGTGTCTTTTCCTTTCCTTTTTATCTTTTATCAGAAGCACGGCTTTTCAGAGTGAGAAGATATTTTTCGGCATCCTCCGTACTGCCGCCGAAGGCGGACAGCACTTTGTCAAAGTCCGGCATAAGCGATCTTATATCCTCGGGAGGCGGGGCGAAAAGGTGTATCCTTTCTTTTGACTCGGGATGGGGAAACGAAAGGTACGCGGCGTGCAGCGCCTGTCTGCCCGGCTCGCCGCACGGACTGCCGTAAAGACTGTCGCCGCACAGCGGACAGCCGAGAGCGGCAAAGTGCACTCTGAGCTGGTGCGTTCTGCCCGTTACGGGGGAAGCGAGAACGGCGCATCTGCCGCTTTCGGGGTCGGCATAAAGCACTTTATAGTATGTCAGCGCGCTTTTCGCACCCAAGTCATCGATGGTGCAGGTGCGCCTTTTTATAATGCTGTCGTCGCAGCGCCTGAGCGGGATATCTATTGTACCCTCGGCTTCCTTCGGCGCGCTTGTCAGAACGGCTATATACATTTTCACTATCTCTCCGCTTATCATGGAACGGTAGAGAAGGGATGCCGCAAGGCGGGAGTTCGCCGTGAGCATTATTCCGCTCGTGTCGCTGTCAAGGCGGTTCAC
The DNA here is from genome assembly GCA_959601495.1 of uncultured Eubacteriales bacterium. Lineage (GTDB taxonomy): Bacteria > Bacillota > Clostridia > Oscillospirales > CAG-272 > Avispirillum. The sequence continues at coordinate 67,391 of CAUGPT010000004.1, forward strand.
GGGGCGAAACACATACGGCGCACCGCTGTATCTGAAGCTGAGGGCGTTTGCCACGGTGTCAAGTCTGTGGCCGAATGACGGGTGCGCGGGCATAAACGGAGGCTTGTTCACCGCCGTTATGTGATCGTCCTCGAACAGCACGGGCAGCTCAAGGTCGACTGGTATCATATAAGGGCAGGTATCCTCTTCGCGGTCCTCTGTCTTAAGAGACAGGATATCGCCGAATTTCAGCACATATCTTACGGTTACAAATTTCGAATTTACGGTTATGCCGCCCTCGGTGAATTTCAGCTTTTTCAGCATGCCGGAGGAATATCCCATGTCGCCGCGCAAAAGCTCGCGGATGGTTTTTCCCGCTTCTTTTTCTGTGATTTCAATTGTCATGCGGGTCTCCTTTATCGCTTTTTCGGCGTCTTAGATCGGAAAGTATCAGCACAAGAGATGCCGACATGGCGTACAGCGCGCAAAGCGGCACGGCAATGTTGCCGACGGTGCCGTATAAAGTGCGCGCCTCTATATACTCTGCGTCGGCCGCGGCATAGCAGCGCTCGCCCGACTCGGTTTTTGCGACCGTTTTGCCGTACGGGGATATTACAGACGAAATGCCCGTGTTTGCGCTGCGCAGCACGTATCTGCCGTTTTCAACGGCGCGCAGTATTGCGTGAGAATTGTGCTGCTCCTTGGCGGCGCTGCCGTCGAACCAGCTGTCGTTTGTGGATATGCATATGATCTCGGCACCGTCGCGAACGCTTTCAAGGCAAAGGCTTTCATAAACGCTGTCAAAGCAGATAAGGCTGCCGGCTTTGCCCGCGGCGGTATCAAAGACTGCGGTTTCACAGCCGCCCGTTATCTCCGTATCTTTCGTAAGACCGACAAGAGAGGGCATAAGATTTTCGGTAAAGCGGCGGGCAGGGATATACTCGCCGAATGGTACGGGATGGCGTTTGTCATAGACCGTGTCCGAGCCGTCCCCGGGCAGCATGATTACGGAATTATAAAGCTTTTCGCCGTCCTTGCGGAAAGCTCCGCACAGAATATCGGCGTTGTATTTTTCTGCGATATATTCAAGACTGTTTTTTCTGTGCGGTTCTGCGGCTATGTCGCAGGGCAGCGCGGTCTCCGGCAGAACGATAAGCTCTGCGCCGTCCTTTGCAGCCTGAGATGCAAGGGAAGTGTACACGCGCACGCTTTGAGTTGTCTGCGACCATTTTTCGCTGAAAAGAATATTTCCCTGCAGCACTGCGCAGCGCACTGCCGTGCCGTGCAGGTCGTTTTTTGAAATGCGGACGGCTCCGAAGCCGAAATTGAATATGAGAACAAGCGCCGCAATGACTGCCGAGACGCGCTGCGCCCTTTTAGCCGAGCCTTTTGCGGGCAGAGCTCCGGATATGAGCGCATTTGACATTATTATAAGAAATGATACAAAATACGAGCCGAAAAGGGAGGCAGTCTGTATTGCAGGCGCAAAGTATGTCTGTCCTGCGGCAAGCCTGCCCCACGGAACGCCGAGCCATGTGCGGCTCTGAAGCCACTCGGCGCAGACCCACAGGGAAGAAACGAACAGAGAGTATGCGACAGGGTGTTTTTCTTTGTCGGAGTGTCTTGTAAAAAACGCCGACAGTACGAATATAAACGCCGACACAGCGCCCTGCACCGTCGGCAGACCTATAAACGCCGCAAGAACTACGGCGAGGGACTGCGCTTTGCCGTAGCCGAGAAAATCAAGTGGGTACAGCTGCCAGAACCAGCTGTAGGTCATAAACCCGTATACGGTGAAAAACGCCATGCCGCGCAGCCATGCCGCAATAAGATATTTATGTGTGCCGCGGCGAACGGCACGCGTTTCGGAGTACAAAAGCGGGGCAAGCGAAAACCAGGCGATAAACCAAAGCCTCGGTTCTGTGAGCGGCACAGCAAAAACGGCGCCGCAAAGCGCCGATGCCGCGCAGTATAAAGCCCCCGTCGGCTTGACGCTGCCGACGCGGCGGGGGACTGTGTCCGCCGTATCCTTCATTGTGCCTCCGCTTAGTTAAAAGAGTTTCAGAAAATCTATTTTGCCCCTGTCGGCTTCAAAATATCTGCCGTCAAGATATGAGAGGGGACCGTCAGGTACTCTGAAGCCTATGCGGTACGAGTACAGTGCCTGATATTTATAGCCCATTTGCCTGTCGGCGGCGTTCTTTGCGTATTTTCCCTCGCCCAGAAGGGGGTAGCCGAGGTACGCCATGTGCGCGCGTATCTGATGGGTGCGTCCCGTGTGCAGCCGCACTTCGAGCAGGGAGAGGTCCTTCTCCTTTGAATATTTCAGCGTTTTAAATTCGGTAACGATCTCCTTTGCGCCCTCGGTCCGCTTTTCGGTGACGGTGACGGTCTTTCTGACGGAGTCTTTTCTGAGATATGCCTTCTTTGTGGCTTTTGGCGGCACCGGGCGTCCGTGAACGGCGCAGAGATAGCGCTTGTCAATAAGTCCCTCACGGATAAGCCTGTTCAATTCACGAAGAGCGGCGGCGTTCTTTGCCGCTACCACAAGCCCGCCCGTGTTTCTGTCTATTCTGTTGCACAGCGCGGGGGCAAACGAAGCCTCACTCTCGGGAGAGTATTCCCCTTTATTATAAAGATATGCTTTTATGGCGAATATAAGCGTTTCCCGCTCGCTGAGGCTTTCCGAAGCGTGCTCGCCGCGGTCTCCCGTATGCGCGAGCATACCCGGGCGCTTTGCGGCGATGATCATGTTTTCGTCCTCGTATACTATGTCCGGCACTGTCTTTACTCTGGCATATTCCGACGCGCCGTCGTCGGCGGGACGCGAAAATTCGTCGGGAATGTACATTTCAACAACATCGCCCGTGCAAAGCATCGTATCCTCTTTGGCGCGCCTGCCGTTTACTTTGATGCGCTTTTTTCTGATGTATTTGTACATGAGGGATTTCGGAATACCGTCAAGCGCTTTTGTCAGATATTTGTCAAGGCGCTGTCCGCCGTCGTTTTCGTTCAGCACTTTTTTTATCAAAGAGAGCCGTCCCTCCTTCTTTTGTATTTTGTCCGTATATTGAAAATCGGCACCGGAGTGCCGATTTTCTTATTTCCCGGGTTCTTAAACTCAATAGTCGCTGTCACAGTCGCATTGGAATGATTGTATCTGGAGATAGGCGGTCTGCCCCGCCAGCATACCGATCTGATTTTCAAGCCTTTCTATCTGCTCTTTCATTCTTGCGATCTCCGCTTCAAGCGCGGCGATACGGCGAGATTCACTGTCGCTTTCATAAGCGCCGAGCGCGTCGAAATCATGACTCATAAATAACGCTCCTGCCCATCTGTCGGCACGGTGTGCCGAAGACTATATGATTATTTTATGATTATTTTGTTCCGAACAGTCTGTCGCCCGCGTCGCCCAGACCGGGAACGATATATTTGTTTTCGTTGAGCTTTTCATCCATTGCGGCGATGTATATATCAACGTCGGGATGATCCTCCATGACCTTGCGCGCGCCCTCGGGAGCACCTACAAGGCACATGAGCTTTATGTTGGTGCAGCCGCGCTTTTTGAGCATTGCGATAGCGTCGGATGCACTGCCGCCTGTTGCGAGCATGGGGTCTACAACGATAACTATGCGCTCGTTGATGTCGGGCGGCATTTTGCAGTAGTATTCAACGGGGAGGTGGGTCTCGGGATCGCGATACAGACCGATGTGACCTACCTTTGCAACGGGAACAAGGCTGAGCAGACCGTCAACCATGCCGAGACCCGCACGAAGAATGGGAACTATCGCAAGCTTTTTGCCGGAGACCTTTTTTGCGGTCATTTTGGAAACGGGGGTTTCGATGACTACGTCCTCCATGGGAAGGTCTCTTGTGATCTCGTAGCCCATAAGCATTGAAATCTCGTTGAGAAGCTGGCGGAAATCCTTTGCTCCCGTATCTGCCTCTCTCATTATTGTGAGCTTGTGGGTGATCATGGGATGATCTATTACGTGAAGTGTGCTCATTTATTTGCTCCTTTATATTATGTTTTATTTATTATACACCGCTTTTTATGCGTTTTCAAGTGCAATGGACAAAATACGCACAAAAATCGACCGCAAGTGACGGTAAATGAGCGGTGCCGTTTCCGGGCATACTACCACCGATACCATGCCGTACGGGAAGGGGCGGCGTTTGTATGGGCAATGCTCATATATTTTTGATATATCTGCTATGAAAAATTGGTATTGCCGAATGCTTGACTTATTTTAGTAAAGAGATTATAATACTCTTGCCCGAGAGGAGGGAAGCCGTACGGAAAGGATACTGTACTACGCGGCGTTCGCAGCCGCAGGTGTTGCGATCGGTGCCGCACAGGGAGCGCTTTTGTATGTGCTTCTCAAGAAAATGACCTCCGCCGTATACGCGGCGGCAGCGCTTATTGGGGCGGCGAAGCTCGCGGTCTACGCGGCATGCGCCGTTATAATGGTGCTCTTCTTCAAGGGCGGGCTTATAGCCTTCGGCGGCGGACTGGGCGCGGGGATATTCGTTTCTGCCTGCCTTGCGTCGCTCATAAGCATTAAAAACAACGGTTGACCGATAGGAGATGATATATTGGATGCACTTGATATAGCGCTTATAGGCGGCTCCGCCGTTTTGAGCGTTGCATTCGTTATACTGTTTTTCGCAGCAAGGGCAAAGTATGCCGAGGACCCCACGCCCAAGCGGAAAAAGACGAAAAAGCGGATGCTCATATTCGTAATTCTGTTTTCGTGGGTATTTATCGGCAGTATCTTCAATATACTCATAGGCGGCTCAAAGGGCATACAGGTCGAGTTTGATCTGTTTTCGGAGAGAACGGAAATTTTCGGTCTGTCCGTTGCGCAAACGAGCGTGTATATGTGGGTGATAACGGCGATAATCGCGCTGCTTTGCCTTGTGTTCAGACTGTTCATCTTCCCCCGCTTTTCCAAGGATTCGCCGGGAAAGCTGCAGAACGTTATCGAAACGTGCGTTGAATTCTGCGAAAAGTTTGCAAGGGATACGCTTTGCGATTATTCGGGAGAGATAGCGCCCTATATGTTCTCCCTTGCGCTGTTCATGCTGGGCGCCGCGTGCTGTGAGCTGTTCGGGCTGCGCGCTCCGACCTCCGACATTGCGGTAACGTTTGCCATGGGTCTTATCACGTTCTTCATGATAAACTTCTACGGCATCAGGAAAAAGGGTATCGGCGGCAGACTTGCCTCAATGTGCAAGCCAAGCCCCATCATGTTCCCCATGAAGATCATAAGCGACGTCGCTGTCCCCGTTTCGCTTGCCTGCCGTCTTTTCGGCAACATGCTGGGCGGCATGATAGTCATGGATCTTCTCAAAGGAGTTCTGGGCGGCTACCGTATCGGAGTCATTCCCGTTGCGGGACTGTATTTCAACTTGTTCCATCCCATAATTCAGATATACATTTTCATCATACTTTCAATGACGTTTATCAACGAAGCCATTGAATAAAAAAAGAAAGGTTAGGTAACAACATGACAGCAATCGGTGCAGGTATAGCAATTCTGGCAGTTCTCGGCGCAGGTCTCGGCATGGGCATTGCAACAGGCAAGGCGTGCGAGTCCGCGGCAAGACAGCCCGAGGCCTCCGGTAAGATCAACACTCTGCTGCTTCTGGGCTGTGCCCTTGCAGAGTCCACCGCTATCTATGCGTTCGTCGTAGCGCTTATCCTTGCGGTAAAGTAAGGACAAACCGATAAGAAGAGACGATCTTTTATAAGGAGGCGCAAACCAAGTGGGCGGACTTGATCTTACAAAGATCCCTATGGATCTTATAATGAACATCATAAACATTGTCATCCTTTTTGTCATCGTGCGTTTTCTGGCGTATAAGCCCGTCAAGAAGTTTCTTGACGCGCGCCGTGCCGGTATAGACGCGGAGAAAAAGGAGGCAGAGGATGCCGAAAACCGCGCGAAGGAAATGTGCGCGCAGTACGAGGCAAAACTTTCCGAGACGGACGCGGCACGTGCCGACGCCGTAAAGAGCGGCGAGCGCGAAGGGCAGCGCAAGGCGGACGAGATAGTCGCCGGCGCAAAGAAGGACGCGGAAAAGCTTATATCCGACGCAAAGAAGAATATTGCAGCGAAAGAGTCGGAGTCCCGCGAGAATATGAGAGACAGCGTTGTTGACCTGTCTCTGTCAATCGCGACGAAAGTCATCGGCAGAAATCTTTGCGACGACGACAACAAGCGTCTTGCCGAGGAGTTTTTCGCTGAGGAATGCGGCAAGGCAAAGGACGGTAGCGAAAATGGCTGAAAACGCTTTGCTCCAGGTACCGGAGGGCACCGGCGAGGAAACGGTAAAGCTTATATGCTCGTCTTTTGAAAAAATGCTCGGCAAAGAGCTTACATTCCGCGTTGCGGTGAAAAAGGATCTCATGGGCGGTTTTATCGCGAAGATCGACGGAACTACTTATGATAACTCCGTTTCGTCACGGCTTGCCAGGATGAAAAAGTACCTGATGAAAAAATAAAACCCGCAATTATTATTTTTACAGCCGCCGCGCTTGCGCGGCACGGCTCTTTTCCGAATACAGTATTATTTTCGGGAAAGGAGGACGATTTACGTGGATCTCAGAACTGAAGAAATAAACAAGCTTCTGCACGAGCGTATAGAAAGCTTTGACGAAATGTCGGCGGTATACGCAAGCGGCAGAGTTGCAAGCATATCCGACGGCGTTGTCAAGGTAGACAGACTGCCCGGGCGCTGCAACGGCGAGCTGCTGCGCTTCGGCAAAAATACATGGGGAATTGCCATGGACCTTGACGAGGACGGCGTCGGCGCCGTTCTGCTGACGCATGACGCAAGCGTTTCCGTCGGCGATCCGGTAGGCGGCACGGGGCACCCCGTGGACGTGCCGGTATCCGACGAGGTCATAGGACGCATAATATCTCCTCTCGGACTGCCTCTTGACGGCCGTCCGCTGAAGGCAAAGAAATACGCGCCCATGGAAAAGCCCGCACCGTCCATAAACATGCGCCGTCCCGTTGATACTCCTATGGAAACGGGCATACTTGCCATTGACTCCATGATACCCATAGGCCGCGGTCAGCGTGAGCTTATCATAGGCGACAGACAGACGGGCAAAACAGCCATCGCCATTGACACTATTATAAACCAGCGCGGCAAAAACGTTATATGCGTGTACTGCGCCATCGGTCAGAAGGCTTCTACAATCGCTAAAGTGGCGCAGCAGCTCAGATCCTGCGGCGCAATGGACTATACGGTCGTTGTGGCTGCAACGGCATCGGATATGCCTGCAATGCAGTATCTTGCTCCCTACGCGGCTTGCTCCGTGGCAGAGGAGTTCATGAGCGGCGGGCGCGACGTGCTTGTGGTTTATGACGACCTTTCAAAGCACGCGGTCGCATACAGAACAATGTCGCTGCTTCTGCACAGACCGCCGGGACGTGAGGCGTACCCCGGAGACGTATTCTACCTCCATTCGAGACTTCTGGAGCGCAGCGCCTGCCTTTCGGAGGCAATGGGCGGCGGCTCGATCACGGCACTGCCTATAATCGAAACTGTGGGCGGCAATATTTCATCGTATATCCCCACAAACGTTATATCCATAACGGACGGTCAGATATTCCTTGAAACAGAGCTGTTTTACAGCGGCGTCCGCCCTGCGGTAAACACGGGACTTTCCGTATCCCGCGTGGGCAGAAGCGCTCAGTTCAAGGCTATGCGCAAGGTCTCGGGACTTCTGCGTATAGAGCTTGCCCAGTATAAGGAGATGGCTGTGTTTGCGCGCTTCGGCTCAGACGCCGATCCTTCCACAAAGCATATTCTCGACCGCGGTGCCTGCCTTACCGAGCTTTTGAAGCAGGGACAACAGTCCCCGTATTCTACGGCACAGCAGGTAGCACTGCTTGCGGCATACCGCGACGGCATTTTCGACGGCATGAGCCCCGATAAGGTGTCATGCGCGAAGACCTCTTTCCTTGACTACATGGAAAAAGCGGCGTCTGCGGAATTTGCGGAGATCGCAAAAACCGGAGATATGTCCGAGGACTGTGAAAAGTCTCTCTGCGCGCAAATGGCAGAGTGGAAAAAGACTTCGGAGGCAGAGCAGTGAGCAGCCTCGGTGAGATAAAGAGTCATATAGGCGCAATTGAACAGACGCGGCAGATAACAAACGCAATGTACCTCATATCCGCGTCAAAGATGCGCAGCACCATAAAGAAGATAGACTATAACGTCAAATATATGGCGCGTCTGCGCTCTACTATGAAGGATATTCTTTTGCATACGGACGATCTTTCGGGCTATCATTTCATAAGGCGCAGAAAAGAAAGCCGCAATGTGCTTCTTATCCTTGTAACGGGCGATAAGGGCATGTGCGGCGGATACAATCTTAACGCCGAGGCGGTATTCAGAGACGCCGAAGAAAAATTCAAAAGCCGCGGCGTCGGCGTGCGCATAGGCACCGTCGGCATCGTTGGCGAGGAGTTTCTGGAGAGCCGCAATACTCCGCCGGACTTTCGGTGGAGAGGCGTTATTCAGGATCCCACGCTGTACAGCGCGCGTCAGATAGCGTCGACCGTTATCGAAGAATACGACAGCGGCAGAGCGGATGAAATATACATGGTATATACCAGGTACCGCAATTCGGCGGTGCAGACGGCTGATATCATGCAGCTTCTGCCCATTGAGCTTGAGGACTACGAGGATGTCGGCGTTGAGTACAGCGAGAGAACACATATGAATTTCGAGCCGTCGCCGAAGGCGGTTTTCGCAAATCTTGTGCCGCAGTATCTTATAGCGCTTATTTTCAACATGCTTGTACAGTCGTCCACGGGCGAATACGCGGCGCGTATGAACGCCATGCAGACTTCGACCTCCAATGCGGACGAAATGCTCTCTGCGCTGCGCAGCGAGTATAACAGAACAAGACAGCTTGACATTACAAACGAGATCATAGAAATTGCCGCCACCACCGGAACGGTCAGCGACGGCAACTGATCATACTCGGTTTGCCATGCGGAAAGGAAAACCATGAGCGAGATTTCCAAGGGTACAATAATAAAGATCCGCGGCTCTGTGCTGGATGTACGGATAACCGACGGCAGAATGCCGTCCGTAAACTCTCTTGTGACCTGCCCCGAAACGGGACATCACATGGAGGTGGCGGCGCAGGTGTCGGAAAATACCGTGCGCTGCATCGCGCTTGAGTCCACCGACGGACTGATGTGCGGCACCGACTGCGTCAGCGACGGCGAACCCATAAAGGTTCCCGTAGGGGACGCAGTCATCGGCAGAGTAGTGGACGTTCTCGGCCGCCCCATCGACGGCGGGGACGAGATAAAGACGGACAAATATATGTCCATACACCGTCAGCCTCCGGCGCTCAGCGAGCAGAAGCCCGTAAGCGAGCTGCTTGAAACGGGAATTAAGGTCATAGACTTGCTTGCGCCTTATGCCAAGGGCGGTAAAATAGGACTTTTCGGCGGCGCAGGCGTCGGCAAGACAGTGCTTATCATGGAAATGATACACAATGTTGCCACTAATCACGGCGGATATTCCGTGTTCACCGGAGTAGGCGAGCGAAGCAGGGAAGGCAACGAGCTTATTGAGGATATGCGCGACAGCGGCGTAATCAATAAGGCTATTCTGGCTTTCGGTCAGATGAACGAGCCCTCCGGCTCGCGTATGCGCGTTGCGCTGACCGGGCTTACCATGGCGGAGTATCTGAGAGACGAAAAACGTCAGGACGTGCTTTTGTTTATAGATAACATATACCGTTTCGTGCAGGCGGGCAGTGAAGTTTCCGCACTTCTGGGCAGACTGCCCTCCGCGGTCGGATATCAGCCGACGCTTGCAAACGAGCTCGGCGATCTGGAAGAGCGCATTGCGTCAACGGACAAGGGCTCTATAACGTCAGTGCAGGCTATATATGTGCCCGCGGACGACCTTACCGACCCTGCGCCCGCTACAATTTTTACTCATCTTGACGCAACTACGGTGCTTTCGAGAAGCATTGCGGAGCTTGGTATATATCCCGCAGTCGACCCGCTTGCCAGCGCAAGCCGTATGCTTGAGCCCGATATTGTGGGCGCTGAGCATTACCGTGTAGCTCACGCCGTGCAGGAGTGCCTGCAGCGCTATGCGGAGCTTAAGGATATAATCGCCATACTCGGTATGGATGAGCTTTCCGCGCAGGATAAGCTTACTGTCTACCGTGCGCGCAAGATCAGAAACTTTTTGTCCCAGCCAATGAGCGTTGCAAAGGCGTTTACGGGTCAGGAGGGCAAATTCGTGCCTGTCGGGGACACGGTTGAAAGCTTCAGACAGATCATTGACGGCAAGGCGGACGATATTCCCGAGGCGGCGTTCCTCAATGTGGGCGATATCGACGAGGCAAGAGAAAAGGCAAAAACGGTCTGATGCCGTGCCGGAAAGGAGAGTGGCGCATTGAACACTTTCAAGCTTGAAGTGCTGACGCCGAAAAGAGAATTTTACAGCGGCGACGTTGAAGCGGTTACGATCGTACTTGACGACGGTGAGATGACCATTCTCAGAGATCACGAGCCGATGCTTGCCGCGCTTGAGATAGGCGAGATGCGAATAAAGACCGAAGAAGGGTGGAGAAGCGCTTTTGCTTCTCAGGGCTTTGTGGAGGTCAGACCGGATGAGACGCTTATATTCGTGCAGGCGTGCGAGTGGCCCGAGGATATAGACGAGGCACGCGCCGAGGAGACGCGTCAGCGCGCTGCGGAAGCCATGCGGCAGAAGCTGAGCATCATTGAGTATAAGGAGAGCCAGGCTGCCCTTGCAAGGGCTATGACAAGGCTCAGAGTCAAAAAGCATCTGAATTATTGATTTATTATATTTGCGGGGCTCCGCGCCCCGCACCCCGACCGATATATATGGGGCTTCACCCCATACCCCGACCCGAAAAAACCGGGCAGGATAGGTTTCAGACTATCAAATAAAGAAAGCAAAAAGGCTGCCGCACGGCAGCCTTTTTTTCTCATCCGTTTCGGCAACAGCTTCCATGTCCGAAACAAGAGTATCCCTTGATGTTTCGGTCTCCTCGGAGAACTGCACATCCGAAGCCTGCTCAAGCTGATAGCTCTTCGCACCGTCGTAGTCGTCCTTTGAGAAATGACGAGTCTGCACATCGCTGTCGGAATTCACCATGAACGCTATTTGCGGATTCTGATGATTCTTTGCTATGTTGTCATGGTCGTATTCCATGTTATAATCCATGACCGACGCGATTTTGAAACCCAAGTACTTCTCATAAAACTTATGCAACGGCTGATTCGGCGACATATAGCAGTCAAGGGTACTTGTGCGTTCTTTCACAACAGGCGCTATTGCACTGAGAAATCCTCTTTGTGTTCCGAGGTTATAAACACTTACAATGTCACCGTCTTTAGTAATGGCAAAGCCGCTCATACCGTCGTCGGTGATGTAGTTCGTCATATCCTCATATCCTATGGAATCGGCAGTTGTTTTTATGCCGTGCAGGTCTACAAGTTCTCCGTTTTTGAGAAAACATCTGCATATCCCAAAAATATCGTGAAAGGTAGTCGCGTCGACAATAACGACCTTGAATTTGTTTCCGTCTCTGGATGTCAGATTAAATTCATTACCATACCGATTGCTGCTACTGCCGGTTCGCACTCGTCTTCGAAAAAGAACTTGAAGTCCGGCTCGTACTCTTTCATCAAGCGAGGCACTGCCACTTCTGAAAGCGAGGGCATCTCTCTGAGACATTTCTCTACAAGCTTTTTGTACGTCTCTAAATCTTTGATCGAATGATTTTCCATCTTCATCCTCCGTTCCTGATTTGATTATATCATAAATTTTTTTCTGTGTCGAGGAATTATCAAAAGTTGTTTCTTCCGACAGCTGCAGCCCCTCTTTCTCCGCCTGCTTTTCGAGAACATCAAGATTTTCTCTCGTCTTCGCATTCTCCGCCTCGGCGAGAGCGTCCCTCATATTCCGTATGGAATTCTCAAGAGCGTTGTCGAATACCTCCTGTACCTCCTCAAGGCTCTTGAGCGCTTCTCTGAGCTTCAGCGCCGCATCGTGCAGCTCCTCGTTGCCGTCGTACATATCCGTCTGTGCCTTGCGAAGATTTGCGATAAATTCCCGTACCTTCGTGACTACCTTTACAAACAGGCTTGCATTTTCCGTGGCAAGCTTTTCAAGTGCCTTGCTGTCACGAAGCAGCATTTCGCAGCCGTCCGCAATGACCTCATCGGATGCCATGGCATAGCTCATGCCGAGCTTGTCCATTTTTTCCTTAACAAGCGCGTCAAAATCAGCCTCCAAAGCATCGCGGATGTAGTCTGTCAGTACGTTGTAATCAGCTTCGCTCCACGTCTTTATGGAGTGCGTGACCTCATGCGCGAGTGTGTGACCGAGAATTCCGCGCACATCGGTTGCGTTGTATGTTGCATCAGCGCGCAGATATATTGTGTTGGTCTTCTCATCATATGCACCGTTTTTCAGCGCTTCGCCGATGCGCTCCCCGTCTGAAAGCTCAAATAAAAAAGCCGCCGAAGGCGGCTTTTTTATTCGGTTATCGCTTCATTACTCAGCGGGCAACCTCTTCCATTACAAATGCTTCGAGTATATCGCCCTCTTTGATATCGTTGAACTTTTCAAGTCCGATACCGCATTCGTAGCCCTGCTGAACTTCCTTGACGTCGTCCTTGAAGCGGCGCAGAGAGGATATTTTGTCCTCAAATACCACGACACCGTCGCGTACAACGCGTATCTGCGCGTTTCTGGTTATGGTGCCGTCCTGCACATAGGAGCCTGCGATGGTTCCGACGTTGGGCACGTGTATGGTCTGGCGGACCTGCGCGTGACCGAGCAGCTTCTCCACGAATTCGGGAGCAAGCATACCCTTCATTGCGGCGGTGATCTCTTCGATGCACTCGTAAATGATGCGGTATGTGCGGATGTCAACGCCCTGGCGCTCCGCGGAGTCTATGGCGCCCTTGTCGGGACGGACGTTGAAGCCGACTATAATTGCGTTGGATGCGGCGGCGAGCATTACGTCGCCCTCGGTTATGCCGCCGACTGCGGAGTGGATAACGCGTACACGGACTTCGTCGTTGGAGATCTTTTCAAGCGACTGCTTGACTGCCTCTGCACTGCCGCCGACGTCTGCCTTGACGATGATATTGAGCTCCTGCACGCCCTCTTTGATCTGAGCGAACAGGTCGTCCAGATTGACTTTCGCGTTTGCGCGGAATTCTTCTTCCTTTGCCTTTGCGCGGCGCTGCTCCGCAAGGGTGCGCGCCATTCTTTCGTCCTCAACGGCGTTGAATTCGTCGCCCGCGAGAGGAACTTCCGCGAGACCGATGATCTCAACGGGTACGGAGGGACCTGCGGTCTTAAGGGTCTTGCCCTTATCGTCCGTCATTGCGCGGACACGGCCTACGGCGGTGCCGGCGATCACGATATCTCCGCTGTGGAGAGTACCGTTCTGTACAAGCACGGTCGCAACGGGGCCGCGGCCCTTATCAAGTCTTGCCTCAATGACGATACCTTTCGCGCGTCTGTCGGGGTTGGCTTTGTATTCCTTAACATCCGCGATGAGCAGGATGTTCTCAAGAAGCTCTTTTATGCCCTGACCGGTGATCGCGGAAACAGGCACACACATAACGTCGCCGCCCCATTCCTCGGGAACAAGGTCGTAGTTGGTGAGCTCTGTTTTGACCGCGTCGGGGTTTGCGCCGGGCTTATCCATTTTGTTGATGGCAACGATAATTTCCACTCCCGCAGCCTTTGCGTGGTTGATAGCCTCAACTGTCTGAGGCATGATGCCGTCGTCTGCCGCGACAACAAGGATAGCTATATCCGTTGCCTGCGCGCCTCTTGCTCTCATGGCGGTGAACGCCTCGTGTCCGGGGGTGTCGAGGAACGTTATGTCACGTCCGTCGATGTTGACGGTGTACGCGCCGATATGCTGAGTTATACCGCCCGCCTCGCCTTTGGTAACGTTTGTGTGGCGGATAGCGTCCAGAAGGGAAGTTTTACCGTGGTCAACGTGACCCATAACGCACACAACGGGCGGACGCTCTTTGAGGTTTTCTTCTTTGTCTTCGTTCTCGTTGAACAGCTTTTCCTCAATGGTAACGACAACTTCCTTGGAAACGACAGCGCCCAGCTCGTCTGCGATGAGGTATGCGGTATCGTAGTCGATGATCTGGTTGACGGTCACCATCATGCCCATAAGCATAAGGCGCTTTACGACCTCTGCAGCCGTAACCTTCAGTCTGCTTGCAAGCTCGCCGACGGAGATCTCATCGGGGATGGAGACCTTGAGCGGCTGCTGCTTTGCTTTCATGGCTTCCTGCTTGCGCAGGCGCTCCATAGCGGCGCTTTCCTTGTTGCGTCCCTTGGAGGAGCGCATATTTGTATTCTGTTTTTTGAGCTTCTGCTTGTTGGAAGCGTTTTCTGCTCTGTTATCGGTTACAAAGTTATCAAGACGCTCGTCGTACTTGGAGAGATCCACCGATGCGGATCTTGTGTCCACAACGCGGGTAGCTCCGGTACGTTTGCGCTCGTTGCCTTGAGCCTGAGGCTTCTTTTTGCCCATGGTGCTCTGGTCGGGAGTAAAGCTGCGGTCCTGCCCCTGGACCTGCGATGCTTTCTGTTCGTAAGCCTGCTGTATACGGCCCTTTACGCTCTGCTGAGCCTTTTTGACATCTGCGGGGCGCGACTGCTCTTTTGCGGGGGATGCGGCTGCGGCGGGTTTTGTGCTCTGCGCCGCGCCCGATGCCGCGGGCTGATTGCGGCGGCTGAACTCGGCACGGGCAGCGTCGGTGCGGGCTTTGTTTTCTCCCGCTCTCTGTTCTCTCTGCTTTGCGCGCTCAGCGCCCTCGGCTTTTGCTTTTTCCTCCGCCTGCGCGCGTGCGCGTGCGGCAGCTGCGGCCTTCAGAAGGGCAGCGTCCTTTGCCGCGGCTCTTGCCTCAGCCTCTGCCTTTGCCTCGGCTTCTGCCTTGGCCTTTGCCTCGGCTTCAGCCTTTGCTTTTGCCTCAGCCTCAGCCTTTGCTTTTGCGGCAGCCTCGGCTCTCTCGCGTTCAGCCTTTCTCTCGGCAGCTATTGCCGCTGCTTTTGAGGGTCTGACAGTGGGGATCCGTGTCTTGCCGTGCAGATAGCCGTCAATATCGGTTATCTGGTTCTCCTTTGTAAAAGCGTCAAAGAACATGTTGAATTCATCGGGCTCAAGAAGAGTCATGGTCTTTTTCGTTCCGAGACCCTCCTCCTCAAGCTTTGTGATGATATCCTTTGTTTTAATGTCCAGGTCCTTTGCAAGCTGGTTAATACGGAACATCGGGGCTTGTGCCATATTGTTGTACCTGTTCCCCTTTGGCGGGGATCCTTTCCTGTCAGATTACTGAATGATCATTAATTAGTCTTCGGCATTTTTGATAATTTCTCTTGCCAGCGACGGCAGTGTTACCGCAGCCGTTGCCGCGGGTGAAATTTTGCCGCAGCGTTTTGCCAGAGTTTCCATATCGACGCACAGCGCGATAAGCGGAACATTATAAAATGCGCATTTGTCTTTTATCTGTTTTGCGGTGCGCTCGGAAGCGTCGGCGGAGAGAAGCACGCATATTCCGCTTTGCCTGCGGCGTATCGCCGACAGCACCTGATCGGTGCCGAAAACGGCGTTTCTGCCAGCGGCGGCAAGGGAAACATACTTTAGTATCTTGTCAGTGTTCATCTTTTTCGCTCTCTTCTTTTTCGCAGAGCTCTATTTCTTCCTCAAGCGCCTGAAGAACGCTTTCCGGAATTTCGACCTCGAGAGCGGACTTTATGCGGTTCTGCTTTCTTGCCTTTCTGAAGCAGGCTGCCTTTTTGCAGATGTATGCTCCGCGGCCTCCCGCTTTGCCGGTAAAGTCAAGCGACACCGTGCCCTCCGGGCTTCGCACTATTCTGATAAGCTCTTTTTTGGGAAAAGATTCGCCGCAGCCCGTGCATCGGCGCAGCGGAATTTTTCTCGGTTTCGCATTTTTCGGGGACATGGCGTACCTCCTGCGCACTAAAGCCTTGGCAGGTTATCTGCGGCTTTTTGCGCGCTTTTTTCTTTATCTGCCTTTGATATCTATTTTGCAGCCGGTGAGTCTTGCCGCAAGGCGGGCGTTCTGTCCCTCCTTGCCGATGGCAAGTGAAAGCTGATCTCCGGCGACCGTTACGATCGCGCTTCTCTCGCTTTCCATTTCAACATCGATGACCTCGGCGGGTGAAAGTGCTGCCGCAACGAAGTCCTCGGGGATGTCGGAATATTCGATAACGTCGATCTTTTCTCCGCGCAGCTCGTCAACGATGTCGGCGATACGGCGGCCTCTTTCACCTATGCAGGCGCCTACGGGGTCAACGTTTTCGTCTCTGGAGTACACGGCGATCTTGGAGCGGCTGCCCGCTTCTCTTGCGACGCTGTGGATAAGGACGATACCGTCCTCGATCTCGGGGATCTCGGTCTCGAACAGGCGCTTTACGAAGTTCGGATGCGTTCTCGAAAGCGTTACCATGGGACCTGACTGGCTGTCGCGGCGAACTTCGGTTACGAACACCTTGATGTGATCGCCCACCTCAAATGTCTCGCCGGGTATCTGCTCGGAAGCGCTGAGCACCGCTTCGCTTGTGCCGGTGTCGATAACGATGTCTCCGGAGGAGTCGGCGGTTTTTGTAACGACGGCTGTGATGACCTCTTCGCGCTTTTTCTCGTATTCTCTGATCATGCTGCTGCGCTCGGCCTCACGGATGCCCTGGATGATGACCTGCTTTGCGGTCTGGGCGCTGAGTCTGCCGAACGCCTTTGTCTTTACTTCGGTCTCAAGAACGCCGCCTACGGTGCTGCGTCTGTTGTGAGCCTTTGCGTCCTCAAGGGAGATCTGCGTTTCGGGGTCTTCAACGTTCTCAACGATCTCCTTGCACTCATATACCCGAACGTCTTTTTTCTCGGGGTCTATGACAACGCGCACATTTGCCTTGCCGTATTCTTTCTTGAAGGCGCTTATAAGCGCCGCCTCTACTTTTTCGATCATGTAATCCTTCGGTATGCCCTTGGTCTGCTCCAGAAGGTCAAGGGCGTTGAAAAATTCCGTGTTCATTACAGTTTCCAGCCTTTCTCAGTATATATTGATTGTGTTATTACCATTCAAATACGGTAGATACCTTTGCGACCGCGTCGCGGGGGATCGCTGTCTCGCCGCCGTCCTCTTCAACGGTTATTTTATCGGCGTCCGCAGACTTGAGTATGCCCGTCAGCTGCTTTCTGCCGTAAAGGGGCGCATACAGACGGACTTCGACCTTCTCGCCCAGGCATGCTTCAAAGTGCTCAGGGCGGGTAAGAATGCGCTCAACTCCGGGGGAGGAGACCTCCAGCCGGTAAGAATCCTCGATGGGATCCGCTTCGTCGATCGCGGGGTCTATCGCGCGGGAGACCTTTTCGCAGTCCTCAATGCCGATGCCCTCGGGACTGTCGATGGTAATGCGCAGTATCATATCGGCGCCTTCTTTGACGTATTCAACGTCCCAAAGCATATATCCCAGCCCGGCAATGATAGGCTCAACGATAGAGCGAACAGTGCCTGCCGTGTTCTTTTTCTGCTTTTCCATTATTCTGCCTTTCTTTACAGAAGAATACTTGCTTTTCATAAAACAGAGAGTGGGCAGAACCCACTCTCCGTTTACTACTTACTATTACATCATAAATAATATATCACACAAGACAGGCAAATGCAATAGTTTTGCAGAAAAAATTTATAAAATTCCTTTGTTTTCGGCGCCGTCGGCCATGTTTTCGCCGACCGCGGTGCCGTGCTCGCCGCTGAGGTCAGCAATGTCGGCTTCGGGCACGGTACGGGTCGCACCGCCGAGGCCAGCTGTGCCGGTGTCGTGCTCGGTTTCGGGCTCGGTTCGGGTCGCGCCCTTGTCGGCGCCGTATTCGGCATCCGGGAGGTCGCTTTTTGCACTCTGTCCGCCTCCCGCGCTCTCACTTTCCTTCGTGCCTATCGCAGCGTCGGAAACACCGCCCGCAGCGTCGGGTTCAACGAGACCCGCGTCCGCCGTGCCGCCGCCCGCCGTGCCGCCGCTCACTGCGGCGCCGCCCGCCGCGGCATCCTCGGCTTCCGCCGCTTTTTTTGGCATATTGAGAACCGCGGCAAGTCCCGCGGCGACGGATGAGACCGCAAGACCCATAAGTGCCGTGCGCATGACCGAAAGATCCTCGCCGCCCGTCGATACCGCAAGTACAATGTGCGCGGCAAGATATGCCGCTGCCGCCTCAATAAACGTCCTGAGCGCGCGCTTTATACATTCGCTCCACTTTTTCATTCTTTCAGCTCCTTTGAAATTTCTTTTGCGCCGCTTTTTCGGTCGGCGCTCTCTTTGTACTTTTCGGCGTACGGGCAGCCGTCAAGACCGTTTTCGAGCTCCGCTATCTTATCCCAGAGCTCGGCAAGCCCGCCGTACATCTCCTCGTGCTCACGGTCATTGTCGCTTGCAAATGAGGCAAGCGTTGAATTCAGTATCTCAACCGAGCAGTTCAGCTTTGTAAGCGTTACGGACAGCCCGTATATGATCCTGCCGATGGCAATTCCCGCGCTGATAAGCGCAATGAGGCCGACCACTATTTCCCATGTCATTTGCTTTCGTATTCCTTTCTTTTTTTCTTTCGGGGCAGAATCATTATAATGCAGAGCGCAGCATAAGTTCTCCCCGTTTCATTCTATGCGGCGCATCTCTTTTGCGGGCGGCGCGTGTTGACAAACCGGGCGGATACTGCTATAATTGTGTCAGAAAATTACAGTTGCGCAGCATAGGGAGGACACAAAAAATGGAAAGAAAAAGGATTGCCGTTGTGACAGGTGCTTCAAGCGGTATCGGCAAGCGCTTTGCCGAAACACTGGAGCGCGCAGGCAGCTTTGACGAGGTGTGGGTCATAGCCCGCAGGCTCGACCGTCTTGAGGCGCTGAAGGAAACGCTCAAATTTCCCGTCCGTCCCGTTGCTCTGGACCTTTCCGACAGAGAAAGCTTTGCAAAATACGATTCTCTTCTGAAAGAAGAAGATCCCGACGTGGCGTTGCTTATAAACTGCAGCGGCTTCGGCAAGTTTGCCGCGACCGTGGATGTCCCGCTTTCGGATAACCTGAATATGGTAGATCTTAACTGCGAGGCAGTCATGGCGATGTGCCAGCTCACCCTGCCTTCTATGAAGAGCGGCGCAAGGATCATAAATATTGCATCCGTCGCCGCATACCAGCCTATACCGTACATAAACGTCTATGCCGCCACAAAAGCATTCGTTCTGAGCTTTTCGAGAGCGCTCGCAAGGGAGGTGCGCAAATCGGGTATCACGGTTACGGCGGTCTGCCCGTTCTGGACAAAAACCGAGTTTTTCAACAGAGCCAAAAAGGGGGACGCTGACGACATCGTCAAAAAGTACACGGCGATGTACGAGCCCGAGCAGATAGTTAACAGGGCATGGCGCGACGCTCTGCGCGGACGCGACATCAGCCGCTTCGGTTTCGTGGCGATAGCCCAGGGAGTGCTTGCGAAGACCCTGCCTCACAGCCTTGTGATGAACGTCTGGCAGAGACAGCAGAAGCTTAAATAAATCGGAGTAAAGCGGAGCCCGAAAAAAGCGAGACCGCAATGCCGAAAAAGCCCGGGACAGGGCTTTTGATAAGAGAAGGGGGCTGCGCTGTGAACAGTGAGCCGACATGTGACAGGGAAAAAAGCGTGTGCTTTACGGGGCATCGCATTATAAGCCGCAAGGACTCGGCAGACCTTATGCCGAAGCTGTACAGCACGGTAACACAGCTTGCGGCGGACGGATACGATACATTCATCTGCGGAGGTGCCGTCGGTTTCGATACGGACGCGGCGGAGTGCGTTTTGGGACTGAAAGAGCGCGGAGCCGACCTTCGCCTTATACTCGCCCTGCCTTGCAGGGATCAGACCGTGAAATGGAACGATACGGAGAGCGTCAAACGGTATAAAAAAATTCTCGGCAGCGCCGACGGCGTTGTGTATGCTGAGGATTTTTATACAAGCGACTGTATGCACAGGCGCAACCGCTGGATGGCGGATAACTCAAGCGTTTGCGTCGCGTATTGCAAACACACGCGCGGAGGGAGCGTATATACAGTAAAATATGCTCTGAAAAACGGGCTTCAGGTCATAAACCTCGCCGATGAGTGCGACACGGATCAGTGCCGCATCGAAGAATGCGATATGTAAAAAACCAAGGCTGCCGCATGGCAGACTTGGTTTTTGTCTTTTACTCAAATTGTTTTTGCCGTCTCCTCACCGAAATATTGAAACTGCGTATTTTAAGTTTCTTTGCTAAGCACTTTAAACTTTACTGTCAGCTTATCGAACGCAAGCCGGAAAAACGTGAAGGGACTGCTTCTCCGGTAGCGGGCAGCTTTAAACTTTCGGAATTGGCAAAGCATTTCAAACTTTGATGTCAGCTTGCCGAACTTAAGTAAGAAAGACGTGAAGGGACTACTTTTCCGTAAGTAGCCCCTTCACACATCCCCGACCACTGGAGCAAAAGCGGTCGAGCTGTCGCCCGC
>CAUGPT010000005.1:0-78490 GCA_959601495.1 uncultured Eubacteriales bacterium
CTGCCGCCAGAACCGACTGACAGTTTTGGATGTAAGCAGTAACACAGCGTTGACATCCCTTGACTGCCGCCAGAACCGACTGACAGTTTTGGATGTAAGCAGTAACACAGCGTTGACACACCTTGATTGCGGCAGAAACCAACTGACAGCCTTGGATGTAAGTAAAAACACAGCGTTGACATACCTTAACTGCTACAGCAACCAACTGACAGCCTTGGATGTAAGCAAGAATACAGAGTTGAAATCCCTTAACTGCAGCGGCAACCAACTGACAGCCTTGGATGTAAGCAGCCACACAGCGTTGACATACCTTAACTGCTACAGCAACCAACTGACAGCCCTGGATGTAAGCAGCAACACTAAGTTGATATCCCTTGACTGCTACATGAACCAACTGACAGCCTTGGATGTAAGTAAAAACACAGCGTTGACATACCTTAACTGCTACAGCAACCAACTGACAGCCTTGGATGTAAGCAAGAATACAGAGTTGAAATCCCTTAACTGCAGCGGCAACCAACTGACAGCCTTGGATGTAAGCAGCAACACAGCGTTGACATCCCTAGACTGCTACATGAACCAACTGACAGCCTTGGATGTAAGCAGCAACACTAAGTTGATATCCCTTAACTGCAGTGACAACCAACTGACAGCCTTGGATATCAGCAACACTAAGTTGATATACTTTGGCTGCATACGTAACGAATATATGGTTTCTGTCTCAGAAGACGAAACCTTTGATCTTTCGACATTGCCCGGAAGCTTTGACATGAACAAAGCGAGCAATTGGGTTGGAGGCAGTGTCGCAGGTAACATTCTTACATTGGATAATGGCGTATCTAAGGTTACATACAAATATGACTGCGGTCTCGGCAAATCTGAAACTTTTACGCTTTCTTCATATTCTTCATATGCTTCCGTTGAAATCAATTCAAACAATTTCCCTGATGCGAAATTCAGAGAAGTAGTTTCAGAGTTTGACACCGACGGTGACAATGTACTGAGTGGCGTTGAGATAGGAAACGTGAGAACAATTTATTGTAGCGATCTGAATATCAGTGCCCTTAAAGGAATTGAGTATTTTACGGCGTTGACATACCTTGACTGCAGCAACAACCAACTGACAGCCTTGGATGTAAGTAAAAATACTGCGTTGAAATACCTTGACTGCGGCAGGAACCAACTGACAGCCTTGGATGTAAGCAGCAACACAGCGTTGACATACCTTTTCTGCTACAGCAACCGACTGACAGCCCTGGATGTAAGTAAAAAAACAGCGTTGAAATGGCTTAATTGCGGCAACAACCGACTGACAGCCTTGGATATCAACAACACTGCGTTGGAATACCTTAACTGCAGCAACAACCGACTGACAGCCTTGGATAGCAGCAACACAGCGTTGGCATACCGTGACTGCAGCGGCAACGAATATATGGTTTCTGTCTCAGAAGACGAAACCTTTGATCTTTCGACATTGCCCGGCAGCTTTGACGTGAGCAAAACAAGCGATTGGGTTGGCGGCAGTGTCGCAGGTAACATTCTTACATTGGATAAGGGCGTGTCTGTGGTTACATACAAATATGACTGCGGCTGGGCTAACCCCGAAACGTTTACTTTAGTTTTGGCACAGATATCCGGTGATGTAAACGGAGACGGTATTCTTGACGCTAAGGACCTGCTTTACATGAGACGCTATGTCGCGGATGTTCCGGTAGGTATTGAGCTTGATATGACTGCTGCCGACATGGACGGCGATGGTACGGTAACGCCTGCGGACTGCCTGCTGCTCAGAAAAACGCTTGCGGGCGTAATCGACGTGAAAGCAATTGATAAAAGAGTCTGAATTTACGATAAAGGGCAAAACATCTGCAGCCGAAAAACGAACCAAAAATTAATTTATCAGGAGGAACAGCTATGCAGAGAAACGAAAAAACAGTTAATGATTCTTATCTTATAGTAAAAGACAAAGAGATTATTAAGATATCATATCGCAAAAACTTGAAGAAAGCACTTATTGACTTAAATGCGGATGCTTTCGCTGAAATTGAAAATTTGGATGCGAAGAAGATCGACGATCTTAGAAAGATAGTGCTTGCTGCCGACAGAGAAGGTTACGAAATCTATCAGCTCACGCGTCTGTGACAGTCAGCTTCACGGCTGACAATAAAGCGGGGTATGCCACAAGGCATACCCCGCTTTTGCGTGGGTTATTTCTTTCTTTTGTTTCTGAAAAACACGGCGGCGAGAAGACCGAACACGAGAGCCGCGGCAATGCCCGCGGCTGCCGCGCCGAGGCCGCCCGTCAGTGCGCCGAGCAGTCCTTTTTTGTCAACGTCGCGCCGCACGCCCTCTGCTATGAGATAGCCGAAACCGCAAAGCGGCGTTGTGGCGCCCGCGCCCGCGAAATCCACTATATATTTATAAACGCCGCAGCCGCCGAGCACCACGCCCGCCACAACGTACGATACAAGTATGCGCGCGGGGGTAAGCTTTGTTTTGTCTATGAGTATCTGCGCGACCGCGCAAAACGCTCCGCCGATCACAAACGCCCATACATATTGCATGAAGGTATCCATTTTACATATCCGTCCCTTTCCCTGCGGTGAAGCGGACAAGGTGACCTATACCCGGGATGGACTGCCCCTGCTGAATGCTCATGGTGTTCATAAGCGCTCCCGTTCCCACAAATACCACGTCGCGCAGAGTGCCGCGCCGCATTGCCCGCAGAATGTTTGCTGAAAGCACGGCGGCGCTGCAGCCGCAGCCGCTTCCGCCCGCGTGCTTGTCCTGCGTTTCTCTGTCGAAAATTATAAGTCCGCAGTCGCTGTGGATTTTCGATATATCGTGCCCGCGCGCCGAGCACAGGTCGCGGAGTATCTGCGTGCCCTCATAGCCGAGATCCCCTGTCAGAAGAATGTCCGGGATCTTGGCGCCGCTTTCGAAATAGGCGCATACGGTATCTGCGGCTGCGGGCGCCATTGCGGCGCCCATATTGTTTGCGTCGCGAACCCCCGCGTCGCACACGATGCCCGGCATCACCTCGGCAATTTCGATGACATTGCCGCAGATTTCGGCGCGGCGCAGCATTTCCGCGTCGCTGCACAGTACAAACGCCCCCGCCCCCGTCACCGTCCACTGGGATGTGGGTGTGCGCTGACCGCCGTATTCAAGGGGAAAGCGGAACTGCCGCTCTGCGGAAGCGTTGTGTGACGATGTGACCGCCGCAGCGCATTTCGCGTATGCCCCGCACATTAGAGAGGCAAGCATTATGCCCTCCGCCGCGGTGGAGCAGGCACCGTACAGTCCCAGAAACGGAGTGTTGAACTCGGACAGTCCGTAGCTTGAGCCGACGCACTGATTGAGAAGATCGCCCGCGAATATCATGTCAAGGTCCGTATCCCGCAGAAGCCCGTAGGAAAGCGCCTCGGACAGGGCGAGACGCTGCATTTCGCTTTCGGCCTTCTCCCATGTGTCGCAGCCGAATGTGTCCGTTTTGTCTCCCAGTATGTCAAACTCGCCGCCGATGGGACCTTGTCCCTCGTCCCATCCGGCGACGGACGCCGTTGATAAAAGATATACCGGACGCGCCGGTTTTATAGGTGCTCTCAAAGCTGTATTTCCTTTCAGAAAACGTATATTGCGGCGTGGCGGCACGGCGGCGCCGCGCCGCAAGTCGGCAAGCGTCGGGTCAGTGACCAGCGCTCAGAAGAATATGCGGCATATGCGGTATATAACACCGTAAAGCGCGCCCGCCGCGGTTCCGTAGAGAATAACGGGGCCGGCAATGGTGAATATCTTTGCGCCTACGCCGAGGATAAAGCCCTCGCCGCGCGCGTCGAGGGCGCAGGAGGCAACGGCATTTGCAAATCCCGTTATGGGCACCAGTGTGCCCGCGCCCGCGTGCTTCGCGATATTGTCGAAAACTCCGATGCCCGTAAGCAGGGCGGTTATAAATATTAGCGTTACCGACACCATGCTGCCCGCGTCCTTTTCGCTGAAAAACAGCTGATAAAGCGCCTTCAGTCCCTGCGCCGCGCAGCATATGGCGCCGCCTATGAGAAATGCCTTTATGCAGTTTTTCGCGCACGGCGATCTCTCGGCGCGGCCGTTTGCGTATTTTTCGTATATTTTCTTGTCTTCGCTGTTCAAAGCGGTACCTCCGCAGCTTCAAAAAATGTTCTTTGAGCATATTATTTCCCGCATATCGGCGTTTTAGCCGCCGCGGGTCGAAAATTACGTGCAATATTTGACTATTGACTTTATTTGCCGCCGCTTATATAATTATATGAGGACAAATTGACAGAATATTGACAATACATCGGAGAAATGTATGAAAAAGGAACTCAGACAGCTCGTTGACAAAAACTGCAGAATGCTTGAAGAGTCGGCGTGCGATTTCGAAGCTATATATAGTATAATGTTCCGCCTTAAGGATAATGTGCTGTGCGAGACCGAGGACGGTTTCGGTATCCGTCGGTACACATACGGCGAAGTTGAGAAAATGATAGAGTCCGCGTCGTCCGCGCTGCACAGCCGCATCGGTGCGACCCATGAATATGTGGCGCTGGAAATGGAAAACTGCGTCGAGTGGATAGTGGCGTTCTGGGCGATACTTCGCAGCGGCAACAAGCCATATCTTGTAAACTGCCGCCATCCCGCGGCGCTTTCGCAGGGCATTGCGGACACACTGAATATAAAATATACAGTAACGAGAGGCGAGACCCGCCTTTCGTGCGAAAATATAAACATAGACACTCTTTCGTCGGAGGAGCCTTTCGGCGGTGAGTTTGAAAACGAAATCGCGCTTTCCACCTCGGCAACAACGCTGAGAGAGGTCGTCTGCTTCTATACCGGCAGCGAAATGAGCCGTCAGATACTAAACACCGAGGATATCCTCAAATCCTCCGAGCAGATATCAAAGCACTATAAGGGCAGCCTGAAACAGCTGGCGTTTCTGCCGTTTTATCACATATTCGGCCTTGTCGCCGTATACTTCTGGTTCACGTTTTTTGCGCGCACCCTCGTGTTTATGAAAGACTATTCCGCCGACACGATAGTAAATACCTGCCGCGCCCACAACGTGACGCACGTGTTTGCCGTGCCTATGCTGTGGCACACGGTGGAAAAGCAGATAATGAGGCAGGCTGCATCTGAGGGTAAAGAAAAAACGCTTATGCGCGGAGTCAAATTCTGCACGGCGCTGCAGAACATCGCCCCCACCCTCGGCGCATGGCTATCAAGACGCATCATGAAAGACGTTACCTCGCGTCTGTTCGGCGACAGCGTGAGATTCTGCATAAGCGGCGGAAGCTATATTAAGGATTCCGCCCTGCGGCTCATAAACGGTCTCGGTTATCCTCTCAGCAACGGCTACGGCATGAGCGAGATCGGCATTACGTCGGTAGAGCTTGGAAAGCGTCCCTCGGCAAAAAACAAAAATTCCGTGGGCGCGCCGTTCAGATCGGTCGAATACAGACTGAACGATGACGGCGTGCTTGAAGTGCGCGGCGATTCCATCTGCCGCCGAATGCTTATCGACGGTGAGGAGATCACGAACGACGGTTGGTTTTCAACGGGAGACACCGCACGCTGCGAGGACGGCAGATACTATATTATAGGCAGATGCACAGACGCAGTCATCGGTGAGAACGGCGAGAACATAAACCCCGACGTTGTTGAGCAGTGCTTCACGCTTGACGGCGCCGACAGCTTCTGCGTTCTCGGGCTCGGCGAGAGGGAACACGAAACGCTTTCTCTTGTTGTGCGCCTAAGTCCCTATATGGCAGGCGACAGAGTGCGTGCTGTAATGGATCTTGCATATGCGGAAAACGAAAAGCTGCCTATGGCAAGCCGTGTGAGAAACTTTTATATAACGTACGATCCCCTTGCACCGGAAACGGCGGTGAAGGTGGGCAGAAAGTACCTTTCCCGCGCGGTTGCGGGAGGCAGCGTAAAGCTTATACCCTTTGCCGAGGTCAAAACCGACACGCAGGGCGCGGAGTTTGACACATCCTCTCCCCTTGCGAAAAAGGTCAGCGAGATAATCGTCTCCGTTCTCGGCTGCGATGCCGGGACGCTCGGAGCGGACACCCATGTTATAAACGATCTCGGCGCGGACAGCCTGCAGTATTTCACGCTTATAACAAGGCTTGCCGAGGAGTTTAGCATAACGGGCTACTCCGACACGGACAAATACTGCTGCACCCTACGCGAATTCTGCACCTACATAGAAAGGCATATAGGCTGAATGAAACTGTACAAACCGAGCCGCGCGGTAACGGCGTTCGTGAAGATCACGGGCGCTTTGGGCGCTTTCCCGTTTTTTAAGTATAAAACATACTACGAAAACAAAGAAAAGCAGTCGAAAAAGCTGCCGAAACCGTGCATACTGATGTCGAACCATACGTCTCTTATGGATTTTGTTCTGTATCTGACGGTGTTTCCCACAAGATACATCCGCTTTCTCATGGCGGAGGTGCTGTTTACAAAAAGCCCCGCGCTGACCTGGCTTCTCTGTAAGCTCGGCGGCATATACGTAGACCGCGACGCACGCGATTTTTCGTTTATGGCAGAGTCCATAAAAACACTTGAGAGCGGCGGTACCGTGGGCATTTTCCCTCAGAGCCGCCTGCCGGTGAACGGCTGCAGATGGCCCTTCAAGCCCAGCATCGTGTTTATCGCACTGCGCAGCGGCGCGCCTATCGTTCCGGTTTACACGGACGGACAGTACGGTATATTCAAGAGGACGAGGATCATGATAGGCGAGGCTGTTGATCTTCGCAGCCTTTGCAGCAGCAGAAATCCGGACGACGCCGAGATCAGCCGTCTTACAAAGCTGCTGGAGGACAAGGTCTACGCCCTCGGCACCCGCCTTGACGAGATCAGGAAAGAAGAGACAAAATGCAGATAAAAAAGTTTTTTCGGCGTATCGGTCTTATATTTGACGTGCGCCGTATCCCCATGGACATAGGCAGGCTTTGCTGTCTGCCGCTGCAGCTGTTTTTCAGAATGAAGGTCGTTGATACAAACGGAAAGCCTTACAGAAAAATACTGCGCGGCGGCGCGGTCCTCGCTCCCAATCACCCCACGTTTATGGATCCCCTTGCGGTCATCTGCCTGTTCTGGTACAGGCGCGTGTTCTGCATGGCGGGAGAGGCGCTTATGAGCAATACTTTGAAAAAAGTGCTTCTGGGCGGCATGGGATGTATCAGGATAGACCGCACAAGATCGGATATTGACGCCATGAGAAAAGCGAAAAAAGTTCTCGACGGCGCGCGTCCGCTTACGGTTTTTATGGAGGGCGGCATACACCGCGACTCCGAGCTGGGAGCATATAAGGGCGGCGCGGTGCTTTTGGCGGTGCAGTCCGGCGTGCCCATAATCCCCATGTACTCCGGCAAAAGGCGGCATTGGTATAACAGGCGGCTGTTTGTCATCGGCGAGCCGTTTTACTGCAGCGATCACTGCGCAAAGCGATTTCCCGCTGTGGGCGATATAGAAAAAATGACGCTTTTGGTGCATGATGAGTGCGAAAAGTGCAGAAATACATATATAAGACTTACAGGCGGCGCTGCGGGAAGATCGGAGCCCGAAACCGCTATGGCAAAGACGGAGGAAATAAAATGACGACATACGAAAGAGTTGCAAAGGTCCTTGACAGTGTTTTCGAGGGAGAGATCGACCCTGCGGGGCTCAGCGAGGATTCAACGCTGCGCGGCGACGTCGGTATGAGTTCCATCGCCATGCTGTACATGGTAATGGGGCTTGAAGAAGAGTTCGGCATAAAGTTCACAAACAAGGATTTTGAGAAAATGACAACCGTAGGCGACGTTATAGCCTGCATTGAGGAAAAAACAAAATGAGATGGGAAATGCGCCCGCCCGAAGCGGGCGATATGGTCCGCACAAAGGTGAGCTTTTATCATCATTACGGCGTGTATCTCGGAGACGGCCGTATAGCGCAGTTCGGGCGCCCCGTAAATACAGGTATCTCGCGGGAGCAGATCGCGGTCTGCATAACGGATACCAAAGGATTTCTCAGTGAGGGCGGCGGGGCGGAATGCGCCGTTCTTGACAGGGAAGAGCAGAAATGGCGCCGCCCTCCGAAGGAGTGCGTAGAGTACGCGAAAAGCTGCGTCGGCGAGACGGGCTACGATTTTATACACAACAACTGCGAGCATTTTGCATACCGCTGTGTTTTCGGCGTGAATTATTCGCCCACGGAGGACTCCGTGCGGCAGAAGATCCGCAAAAAGCTGCGGGGAGAGAAATAAGTACGCAATTTCGTGATTTTGCCGCGGTCGGCGAGGAAACCGCGTATTTTCTTGCGGTGCTTTTCTTTGCGCAGACATTCGGCGGACTGCCGCGTTTGCGCCCAAACCGTATCGGGCGGTCCGCGCGACGGAGAGCGGAAAATTTCGCCCGCTTTATAAAGATTAAAACCGCACAGCGGTTTTTTTCTTTATATTTTGCGCATATATTGACACAGAGTTTTTCAAAATGATATAATCAGCTTACGGCCGGTTATAAAGAAAGGGCTGAGTCAATGTGACCCTTGCCGGATGCGGTGAGAACGGCGGCGGAACAGTCGAGCGCGTCTGCCTTGACGCGGTGAGCGCCCGCAGACTGCGTAATCTGGGAGTTCTGCCGGGTACATACGTAAGCGTCGTCGGACGGCGGCGCGCGGCGGTAATTATTAAAGCGCGCGGCGTGCGCTACGCCGTGGGCATAGAATGCGCCGCAGGCATATTTCTGAGGGCGGGCGGCAAATGAGAGAGCCCGAGCTGAAAATAGCGCTTGCCGGCAACCCGAACTGCGGCAAGACGACGCTTTTCAACGCCTTTACGGGCGCGCGCCTTAAAGCCGCAAACTTTCCCGGGGTGACGGTGGAGATAAAAGAACGCGAATTTGAAGCCTGCGAAAAAACGGTGCGCCTTTTTGATCTGCCGGGCACATATTCTCTTGACGCCGCGAGCGAAGAAGAAAGGCTTGCCTGCGACTTTATCTCGGGCAAAGTCGGCGGCGCGGATGTTATAATCAATGTTGCGGACGCTTCCTGCCTTGAGCGAAGTCTGTATCTGACGCTTCAGCTTCTTGAAATAAATATTCCCACGGTGCTTTGTCTTAACATGACGGATATAGTAAAGCGCCGCGGTATGCATCTTGACTGTGAAAAGCTCGGCGGGCTGCTGGGCATTGCCGCGGTTCCCGTTTGCGCAAGGCGCCGCGAGGGTCTTAAAGAGCTTATAGCGGCTGCGGTGAGCGCAGCGGGGTCGGGCAGACATGACAGCGCGAAAAGTCTTTGCCGGATATACTCTTCGGTCGGGTGCGGGACAAAAACGGACCCCGCGGCGGAGAATATGCGGCGACGCGGCGGACATGAAACGAAACGGGACCGCGCGTCAAACGGCATTTGGCGACGCGGCGGATATGAAACAAAACGGGACCCCGCGGCGGACGACATTGGACGGTACGCCGCGGCAAAAAAGCTTGCCGCGCTTTGCTGCCCGGACTGCGGCAGCGTTTCCCGTGTCACCGACAAAGTCGATGCCGTCTTTACTCACCGATTTTTCGGTTTTCCCATTCTTGTGCTCGTCGGCGCTCTTGTCCTTTTCGCTTCGTTTGCGACAGGAGATTTTCTGGCAAAGTATACCGACGGCGCAATGCTTTACATATCGTCCAGCGTCGAAATGCTTCTTTCGGGAGTCGGCGCGGCGCCGTGGCTCGTCTCCCTTTTTGTTGACGGCATTCTCGGCGGATTTTCAAGCGTTGTTTCTTTTCTGCCGAATATTGCTGTGCTGTTTTTTCTGCTCGGCATGCTTGAGGACAGCGGCTACATGGCACGGGCGGCTTACAACGCCGACGGCATAATGCGTCATGTCGGTCTTTCTGGCAAGGCGTTCATCCCCATGCTTCTCGGCTTCGGGTGCTCTGTTCCCGCTGTTATGGCGGCGAGAACGCTAGAGGGCAAAAAAGAGCGGTTCGCGGCTGTAATGTCCGTTCCGTTCGTCGCGTGCACCGCGCGGCTTCCCGTATGTCTGATGCTCGCAAAAACGTTTTTTTCCGCAAATCCCGCGGCGGCGGCAGTGGCTGCCTATTTTGCGTCGGTCACGGTTGCAATGCTGTGCGCGGCGCTGCTTTCGCGGTCGGGGCGCAGAGAAAAACGCATGTTTATACTTGAGCTTCCCGACTACAAAATGCCGTCGCTGCGGTCGGTTTTTACATACACATTTGACAAATCAAAAGAATATCTCAAAAGAGCGGGCACCGTGATAGTGCTTGCGTCCGCCGCGGTGTGGGCACTTTGCGGCACATACGGCGCAAGATGCCCCGGAGAGGCTTTGGGCAGAATATTTGCCCCGCTTTACTTTCCGTGCGGTTTCGGTACATGGCAGCTTGCACTTGCACTGATTTCCGGCATCGCCGCAAAGGAGGTCGTTGTGTCGTCTCTTGCGGTGCTGTATTCCTGCAGAACCGCAGAGGAGGTCGGCGCAGCCCTTTGCGCGTCCGGATTTACGACGGCAAACGCGGCATCTCTCATGGTATTTGTGCTCTTATATACGCCCTGCGCGGCTGCTCTTGCCGCGATTCGGCGCGAAACGGGCAGCCCTGCTGCGGCACTGCTCAGCGCGGCGGGGCAGTTTTTGGCGGCGTGGCTTGTGTCGGCTGCCGTATACGGCGTGTGTCGGCTTGTTATGTGAAAAAGTAAACAATGCATTTATGTGCTGAAAGGAATATAAAAATGACAGAAAATCTGAAAGTTTTGCCCACTCCCAAGGGCTGGTGGAAAAACGGAGGAAACTGCTTTGTTGAGGAAAAGATATGCGGAGAGTTTGAGGGCGCTCGCGCCGCTTTCTGCGAGGACGCAAAGCGCTGCGGCTTTGACTTTTCCGACGGCGAGGGCGGAATTTACGTTGAAAAGGACGCCGCTATGGAGCGCGACGAATACAAGCTCTGCATAAAGGACTCAAGAATTCGCCTTTCCTCCGGCGGCGAGGAAGGCGCTCATTACGGCTTTGCAACACTTTTGCAGCTTATGAAAAAACATGACGGCAGGCTGCTTCTTGACAGCGTTACCGTCTGCGACAAGCCCGACTGCGCATACCGAGGACTGCTTGTAGACTGCGCGCGCAGCCTGCACCCCGTGGCACTCATGGAAAAATATGTGGATATGTGCCGGCTTTACAAGATAAAATATCTGCATATCCATTTTTCCGACGACGAAAGCTATGCGCTGCCGTCAAAGGCGTTTCCGCTTCTGACGACGGAGGGCAGAAGCTATACGGAGAAAGATATTGCAAGGCTCAGGGAATATGCGTCAAGCCGCGGCGTCAGCATTGTACCGGAGATAGATACTCCCGGGCATTCAACGGTGCTGCAGCAGAAGTATCCCGAGGTTTTCGGCGATAAGGGAATCCTTAAATTCACACAGTCCGCGATCGACGGCACAAAGCAGCTGTACAGAGAACTGTGCGAGCTTTTCCCCGAGAGCGAATATATACATATCGGCGGCGACGAGTCCCGTCTCGGCTGGTGGATAGACTGCCCCGAGAGCGAGGCATACGGCAGACAGTGCGGCTATCTCCCCGAGGACAGCGCGCCGGGCATGAGCTCCGCGGAGTATCTCATGCTGCGCTATCTCGCGCACTTTATCGCGGAAAACGCGAAAACCGTTATTTCCTGCGGCAAAAAGCCTATCGTTTGGGAGGGCTTTCATAAGATTACAAACGGCATGATACCCAAAGAATGCAGCGTTATGGTGTTTGACTCAAGCTACCAGCTCACATCATCGCTCGTATCGGACGGCTTTGACGTTATAAACTGCTCATGGCTGCCCACATATGTGGTAACGCCCACATGGTTCTACAGCGAGAGCGACTGCTTTGACTGGGATATATGCTCATACGGTACCATAAACGAGGCATCGCCCTATTGCGGCGGTATGATGCGCCTGCCGTACAACTCCCATATGATCGGCGGTCAGCTTTCCAGCTGGGGGGACACGGTGGAAAAGTCATTTGAAACGCCCGCAGTGGGCAGAAGCGACGAATTTGAAAAAATACGCCGCCGTCTGCCGTACATCAGCGAAAACACATGGAACATTTCAAAGAGGACCGATTTTGACAGCGCCGCAGACACTCTCTGCGCGGCAGACAAGGTTCTCGATGCGCTGACGCGCTGAATCACGAAGCCGCCGCGACAGTCATATTTCGGCGCTCGGACAAGTATAATTGACTGAGAGGACGAAAGCGAAGGAAGAAGAACAATGAAACTTCGAAAATTTGATCTGAAAGATAAAAAAACGCTTCTGGCAGTGGCGGCGGTATGCACTGCGTTTGTTTTGCTGTTCGGCGGCATTATAACGGCGGTGGCGCTTATATCCCGCTGCAAAGAAACCCCCCACGAGGAGGCGGCTGCCGCGGTGGAGCATATGCGCGGCGTCTGGATAGCGTCGGTATCGAATATCGATTTTCCCTCGGCTCCCGATCTTACAAAGGAGCAGCTGGAGAGCGAGCTTGACAGCATAGTAGATACTGCCGATGCGGCGGGGCTCAACGCCGTATTTTTCCAGGTGCGCCCCAGTGCGGACGCACTGTACGCTTCCGATATTTTCCCCGTCAGCAGGTATATGTCAACGGACGGCACTCTGACCCTTGACGCGCTGGAATACTTATGCGCGGCGGCGCACAAAAAAGGCATAGCGGTGCACGCGTGGATAAACCCGCTGCGGGTCGCGGCGGGCGGCGACATCGACTCTCTGCCGGACAACAGCCCCGCAAAGAAAAATCCCGCATGGGTGGTGAAATACGCGGACGGCAAGCTGTATTTCGACTGCGGCAGGGAAGAGGTAAGAAAACTTATCTGCGACGGCATAAAAGAGATAGTTGAAAACTATGATGTCGACGGCGTTGTTTTTGACGACTATTTCTATCCGTATCCGAAATACATACAGGCTTCCGACGGCACGAGCGCTCTCGCCGAGTTTGACGACGGCGATACCTTTGCCGAGTACGGACGCGATTTTGACGATATAGGCGATTGGCGGCGCGACAACGTAAATAAGCTTGTGCGCGGCGCATACGAAACCGTAAAATCCGCCGATGAGCACTGCGCCTTCGGCGTTGCTCCCTTCGGCATCTGGAAAAACGGCTACGGCGACGAAAGCGGCAGCGAAACACGCGGCTCGCAGTCGTACTACGACATATACTGCGACACCGTTGCGTGGATAGAGGGCGGATATGTGGACTACGTTGCCCCGCAGCTGTACTGGCGCGAGAGCGAGAGCGCCGCGCCGTATGACGCTTTGTGCGACTGGTGGAGCAGTACGGTCGAGGAAAAAGGCGACGGCATAAAGCTTATAATATGCCACGCGGCGTACCGCTATGAGGACGACTGGGAGAATCCGACGGGAACAATGCTTTCTCAGCTCAGGTACGCAAGCGAAAAAAATGTGTACAGCGGCAGCGTTTTCTACGGCTATGAGGAAATAAGGGATAACCTGCACGGCATACGCGATGAGTTGCTCGAATTCTACGGAGCGAAAAACAGCGAAGAAAGTACAAATTAATTGCGATTCTGTTGCGGCGTCCGTGTTGACTTTGCCGCGCGGATGGTGTATTATATTTATAAGAAAGTATACAAAAGAGCGATCGGAGGCTTTGTTATATGAGCAAAAAGAAAAGATTTTGGGATTTGTTGTCGCAGGCACCTCTGATCGTCGGCTTTCTGGCGCTTTCCGGCATAGTATCGTATTTTGTAATAATGCTGCTTCGCTGGATAGAGGAGCTTATGGGTGCCGACGGCGGCATGCTCCACACGGTGCTTGTGGGCGTTGACGTTGCCCTAGGCATATGCCTTTGCGTTTTCGCAACCTTTATCTATATGCGCCGACTCGGTGCAAACGACGTTAACTATCTCAGAGGGCACGGCGCGTCCGACAGCGATCTTTCGCCCGATACGGGCATGGCTGCTGCGGCATTCGCCTTCGGTGCGGTTCTGTATGGGCTTGCGCTGTGGCTTCTCGGTATTTTCGGCTGGGAGTTTTTCTCCGGTCCCATAGCGTATATGTCCGCGGCGCTCAACTTCCGCTGGGGCACGGGCATACCGGACGGCGATATGGTCTTTTGGTGCAGGCTTGTCGGATTTGTCGTGTATATGGCAGCGGTATTTCCCGCAATGCTTCTCGGCTACAAAGACGGCTTTACAAAACGCCTCTCCGCCGGCGACGCGAAATAAGATTTGCTTTTTATAAAAAATGAATATATCGCCCTTATAAGGAAAATCCTATAAGGGCGATATTTTATTGTTTTTTATGGGGAGATGTGGTATCATATGGTTGAACTTGACAGGCGCCTCAAAGCGGTTTCGGCATTTTTCTGCGTAAAGCTGTTTGTGCTCGGCGGCGCGTATTACTGCCTTCTGGAGCTTTTATGGAGAGGGCGGACCCACTGGACGATGCTTCTCATGGGCGGAACGGCGATAACGATACTGTATTTCGTTTTCAGCGAAAAGCTTTCCGTGGGACCCGTTGCGAAATGCGTTGCCTGCGCGCTTCTGGTGACCGCCGCCGAGTTTATCTGCGGTTGCATAGTAAACCTTTGGCTGGGCTGGGACGTCTGGGACTACTCTGGACGCAAATTCAACGTTCTGGGGCAGATATGCCCCCTGTTCACTCTTTTCTGGGGGCTGCTTTCAATTCCCGGAGCATATATAAGCCGGGTGCTGCACAGGCTGCATGACATCACCGTTACGAAAGAGATCATGAAATATGAAAAACAAGCAAAGATATAACAAAACTTTGCCGAAAGTGCTGCGCACGGCGTGCGCGGCACTTATCGCCGCGGCGGCGGTCATATTCGTGTGGGACGCTTTCCGTCCCGCCGAAACATTAACCGACGGGGCAGAGTGCGAATTTCACTTTATTGACGTGGGGCAGGGCGACTGCTCGATGTTCTTTGACAAAAACAGTACCGTGGTAGTTGACGCGGGCACTACGGAAAGCGGAGAAGCGACACTTGAATACATCCGCAGATATACAGATACACTGGACTATCTCATACTTACGCATCCGCACGAGGATCACATCGGCGGCGCGGCGGAGCTTATTGAGGGACTTCGGGTCAAAAACGTACTTATGACCGATGCCGCCTCGGACACATATACATTCACTCATCTTCTGGATGTGATCGAGAGCGGCAATGTAAACGTCATGCAGGCAAAAGCGGGCGAGCAGCTCGAAGCCGGAGGCATGAAGATCACCGTGCTCGCGCCTCTTTCCGCTTTTGATAACTACAACAATTACAGCATGGTGGTGCGTATAGACTACGGCGCGGTTTCCGCGGTAGTTACGGGAGACGCCGAAAAAGCCTCCGACAGGCTGATGCTGAAAAAGTGGGGCAGCGAGGGTCTTCGTGCCGATGTGCTGAAGCTTGCGCATCACGGTTCGTCCACATCCACCTCAAAGAATTTTCTTGAGGCGGTGGACCCGCAGTGGACTGTGATATCCTGCGGCAAAAACAACAGCTACGGGCACCCCCATGCCGAAACTCTCGCGCTGCTTTCCGAGTTTGACATACCGTATGTCAGAACGGACGAGCTCGGTACGGTAGTTTTCAAAACAGACGGAAAGGTTCTTGAGCTCGAGAATGACCGGTAAGCCGCGGCAGGAGCGCGCCGCACGCCGAAAAACGGGGCGCGGGGCTGCGTCTTGCGGTTTGAGATTCGGCTGCGGTGCAGCCGCGCAGAGAAATAAATGCCGAAATACAAGGCGGCTCCCGCAGATGTTCTCTGCGAGAGCCGTCTTGTTTAATGGGTAGGTAAGGATATGAAAAAAGTTTTAGACAATGTTAGGTTCGGCCGACACATATGCCGGCGCTGACAGAAGCAGCTGCTCAGCGGATCTTGTATTTCAGACGCAGGTTATCCGCGATCATGGCGATAAACTCGCTGTTCGTCGGCTTTCCGCGGTTGTTTTGTATAGTGTATCCGAAATACGAGTTCAGGGTATCTATGTCTCCGCGATCCCATGCAACCTCGATAGCGTGGCGTATTGCACGCTCCACACGGGAGGTCGTTGTAGAATACTTCTTTGCAACCGATGGGTACAGCACCTTCGTTACCGAGTTGATTATATCGTTGTCGCTTATAGTCATCAGTATTGCCGTGCGAAGGTACTGATATCCTTTTATATGGGCAGGCACCCCGATCTGGTGGATTATCTTTGTTACCTGTGCTTCAATATCGGGAGGCGCCGCATTGGTGCCGCTGGGCGCGATGGAACCGTCCGCCCGTCCCTTGTATATTGAGCATATATGCTCTGCAAGGCTTGTATAATCAAGGGGCTTGGGCAGGCAGAGCACTGCGCCCGCGCGGGCTGCCTCAAGGAATATGTTCTGATTTGTTACAAGAGAGGCGATTATAAACGCCGGTGCCTTGTCCGCACCGTAGTTCTGTGCCATTGCCTGGCGGATAAGACCTATGCCGTCAAGCTTTGAGAGCCATACATCGGCTATTACTATATCGGGATGATTTCTGATAATCGATTTCAGAGCTTCTTCTCCGTTTGATACCTCCTCAACAAAACGTATTCCCGCGCGAAGCAGCGCATCTCTGCACATTCTTTTGTTTTCCGAGTTTTCATCTGCAATGAGTATTTTGATTTTTTCCATTGTCGTATCTCTCCGTTTTGTGTGAATTTTTACTGTGTCTATATGTTACCATAAACTGGTAATAATTTCAAGTATTTTCCAGTTTTAATTTTGCACAAATTTGGCGAATACAAATTGGTAATAATTTACATTTGTGCTATTTGGTCAACCTTGGCGGGAAATATACGGTGAAAAACCGCAAAATATCCGAAAAATGCAGTATTGACGAATAAATATAAAAAAAAGCTTGACAAAGTCTTTTGTGAATGATAAAATCTAACCAACCTGATAGGTCAGTAAATGAAAGGAGACACGTCGTGAAGAACTATTTCGAAGAGCTTATAAGATCGAACTTTCGCTGCGGACGAATGGAAAGCTCCCGGACACCTTGGAATTGTGCGGGTCTTGTCGGCGTGCCGTCAGTCACTTGCTGAAAGCGAGAACGCATAAACGTGTCCGGGAATCATGGTTCCCGGACTTTTTTCATAAATTCGGAGGAAACGATGCTTGAACTTGTAAACGTATGCAAGACCTTTGAAGGCGCCGGCCGTACCGTCGAAGCGGTGAAGGACGTGTCGCTGAAGATCGAAAAGGGCGATGTTTTCGGAATAATCGGTCTTTCCGGTGCGGGCAAGTCAACGCTGGTGCGCTGTCTTAACCTTCTGGAACGACCCACATCCGGCAAGGTGCTTTTCAAGGGTACAGACCTTACGGCTCTTTCAAAAAAAGAACTTCTGAAAACACGCAGATCAATTTCGATGATCTTTCAGGGCTTCAATCTTCTGGAGCAAAGAACGGCTGTCGGCAATGTATGCTTTCCTTTGGAGATAGCAGGCGTTTCTTACTCGGAGGCAAAGAAAAAAGCGCGGGAACTGCTTGATACCGTAGGGCTTTCCGACAGATACGATTCGTATCCCAGCCAGCTTTCCGGCGGTCAGAAGCAGCGTGTGGCAATAGCCCGTGCTCTTGCAAACGATCCCGAGGTGCTGCTGTGCGACGAGGCGACAAGCGCTCTCGACCCCAACACAACGCAGGGCATACTTTCGCTTCTTTCCGATATAAATAAAAATCTGGGAGTCACCATTGTGGTCATAACCCACGAAATGAAGGTCGTGGAGCAGATATGCAACCGCGTGGCGGTGCTGGACGGCGGCGTTGTCGTCGAAACCGGCGATGTCCGCGATGTGTTCGTCTCTCCAAAATCAGAGATCGCCCGCGATCTGATACTTCCGAAAAATGCTTCGTCTCAGTTCTCGAACACAGGCAGGATCATACGCATAGTGTTCGACGGAATGTCCTCATTCGAGCCGATAGTCTCGAACCTTTCGCTTGACTGCCGTACGGCGGTAAATATAATGGGCGCCGATACGAAGAACATCGGCGGCAAGGCATTCGGACAGATGCTTCTGCAGCTGCCGGATGACGATACCGCATCGGAGAGAGCACTGCATTGGCTCAGCGAGCATAATATTCCGTTTGAAGAGGAGGTGGCTGACCGTGCTTAGTCAGGCAATGATATCAGAGCTTCTCCATGGCATTTGGGAAACGCTTTACATGACTCTCACGTCGACCGTTATGGCATATGTGCTCGGTATCCCCGTGGGGATAGTACTTTACATAACCGATAAAAACGGTATCTGCAAAAACAGACCGGTAAACTTCATTCTCGGCGTTATCGTAAATGTACTGCGAAGTGTGCCGTTCCTCATACTTCTTGTGGCAATACTTCCGTTCACCCGACTTGTGGTGGGAACAACGCTCGGCTCGACCGCCGCGATCGTACCGCTTGTTGTGGCAGCCGCGCCGTTTGTTGCGCGTATGGTAGAGTCATCGCTGAAAGAGGTTGACGGCGGACTTATTGAGGCGGCGCAGTCCATGGGCGCCTCTCCCGTGCAGATAATACTCAAGGTGCTCATCCCCGAGGCAAAGCCCTCGCTTTTGGTGGGCTCGGCTATCGCTGTGACAACAATCCTCGGCTACTCCGCAATGGCGGGCTTCGTAGGCGGCGGCGGACTGGGTGCCATAGCAATAAACTACGGCTATTACCGCTACAACAATAAGGTAATGCTCATAACGGTGCTGCTGCTCGTAGTGATCGTTCAGATACTGCAGGAGCTGGGTATGCGAGTTGCAACCCGCACCGACAAAAGAATCAAAAGCTGAATAAATATTTATTATTTATAAATTTTTTAACTAAAAGGAGAAAAAAACATGAAAAAATTCGTAACTGTCTTTGCCGCACTTATCCTCACGGCTGCAACAATCCTGTCGTTTTCTTCCTGCGGCAAGTCTGACGATGCAGATAAGACCATCGTAGTCGGCGCATCCCCCACACCTCACGCAGAGATACTCGAGCAGGTAAAGGATAAGCTTGCAGAAGAGGGCTACACCCTTGAGGTCAAGGTATACAATGACTATGTAATGCCCAATACCGCCACCGAGAGCGGCGAGCTTGACGCAAACTACTTCCAGCACATCAACTACCTCAACAATTTCAACAAAGAGAACAACACACACCTTGTAAACGTCGCAGCTCTCCACTATGAGCCTTTCGCGATCTTTGCGGGCAAGACCGATTCTCTTGACAAGCTTCAGAAGGGCGCTGTAGTCGCAGTTCCCAACGACACCACAAACGAGGCGCGCGCACTTCTGCTTCTTGAGTCTCAGGGACTTATCAAGCTGAAAGAGGGCGTAGGCATTGCAGCTACAAAGCTTGACATCATTGAAAATCCTCTTGAGCTTGACATCAAGGAGGTAGAGGCAGCACAGACCGTTCTTTCTCTCCAGGATGTTGACATTGCCGTTATCAACGGTAACTACGCTATCGGCGGCGGACTGAAGGTTGCAGACGCACTTGCAGTTGAGGACGCTAACTCCAGCGCTATCAAGGACGAGTACGCAAACATCATCGCAGTTAAAGAGGGCAACGAGAACAGCGAAAAGATCAAGGCGCTTATCGACGCTCTTGAAAGCGACGAGGTACGCGAGTACATCAACACCCAGTACAAGGGCGCAGTTGTTCCCCTGTTCTGAGTTGCAATAATCATAAAAAAGAAAAAGCCCCGTCGGGGCTTTTTCCTTTTTTATGTTTCGCCGGCGACAGAGAGGCGGCGATATACTTTCATAACATATTATTCACACATATCAAGCGCGTCTCTGACCTGGCGGTACATATACAGACTGCCGAGGCACAGAAGCGGCAGCCCTTTCTCTTTTGCAAGAGCAAATGCCTTCTTTACGGCAGATTCAACATCGCTCTCTGCGTGCGCCGCAGTGCCCGTTGAACGGTAGCATTCGGCAAGGGCGTCGGCGTTAAGCGCGCGGGGATTGTCCGGATGGGTGCAGACGACTTGGGCAGCTATCTCGGAAACGGTGCGCGCCATGGTGCGATAGTCCTTGTCCGCCATAACTCCCGTCAGTATGATATACTTTCCCCCGGAGACCGCTTTGGCGCTTTTCACGGCGGCGTCTACCCCCTGCGGATTGTGACCGCCGTCGAATATGACGGTCGGCGAGCGGTGCAGCACCTCAAAGCGGGCGGGCCAGCGTGCTGCCGCAAGTCCGCTGCGTATATACTTCTCATCAATATTCAAAAGCTCTGCTGCACGGATGACAAGAGACGCGTTTGCGGGCTGGTATGTGCCGCAAAGCGACAGCGTGAACGGCTCGGCGCAGTTTTTGTATTTGAAAGTACAACCGTCAAGGGAAAAATGCGCGTTTTTCGTGTCGTTCGGGCGCATAACGTAAAAGTCGTCCCCCGCGGCCTGCGCGCGGGCGCGGATGACATCTTCTGCGCCTTTGGGCATAACTCCGCACAGTACGGTGCTGCCCGGCTTTATGATACCTGCTTTTTCGGCAGCGATCGCTTCTGCCGTATCCCCCAGAATGGCGGTGTGGTCAAGGGCGATCCCGCTTATGACCGCAAGGCGCGGCGCGTCGATAACGTTAGTAGAGTCGAGCCTGCCGCCCAGTCCCACCTCGAGCACAACGACGTCGCAGGCTTTCTCCGCGAAGTACAGTAATCCTGCGGCGGTGAGAAGTTCGAACTCTGTGGGAGTGTCCTCCATTGAGTCGCAGAGCGGCTTCAGCCGTCCTATAATGTCCGCAAGCTCTCCGTCGGATATGGGCTTGCCGTTAACTGCTATTCTTTCGTTGAATCTGTATACAAACGGCGAGGTGAACGTGCCGACTCGCTGTCCCGCCTTTTGCAGAACAGAGGACAGCATGGCGCAGAAACTGCCTTTGCCGTTTGTGCCCGCGACATGTACGATGCAAAGCTTCTTCTGCGGATTTTTCGCAAGGGCGCAAAGCTTTTTTATCCTTTCAAGCCCGGGGCGGCTGCCCGCGCGGGAAACGGCATGGATATATTCAAGTGCTTCTTCGTATGTCAATTGAGATACCCCCCGAGCGCTTTTCTGATGCCGCGGCTGCGGAGCAGCAGCCCGAGCAGCAGAAATTCAACGGCTGCAATTGTAAGATACAGCGGAACGCGGATCGCCAGAACCGCAAGCGGCGTTCTGTAATATATGTAGAGACCGAGGCTTTTTACAATCATATTGCCCATAACGTGTGCGCTCAAAACGGAAAGGCACAGCCGAAGGTTTTCGTTTGTTTTTCGGGGAAGTATGCGCGGCATAAGGCCTGCGCAAAGCCCCACGACGGCTGCGCCCGCGGTCAGTATAGGGTTGAGGCCTCCGAGCCCGTACTGCGAAACGGCAGTGTTCAGAAAATCGGCGCAGGCTCCGCAGAGAAGCCCGGCTATGGGGCCGAAGGCGTAACCGCAAAGAATTATCGGCAGGTTTTCAAATGTTATGCGTATGCTGTTGCCGATGGTGAGCGCTTTGCACAGATAGGCAATAACGACAGCTGCGGCGCACAGCAGCGCGGAAAAGCAGAGGGCGCGAAGCCCTTTGAAGCCGCGGATGTTTTCGCGCGGCGTCCCGGCTGCAGACTTTTTGCAGGCGGCTTTTGCCGTTTCGTCTTTTACAGGCGCGGCAGCGTTTGCGTTGTTCTTGATGTTTTCATTTTTCATATAAAAAATCCTCCTTCCCCGTGATCAGCGGCAAAGGAGGCAAAGCTCAAAAAAGCCGTTGAAGCGGGATGCAAAGGGTGCACCGCGGCAAATTATGCCTTCGTCCGACAGACAACTCCCCGTTCTGCCGGCACTTCACGCGCAGCCTTTTACTCTTCAAGATAAATAGATTATAGCCCTGATTTGCCGCAAAGTCAATAGAGGCACAAAGATTTTGTCAAATTCCCTTGACAGTGCAGCTTTTCGGAATGTATAATAATATGAACTATGTTAATTTACGGCAGTGCCGTATACGGAGGATCAGGACAGATGTCAGTAAAGTACATTGAAGAGGCAGGCAAGGCTTTCGCCTTTGCCGCGGAACCCGTTGAATATCAGAGATGCGACGCAGGTCATATCAATGATACATATTTTGTGAGCTGCGGAGAGGGCAATCCCAAATATATAATGCAGCGCGTTAACACGGATATTTTCAAAGACCCCATTCAGCTTATGTCCAATATCAAGGGCGTTTGCCTGCATGTGGCTAAAAAGATAGAGGCTGCCGGCGGCGACCCCGACAGAGAAGTAAGAAAGATCATCGAGACCAAGAGCGGCGACGACTACTACGTAGATCCCGACGGACGCTACTGGAGAGCGTATCTTATGATCGAGGACGTTATTTCGTATAACACCCCCGATTCCGAGGAGCTGTTTTACAAGAGCGCCGTTGCTTTCGGCAAGTTCTTCAACCAGCTTGCGGACTATCCCGCGGAAACTCTTTATGAGACGATACCCAACTTCCACAATTCGGTCAGCCGTATGAACGATTTCAAGGCAGCCGTAAAAGAGGATAAGCTGGGGCGCGCGGCAGAACTTCAGCCTGAGATAGAGTTTGCTCTTTCAAAGGCGCCCCTTTGCTCGTACATCATCGACCGCCTTGCCGACGGCAGATTCAAGCTTTGCGTTACCCATAACGATACAAAGCTCAATAACGT
This sequence comes from uncultured Eubacteriales bacterium, assembly GCA_959601495.1. GTDB lineage: Bacteria > Bacillota > Clostridia > Oscillospirales > CAG-272 > Avispirillum. Next base: position 22,655 of record CAUGPT010000005.1, read on the forward strand.
TCTTATGGACGCGAAGACCGGCGACGGCGTTTGCATAATCGACCTTGATACCGTAATGCCCGGCAGCGTGCTTTACGATTTCGGCGATTCCATCCGCTTCGGCGCTTCCAGTGCACCCGAGGACGAAAAGGACCTCAGCAAAGTATACATAGACCTCGGTATGTTTGAGGCATATGTAAAGGGCTTTGTAGGTCAGCTGCACGATTCCATGACGCCCGACGAGATCATGGGTCTGCCCATGGGCGCATATCTTATGACGCTTGAAACGGGCATACGCTTCCTCGGCGACTACCTGAACGGCGACGTATACTTCCATACCCACTACGAGGGTCAGAACAAGGACAGAGCGAGAAACCAGCTGAAGCTTATCGCCGACATGGACGAGAAATTGCCCGCTATGCAGGAGATAGTCAAAAAGTATCTCTGAAGCCGGGTCTTTATAACAAATCGAAAGGACGGAAAACAGCTTGGAAAACAATGAGAGCCGGTCAAGCCTTGCGACACTTCTCGGTGTTATACGCAGCAGACTGCTGATAATATTGGCTATCGGTGTGGCTTGCGCCGTTGTGTTTGCCCTTGTAACGGAATTCTTTATTGCGCCTCAGTATTCTTCCGTTGCCAAATTCTATGTTAACAACAATAAAAAGGCGGATAATCAGACCGGCGTTTCCCAGCAGGATATAAACGCGTCGCAAAGCCTTGCCGAAACTTCTATAGTGTATATCCGCAACAGCGGAAAGCTGTTGCAGGCGGTGCTTGACGAGGCGGGCTCCGACCGCACCACCGGTGAGCTCAAAAAGATGATAACCACGGGAACATACTCTTCAACGGAGTTTTTCTACGTTTCCGTCTCGGCTCCCTCGCCCGAGGAAGCGCTGGAGCTTGCGCAGGCATTCGATAAGGTCATACCCGAGAAAATACCCGAAACGGTCATGGGCGCTGTCATAAAGACCGCGGACGATCCCCATCTGCCTACGGATCAGGATTCGCCGAATCTTGTGCTCAACACCCTTGTGGGCGCGCTGCTCGGCGTTGTAATATCCCTTCTGATATTCTTCCTGCGTGAGGTGCTGGACAGCACCGTATACGACGAGGACGATATAAAGGACGCTTTCGGATACCCCGTTATCGGCGTTATTCCCACAATATCGGGCGACGCTCCGCAGGTTTCCTCGGGTCGGAGAAAGTCAAAGAAGGAGGCTAAATGATGGGAAACTCATATGCGGGCAAGCTTTTGAGCGACGCTGCTCCCTTTGCGGTCAGCGAAGCGTTCAAAATGCTGCGTACAAATCTGTTTTACACCGCCAAGGGCGAGAAGTGTCCCGTATACGGAATTACGAGTACATTCGCTTCAAGCGGAAAAAGCCTTCTCATATCAAACCTTGCCGTGTCGTTCTCACAGCTTGAAAAAAGAGTGCTGCTTATAGACTGCGACCTCAGAAATTCGGCTGTGCACAAGATATTCGGCATCGACCGCGCCTCCGGTCTCAGCGAGCTTCTGGCGGGCGGCGACAATTCCGTTGACAAATATATCAAAAAAACAAATTATCCCAATCTTTCCATAATCACGGCGGGCGGCACACCTCCCAACCCCGCCGAGCTTATAGCAAGCGCGAGAATGGGCAAGTTTCTGGACTTCATGAAGCAGCATTTCGATATCATATTTGTGGACCTGCCGCCTGTCGCGGTGGTTTCGGATGCTGTTATTCTCGCCGAGCGTATTACCGGATACCTTTATGTGGTGCGCTCGGGTAAGGACGAAAAGCGCTCGCTCGGCCATGCCCTTGAAATGATGAAGCAGACCGGCGCAAACATAGTCGGACTTGTTCTGAACGACGTAAACATGAAAGCGGGAAGCGGCTATTACGGCGGATACCGCTACGGTAAATACGGCAGATACGGCGGATACGGATACGGATACGGTTACGGCAAGACAAAGTACTGATAGCTTTTAAGCACACATTTAAGCCGAAAAGGGTCAGGAGGTGCCTCGTATATAGTATGGAAAACGCTGTTCTGACCGATTTCCATGCGCACATTCTTCCGGGTGCGGATCACGGGTCGAAAAATATCGAAACTTCCGTAAAGCAGCTGAAGCTGCTTTCGGCTGCGGGGGTAGGGAGAGTTGTTGCAACACCGCATTTCTATCCGAATGCCGACAGCATAAAAAGTTTTCTTTCGAGAAGGGCAGATGCGGCAGAGCTGCTTTGCAGCGCCGACACGGCGGGCTTTCCCGAAGTGTATCTCGGCGCCGAGGTGCTTGTGTGTCCCGGCATCGAGCGTATGGACGATCTGCCGAGGCTTTGCATCTGCGGCACAAACGTCATTCTTCTCGAAATGCCGTTTTCACACTGGAGCGAGTCATATTACGAAACGGTTTACAACGTTTCTCATTCGGGGCTTACCGTTGTGATGGCGCACATAGACCGTTATCCCGAGGAAAAGGCGATTCGCCTTATAGAGGAGTGCGGCGTCTATGTTCAGCTCAATGCCGAGTGCTTTGCGAAATTTCGCGGCAGACGGCTTATGTCAAGATGGCTCGGACGGGGCTGCGTTGCCGCTTACGGAAGCGATATTCACGGTGCCGACAAGACGGCGGCATGCCGTCTTGGACAAATGTTTGAAAAGACCGGCGATGCGGGGATTGCGGTAATGCAGAAGACTGATATGCTTCTGTCAGACGCCGCAAGTCTCATATGACCGGCATTAATACAAAAAAGCATAAGAAAGGATATAACACATCAATGAAATTCATCACACCTGAGGCGGAGCACGGCATAGTGCACAGATTCCCCAACAACACCTGCTTCAAGTATAACGGCTGGCCGTCCGTCTGCAAGGACGACCGCGGCGTGCTTTATGCCGCAGCGTCTTCCATGAGAATGTCTCACGTTGACCCCACGGGCAAGAACTGCATGTATGTAAGCTTCAACGAGGGCAAAACATGGACGCCTCCGATCGTTGTAAACGATTCTCATTTTGACGACAGAGATACAGGTATTACATATGTAGGCGACGGTAAAATGGTAATGTCCTGGTTCTCTCTGGCATACCCTGACTATTGCGACGGCATTCAGGGGTACGACTGGTTCCCGAAGGGTGATAAGGCTATATCCAAGGGCTTCGGCGATATGTGGAAAACTCTGCCCGAAGAAGAATTCAAGGCAGGCACAGGAGCGTTTGTAAAAACCTCCGACGACTACGGTGTAACATGGGGCGATCCCATAAGAATTCCCGTAACGGCGCCTCACGGACCCTCCGTCTGCAAAGACGGCACCCTTGTTTACATGGGTAAATACATGGACGACGACTATGTTGCACCCGCACCCATCGTTGTATATGTCAGCCGCGACGCGGGTAAGACTTGGGAGCATCAGGGAACAGTGCCCGTAGGCGAGGACTGCATCGTTGACAACATGCACGAGCCTCATGTAGTAGAGCTGCCGGACGGCAGACTGCTGGGCGCTATCCGTGTTCACGAGAGAAAGAGCGAGCCCATGCTCTCTATTTATACGACCTTCTCCGACGATAAGGGTAAGACCTGGTCCGTTCCCAAGTGCATCGGCGTTGACGGACTTCCCCCGCACCTTCTCGTACATTCCTCAGGAGCTGTCATATGCAGCTACGGCTGCCGCACGGACGGCAAGCGCGCAGAGCGCGCGGTCGTAAGCTACGACGGCGGTGAGACATGGACCGAGGACTACTGCCTCAACGATAAGATCGGCCCCCAGATGGATATGGGTTATCCCGCATCAGTTGAGCTGTCCGACGGAACTATTCTTACGGTTTACTACCAGTGCTATCCCGGCGACTGGTACACCAGCGTTCTCTATACAAAGTGGAGACTCGGCGACAAATAATGTCGGGCGAGCAACATATTTGAAAGGCAAATACCGAAATGAAATCAGTCAGAATAACCCGCAAGGTCGATGAACTGGGAAGAATAGTCATTCCCTCCGAAATAAGAAAGCATCTTGACGTTGAGCCGGGAACCGATCTCGACGTTGAGCTTCGCGGCGAAGAGGTCGTGCTGAGAAAATCGCAGGATACCTGCCGTCTGTGCGGCAGCGATAGCGATCTTATCGCTCTCGACGACTGCTATATCTGCAGAAGCTGCGCAAAGCGAATTAAAGATCTTGCATGACAAAACCAAAAGCTGCCGCATGCGGCAGCTTTTGTCTTGGTATATGTGCGGCTGCGCCGCACGGGAATATATATACGGATACGGCTTACCTGTAAAAGCGCCGCGGACGGTTTTCTATAATGCATAGATTTTCAAGCTCGGAGAGAAACGTATCAGTATCCCGCTCCGATGAAGCGGCGTCTATGCCGTAGCGCTCACCGAGACGGGCGGCAATTTCTGGACGGCGGCATCTTTTTTCAATGCACCGCCATATAAACGCTCCGGCTTCGTTGAAAGAGCAAATGCCGCAAAAGCTCATGTCCCCCGCGCCGAGCGGGAAAAGAATATATTCGTCACCGCAGCGGCGCAGAATGTATTTGCCGATAATTTTTATCATAGAACCGTCACCCCTATAATACAGTATAAACGGCGCGCGTGTCGTAAAAGGTAAAACATTGCGCATATGGCTCAAAGCCGAAGGAGAAGCATCTGTGGACAGAATGATCAGAATGATAACGGACTATATTTTCGTCTCCGACGAGCCGAGGGAGGCGGATATCATATTTCTGCCCGGCGGCACCGCATGGCAGATCCCCGAGACGGGAGCGGAGCTTTACCGCCGCGGCGCATCGCCGCTTTTGCTTGCGTCGAGTAAATATACTTTGGGGCAGACCTCATTTGTACCGGTAAAGGATATGCCGAAAGAGTACAGCGGAAACTACGGAACGGAGTGCGATTTCTACAGGGCCGTTCTTAAAAAGCGCGGCGTGCCGGACGGCGCGGTGCTCGGGGAGGATAAGGCTGAGTATACCATGCAGAATGCGAGATACAGCCGCGCTTTGTGCGACAGCCTGGGTATAAACGTGCGCCGCGCCATAATATGCTGCCGCCCGTACCATGCGGCGCGCTGCCTTATGTACTACACCATGTCGTTCCCCGAAGCGGATATCTCGGTATGCCCCGCGGACTGCGGCGATATCACCGCCGAAAACTGGTATACGACGAAAATCGGCTTTGAAACGGTCATGAACGAGGTGGAAAAGACCGGAGTTCAGCTGAGAAGAGAGCTTGGTAAGTATCTCGGTATCGGACTTTAATGAGGATGATGCGGCGAGTGCATATAACATATGATAAATACGCATTTGCCGCTGCCGAAATTATACAAAAAAACAGTTGACAATGTGCGCGCGCGCGTGCTATAATACAGTGTCGATGGGCAAAGGCGTTCATCTGCCGAGGGGATTTCTCCCTCGGCGGATGAACGCCTTTGATGTTTTAAGTGCCGCGCCGCTTACGGCGGGCGCAGTGGAAAGGAATGATAACTATATGAAGATCGAAGGTCAGGTGCGCATACCGTCAGGCTGCGCCATATCCGCCGTTATTTCCAGAGACGGCAAAAAAATGACCGGAGAGGGCATAATGAAAAGTATGATACCCATGCACGACCGCTCAAACGGTCTCGGCGGCGGCTTTGCCGCATACGGTATCTACCCCGAATATAAAGATTTTTACGCTTTTCATATATTCTACACGGACAGCGCCGTCAGGGAAGAGTGCGAAAAGCTTCTTCGCGAGCGCTTTGAAATAGTTAAGGACGAGTGGATACCCATAAAGAAAATTCCGGAGATCACGGATGTGCCGCTTATACGCAGATATTTTCTCGCGCCGCTTGCTTCCGTGCTCTCCCGTCTTCAGCTTGACGAGAAAGAATATGTAGCAAGAGCAGTAATGTACATAAACACGAACCTTCGCGGCGCGTATGTTTTTTCAAGCGGAAAGAATATGGGTGCGTTCAAAGCAGTTGGCTTTCCCGAGGATGTAGGCCGCTTCTACCGTCTTGACGAATACGAGGCGTATTCGTGGACGGCGCACGGCAGATATCCCACAAACACCCCCGGCTGGTGGGGCGGCGCCCATCCCTTTGCGCTGCTTGAATACTCCGTCGTGCACAACGGCGAGATCTCATCGTACGACGCAAACCGCCGCTTTATCGAAATGTTCGGCTATAAATGTACTTTGCAGACCGATACCGAGGTCATAACATATATTGCGGATTACCTTCTCCGCAGACAGGGACTCACCCTTGAAGAGGCGGCGTCCGTAATAGCGGCGCCGTTCTGGAGCACCATATCCGCTGTCGGCGAAAAGGACCCCGAGCGCGCAAAGCGGCTCGCCTATCTCAGAACCGTATTTCCCAGCCTGCTCATAACAGGACCGTTTTCGATCGTGCTCGGCTTTGAGGGCGGACTTATGGCGCTGAACGACAGACTTAAGCTGCGCTCGATGGTGACTGCCGAAAAGGATGACAAGGTGTTTATAGCAAGCGAAGAGGCGGCTATCCGTACAATGGAGCCCGACGCGGAGAACATATATGCTCCCGCAGGCGGCGAGCCCGTGATCGTCAAAGTGAGAGAGGGTGCATTCTGATGTCAGTATCATACATAGTACCGGAATTTGAAATAGAAAGACGTATGGATCGCTGCATCTGCTGCCGTGTTTGCGAGCGGCAGTGCGCGAACGAGGTGCATACATACGACGCCGACGGCAAGGTGATGCTCAGCGACGAGACGAAATGCGTAGACTGCCAGAGATGCGTTTCCATGTGCCCCACACACGCACTGAAAATAGTTAAAAACGACTGCGCTTTCAGAGAAAACGCAAACTGGCAGAGCGATACCATAAAAGAGATATACAAGCAGGCGGAAAGCGGCGGCGTGCTGCTTTCCTCAATGGGCAACCCGCGCCCGCTGCCCGTTTACTGGGACAAAATACTCATAAACGCTTCTCAGGTGACAAACCCCTCCATAGACCCTCTGAGAGAGCCTATGGAAACAAGAGTTTTTCTCGGCAAAAAGCCCTCAAAGATAGAGAGAGACGAAAACGGAAGGATAAAATGCGATCTTGCGCCGCAGCTTGAGCTTTCGATGCCCGTCATGTTCTCGGCAATGAGCTACGGTTCCATAAGCTACAACGCACACGAAAGCCTTGCGAGAGCCGCAACGGAGCTCGGCATTTATTACAACACCGGTGAGGGCGGACTGCACGAGGATTTCTACTGCTACGGCGACAACACCATAGTTCAGGTCGCGTCTGGACGTTTCGGCGTTCACGAAAAGTATCTGAGAGCGGGAACGGCAATAGAGATCAAAATGGGTCAGGGTGCAAAGCCCGGTATCGGCGGACATCTGCCGGGAGCAAAGATCGTGGGCGACGTTTCAAAAACGAGAATGATACCAGAGGGCTCGGACGCCATCTCTCCCGCGCCGCATCACGATATATACTCCATAGAGGATCTGCGCCAGCTCGTTTATTCGCTTAAAGAGGCAACGCAGAACACAAAGCCCGTTATAGTAAAGGTCGCGGCGGTGCACAACATCGCGGCGATAGCAAGCGGCATTGCCAGAAGCGGCGCAGATATAATCGCCATAGACGGCTTCCGCGGCGGAACGGGCGCCGCCCCCACACGCATACGCGACAATGTGGGCATACCCATAGAGCTTGCGCTGGCGGCAGTTGACCGGAGACTGCGAGATGAGGGAATACGCAACAACGTTTCTCTTGTGGTCGGCGGCAGTATCAGAAGCGCGTCCGACGTGGTAAAGGCAATAGCCCTCGGCGCGGATGCCTGCTACATCGCGACGGCGGCGCTGCTTGCCATGGGCTGTCATTTGTGCCGTACGTGTCAGAGCGGCAAATGCAACTGGGGCATCGCAACACAGCGCCCCGAGCTTGTAAAGCGTCTTAACCCCGATATCGGCTCGGAAAGGCTTGTAAATCTCATGACCGCATGGAAGCATGAGATAAAAGAGCTTATGGGCGGTATGGGTATAAACTCCATAGAAGCGCTGCGCGGCAACAGACTGATGCTGCGCGGAGTAAGTATGACGGAAAAGGAGCTTGAGATACTCGGTATCTCACATGCGGGAGAATGAAAAGGGTATATGTTGATGAAAAATGGTGCCTCGGCTGCCATCTTTGCGAATATAACTGCGCTTTTGCGAATTCCGGCATGAAGGATATGGTAAAGGCGCTTAAGGATAAGCCGGTGTTCGCGCGCATACGCGTGGAAGAAAAGGATAATATCACATACGCGGTATCCTGCCGTCACTGCAAGGATCCCATTTGCGTTAAAAGCTGTATTTCCGGCGCGCTTTCAAAGGATGAGAGCGGCGCTGTCGTTATAGATCACGACAGGTGCGTCGGCTGCCTTACGTGCATACTCGTCTGTCCCTATGGCGCGGTCAGCGTGGGAGAGGGCGGAGTAGTGCAGAAATGCGAGCTTTGCCTTAAAAATTCCTGCGGCGAGCCGGCGTGTGTAAAGGGATGCCCCAACAGAGCAATAATATACGAGGAGAGGTGAGCAGCGTGAAAAGGTACGTTATAATCGGAAACGGCGTTGCCGCTGCGGGATGCATTGAGGGTATACGAAGCGTTGACAAAGACGGCGAGATTACCGTTATATCCGAAGAAAAGCACCCGGCTTACTGCCGCCCCCTCATTTCGTATTACCTTGAGGGAAAGACAAAGATCAAAAACATAGGCTACAGACCCGCGGATTTCTACGAAAAGAACAACTGCAGACTTCTCTTGGGCAGACGCGCGCAGCGCCTTGAACCCGATGAAAAGAAAGTATATCTCGACGACGGCACGATCCTTTCGTGGGACAGCATATGCGTCGCCGCGGGCTCATCGCCCTTTGTGCCTCCCATGGCGGGACTTGACAGCGTAGAAAACAAGTTCGGCTTTATGACACTTGACGACGCTCTTGCGGTCGAAAAAGCGGTGGACGGCGAAAAGAGAGTGCTTATCATCGGCGCGGGACTCATCGGTCTGAAATGCGCCGAGGGCATACTGGGCAGAGCAAAATCGGTCACGGTCTGCGACCTTGCCGACAGAGTGCTTTCAAGTATTCTGGACGCCGAAAGCGCGGCGATAATGCAGTCACACCTTGAAAAGTGCGGCGTCAGGTTTATGCTGGGCGACACGGCGGCTTCTTTCGATAAAAACACCGCGCATATGAAAAGCGGCAGAGACGTTGAGTTTGACGTGCTCATCCTTGCCGTGGGCGTTCGCGCAAATTCCGCTCTTGTAAAGGATGCGGGCGGAGACGCAGGCCGCGGCATCGTCATAGACGGGCGCTGCGCCGCGTCGCTTCCCGATGTATACGCCGCGGGCGACTGCACGGAGAGCCGCGACGCTTCCGACGGCAAAATAAAGGTCATGGCGCTTATGCCCAACGCCTATATGCAGGGACACTGCGCAGGCGTTAATATGGCGGGCGGCGACGAAAGATTTGACAACGCCATCCCCATGAACTCCATCGGCTTTTTCGGTCTGCACGCAATGACGGCGGGCAGCAGAGCCACGGCGGAAGAGGGCGGCACGGTCATAGGCGGCGTGTCGGGCAGCTCGGTGCATAAGCTTTTTGTAAAAGATTCAAGGCTTACGGGATTCCTTATAATAGGCGACACAGCGCGCACGGGCATTTACACGTCGCTTATAAGAAACAGAACTCCGCTCGAAGATCTTGATTTTTCAATTATAGAAAATGCGCCCGCTCTTGCGGCATTTGATGAAAAATACCGTGGAAAAATTCTGGGAGGTGTGATATAATATGATAATAAATGCGGAAAATATGGATTTTTCGGCGCTTAACGACGCAATTCGCTCCTCCGGCAAAAGCTGCACGCTGAAAGGCTGCATGGGTCAGCGCTTTATCGCGTCCGGTATGGGCGGCGTCGAAATAGAAATAGACGGCGTTCCCGGAAACGCCATGGGCGCATACCTCAGCGGTGCAAAGATAACGGTGAACGGCAACGCGCAGGACGCCATAGGCGACACCATGAACGCGGGCACCATCCTTGTGCGCGGCAGCGTGGGGGATGCGGCGGGCTATGCCATGCGCGGCGGCGAGATATACGTCCGCGATAACGCGGGGTACCGCGCGGGCATCCATATGAAGGAATACAAAGAGAATAAGCCGGTCATCGTTATCGGCGGCAGATGCGGCAGCTTTCTCGGCGAGTATCAGGCAGGCGGACTTATCATAGTTCTCGGTCTCAACACCGACGGCCGTCCCGTCGTGGGCAATTTCCCCGGCATGGGAATGCACGGCGGCAAGATGATACTCGGCGGAGATACTTCCGAAATCCGTTTTCCCGACAGGGTCACAACGCGCCCCATGTCCGATGAGGACGCCAAAGAGATCGGGCCGTTTGTCCGCCGTTTCTGCGAGAGCTTCGGCTACGACGAAAAAGATATAATGAACAGACAGTATACGGTAGTCGTACCGGATACAAAAAATCCCTACCGTCAGATGTACGTTGCAAACTGAAATGCGGCGCGGCGGAGAAAGGAAAGAAAATGGGCATTAAATATTCAAAGGATGAAGTAATGCAGTATATTGAGGAGGAGGACGTCAAGTTCATAAGAATGGCGTTCTGTGACGTATACGGTCGGCAGAAGAACATATCCGTAATGCCGCAGGAGCTTGATCGGGCTTTTGATTACGGCATAGCCTTTGACGCTTCCGCGGTACCCGGCTTCGGCGGAGAGGTCCATTCCGATCTGTTTCTTCATCCCGACCCGTCCACCATATCCGTGCTGCCCTGGCGGCCGGAGCACGGCAGGGTCGTCAGAATGTTCTGCTCCATAAAGCGTCCCGACGGATCTTTGTTCGAGGGCGATACACGCTCAATTCTCAGAGCCGCGGCAGATGACGCCGTAAAAAGCGGCATTGATTTTTCTTTCGGTCCCGAAATGGAGTTTTACCTTTTCAAGAGGGACGAAAACGGCGAGCCCACGAACGAGCCGTACGACAGAGCGGGATATATGGATATTGCTCCCGAGGATAAGGGCGAGAACGTCAGACGTGAGATATGCCTGACTCTTGAGCAGATGGGTGTGCTTCCCGAAAGCTCCCATCATGAGGAGGGCCCCGGGCAGAACGAAATAGATTTCCGCTATTCCGATCCGCTGAAGGCAGCGGACGACTGCCTTACATTCCGCGCGGTGGTAAATACGATCGCGGCGAGAAACGGTCTGTACGCCGATTTTTCTCCGAAACCGCTTGAGGGCTGCCCCGGTAACGGAATGCACATAAACTTTTCCGCAAAAAGCTCAGGGCGCGATGTAATGCCGCATATTATTTCCGGCATACTGGACCGCATATGCGAGATGACCCTGTTTCTTAATACTTCCGACGCGTCATACCGTCGTTTCGGCAACAGCAAAGCGCCCGGCTATGTGACCTGGTCGCCCGAAAACCGCTCGCAGCTTGTGCGTATCCCCGCTGCCGACGGCGAATACAGGCGCGCCGAGCTGCGTTCGCCCGATCCGCTGTGCAACCCGTATATCGCCTTTGCGCTTATGATACGCGCGAGCCTTGACGGTATCGAGCGTGGGCTGAAGCTGCCCGAGGCGGCTGACGTGAACCTTTTCACGTCGCCTGACAGCGTTACGGGCAAGTATAAGGCGCTTCCGAAAAGTCTTTGCGAGGCCGCAAACGCCGCAAAAGGCAGCGACTTTATCGCAAAGTGCCTGCCGGAGAGCGTTATAAAAGCATACCTCAGATAAACAGATAAGATAAACAAAACCTGCGACGGGAGGTGGGAGAAATATGGAGTACTCGGAACGCCGCTACGGTGTGCTGCTTGTTTCCGCGTCCGAAAAATTCAATCATTCTCTCCTGCCGCTGCTCCCGTCCGAAAAATATTATCCCGTAACCGTTGTGCCGGACGATTCCGCCGCAAGGCGCTGCATTGCCGAGGGACATTATGACATAATAATGATAAATACGCCTCTGCCCGACGATTTCGGACTCAGGCTTGCCCTTGATATGTGCGAGGGCAGCGGCACGGGAGTTCTGCTTTTCGTAAAGGCGGAGCATTATCCCGACATAACGGCAAGAGTCTCGCCTTACGGCGTGCTGACGGTTTCAAAGCCCGCAAGCGCGGGCACGGTCACCCAGTCGCTCACTCTTATATGCGCTACCCGCGAAAGGCTGCGCCGTATGGAGCAGAAGACCGCCTCCGTTGAAGAAAAGATCGAAGAGATACGAATAGTAAACAGAGCAAAATGGCTGCTTATAGAGCAGCTGAAAATGACCGAGAAGGAAGCCCACAGATACATAGAAAAGCAGGCTATGGACAGGTGTGTAACACGCCGCACCATAGCGGAAAACATACTTGCGACTTATAAATAAAGATATAACGAAATAAAAAAGGGGTAAAACGATGACAAAGTACATTTTTGTGACCGGCGGCGTTGTGTCCGGTCTCGGCAAGGGAATAACCGCCGCGTCTCTCGGCAGACTGCTGAAAGCACGCGGACTCAAGGTTGCGGCGCAGAAGCTTGACCCGTATATAAACGTTGACCCGGGAACGATGAGCCCCTATCAGCACGGCGAGGTATACGTCACGGAGGACGGCGCCGAGACTGACCTTGATCTTGGACATTACGAGCGCTTTATAGACGAGGACCTTAACAAATACTCAAACCTCACGACAGGTAAAGTGTACTGGAACGTGCTCAACAAGGAGCGCCGCGGCGAATATCTGGGCTCGACCGTTCAGGTGATACCCCATATAACAAACGAGATCAAGGACTTTGTTTACAGCATCGGCCGCAAGACCGACGCGGACGTAGTCATAACCGAGATCGGCGGCACTATAGGAGACATCGAATCGCAGCCGTTTCTTGAGGCGGTGCGCCAGATATCCCTTGAGGTCGGCAGAGAGAACAGTCTTTTCATTCATGTAACTCTCGTACCTTTCCTCAGCGGCTCGGACGAGCATAAATCAAAGCCCACGCAGCACTCGGTAAAAGAGCTTCAGGGCATGGGCATAAACCCAAACATAATCGTTCTGCGCTGCGACAGACCGCTTGAAGAGTCCATTTTCAAGAAGATTTCCATGTTCTGCAACGTAAAGCCCGACTGCGTTATAGAGAACATAACGCTGCCGTATCTCTACGAGGCGCCTCTTATGCTTGAGAAGGCCGATTTTTCGTCCGTCGTATGCAGAGAGCTGAATATTGACGCTCCGAAGCCCGATCTTACCGAATGGACGGAGATGGTGAACAGGATCAAAAACCGCGCCGACAGGGTGAAGATAGGTCTTGTGGGCAAGTACGTTCAGCTGCACGACGCATATCTTTCCGTTGCGGAAGCCATGCGCCATGCGGGATATATACTCAACACCCATATCGACATAGACTGGATAGACTCCGAAACGCTTACAAGGGAAAATTACGAAGAAGCCCTGTCTCATCTTGACGGTATAATCGTTCCCGGCGGCTTCGGCGACCGGGGAATCGAGGGCATGATACTTGCCGCTCAGTACGCGAGAGAAAACAATGTGCCGTATTTCGGCATATGCCTCGGTATGCAGATAGCGGTTATCGAATATGCGAGAAACGTTGCGGGCATTCCTGACGCGAACTCCGGAGAGTTCAACGAGCTTTGCAAAAATAAGGTCATCGACTTTATGCCCGGGCAGAGCGACAACATCGACAAGGGCGGCACGCTGCGTCTTGGCGCTTATCCCTGCGTTATCACCGAGGGTACGACCATGGAGCGCTGCTACGGTGAAAAGGTCATCTCCGAGCGTCACCGCCATCGCTACGAGTTCAACAACGACTACCGCGAAAGACTTGTCGAGGCGGGACTTACCGTTTCGGGTCAGTCTCCCGACGGACGCCTTGTTGAAACCGTTGAGCTTTCCGACAGACCCTTCCACGTGGGCGTTCAGTATCACCCCGAGTTCAAATCAAGACCCAACCGCGCGCATCCTCTTTTCAAGGGATTTATCGCGGCGGCGCTTGAGAAATCAAAGAACTGAATATATTGACACAAAAAGGACGCTTCGGCGTCCTTTTTTCATTTTGCGCATATGCGGTACGCACCGCCGCCGCGCGGCAATAATAAAAGAGAGCTTTTTTTCATATACATTAGCTGCGGGTATAACCGACGGCGCGGCGCAGCGCAGACGGGGAAATACCTCTTTTGGGCGAAAGGAAAAGGCTTAGTATATGGAAAATGTCGAAAGAGTGTCTTTCGGGAGAAAACGGGACCGGAGCGGCGCGGGGGAGCGGGGGCGCGGCGAGCGCTTTTTTCTGCGTTTTTCAAAAGAAGGTCAGAGCGACAGGCAGGCTGCCGTCATGACGGCGCGCTTCGGCAGAAACATACTGACGGAGAAAAAACAAAAGGGCTTTTTCAGAAGGCTCGTTTCAAGTTTCAACGACCCGATTATAAAAATATTGGTAGGCTCGCTCATAATAAACGCCGCCGTCAGCCTCGGCAGAATGAACATTGCCGAGACCGTGGGCATCGCCGCGGCAATAGTCATTGCAACACTTGTTTCAACCGTTTCGGAGTATACGTCTTCTCTGGCTTTCGAAAGGCTGCGGGAGAGCAGCGGCGCGGCGACGAGCACCGTGCGGCGCGGCGGAGAGGAAAAAGAGATACCGTGCGCCGATATCGCCGTGGGGGACGTGGTCATCCTTCGGCAGGGCATGACGGTTCCCGCGGACGGTATACTCATTTCGGGAAACGTAAAGTGCGATCAGGCGTCGCTGACGGGCGAGGGACGCCCGTGCCAAAAGGCCGCATCCGCGGCGCAGGGCGTTTATCCCGAAAGCATAAAGTGGTCGCCGTCCGCCTCCGATCAGCTTTTCCGCGCAAGCCTTGTCTGCGGGGGAGAGGGGGAAATGATCGCCGTGCGTGTGGGCGACGCAACGTTTATAGGCGAGGTGGCTGGCAGCCTTCAGGACGGACGCGAGCGCAAAAGTCCGCTTAAACACAGACTTTCCGATCTTGCACACACCATAAGCTACATAGGATATGTAGGCGCCGCCATGATAGCCTTTGCCTATCTTTTCAATTCTTTTGTAATAGACAGCGGCATGGATAAAGCACTTATTCTCGAAAAGCTCTCCGACACGGGTTTTGTGCTGTCTCAGGTGCTGCGGGCGATAACCGTTGCCGTTTCCGTTGTGGTGGTGGCGGTCCCCGAGGGACTGCCGATGATGATAACGGTAGTGCTTTCCTCAAATATGCGGAAAATGCTTGCGAACGGAGTTCTGGTGCGCCGTCTCGTGGGCATAGAGACCGCGGGGAACATGAATATACTTTTTACAGATAAGACGGGAACGCTTACGAGCGGCAAAATGAGCGTCTGCGAGCTGCATACCGCGGACGGCAGCGTGACGGGCGCCGCGGAGTTGCGCAGACTCGGAGTCGGCGGCGAGATCGAAAGCTGCATAAGCTGCGCCTGCAATATAAAAAACGCAGGAGTGGAAAAAGCGCTTGCATCGTTTATAGGCGGGCGTCGGGCAAGCACGGCGAAAAGACGGCTTGCGTTTTCATCGGCGCTGAAGCTTTCCGCAGCCGTAAACGACAGAGGGACGGCGTATTTTGTAGGCGCGCCCGAAAAGCTTATCGCCGCATCGGTTTCGTATTTCGACATGGGAGGCACGCGCAGAGCCCTCGGCGCGGCGGAACGCGGAAAAATACTTGAAAAGCTCGCGCGCCTCGGCGACGAAGCCAAAAGGGTAGTGTGCCTTGCCGCGGGAGGCGCGGAGGATTTCGATCGCGCAGCTCTCGGCACGCCGTGCAGAGAGCTTACATTCATCTGCCTTGCCGCGATGAAGGATCCCGTGCGCCGCGGAGTGCCCGCAAGCGTTGCCCAGGCGCACAAAGCCGGCATACAGGTGGTAATGGTAACGGGCGATAATCCCAACACCGCTGCGGCTGTGGCAAAGGAGTGCGGCATACCGACCCGCGATTGCGGCACCGTGCTCAAAGCGGAAAGACTGCACGCGATGACTGATGAAGAAGTGAAGGCGATACTACCACAAACGGCAGTGGTTTCAAGGGCGCTGCCGCAGGATAAAATACGCCTCGTGCGCCTTGCGCAGGAGTGCAAAAAGGTCGTCGGCATGACGGGGGACGGCATTAACGACGCTCCCGCGCTGAAGGCAGCCGACGTGGGCTTTTCCATGGGCAGCGGCACGGATATCGCAAAAGAGGCGGGCGACGTTGTTATAACGGACGACAGCTTTTCCTCCATAACAAAAGCCGTGCTCTACGGCAGAACGGTTTTTGAAAGCATACGAAAATTCATAGTTTTTCAGCTTCTGATGAATCTATCCGCCATGGGCGTGTCGCTTATCGGTCCGTTTATAGGTATCGACAGCCCCGTGACGGTGATACAGATGCTGTGGGTCAATATAATAATGGATACTCTGGGCGGTCTTGCGTTTGCCGGTGAGCCCGCGCTCCAAAGCTACATGCGCCGCAGCGCAGTGCCGCTTGAAACGAAGCTTATTTCCCCCGGCATGTTCGGTCAGATACTTATGACCGGCTCATATACGCTGGCGCTGAGCATATTTTTCCTGAAAAGCAGTGCGCTCAGGGCGTATTTCGGCGGCAGCGATACGTATTATCTCACGGCGTTTTTCGCCATGTTCATATTCTGCGGAATATTCAATTCCTTCAATGTCAGAACGCCGAGCGCGAACCTCACCCGTCATCTCGGCTCAAATAAACCGTTTATGCTCATAATGACCCTCGTTGCGGCAATACAGCTTCTGATAGTGTATTTCGGCGGAGAAGTGTTCAGATGCGAGCCGCTGTCGGCGCGTCATCTGGCAACCTCGGCGCTTATTGCCACAAGCGTCATCCCCGCGGATCTTCTGCGAAAGCTTTTGTTCGCGGTATGCGGCAAAAAGTGTGGAAAAAGCTGAAATACCCATGCGCGGCACGCCTTTCGGAAAATTCCGCAAGGCGTGCCAATTTGTCCGCCTTGCAGAATTTTGCAAAAAAATATGTACAAATCGCAAATTGTGTGGTATAATTGACTGAATAATAATATACAAGGACAGATTTCATGAGAGATCAAGGCTCCAAAAACAAACCGAACAGATATAATAAAAGAACCGACTACGGCTCAAAATACGGCAGAGACCGTAAGCCTTACCGCGGCGGCGGAGAAGACAGGGACTTTGAAATGGCAGCCGACGGTGAGTATAACAGCGCCGTCGAAGAAAGCGAAAGCGGCATTGTCGCGGGCAGAAACGCCGTGCGCGAGCTGCTTCGCAGCGGACGCAGCATTGATAAGCTGTTTGTAAAGTCCGGCTCCCGAGAGGGCTCGGTAACGGTTCTGGTCGCCGAGGCGCTCAAAAGGCACATACCGGTCATAGACGCAACGCAGGAAAAGCTTGACAGTCTGTGCGGCGGCATAAACCACCAGGGTATAGTAGCAATGGCGGCGCAAAAGGACTATACGGATATAGACACCGTTCTGAGAATTGCCGAGGAAAGAGGCGAAAAGCCGCTTTTGGTGATTGCGGACGGCATTGAGGACCCGCACAACATGGGCGCTCTTATCCGCTGCGCCGAGTGCGCGGGCGCGCACGGGCTGATAATCCCCAAACGGCGCTCCTGCGGCATAACGCCCACGGTGGTAAAATCCTCGGCGGGCGCCATTGAACATATGGCTATAGTAAAAGTCGCAAACATTGCGCAGACGATAGAGGCGCTTCAGAAAAAGGGACTGTGGATATTCGCGGCAGAGGCAGGCGGCATGGATTTCTACGAGGCTGATTTCAATGTTCCCGCTGCCATCGTTTTCGGAAGCGAGGGCGACGGAATCGGCAGAAATATCAAAGAGAAAAGCGATTTTCTCGTATCCATCCCCATGTACGGTCAGGTCAATTCGCTGAACGTTTCCACCGCGGCTTCCGTAATCCTCAGCCGCGCAGCGCGGCTTCAGCGCTCCGGTACTGCCGCCGCAGAATAATTAGTACACAAGACACGTAATTCCAAAGGAAAGGAATAAACGATCATGGCTGAAAACGAAAACAGAGACAGCAGAAATATAACGGCGAAGGATCTTCTGAACCGTCTTTCCAAGTCCAAGGGAGAGACGGCAGGTGCAACCCCGCGCACTACATATTCCGATTATGTTGAAAAGCACGCAGAAGAAATACATTCAAATGAGGCTGCAGATGACAGCGCCGAGGCAAAGCAGAGCGAAGCCGAAAGCGCCGCACCCGATCTTGCGGCGTCTGCCGATACCGAGTACTCTGCTGCCGATACGGACTATGCTGCCGACGGCAATTCTTTCGGCGCGCAGGCTGAGAACGCTCCTTTGGGGGAGACTGCCGATGCGCCGGACGCGGAGAACGCGCAGTATGATACTGCTGATGATCCCGACTATGCGGACTACGGCACGGACGGCGCGGCGGAGGACTATACCGACGCGGACCCCGTATACGACGATTACGGCGACAGCGCCTATGACATGATGCCCGATGAGACATCGGGAGACTTTTCGGCGGACGACGCGGACTACACTCTGCTTTCCGACACGCCCGACGCGGACTATGTGCCCGTCGACGACGGCGCCGGAGACGAGATCTATCCCGACGATGAATATTATCCCGAAGACTATCCCGAGGACGGCGGCGAGTATGACGAAAGCTATGCCGACGCCCCCTACGGCGACTATACGGAAGACGCGGCATACGGCGCAGACGGTTATTCGCAGCATTACGACGGCACGGCACCGGATGCAGCCACAGCTGCCGATCTTCCTCCCGCGGAGGACTACGGAGATATAATCCCGGACGACGATTTCTTTGACAACGATCCCATTGAAGAGAGCGAGCCTGAGGAGGCAGCCCCTGAGGAGAGCGAACCCGAGGAATACGACGAGAAAAAGGACTTTGAAAACCTTGTTGCCGAAGTTACGGGCGACGGCTCGGATGAGCTTGACGAAAAGGATATAAGCCTTATGGTCGCCCTCGGCATGGAGGACGAGCTGGCAAAGAGCGTCGGCAGCGAGACTGCCGCGCAGATGACGGACGATTATGTTGCCGATCAGGAGGAGTGGGTAGACAGAACTCACCGCTTCGGTGCGGGAGAGTATTCCGACCCGTCCGAAAACGGCGCTATCGCCGAGAAATACCGCAAGCGCAACCGCTTCGCAATTATAAAGATGATAATCTGCTTTGCCGCGGCGCTGGTCCTTCTTATTTTCGAAAACCTGCCCGTGCTGGGCTATCAGCCCTCCGGCGCGCTTGATCCCATGTACTACCCGGTAGTATATCTCATGTTCGATCTGCAGTTTGTCACTTTGGGCGCGGCTCTTATGATAAAGCATATCGGCAGAGGACTTTCCTCTCTTATCCGCTTCAAACCCACGGCGGATTCCATTCCCGCATTCATGGCGATAGCATCCGTCGCGGTCACGATCATAACGGCATACACGGCAGTTCCGGGAGTTGAGCCGAAGGTGTTCAATTTCCCCACGGCGCTTTGCTTCTTCTTTGCGGCAGTCGGCGAATATCTGACGGTGCGCCGCGAGATATTCAGCTTTAACGTTGTATCGTCCAAAAAGCCCAAGTACGTTATGCGCCGTCTTTCCACAAGAGACTCCGTTCTGGAGAACGAGGCGGCAGCCGATTTCGACTCTCCCGTTGCGGATGAGGGCGATGTTATAAAGATCCAGAAGACCGACTTCGTAGACGGATATTTCTGGCGCACGAACAACCACGGCACTCAGGGCCGCTCATATATCGGCTTCGCGATCGCGGTTTCCGTAGTTCTTGCGGTAGTTATAGGTATATACGCCGGGGTAACGAAAAGCGCGTCTCCCGTTTCGACGGCGTTTGCCGCGCTCAGTGCGGCAATGCCGGTCTCTATGGTGATACTGGGCTGTTATCCGTTCTATCGCGCCAACAGACAGGCATATGAAAGCGACAGTACCATAATCGGAGAGGGCAGCGTTGAGGAGTATTCCGGCATAGGCGTTATATCCTTCGATGACGTAAACGTTTTTCCTTCAAACTCAGTAAAGGTCAGAAACGTTCGCCTGTTCAACAACTGCCGCATAGATAAGGTCCTGTACTACGCCGCAAGCGTATTCTCCGCGACCGGCGGTCCCCTTGCAGACGTTTTCGACGTTGCCACAATGGAGACGGGCCACTCCGAAAATGTAGAGATACTTGAGACCGGCGCGGGATATATCGAGGCTCAGGTCAACGGCAGAAGCATTATGTTCGGAAGCGCCGCCGCACTGTCCGCGCTTGGCATCATAATCCCCGAGGATATAGTGGATGACGGCACTCAGCTGCCTGTTGACTGCACTGTCATGTACATGATATATCAGCGCAAGCTCGTGGCGAGAATGATAGTAAACTATGTTATCGACCCCGATTTTGAGTACATACTCAAACAGCTTACCGGCAGCGGAATGTGCGTGTGTGTCAAGACCTTTGATCCCAATATCGACGAAGATATGATCTACCGTCAGATAAAGTCCGGCAAGTATTCGCTGAGAGTTATCAAGTATAAGAATACTGAGGAAATAACCAAGTATTCGCGCAGAGCCGAGGGCGGTATCGTTTCGAGAGGCAACACAAAGAGCCTTCTCCATACGGTGTCAAGCTGCGACAAAATACTCAGCGCGCAGAAGACCGGCTTTGTAATGGGTATAATTTCGGCGATACTCAGCGCCGTTATAATGGGCGTCGTGCTCATTGCCGGCTCATTCGGCTCAATGCACAGCATCTACATTGCGCTTTGCCAGCTCTTCTGGCTGATACCGGTGATAATATCCACAAAACTGATAGTAAGATAAAAGGAGAAAGGGCGGAGTATTCTCCGCCCTTGTCTGTGTTATGAGAGAAGATATAAAAAGCTTTCTCACCAAGGTGCGAAAGCCGGGACGCTATACCGGCGGCGAAACGGGCAGCGTGTATAAAAACAAGGACGAAATGGCGCTGCGCGTGGCATTCTGCTTTCCCGATACATACGAGATAGGTATGTCCAATCTGGGACTTCGCATACTGTGCGGCGTGTTCAATTCGCTGGATCGCGTCTGGTGCGAGCGGGTGTTCGCTCCGTGGACTGATATGGAAGAGGAAATGCGCAGTCACGGCGTGCCGCTTTACGCGCAGGAGTCAGGCGACGAGCTTAAAGCCTTTGACATAGTTGCATTCACGCTGCAGTATGAGCTTTGCTATACAACGGCGCTGAATATGCTTGATCTTGCGGGCATCCCCCTTCGCTCCGAGGACAGAGGCGAGGAATATCCCGTTATACTTGCGGGTGGTCCGTGCTCATACAATCCCGAGCCCGTGGCGGATTTTATAGACATTTTTTCTATCGGCGAGGGCGAAGAGGCTCTGCGCGATCTGGCGGAGCTGTATATTTCCATGAAGGACAGCGGCGAGTATACGAAAAAGGAATTTTTGCGCCGCGCTTCTCATCTTGAGGGCTTTTATGTTCCGTCGCTGTATGACGTAAGTTATAACGACGACGGCACGGTAAAGGCGATAGAACCGAAATATCCCGATGTTCCCAAAAAGATAAGAAAGCGCATAATTTCCGATCTTGACAGCGTTTATGTGCCAACGGAGCCTGTGCTGCCCACGGTCGAAACGGTGCACGACAGAATAACTCTCGAGGTATTCCGCGGCTGCATACGCGGCTGCCGCTTCTGCCAGGCGGGATTTGTAACGCGCCCCGTGCGCGAGAAAAGTCCGGACGTGCTTTGCAAGCAGGCGAAGAAGATCGCGGACTGCACGGGATACGACGAAATATCCATGTGCTGCCTTTCCATTTCCGATTATTCAAAGGTAAATACATTTACGGACAAGCTTTTGGAGTGGACAGACGACGAAAGAATAAATCTTTCGCTGCCGTCGCTTCGCGCCGACAGCTTTACGGAAGAGCTTATGGCGAAAATTTCCACAGTGCGCTCCAGCACGCTCACATTCGCGCCGGAGGCGGGCAGCCAGAGGCTTCGCGACGTTATAAACAAAAACGTTACCGAGGCAGATATACTCAGAGCGGCGGGTGTCGCCTTCAGAGCGGGCAAAAACCAGGTGAAACTGTATTTTATGAACGGTCTGCCATACGAGACCGACGAGGATATAAAGGGAATCGCCGCGCTTGCGAAGAGCGTTATTGCCGAGTATTACAGAACAGATACGGGGGGCGGCAAAAAGCGCCCGCCGCAGGTAACGCTCAGCGTTGCCTGCTTTATACCCAAGCCTTTCACGCCTTTCCAGTGGGAACGGCAGAACACTGCGGAGGAACTTGAGAAAAAGCAGAAGCTGCTCATGTCGGAGATAAACGACAGACGCATCCGCTATAACTACCACGACGCAAAGGTCAGCCGCCTTGAGGCGGTGTTTGCCCGCGGCTCAAGACGGCTTTCCCCCGCGCTTGAAGAGGCGCAGCGGCGGGGAATGCGCTTCGACGCATGGGAGGAAATGTTTGACTACGACAAGTGGATGGACGTTTTTGAGAAAACAGGCATTGACCCCGCATTCTTTGCCAACAGGGAAATGGGCGAGGATGAGGTCCTCCCATGGGATATGCTGGACTGCGGCGTTACAAAAGAGTTTATGCTGAAAGAGAGAAAGAAAGCCGCCGCTGCGGCGACTACTCCCTCATGTAAGGAAAAATGCTCGGGCTGCGGAGCAAATAAGCTCGTCGACCCCGAATACTGCCGCTGGTGTCCCGGGCACAAAGAAGAGGACGCGGAGTATCTCGGTCAGAATATATCAAAGCCGGTGCTGCGCACACGCGAGGATACGTCCGCAAAGCGCGACGCAAGAGGGGCGGGTGCCGCCATCAATCCCGGCAAAAAGCCCGTAAAAACAGTAATATTCCGCTTCTCGGAGAGCGGAGCGCTTGTGTACGTTTCGCACCTTGACATTGCAAGGGCGGTCACACGCGCGCTTATAAAAACGAGACTGCCGCTGTATTATACGGAGGGCTTTAACCCCATCCCGAAGCTTACGTTTGCGTCTCCTCTGTCCGTGGGCAGCGGCGGTGAAAACGAGCTTGCCAGATTCAAGCTGTGCGAGGATGTGGACGATGAAACCGTGCTTGAAAAGCTGCGTGCCGCCATGCCCGAGGGCATATATGTAAAAGAGGTGTACATCGCGGAGTCAAACTTCAAGCAGATAGCGTGGGCGGAGAACGTTATTGAAATGCACTGCGGCGCACGCGGTGCGGCGGAGAAGATAAACAAAAAGTTCGAAGGTCCCGTGAGCGTTCTGAAAAGAACGAAATCGACGGAAAAAGAAATTGATATAAGTCCTCTTATCAAAAGCTTTTCCGCCGAGGACACGGATTTCGGTGTTCGCATAACCGCGGTTACCCGCGCCGACAGCTCCGACTACCTCAATCCCGAATACGTTGCAAAGGCGGCGGCTGAGATCGCCGACCCTGACGGCAGCGGATATTGGGAGATAACGAGAAAACACTTTATGTTTGAGGACGGAACGCTGTTCCGCTGATGCTCAAAGTGCACAGACTGTATACAGAATACGAAAAGCCCGACGGCGCGCCGTCGGGCTTTTCTCTGCCGCCGGAAAATGTTTCACCCGAATAGATATCGGGATCTACAATATGCCGTCAATGCTTATCCCCTCGGCAGTATACATACGGGAGAAGATACCGTAAAGCTTTGTAAGCAGCTCGGCATAGCGCTCTCCGTCGCCGCGCTCAATGCTTGCCTCCAAAAGTGAGAGCGCGTCGTCTGCCGAATCGGTTTCTCTGTGATCCACACTGATACTTATAAATCGGCTGCAGCCGTCCCATTTTTTCCGAATCTCCGAAGCATCAGCGTCCGCCGCATCCTTCGGCATGGCGCGGCACATTTCGCATAGCTCGTACAGATCTTTTTTCACAAACACGCAGTTCACCGTCACCGCAGTGCACAAAAGTGTAAGCGTTATAAGCGCGGCAATAAAGCTTTTCATCTGCCGCTGTCCTCCTTTGTATCCTTCAGAATCAGCGTAATTGTTCCGGAATCGTTTACGGAGAAGAGAAAAATATCGTCCTTCTCAAGCGAGCGGCGGCGCAGCTCGCGCTCCAGCATCTGAGGGG
Source organism: uncultured Eubacteriales bacterium (assembly GCA_959601495.1). Classification (GTDB taxonomy): domain Bacteria; phylum Bacillota; class Clostridia; order Oscillospirales; family CAG-272; genus Avispirillum. The sequence goes on from CAUGPT010000005.1 coordinate 46,687, forward strand.
TCCATCCGGCGCTTTGCAGATTGTGTGGGATAACGGTGCGATCGATTATCAGCGCGTGGGCAATGCCGTCCTCCCGCACATTTTTGCCCATGGCGCGCGGCGTCATGGGAGATACGGCGGCTTTCGGAAAAACGGAAAGCTTTCCGTTCTCCTCCATAATGGCATATTCCACATCCGAAATATCGGCAATGCCCTCCTGACGCAAGGCGCACAAAAGCTCGCTGAGACATAGCCGCTGCCTTGTAAGCTCCTTTTGCACAAGCTTTCCCCGACAGATTATCATGCTCGGCTTTCCCGTAAGCAGCACTTTAAGCTTCGGGTGGCGCAGCAGTACAAAGGAGATGATGACTTCCGTTGACAAAAGCAGAAGTATGGCGGCTATTGCGTATGCCAGCGGAATGTTCTTGTCCGTAAGCGGAGCCGCCGCAAACTCCGACAAGAGTATCGTGACCGTAAGCTCCGACAGCTGCAGCTCTCCCACCTGCCGCTTGCCCATCAGCCGCATTGATATGACTATTATAAAGTAGACAAGTAATGTTCTTATAAATATAGTTATCATATACCGATTGTCGGCTGCGGAAAGGGAAAATATTCAAAAAAGTCTCCCGAAAGGGAGACTTTTTACATTAAAAATTTCTTATTCTGCTGCTTTTTGGAGCTGAGCGGCGCTGCCTTTCTTGGGAAACGTTTTGTGACGGACGTAAAGATAGACCGAGAAAAGCGCTATAAACGAAATTATCCACGAAACGGGATAGGAGGCATACAGCACCGTCAGCGTATGATGATACTTGAAAACGGTGAGTATCCATATAACTCTCACTCCGCAGAAGCCGAGGACGGAAACGATAGTCGGCGAAACGGAGCGTCCCAGTCCGCACAGAACGCCCGTAAGCACCTCCATGAGTCCGCACAGGAAATACGGCGCGCATATCATTTTCATACGCTCAAGACCGTACGCGATAGCAAGCTCGGAGGTGGCGCTGTCGTCAATAAATATCTTCATAAGCTGACCGCCGCTGAGATACGCGCCGACGCCGAGGACAAGCCCGCATATAACAACGCTTGTGTAGCATATCACCTGTACGCGGCGTATCCTGTCAAATTTGCCTGCGCCGAAATTCTGACCTACAAAGTTCAGCGACGACTGATAGAAGCAGTTGAGCGCCTGGTACACATAGCTTTCAACGTTTGCCGCAGCAGAGCTGCCCGTTACGGCGACGTCGCCGAAGGTGTTCAGCGATGACTGGATAAACACGTTTGAAAGGGAGATTATCGTGCCGTGTATGGCATTGGGTATGCCGATATACATTATCTTTTTCAGCTTGTCGCGGTATATCTTGAAAGAAAGCTTTTCGATCTTGTATGCCGAGTCAGTGCGCTTCATATGTATTATAAGCATTACCGCCGACTGATACTGGGTAACGGTAGTGGCAAGTGCAACGCCGATAACACCGAGCTTGAAGACGATAACGAATATAAGATTGAGAACGACATTTGTAAGCCCGCTTACGCCGAGAATTATCATAGGCGTTTTCGTGTTTCCGATGGATCTGAGGATTGCCGCGCCGTAGTTGAAGAACATAAGCGCGGGCATACAGAGAAAATATATCTTCAGATAATCCGCCGCCATTGTTAAAAGGCTCTCGGGTGTGTCCATAAGTTCGAGCATCCCGCGGGAGAGGAAAAATCCGCCGACGGCGAGGATCGTGCCGCATATGGCGGAGAGAGAGATTGATGTCGTAACCGTTTCACGAAAGCCCTTCATGTCGCCGGAACCGTAGCAGTGGGTGCACACAACGCTGACGCCTACCGAAAATCCTATAAACAGATTTACGAAAAGAGTGGTCAGCGCGCCTGTCGCGCCGACTGCGCCGAGCGCGTCGTTGCCTGCAAATCTGCCCACGACCACAAGGTCGGAGGTGTTGAAAAGCAGCTGCATAAGGTTTGTGAGAAACACGGTTGCGCTGAATATCAGTATTTTGGGCAGAAGAGGCCCGTTTATCATGTCAACTTCATTTTTTTTGCGTTTTGCAGCAGTCATGATACCTTCCAAAAACAGTATTTGCCTATCGGCGAACGGCTCTATTGTATACCATTCCGAAGTATAATTCAAGCGCGATTTTCTTTTTCTCCGTTTTGGCGGTTTTTACCGATTTTACCCATGACAATAGGGTACAAATGAACAATAAACATCAGCGCTTCAGCGCGTGAAAGCGGACCGCGGAAAGGCGGATAATGAAAGAAAAAAGCCGCATTGCGGCTTTTTTAAAAAATTATAAATTCTTTGCGATCTCAACATAGCTGTCATAGTATTCTTCCTGAAAACGGACGGCGCCTTCGGCTTCTTCTTTTGTAAACTTTATGTTTTCGGGCGCGGCGACAAGCTTGTCTTCAACGTCGTTCAGACGGTGTACTATTCCGATTATTCTTGCGTCGTACTCCGTAACGGGAGTGTCAACACCGAGAAGATAAACGTCAAGCTCCTCTCCGTCCCCGCCGAGAACGCCGGGGATATAGCCGTAGTTTATGGGATATATAAGCCCGGGGTGCTTTGGATGCTCGGTTCCTATGGGACGGTCCATCACGATGTGCACGTCTTTTCCGAGATACGAATATACAAGCGCTTTTCGGAGAGTATATTCAATAAAATCATGCTTTCCGCGAAGATATTCTTCGCGTCCGCCGCCTTGCGCGGACGCTGCCGCAAGCGACAGCTTCAGCGCCTCGTATTCTTTTGCGGCTTCGGGTGTAGCGTTCAGATAGTCTCTGAAGTTTATATAGTTTATCCACTGCATACTGCCGTGCGGCACAACGTGCACAAAGTGGGTCTGCAGATCTCCCGTGCCCGCATAATAGCTTCCCGCGGCGAAAAACAGCTGATCCATGTCCTTTGAGTCCTCTGGCAGATAGTAAAAGCCCGCGCGCTCAAGCTCTTTCGCGTGGCGCAGCACGCAGCCGTAGCTGTTTGCCGCAACTGCAATGTCGATTATGGGCTTTGCCATTATCGATCTTACGGCAGTGCTGCCCACGTGCTGTATGTCGCGCGCCCCGCCGCCCAGTATTTCCTTTAGTTTGTCAATAGTGCGCCGCGCTTCGGCTTCCCACTCGGGATCATGCTTTTCAAGTCTTACCGTACCTTTTTCAAGTCCTATCATAATTCTCACCGACCGTTTTTTCTTTATTATAGTTTACCCGCGTCGGTATTGCAACAGGTTTTTTCGCCTGCGGCTTTTTTGCGTGTATGAGCTTCGGCACAAGGTGAAAGAACAGGAGCAGTACAGAATAGATAACGATCGCGGCGGCGATCTCAAGGGGCAGCCCGCAGCCAATGTGCGGCGAGACGGCGCGAATGAGCGAAAAGGAGGCGAAGGAACAGAGCAGCGGCAGCGCCGCAAAGGATACTCTGAGGCGCGCGCCCGCGGCGCGTATCATTTTCGTAATGCTCATAATGAAATTGACGATCTCCGTAAGGTACACGCAGAATATGTAGCCGTAAAGTCCGAAGCGCGGCAGCACTGTCAATACGAGAATAAGGGAAAGGGCGGCGTCGATGATGTTGACCTTCATGCAGTATACCTGCTCGCCGATGCCTTTGAGAACGCAGTCTACCGCCGTGTCAAGATACATAACGGGGATGAGCGGGGCGATAAGCTTCGCGTATGCTCCGGCGTCGGCGCTCGAATATATTCGCTCTCCCAGTGCTTCGCCGCAGGAGAGAAACAATGCGCCGATAAATGCGGCGAATATAAGCGTCAGCCTGACGCACTGCTCGGCGATAAATCTAATGTCGCCGCGCCGCCGCAGAGCGGCTGCTTCAGACAGTTCGGGGATAAGCAGGGAAGCGGCGGCAGCCACCACCGACGACGGAAAAAATATGAGCGGAAACGTCATGCCGTGCAGAACTCCGTAGGAGGCGAGCGCCGCCTCACCGCTGCCGCCGAATTTTTTAAGCCCTCGGGGAATGGCAATATGCTCGGCGCATATAAGCCCCTGTCGCACATATGACCCCACGGCGGTGGGCAGAGCAATTTCGGCAGTCCTGCGAACGGCGCCGCCGTTTTTGTGCGCTCTGCTACACGGAGTACTGTTTCGCACACCCACGGCTTGGACTTCGCCGCGCCCACAGCCGCCATTGTTGCCCGAGGTCTGCCGCATTAGCCTGTGTCCGCCGCTTTCTCTTTTTGCATCCGCATTATCGGCAGTGCGGCTGCCGACATTCTCCTGCGCAGCACGCTCGGATCTTTTCTCCGTCCCGCGCTCATATCCCGCTTCGCACTCATATCCCGTCCGCGCGGCGCCCGCGCTCTCCGTTTCCGCGGCGCCCGCGCTCTCCGCCCCCGCGGTTCCCGCACTCTCCGCCGCTTCGTCGCTGTGCTTTTTCGTGCACCATTCGCCGCGATCCGTAATATACAAAAGAAACGAGATGAGCAGCGAAGCGCCTTCGGCTATGGCACCGCCGCCGATGACTGCAAGGCAGGCGTACTCCTCGCCGCGCGGCATGAGATATACCAGCAGAGCGGAGATGAGCGATATGCTTATAAACTGCTCGCCTACGGAGATAAGCGCGTTTTTTGCAACTTTGCGAAGCCCCGTAAAGTACCCCGCAAGGGCGGAGGAGAGCGATATCGCGGGCAGGGCAGCCGCGGCTGCTCTCAGGGATGAGACCGTGCGTACATCATCAAGGGCATATATCCCTATAGGCTTTGAAAAAATAAAAAGCAGTACCGCCGCAAGCGTGCCGAAAAACAAACCGTACGCAATGCAGCCGCGCATTTCGCGCCGAAGCTCCCGCCGCAGCGCTTTTTTGTATATTCCGCGGGCTTTGCAGTCCGCCGCGCACTTTGACACCAGCCGCACCGCGGCAAGATTTACGCCCGACAGACACAGCGTGACGGCAAAGCCGTAAACGCTGCCCACAAGGGTAAAAAGTCCCACCGCCCCCGCTCCGACTTTTTTTGTCACATACGCCATAAAACTCACGTTCACGGCGCGCATAGTCACTCCCACAGCCGCAAGGAGCACGGAATTTATAATAAATTTTGTTCTGTTTTTCATAGTCACCCCGCAAACGCATAAATACCTGTAGATATTTATATATAAGAAAAAGGTAAATAATGCACCGCTGACCCGCCGCGCCGAGAAACTGTATTCGTCCGAGCGGCAAACGCGGCTATTTACTTTTTTTCGCCCGCGTGGTATACTGTAAAAGCTAAAAGAAAAACACTTCGGGAGGATACGGTGAAAGCTTCGGTATATACGCTGGGATGCAGAGTGAACCAGTACGAGTCGGACGCGATCGCGGAAGATCTTTCGGCTGTCGGATTTGAAATAGTGCCGTTCGGCACCCCCTGCGACATAACGGTGATAAACACCTGCACAGTCACGGCGGAAAGCGACAGAAAAAGCAGGCAGTTTGTGCGCCGCGCCATGACGTACAGCCCCGGCGGTAAGGTGATAATAACGGGTTGTTTTGCACAGGCTTCTCCCGATGAAGCAAAAAAGCTGGGCGCGGACTGCGTAGTGGGCAACGGCGAAAAGGACAGTATAAGCGATATTGCCGCTCGTCTTTTTCACGGAGAGCACCCGACACAGACAGTCGGCGATATTGAAAACGCCGCATACGACTCTCTGTCGGTGTCAAGACCGAAGCGCGTCCGAACCTTTGTAAAGATTGAGGACGGCTGCGAAAACAAATGTGCCTATTGCATAATTCCGCGTGCCAGAGGCAATGTGCGCTCAAAGGCACCGGAGAAGGTGCTCGAAGAGGTCCGCACGATCGCTGCGGCGGGCTGCGGCGAAATAATACTTACAGGCATCGAAACGGCGTCCTACGGCAGAGATCTCGGCGGTTACGGACTTGCCGAGCTTATTTGCGACGTTGGAAAAATCGAAGGTGTTAAGCGCTTGACGCTGGGCAGCCTTGACCCCTCGGTCATGAACAGGGCTTTCACTGAAAAGATCGCCTCAGTCCCCGCGTTGCTTCCTCATTTTCATCTCTCTGTACAGTCCGGCTGCACAAGAACGCTCAACCGTATGCGCCGCAAGTACACGGCGCAGCGTGTTATGGAAAATATGGAGATCGTGCGCGGCCTTATCCCGGACGCGGCCTTCAGCGCAGACGTTATTACGGGTTTCCCCGGCGAGACGGATGAGGACTTCGCCGAGAGCGTTGAGTTTTTCGAAAAAACGCGCTTTACCCATCTGCACATTTTTCCGTACTCCGTCCGCCGCGGCACGGAGGCTGAGAAAATGCCCGATCAGGTTCCGGAAAACGTGCGCCGCGAGCGCGCGGCGAGCCTTTCTGCCGTGCAGGAGAAAATTCAGGCAAAGCTCATAGAAGACTACATATCCGCCCATGCTGACGGCACCCGCCCCGTGCACGTTCTGTGCGAAAAGTGGGAGAGGGGCGTCTGCAACGGGCACACCGAGCATTTTATAGAGTGCAATATACCCTCCGACACCGATATGACCGGAATGATAATCGATACCGTGCTCGTTTCGGCGCACGGCGCAGTGATGGATGGAAGAATGTCGGACAGCGTTCAAAATGCATAAAAAATATATAAAAATATCATATCCGCACTTGATTTTACTAAGTAAAAGTGTATAATAAGTGTATAAGGGAAATTTTGGCTTTGATATAATGCATTGCCGCGATTTCCATACTGAAAGGACGTACATAAAATACTATGAAGTGTATAGTAAACGGACGCGTGGTTCTCAGTGATCGCGTTGTCACCGGAAAAGCGGTACTTTTTGACGAAAAAATCGCGGATATTGTCGATATGGACAGTGTCAGCACGGAAAAATGCGAGATAATCGACGCCGATGGTGCATATGTTGCCCCCGGCCTTGTGGATATGCATATCCACGGATATCTCGGTGCTGATGTCTCCGACGGAGACCCCGAGGGCATAAAGAAAATGGCCCGCGGTATTGCCGAAAACGGCGTTACGTCGTGGTGCCCCACCACAATGACCGTCTCCGAGAAGGAGATACTTGCGGCATTCGACGCGGCACGTAAGGTCAAGGGCGAGAGCGAATACTACGGCGCAAGGATCCTCGGCATAAACTGCGAGGGACCGTTCATCAATCCTTCCAAAAAGGGAGCGCAGGCTGAGGAGCATATCAAGCGTCCCGACGGGGATTTTATAATCGATAATGCCGATATACTCAAGGTATATACCGTCGCTCCCGAAATGGACGGCGCGCTTGAGTGCATCGAAAAGGTATATAAGGACGGCAGAGTGCTTTCTTCCATGGGTCACACCGGCGCAACGTTTGAAGAGGCAAAGGCAGGCATCGCCGCGGGCGTTCGCCATACAACGCACCTTTTCAACGCAATGACGCCCCTTATGCACCGCAACCCCGGCGTTGTGGGCGCGGCTCTCAGCGACGACAGAGTCAGCTGCGAGCTTATAGCGGATACCTTCCATGTAAACAAAGGGCTTTTCGGCATTGTCGCAAAGCTTAAGGGCGACAAGCTCTGCCTTATCACCGACTGCATGAGAGCAGGCGGTATGCCCGACGGCGATTACACTCTCGGCGGTCAGCCCGTTAAGAAAAAAGGCATACAGTGCCTTCTTGAGGACGGTACGATCGCGGGCAGCGTTCTGAAACTCAACAACGCCGTTAAAAATCTGTACGACAACACGGATCTTTCCGTTGCCGAGGCGTTTGCCGCTGCAAGCCTTAACCCCGCAAAAGTGCTCGGTGAGGATGGCGAGATCGGCTCCATTGAGGCGGGCAAGCGCGCGGACATTATTATTTGCGATGATGATTTCAATATTATAAAAACTATTATCGGAGGAACAATACGATATGAATGCAAATGAAATCAAAGCTTATTCCAACGGCAAGAATAACGGCGTAAAGGTGTTCGTGGCAGGCAGCTACGAGGCACTCTCCAAAAAGGCAGCTTCCATAGTTGCCGGCGCCATCAGCAACAAGCCCTCCTTCGTTCTGGGTCTCGCTACGGGTACGTCTCCCATAGGCCTGTACTCCGAGCTTGCAAACCTCAACCACGACAACAGAGTTGACTTTGCAAACGTTACGACCTACAACCTTGACGAGTACTATCCCATCGACCCCGCAAACGATCAGTCCTACCGTTACTTCATGGATAAACACCTGTTCGACGATATCAACATCGACAAGGCAAGAACCCATGTGCTCTTCGGCCAGGCTCCCGACTGGAAGGTCGAGTGCGCCGAGTACGACGCTGCTATCGAGGCAGCAGGCGGGATCGATCTGCAGGTTCTCGGCATAGGCAACAACGGTCACATCGGATTCAACGAGCCCGGCAATGACTTTATCTGGGAAACTCACAGAGTTGAGCTTACCGAAAGCACCATCGAGGCAAACTCCAGACTGTTCAACAGCGCCGACGAGGTTCCGAGAGCAGCTTTGTCCATGGGTATCGGCAATATCATGTGCGCGCGTCAGGTCGTTCTTGTGGCAAACGGCGCAAAGAAGGCACAGGCTATCCACGACGCACTTGAGGGTCAGATCACTCCCTGGTGCCAGGCTTCCATTCTGCAGCTTCATCCCAACGTAACCTTCATACTTGATGAAGAGGCTGCCTCCATGCTGGAGAAATACAAGGCACTCTGAGCTTCTGCCGTGAAAGGAATACCGAATAATGATTAAAGCAATACTTGACCCGCAGTTTCAGCCCATGGTAAAGGTGGTTGCGGACTACCGCGCCGCTGTTGCCGAAGAGGGCGGAGTACCGCTGGTAATCGCAGTTGAAAGAAATAAAGGCTACGTTTCTACATACAAGCTTGACGTTTTCAAGGACGGAAGCGGTCATGACGAGGAAAGCTACGGCGTAGTCGAGCGTATAGTAAAAACTCTTCTGTGGGTGTACGGCGGCTTCAAGGTTACCGTTGCGGGCTCAAAGAAGATCTATGAAAAGATCGCCGAAGCATACAAAAAGGGCGGTGCGCGCCAGTTTGACGCCGACTTTATGGCACGCGTCTACGAGCGCCCCTTTGAGGTCGAATACGTAGAAAACGCCGCAGACGCTCCCAAGGAGCATCAGGCTGCTGACCCCGTAGGCCGTCACCTTGACGGCTGCCGCATCGGCTTCGACGCGGGCGGAAGCGACCGTAAGGTCAGCGCCGTTGTAGACGGTGAGACCGTATACTCCGAAGAAGTCGTATGGTTCCCCAAGCTCCAGAGCGACCCCGATTATCACTATCAGGGCATTCTGGACGCCATGAAGACCGCGGCTTCCCATATGCCCAGAGTAGACGCTATCGGCGTTTCCTCCGCGGGCGTATATATTGATAATAAGATCATGATCGCCTCTCTCTTCCTCAAGGTCTCCGATGAGGACTTTGAAAAGAAGGTCAAGACAATGTATCTTGACGTTGCAAAGGAGATCGGCGAGAATATCCCCGTCGAGGTCGCAAACGACGGCGACGTAACCGCACTTGCAGGCGCTATGGATCTTAACGACAACAACGTTCTCGGCGTTGCCATGGGCACAAGCGAGGCGGCAGGATATGTTGACTCTCAGGGCAATATCACCGGCTGGCTCAACGAGCTTGCGTTCGTTCCCGTTGACTACTGCAGGGACGCAATGGTCGATGAGTGGAGCGGTGACTACGGCTGCGGCGTTAAATATTTCTCCCAGGACAGCGTTATAAAGCTTGCACCCGCAGCGGGCATCGAGCTTGACGAGTCCCTTTCTCCCGCAGAAAAGCTCAAGGTCGTGCAGAAGCTTATGGCCGAGGGCGACGAGAGAGCCGCAAAGATCTACGACACCATCGGTGTATATTTCGGCTATGCCATCGCATACTACGCAATGTTCTATGATATAAAGCACGTTATCATCATGGGACGCGTTACCAGCGGCGAGGGCGGTACGATAGTTCTCGCAAAGGCAAACGAAGTGCTGAAGAGAGAGTATCCCGAGCTTGCGGAGAAGATAAGGCTTCACATTCCCGACGAGAAGAGCCGCCGCGTAGGTCAGTCCGTTGCAGCGGCAAGCCTTCCCAAACTCAAATAAAATCAAAAACTTCCCCGAAGCGTTTCGGGGAAGGGCACGCCTCCATAGTTAAATGGATATAACAAGCCCCTCCTAAGGGTTAGTTGTGGGTTCGATTCCCGCTGGGGGTGCCAGAAAAGGGCACTTGCAAAAAGCAAGTGCCCTTTTAAGTAAATTATGCATTTTGATGTCGGTATAATGCCTGCGGCAAAGAGAATTTTTGCTTTTCGCGTGGCAGCACGGTATACGCTTGAATATCTCACTTGCGGCGTCAGCCGGATGCCTTGACTAAGGCGCGCCGCGGGACGCGCTGCGTATATTGAAACAACTATAAGATCAGGAGACTCGGCATAAGATCATGACACTGAAAGAATTGGGAATCGGAAAGAACGCCGTCATAAAGAGCGTCGGCGGCGAAGGCGCGCTCCGCCAGCATTTTCTTGATATGGGTATAATCCCGGGAGCGGAAGTGACCTTGGTAAAGCTTGCTCCCATGGGGGACCCCATGGAGCTGCAGATACACGGTTATGAGCTGACTCTCCGTCTTGCGGAGGCAGATCAGATCGAGATCGAAGAGATCCGCGAGAGAAGTCAGACACACAAACGGATAAGCAGCGTGAAAGATTCCGAACATCCGGGACTCGGAGAGGAAGGAAAATATCATTCCAAGGAAGACGAAGACCCGCTGCCCGACGGTGAAAAACTGACATTCGCACTTGTGGGAAACCAGAACTGCGGTAAAACGACCTTGTTCAATCAGCTGACAGGTTCGAATCAGCACGTGGGCAATTTCCCGGGCGTGACAGTGGACAGAAAATCCGGATCTATCAAAGGGTATCCCGACACAGAGGTCACGGACCTTCCCGGGATTTATTCAATGTCGCCGTACAGCAGTGAGGAGATAGTTTCGCGTAATTTCGTTCTCGACGAAAAGCCGAAGGCGATAATAAACATCGTCGATGCCACGAATATAGAGCGAAATCTGTACCTTACCATGCAATTGCTGGAAATGGATATTCCCATGATAGTCGCGTTGAACATGATGGATGAGGTAACGGGAAATCACGGTGCTATCGACGTGAACGGCATGGAGGCGCTGCTCGGCGTTCCCGTCGTTCCGATCTCCGCGGCGAAAAACGAGGGCGTCGGTGAGCTAATACAGCACGCGATACATATAGCAAAATACCGTGAGCATCCACTGAAACAGGATTTTTGCGACAAATCGGATCACGGCGGCTCGGTGCATCGCTGCATACATGCGGTGATCCATCTGATAGAGGATCACGCAAAGGCGGCGGATATCCCCGTGCGTTTTGCGGCGACCAAGGCTATTGAGGGCGATCCGCTCATCACAAAGCAGCTGAAGCTGGATGAGAACGAAAAAGAGATGCTGGAGCATATCGTGCAGCAGATGGAGACCGAACGCGGTGTGGACAGAAGCGCCGCGATAGCGGATATGCGATTCGACTTTATAGAGCGCCTGTGCGAGCAGACGGTCACAAAGCCGAAGGAGAGCAGAGAGCGGATACGCAGCGAGAAGATAGACAGGATACTTACGGGTAAATATACGGCAATACCGTGCTTTATCGGGATAATGCTGCTTGTGTTCTATCTGACGTTCAACGTGATTGGGGCGTGGCTGCAGGAGCTGCTTCAGTTAGGGATAGACAAGTTGCAGTCCGTTGTCGACGCGGCATTGACTGCGGCGCATGTCAACGGCGCGATACACAGCCTCATAACGGACGGTATTTTTACCGGCGTCGGAAGCGTGCTGAGCTTTCTTCCTATCATAGTGACGCTGTTTTTCTTTCTGTCTCTGTTGGAGGACAGCGGATATATAGCGCGCGTGGCGTTTGTAATGGACAAGCTGCTTCGCAAGATAGGACTTTCGGGGCGAAGCATCGTTCCCATGCTGATAGGCTTCGGATGTACCGTGCCTGCGGTAATGGCAACGCGCACACTGACCAGTGAGCGCGACCGAAAAATGACTATCCTGCTGACCCCGTTTATGAGCTGCTCGGCAAAGCTGCCCATATATTCTTTCTTTGTCAGCGTTTTCTTCCCGGGGAAAGGCGGACTCATCATGGCGGGTCTTTACCTGCTCGGCATTGCAGTCGGGATACTTGCGGCGCTTTTGTACAGAGGTACACTGTTCAGGGGTGAGCCCGTTCCGTTTGTAATGGAGCTTCCCAACTACCGTTTGCCGGGGGCGAAAAACGTGCTGCAGCTTTTGTGGGAAAAAGCAAAGGACTTTTTGCAGAGAGCGTTCACCGTTATTTTCCTGGCAACGATCGTGGTGTGGTTCCTGCAAAGCTTTGATCTGCATCTTAACCTAGTCAGCGATTCTTCTGACAGTATACTGGCGATCATCGCGGGCTGGATGGCACCGATATTCAAACCGCTCGGCATGGGAGACTGGCGCATATGTACGGCGCTCATCACCGGATTTATGGCAAAGGAAAGCGTGGCTTCAACTCTGGGAGTGCTGTTCGGCGGAAATATAAGCACGGCGCTGTCCGCTGCAACGGCTGCCGCCACAATGGTCTTCAGCCTGCTTTACACTCCGTGTGTTGCGGCGATCGCGTCCGTAAAAAGGGAACTCGGCGCGAAATGGGCAGCCGGAGTCGTAGTTTGGCAGTGCCTGATAGCGTGGGTGGCTGCGTGGATAACTTACCTGATAGTGTCGGCTGTATAAGGATGACAAATCAGAAAAGCTCCGAGCCTTTGGCTCGGAGCTTTTTCAATGAAGCGCGGCTGCGCCGCATGAAAAATGAAGCGCGCCTACAGCGCACGGAGAGACCGGATTTGCTTTGATTATGTGCAATTGATCCAAAATTGTTTTAATAAATCGTGAATTATTATAAAGAATCATGATAATTCGCTTCCTGATCATTGACAAACACTTGAAAATTGTTATTCTTTATGATAAACTTCAGACAGTAAAAAGCCTAATGCCATATGGGGAGGAGTCTGTCCGATAATGAAAAAAGCGGTGTGTATTATCTCGGCGCTTTGCGCGGCAGCGGCGCTTCTGTACTCCTGCGGCGGTACGAAACTTGAAAAGACGGATATGGATATTGCCTCTGATACATACAAACCCTCATGCGCCGAGCCGGAGAGCGCGGCGATTTACGACGGCATTCTTTATACCGCCTGCACAGATAAAGTTCTTTCCTACGATATAGAAAACGACGAGGAAAAAGTGCTTCTCGACGGTCTGACCGACTGTCGGCTCATAGCTGCGGGCGATGGGGAAGTATGGATATACGAAAGCGGCGGCAAAATGCTTATGTGCTTCGGCGTTGACGGCGCCGAAAAAAGAAGCTATCCGCTTGAGCCCAATCAGGAAAATACGGGTTTTTACGATTTGGCCGTAACCGACAATTATGCGGTGCTCTCCGAGTATACAGAGGACGGAAAAAACAGCGATCTGGCGGTCATTGACAAGAAAAGCGGAGACTGCCGCAGAATAGTCATTGACGAATACGACTATGTTATATCCGTGGACGCCGCAGAAAAGGACAACGTAGTATTGACTGCCGACGGCGAGGCAGTGCTGACCTTTGATACGAAAAAAGAAGAGATCCTTGATGAAAACTATATAACAGGCAGATTCGTTGATTTTGCCGACTTCAACAAAGAAAGAAAAACGCTGTATATGTCCGTAAACAGCAGGGTCACGGCAGGTATCAGCAGCTACAGCCTTGCGGACCGCGAGCTTACGAATATTACGAGAACGGGTACGGTAACATCTGAAGATCTGGAGAACAATTATAAATACTGCCTTCCTCTCTGTATTTGCAGCGAGGGCAACGTGTTGGCATGGTATGACAGCGACGCAGGGGTGTACAATATTCAAAACCTTGACGGCGATGAAAATCGTATCACCGTTGCAAGCGTTGGCTTCGGTGAGAGTACCGAGGATGCCGTTGACCTGCTGTATTACAGCTTTGAAAAGAATACGGGCACGCGCGTGCGGGAAATAGTTTACGACACGGAAGAACAGATGAAAACGGCGCTTATGGGCGGCAAAGCCTTTGATATGCTTGTGGATACGGACCCGTTCTGCATAGCGTCCACCGCTTTTGACGATCTTTACACATACGGCGCCGTTGCCCAGAAAATTGAAAAATACGACCTCTCCGACCTGTTTGAAAAGGTCGCAGAGAAAAACGGAAGGCTTTTCGGCATACCGGTAGGCTTTCGCAGCGACGAATATATATCTGCCCCGATCTCGGAGGAAAACTTCAACGAGTACTATGCAAATGACCCTCGCGGCAGCTGGAGGCGGGGAAGATACACGCAGGATCTTCTGCTGAGATACGCGGCGGAGTATGTCCGACTGACGGAGGGTGAATGCCTTGACGGTGATTATTCGGAACTCAGAAAAACCATAAAAAACGCATACGATAAAAAAGACGTTGAATACTCGGATATGATTGGCGTATGGAGCACAGACGGCGATCAGTTTGTTTCGAGTTATATGATGGTGTGCGCCGACTCGGTGAATAAAGATGCGGCGGAAAAGCTTCTGTGCGAGGCGATCCGCCTGTACTGCGGCGACAGCGGATTTGACAGAGAGCTTTTGTTTGAGGGCAGCATCAACTGCTTCATGTACGATGAGATCGATCCGGAGAAGATAGCGTATCTTTACTACGAAAACGCAAGTGATGCGCTCGGCAAAGCAATAAACAAAGCCGCGGAGGAAATCAAAAACGGAGAATCGGGCGCGGATGAGACAGCGGATGAGCTTATAAACACGCTTGACAGTATGTTGAAAGAATGACAGAGAATTTTTCCGAAAGGGGCGGAAAGCGGGACATGAAAAAGAAAACGCGGCGCGTGTGCGTCCTTGCGCTGTTTACGGCGTTCAATCTGTTTATGGTGCTTCTGTACTTTTTCGGCGGCGAGATCAGATATGCGGCTGCGGCGAGCGCGGATTACGTGACCCCGTCGCATTATGAGTACGACGGACGCTTTTCCGTTTCGTCAGTTCCGGCGGGGAGCCTTATATACGACGAGGACGGCGGCACGTATGTTTACAGACTTGAGAGCCTCGGCTCGGGACTCGCAAAATTTTACAGGGTCGCAAAAGAGCCTGTCTCTGTCAGCCGCTCCGACGCGGAGATGGCGGACATCGGGCTTGACAGCGGACTGTTTGTAAGAGAGCCGTCAGGCGTAAAAGAAGGACAGATCGTAAAACTCGGAGAGAAGAAATGAAAAGATCGGTGCGCTCAGCGGCGCTTCTCGTGCCGTCCCTTGCGGGACTGGGACTTTGCTTTTTTTACCCTCTTGTGTACATAATTGCCGCATCCCTGAAGAAAGACCCGTTCTCGGGCGGCAGCGCTTTTTGGGGAAACTATAAAACGCTTTTCAAAAACGAATATTTTCAGAATGCGCTGAAAAACAGCCTTCTGTTTACGCTTGTCGCCGTATTTGCTGCAATGGCAGTCGCCGTGGCGGTATCGTGCATGATATACGAAAAAGCGAAAAAGGCTCCGCTGTTGAGAAGCCTTTTCGTAATTCCGTTTCTTATGCCCTCGTCGCTTCTCGTCAGCGTCTGGAGCACTCTTTTTCCGAATGCCGCGCCGTTTTTCTCTCTTTGCGCGCTGTTCGTGATAAAAAATTCGGGCATTGTGATAATGCTTCTGTCATCTGCGCTGTGCCGTGTGTCTGATGATATCAGAGCAGCTGCCGCCATAGACGGCGCCTGCGGGGTGCGGTTGTTTACATCCGTACTGCTTCCGGCAGTGTCGCCGAGCCTTTTGTTTACTTTTATTCTGACGCTTTCGTCAAGCACGGGCATATACAGAGAGTCGTATCTTTTGTACGGCGAGTATCCCGGGCAGTCCGTATATATGATACAGAATTATCTCAACAATCATTTCATGAAGCTCAATTATCACTACGTTGCGGCGGGAGCGGCGGTTTTTACGGCTGTTGTAATGATAATGGCAATATGCGCAATGCGGCTTGAAAGGAGGCTCGGCTGTGAGTAAAAAGATCCTTTCAAATGCGGCGGGCGCCGCCGCGATCGCTTTCATGCTGCTTTGCACGGTGTTTCCGTTTGTGTACGCAGTTTGCAAAAGTCTGGGCGGATGGCGGGAGCTTCTTTTGTGGTCGCCGGGATTTACAAGGGCGTATTTCAATACGTTTCTGAGCGCCGCCGCCGTAACCGTTCTGAACATTGTCATAGCCGTTCCGTCGGCGTACTTTTTCAGAGTCTGCAAGGCAAAATTCAAAAATATCATATACGCGCTTTATATAGTTCTTCTGCTGCTGCCGTATCAGGCGACGATGCTGCCCGAGTATATGCTCGCACAGCGCATGGGGACGTACGATACCCTGTGGTCTGTCATAATTCCGTCGGCATTTGCACCGCTCAGCGTGATAATACTTGCGCAGATGTTTCGCGCCGTACCGGAGGAGGTATTGGAGGCTTACAGGCTTGAGAGCTCGTCACTTTTCGGCGAGATAGTGTATATGGCGATCCCCAATGCCGGAAACGGGATCGTTTGCTGTGCCGTTCTTACGTTTGCCGGCGCGTGGAATATGCTTGAGAGACCCATGAATCTTATAAATAAAGAGGGATATATGCTGATGCAGCAGTATATTTCCACAATGAAAGCGCCGGAAATGTTTGCGGCCACGGCGGTGTCCGCCCTGCCGCTGCTGCTGTTGTTTGTCTTCGCTGAGGAGGGACTTCGCGGGCTTATCGTAGAAGATGTGAAAAGAATATAGTACGCAGACACCGTGGCGAAAAAGCTCCGAGCCTTTGGCTCGGAGCTTTCTTAATGAAGCGCGGCTGCGCCGCATGAAGCGCGGCTGTGCCGCATGAAGCGCGGATGCGCCGCATGAAAAATGAAGCGTGCTTCGCACATGAAGCGCGGCTGTGCCGCATGAAGCAGGGCTGTGCCGCATGGAAAATGAAGCGCGCTTCATTTTCATCCGACGCGTGCGCCGCTTTTACATTTCATATTCAAAGCTTGCGCGGTCGGACGAAAAAGCGCATATTGTTCTGCCTTCACAGCAAAAGCTGTATTCAGCGCTGACCGCTATCCCTTCGCGAATCATGCGCGACATTTTGCCGAATTGCGGGGCGCTGAGCGTATGGGAGGCGCCGCCGAGAAGCTTTGCGCGCAACGAATATCCGCCCTGGCGGATGATTATTTCGTCTCGTGCGGGGAACTCCGCCCGGGCCCCGCTGTAGGTGGCAAGCCTGTACTCCCGTTTCCCGCACATGACCGACGCTATGGTGCCGCAGATCTCGGCGGGGCCTATGGGCACGGTCGCCGCGGCGAGCATCAGAGACACATCCGGCGCAAAGCACTGGCTCCACACGTATTTTTTCGGAAAAGATACGCCGCGATCCCCCTCGGTGTATCCGTGCCCGCCGTTAAAGCGGTAGCTCTTTCCGCAAACAAACAGCTCTCCGTCGACACGGTGGTGCATACTGTATACGCTGTGGCGGCACTGCATGAACGGCAGAAAGCGAAAGGGCCCCATTATGTCCCGCCCGAGCGGAGTTCTGTCCGAGAATATCACCTCGCCACCGAGGGAGGTTTCGCCGTCGGTATGAGAAAGCGTTATGCCCCTGTCCGAAAAACGGCAGGCACTCAGAGAAAGACTGCCGTCTTTCTCTTTTTTCATTTCGGGGAAGGGAACAGTCAGCGCCCCATCCGGTGTGATTATCTGCAAAGACGCGTCCGTGCGCCCGCCGTTTCTGTGCAAAGCGGGAATAAAGGCTATAGACGCGTCCTCCGACACGCATTTGAAATACTTTCCGAAAAAATACCCGTTCATCTGATCTTATATCTCCTTCTTGTTAATATTTCGCGGTCGCTGTTCTGTGCTAAAGAGGTGAAATTTATGCAAGATGTATATTTTTGGTAGGCACTTTGTGTTCAAAATGCATACGATTGACAAAATAATTTTAAGTTTTTTTGAAAAAACTATTGACAAACGGATTAAAAATGATATATTTGAAGTGTAAAGACTGGAAACGTTACCGGAAACGTTTCCGATAAGGAGTTCCGACATGACCATAAAAGATATAGCAGAATATTGCGGCGTGTCGGTCAGCACGGTTTCCAGGGTGCTGAACAATCATCCCGATGTCAGCGCGGCGGTGCGTGCAAGGGTAATGGAGGCAGTTGAAAAACTTCACTTCGTTCCAAACAACGCCGCCCGTGACCTTGTAAAAATTTCGTCCAACGACTCTGTCGGGCTTATTATACGAGGCATCGGAAATCCGTTTTTTGCAGAGCTTCTTCCCCATGTAGAGGCGACGGTCAGCCGCGTGGGGTACACTCCCGTGCTGCACCAGATAAGCTCCGGCGACGATGAGCTGCAGGCGGGCGCACAGCTTGTCCGCTCCAAAAAGCTCAGCGGTCTTATTTTTCTCGGAGGAAGGTATGATTATTCACCCTCCGAGGTGCAGGCGCTTGAGGTTCCGTTCGTCTGCTGCTCATATACCAACAGCTTCGGCGAGATTGACGACGGTCTGTTTTCCTCCGTGTCGGTAGACGATGAGGCGGAAGCATATAAAGCTGTGAAGTATCTTGCGTCCAGAGGACACGTAAAAATTGCCGTACTTCTTGATTCCGTTGACGACCGTTCGATTTGCGAGCTAAGATACTGCGGCTACAGGCGCGCGCTTGAGGAGTGCGGCATAGAATACGATCCGTCGCTTGTACTTTGCGCCGGCAGCTACGATATGGAGGACGCTTACCGCACGGTGTGCGCCGCTCTGCAGCGAGGCGTCGATTTTACGGCGCTGTTCGTAATATGCGACTCCATGGCGGTCGCCGTCATGAAAGCGTTGCATGACGCGGGACGCTGCGTCCCAGACGACTGCTCGGTTATCGCCATAGACGGTATACAGATGTCTTGCTACACCGTGCCGACGCTTACAACGCTTGTCCAGCCGAAAAAAGAACTCGGCGAAAAATGCGTGCGCGTTCTGCTCGATATGATCGAAAACGGAACGGCGGGCAGCCACATAACCCTTGACACCGAGCTGCGCAGCGGGGGAAGCGTTGCTGATAACTATTGATTTCAACATCGACTGAGATGTGAAATAAACGAAATTAATTTATTCAGAAAGGAAAACCACCATGAAAAAATTCTTAGCACTGGTACTTGCGTCAATTATGTGTCTCTCTCTGGCAGCATGCGCTACAAAGACTGACGATGGCGACAAGGATTCCACCGACGGAGCGAAGGGTTCCGTTTACTACCTTAACTTTAAGCCCGAAGCAGACGCTGCATGGCAGAAGCTTGCAAAGGACTACACCGAAAAGACCGGCGTTCCCGTAAAGGTTCTGACAGCGGCAAGCGGCGACTACAACAACAGTCTTATCGCAGAAATGGATAAGAAGGACGCGCCCACGCTGTTCCAGGTAGGTAACCAGGGCGCCCTCAGAACATGGGGCGACTACTGCTACGATCTCTCCGACAGTGATTTTTACAAAGAAATGACCACCGACGATTTCAACCTTAAGGGCGAAAACGGCGAAGTTCTTGCAGCAGGCTACTGCTACGAGGCATTCGGTATCATAGTAAACAAGGCTCTGCTCGAGAAAGCGGGTCATAAGCTTGAGGATATCAAGGACTTTGATTCTCTCAAGAAGGTTGCGGACGATATCCACTCCCGCGCCGCTGAGCTCGGCTTTGACGCCTTCTCAAGCGCAGGTCTTGACGGCTCCTCCAGCTGGAGATTCTCCGGTCACCTTGCAAATATGCCCCTCTTCTATGAGTTCCGTGACGACAACGTAACCTCTCAGCCCGCTGAGATCAAGGGCACCTACCTCGACAACTATAAGAAGGTCTGGGATCTTTACACCACCGATACTGCAACCACCGGCGCTGACCTTATCACCGCTACCGGCGAAATGTCCACCGCTGAGTTCAAGAAGGGCAAGGCTTGCTTCTATCAGAACGGCTCTTGGGAATACGCCGGACTCATCGCGGCAGGTCTTAAGGCTGAAGACCTTGCTATGATCCCGATCTACTGCGGCGTTGCAGGCGAGGAAAAAGCAGGTCTGTGCTGCGGCACCGAGAACTGCTGGTCCGTAAACAAGAACGCAAAGAAGGAAGACATCAAGGCTACTCTCGACTTTATGTACTGGGTAGTTACCTCCGATGAGGGCACCGAAATGCTCGCAAAAGAGTTCGGTCCCTGCCCCTTCAAGAGCGCAAAAGAGCCTGAGAACGTATTCTTTGCACAGGCTAACAAGTATATCGAAGAAGGCAACTACGTTGTAACCTGGGCGTTCAACTACACCCCCGCAGTTGACGACTGGCGTGCAGGCGTTGTAGACGCACTGTCTCAGTACACCGCAGGTAAGGGCGACTGGGATGCAGTCAAGTCCGCGTTTGTAGACGGCTGGGCAACTCAGTATGCCAATGAGAACAAAGGCTGATTATTGCCGCCGAAACTGTTCATAATAACAAAAGGCGAGCCGCGTGCTGCCTCCCCTGCGGGGGAGGCAGCGGCTCACCGCCTTTTATATCGGGACATCCGGCGATGCCACGGTATAAATCGCAAATATCAATTTTACCCGACAGAGGAGTGTAGTGCCATGAAGAAAAAGAAGGTGGATCGCGCAGCATTCAACTCAATGCTGATACGCAGACCCATAAAGCGTTGTGTGTGGCTGTTTTTGCTGCCGACATTTGCGGCTTTCTGTATAGGATTTCTTTATCCTTTTGCAAAAGGTATTTTTCTTTCCTTCTGCAAGTTCATAACGACGAAAAACTGGTCGTGGGTCGGCATAAAGAACTATGTTGCCGCGCTTAAAGACCCCGGATTTCTCCATGCGTTCTGGTATACCGCTCTTTTTGCCGTCGTATCGCTTCTGCTCATAAACCTTCTGGCGTTTACGATAGCATACGCGCTGACGCAGGGCATAAAGGGCTCTAATCTGTTCAGAACGGTATTCTTCATGCCGAACCTTATCGGCGGTATCGTCCTCGGCTATATCTGGAGCCTTATATTTGACGGCATACTTACAAAATACGGAACCTCGATTCTTCTGGAGACGAAATACGGCTTCTGGGGACTTGTGATCCTCATGTGCTGGCAGCAGGTCGGATATATGATGATCATATATATCGCCGGTCTTCAGTCCGTGCCCGAAAGCCTGCAGGAGGCGGCAAAGATCGACGGCGCAAGCAAATGGCAGACACTTATCCATGTGACCCTGCCAAATATGATGCCTTCCATCACCATCTGCACGTTTCTGACGCTTACAAACTCCTTCAAGCTGTTTGACCAGAACCTGGCGCTTACCGACGGACGACCGTTCGTAACAAGCGGCGGAATGACGGTCAAAACGACGGAAATGCTCGCGCTGAACATCGTAAACTCGTTCAACTCCAACCTGACAAACCGCGGCGTCGGCCAGGCGAAGGCAGTTATATTCTTTGTGCTTGTTGCGGCGATCGGACTTATACAGCTCCGCGCAACGCGTTCCAAGGAGGTGCAGCAGTAATGGCTACCAAAGCGGCTACCATAAAAGGCGAAAAAATAACAAAGACGGTAATGACGGTGTTCTTTTCACTGTTTTCAATTGTCTATATAATGCCTATTCTTATAGTTCTTATGAATTCATTTAAGGTCAACAGTGCCGTAAACCTTGAGACCTTCAGGTTTCCCACGGCGCAGACCTTCGCGGGCTTTGCCAATTATATAAACGGCATGACCTACGGCAACTATCCGTTTGCAAAGTCTATATTCTTCAGCTTGTTCATAACGATAGTTTCAACGGTGCTCATCCTTATCGGTACGTCAATGGCGGCATGGTACATTGCCCGCGTCGGCAGCAAGATCAGCCGCATAGTGTATTACCTCTGCGTATTTTCCATGGTAGTGCCTTTCCAGATGGTGATGTTTACTCTGTCGCGTACGGCTGACGCGCTTCATCTTAACACTCCGTATACCATCCCCGTAGTATATCTCGGTTTCGGCGCGGGGCTTGCCATATTCATGTTTGTGGGCTTTGTCAAGGGGCTGCCCCTTGAGATAGAAGAGGCGGCTGCTATCGACGGCTGCGGCGCTATTCGCACTTTCTTCCGCGTGGTGCTGCCCATGCTCAAGCCTACGCTGATTTCCGTAGGCGTGCTTGAAATTATGTGGATATGGAACGACTATCTGCTGCCTTACCTTGTGCTTGATGTAAATGCGTATAAGACCATACCTATACACATCCAGTATCTTAAGGGAAGCTACGGCAAGGTCGATATGGGTGCGACAATGGCGCTTATCATGCTCAGCATCGTTCCCGTTATAGTTTTCTATCTGCTCTGTCAGAAACACATTATAAAGGGTGTTGCTGCCGGCGCAGTCAAGGGCTGATCGCTTGCCGATCGGCGCAGACTTTGTGAGCCGCGGCAATACTGCCGCGGCTCATATGGATAAAGGAGATTTTTATGTTTGAAAGAAGCAGCGGAATACTTATGCCGGTTTCCTCGCTCCCGTCACCGTACGGTATAGGCACACTGGGCAGGGCGGCATACGATTTTGTGGATTTTCTTTGCGACGCGGGTCAGTCATGGTGGCAGGTGCTGCCTGTCGGACCTACCAGCTTCGGCGATTCGCCGTATCAGAGCTTTTCAAGCTTTGCCGGAAATCCGTATTTCATAGACCTTGACATGCTCGTCGAGGACGGACTGCTGACAAAGGAAGAAATTGACGCAGTCGATTTCGGCGACAGAGAAGACAGGGTCAACTACGGACGTATATACAATGAGCGATTCAAACTGCTTGAGACGGCAACAGAGCGCGGCTGGGCAAGAGACGCCGAAAAAACTCTTGATTTCGCAAGGGAAAACCGCACATGGCTTTCCGACTACGCACTGTTTATGGCGCTGAAACGTCATTTCGGTATGCGCTCGTGGACAGAGTGGGACGACGAAGCTATACGCATGCGCGACCCCGAAGCGATTGAAAGATATACAGACGACCTGTCCGACGATATAAGACTGTTTACGTATATACAGTATCTGTTTTTCAAGCAGTGGGCGGCGCTGAGGGAGTATGCGAAAGAGCACGGCGTTGGTATCATAGGAGATTTGCCTATATATGTTGCAATGGACTCCGCCGACGTCTGGGCAGAGCCGCAGTTCTTCCAGCTTGACGAGAAAAACGTGCCCACGTCCGTTGCGGGCGTTCCGCCGGATTATTTCAGCGCCGACGGTCAGCTGTGGGGAAATCCCCTGTACCGCTGGGATGTTATGAAAAACGACGGATACGGCTGGTGGATACGCCGTGTCGAGGGCGCGAGAAAGCTGTACGACGCTATCCGTATAGACCATTTCCGCGGACTGGAAAGCTATTGGTCGGTGCCGTACGGCGAGACTACGGCGAAAAACGGCAAGTGGGTGAAGGGCCCCGGTATAGATTTTGTGCACGTTATAACATCGTGGTTCAGCGATATGCGCTTTATAGCCGAGGACCTCGGCTATCTTACGCCGGAGGTCAGAGACCTGCTTTCGCAGTCGGGGCTGCCCGGCATGAAGGTGCTGCAGTTTGCGTTTGACGCGCGCGAGCCGTCAAACTATCTGCCGCACACCTACACGAGCCATTGCGTCTGCTACACCGGCACTCATGACAATACGACTGCCGCCGCATGGGAAAAGGAAGCCGCTGCCGCGGATGTTGAGTACTGCAGGAAATACCTTGCGGTTTCGGGCGGCGAGAGCATTGCGCACGCAATGATACGCGCGGGCATGGCAAGCGTTGCAGAGCTGTTTGTGGCGCAGCTGCAGGATTATCTTGAGCTCGGCGCGGACTGCCGTATGAACACCCCCGGCACGCTTGGCCTCAACTGGCAGTGGCGGGTCACCTCCGACGCGCTCACTCCAGAGCTTGCGGAGAAGATAAGAGATATGACCGTGCTGTATGGCAGATATACTCCCGAGGCGGAGGAGCCCGAAGACGGCGAGGACGGCGAAGATGCCGAAAACGTCGACGGCGAAGAAGAGTAAAAGAGAAAAACCGGTTTCGGTAAGTACCGAAACCGGTTTTTTGACACTCAAAAATATCAGCCTCTTTTTTCGATTGCGTCAACGGGACATCCGTCAAGAGCCGTGTCTGCGTCAGCCGCCTCAGCATCGGTGGTGGGATCGGTGTACGCCTCTGCAACATTGTCATCCGTCATGCGGAACACGGCGGGACATGTGGACGCGCAAAGCGTGCAGCCTATGCAGCTGTCGTTTACATAGTATTTAAGCATTGTATACCTCCGAGTGGACAAACTTTCCACGCAAAAAGTATATGCAGAATATACGGAATTTATAACGGATATTTTGCGCCCGCGGGCGAGAATGCGGCTTGCTGCTGCGGCACGACGAAATATGCCAGTATTGGGGCGGCACGACGAAATATGCCCGTATTGGGGCGGCACCGCCGTACCGATGATCCCGATGCCTTTGGAGACGGGATGCGCGGCTGATCCGCCTGATGCGTCTGCCGGCGGCACTCTATCTGCCGCGATGCAGCGAGGCTACGCCTTCTTCGGCTTTGCAGTAAACCAAGGGTTGTCATTGGGCCGCCGCCTTTTTGCGGGCAGCTTTTTTCTTTTTGTGCGCGCTATGCACACGGGGAAAATGCACTTGGCGCCCGCACTGCGCAAAAGCTTTGCGCAGGCGCTTACGGTCGCGCCCGTCGTAATTATATCATCAACAATAAAATACTTCTTGCCGCCAGGTTCCGCGCCGCGGCGCAGCCTGTATGAATTTCGGGCGTTATCGCGGCGCTCGGCGGAATTCAGCGATTTCTGTGTTGCGCTGCCGAGCACGTCAAAACAGCGCTCCGTCGGTATGCCCGTGTACCTTGTAAGCTCACGGCAGAGATCTGCACCTTGGTCAAACCCGAAATGACGCCTTCGTGCCGCCTTTCTCGGCGGATAAGTAAAGCGCCAGTTTTCAATGTCCTCGCCTTCGGCCGAAATAAGCCGCAGGATGTCGGATGCCGTTTGCCTTGCTGCGAATTTCACGCCCTGCCTGTCCTGCGAGGTCTTAACGGCGTAAACTGTTTTGAGAACGGCGATGTCCCTCTCATCCTCACTGCCGTATTTGCCGTAAAATGCAAGGGAGGACATTATGCGCTCGCCCAGCATATCGGTTTCGGTCAGGTGAATGGGGCGGCAGGTGCACATGGGCGCGGTCTTTCGGCACACGGGACAGCGACTTCTCCTTGCCGCCTCCCACGCGCCGAGACATTTCGGGCAAAGCTCACTTGAGGATGGGTCGAGAACTGAAGAACATATCTGGCATTTCGGCACGAATACAAGCCGCAGAAACCAGGAGGCAAGGCGCGCGAAAAAATCGCCGCCGCGCCGTTTTCGGTCTGCTGCCGTGCGCTCACCCATGACGCATACCTCCGAACAGTATTGAAAAATGTATATGTTTTTGCGGCTGAGCCGAAGTCCGCAGCCTTAAAAGCTACAGTCAAACGAGCCGTTGCTGCACCGATGCGTCCGTGCTCGGCGTCATAAGAGCGCGAAGAGAAGTGTATCTCTCCCGGCTCTTGCCGTTTTCCACCATGGTTTCAAGCACATCGGGACGTCCAACGAGTATTACCATTTCCGATGCTCTTGTGACCGCCGTGTACAGAAGATTGCGCGTCAGCAGCACGGACGCGCAGCCGTACAGCGGAATTATGACTACGGGGTATTCGCTGCCCTGACTTTTGTGCACGGTTATTGCGTACGCGTGCTCTATCTCGTCAAGCTGCGAGAATTCGTAGCGGCACTCTCTGCCGTCGAAGTTCATATCGCAGCACTCGCTTTTTTTGTCTATCCCCGCGATAAATCCGATGTCGCCGTTGAACACGCCCACGCCCTCGGTACCGTCCTTTTCCCATTCAACGCCGTAATTGTTCTTGTTCTGCATAATGCGGTCGCCGAGGCGAAGCACTATGCCGTGGGCGCTTTTTTCAGGCTTTGACGCATCCGGGGGATTCAGACTTTCCTGCAGCATGGCGTTGAGCGCTTCCGTTCCGGCAGCGCCCTTGCGGGATGGAGTTATGACCTGTATTCCGTCGGAGATCTTTTCTCCGTATGCCTTTGGCAGACGTGTTTTCACAAGCTCCGAAACGGTTGCGGCAATAGACGCGTCGTCATAGCGCTTCAGAAAGAAAAAGTCATTCGCGCGGTTGTCGCACTGCGGCATCTTGCCCTCGTTTATGAGGTGGGCGTTGACGATTATCATGCTTTCCTTCGCCTGGCGGAATATGTCCGTGAGACGAACCGTGGTATAGGCGCCGCTGTCTATAATGTCGGCAAGCACGTTGCCCGCTCCCACGGACGGCAGCTGATCGCGGTCGCCGATAAATACGATGCGGCAGCCCGGTTTTGCGGCGCGCAACAGCGCCTCGAGAAGAATTATGTCTATCATGGAGGCTTCGTCGACGATGAGAACGTCCTCGTCGAGATAGCAGGTCTGGTTGCGCATGAAACGGGGATTTTCATCGTCGTCGTTATGCTCCATTTCAAGAAGCCGATGTATGGTCTTTGCCTCGCAGCCGCACGCCTCGCTTATCCTTTTTGCGGCGCGGCCCGTGGGGGCGGCAAGCGCCGTGTCGAGCCCTATGGAGTCAAATATGGAGATAAGTCCTTTTATAACCGTGGTTTTACCGGTTCCGGGGCCTCCCGTCAGCACCATGACCCCGTTTTCAAGGGCGGAAGCTATGGCAAGACGCTGCAGCTTTGCGTACTCAAAACCGTTTTCGTTTTCCGTTTTCGCTATAAAGGCACCGATATCCTCGCCCGATACCTTCGGGCAGGCTCTGTTTATCTGGCGCAGCTTGTCCGCACAGTATACTTCTGCGCTGCGGTAGCGTGCGAGGGCATAATACAGAGTACCGTTGTTCTGAAACGAAACGATCCTGCCTTCCTTTTCAAGCGCTTTTATGTGCTCGGGCAGAATATCTCTTGCGACTCCCAGTATTTCGGACGCGGCGTCCTCAAGTTTTGCCTCGGGCAGACAGGTGTGTCCGCCGGATTGCGCCGCGGTCTTCAGTGTGTGGATGATGCCCGCGCGCAGACGGTCCTTTGAGTCCTGCGTAATTCCGCAGGCGCTTGCGATCGAGTCGGCGCGGCGAAATCCTATGCCGGAAAAATCGTCGCAGAGGCGATACGGATTATTTCGTATCATGTCAACAGCCTTGCCGCCCCATTTGCGGTATATCTTCATTGAGGTGGTGCTGCCGAAATAGTCGGCGCAGAACATCATAACGTTTCGTGCCCCTGCGATATCCGCAAACGATTCGGAGACGGCGCGTGCTTTTTTCAGCGTGATCCCGGGCAGCTCCGCAAGCCAGTCGGGGTGGTTTTCCATAACGTCGAACGTGTCCTCGCCGAAACGCTCCACGATCTTTGCGGCGGTTTTCGGACCAATGCCGTGTATGGCGCCGGAGGACAGATATCGAAGTATCTCGTTTTCCGTTCCCGGCAGGGTCTTTTCGTACATTTCAACCTTGAACTGCCTGCCGTATGTAGGGTGATTTGTCCACCTGCCGGCGGCGGTTACGGTGTCGCCCTCCGCGATATATGGCATCGTTCCCACAAGCACCGCAGGCAGTCCGTTTTCGTCTTCGATCTCGCACACGGTATATCCGGTCTCGTCCGAGGAGTAGATAACGGAGTCCACCGTTCCGCTGACGCTTTCTTTTTCGTTTTTGTCTTCAGCGTCCGTATACATAGGCACCCTCCGTTTCATACTTTTTTGCTACCGAATATTATACCGCTTTTTCTTTGTTTTGTCAATTTTTCTCTTTATATAACGCATGCACCTTGCGGCGAGCGCCCCGATCTCCCCGGCGGCGCAGTATACGCCGAATATGAAGAAGACCGATATAATAACGCAAACTATGGTGTTCACTTTGTTTTCCGTCCTTTCTCGCGGCGGGGCGGGGCGTTTTCGCCCGTGCCGCCGCCTTTTTTGGGGGAGGCGGCGGATATATCTCTCCCATGGCATGATATGCCGCATTTGCGGGCGGCTCTACCGCGCGGAATAAAATCGCGCGGCCCGGCAGATACTGTTTTATGGAATAGCTTTCATAAACTGCCTTAATATTTGTCGCAAAATACAAAATCTTGTGCAAAACGGAGAAATTTACGCTTTTTTAATGTGAGTGTTGACATAAACATATTTGTGTGATAGAATTACTTTACGCGTAATGGCGCAAAAGCTATAGCTATGCCCAAAACGCGGCGCTTAAATTGTGTATGACCGACGGCGTCGGTTGTATATAAACATTTATCACCGAAGAAAGGAGTCGAAAAGAATGCCAACCTTTAACCAGCTTGTAAAGCAGGGAAGAAAGGACAAGACCTACAAGTCAAAGTCCCCTGTAATGCAGCAGGGCTTCAACACCATCAAGAACAAGCCCGTTGACCAGCATTCTCCCCAGAAGCGCGGAGTATGCACAAAGGTTTCCACCACTACGCCGAAGAAACCTAACTCAGCTCTCCGTAAGGTAGCCAGAGTAAGATTTACAAACGGCATGGAGGCATGGACCTACATCCCCGGTATCGGCCACAACCTTCAGGAGCACTCTGTCGTACTTATCCGCGGCGGACGTGTACGTGACCTGCCCGGTGTGCGTTACCACATCATTCGCGGTACTCTTGATACGCAGGGCGTTGCAAACCGCAACCAGTCCCGTTCCAAGTACGGCGTAAAGCGCGCAAAGAAGAAATAATCGTCTTTTTTGCACATGCGGGCCAGCCCGCAAACTCCTCGAAATATTTCAGCAGCTGCTGAAGGTGACAGATGTTTATATACTTCCGGCTCACTTTCGCACGACGGAATTGATTTTCGAGTACCTATGATAACAATTTTTATTGAAGGAGGGAAGTAAAGTGTCGAGAAGAGGTCAGATTTCCAAGAGAGACGTTCTGCCGGATCCTCTGTATAATTCAAAGCTCGTAACAAAGCTTGTAAACAACATTATGCAGGACGGCAAAAAGGGTGTTGCTCAGAAGATCGTATACGAGGCATTCGCCATCGTAGAAGAGAAGACCGGCAACAATCCCCTTGAAGTCTTTACAGAAGCTCTCGATAATGTAATGCCGGTCCTGGAGGTAAAGGCTCGCCGTATCGGCGGTTCCAACTACCAGGTTCCTATGGAAGTTAGACCCGAGAGAAGATATACTCTCGGACTTCGCTGGATGACCAACTTTGCAAGAAACCGCGGTGAAAAGACCATGGCGGAGCGTCTTGCAGGCGAGATCATGGACGCGAAGAACAGCACCGGCGGTGCTTTCAAAAAGAAAGAAGAAACACACAGAATGGCAGAGGCAAACAAAGCGTTCGCACATTACAGATATTGATTCTGAAACGGCGATTTTTGTACTGCACATTACAAGGAGAATTTATAGTATATGCCGAGAGAATATTCGCTTGAGCACACCCGAAATATCGGTATCATGGCTCATATCGACGCCGGCAAGACCACCACGACGGAGCGTATCCTGTACTATACGGGAAAAACTCATAAAATAGGTGAAACTCACGACGGCGCTGCTACCATGGACTGGATGGAGCAGGAGCAGGAGAGAGGTATAACGATCACCTCCGCCGCTACCACCTGCTACTGGAAGGGTAACAGAATCAATATTATTGACACCCCCGGCCACGTTGACTTTACAGTCGAGGTCGAGCGCTCACTGAGAGTGCTTGACGGTTCCGTTACGGTACTGTGCGCAAAGGGCGGAGTCGAGCCCCAGTCTGAGACCGTTTGGCGTCAGGCTGACAAATACGGCGTCCCCAGAATGGCTTATGTAAATAAGATGGACATTATGGGCGCAAACTTCTACCGCGTTGTCGATATGATGCGCGAGAGACTGAAGGCAAACGCCGTGCCGATCCAGCTCCCCATCGGAGCTGAGGACTCTTTCAGAGGCATTATCGATCTTATCAATATGGAAGCAGATATCTATTATGATGAGATGGGTAAGGATATGAGAGTCGAGGCTATTCCCGCAGATATGCTGGATAAAGCCAATGAGTACCACACCGCGCTGGTCGAGGCTGTTGCGGAGTGCGACGAGGAACTGTTTGAAAAGTACTGCGAGGACGGAGATCTTTCCGTTGCGGACATCAAGCGTGTTCTCCGTGAAGCTACCATCGCAAACAAGATCGTGCCCGTTGTATGCGGTACCTCTTACAGAAACAAGGGCGTTCAGAAGCTTCTTGACGCTATCGTAGACTATATGCCCGCTCCTACGGACATTCCTCACATCAGAGGTATCAACCCCGAAACAGGTGAAGAGGAAGAAAGAAAGTCTTCGGATGATGAGCCGTTCGCTGCTCTCGCGTTCAAGATCATGACCGACCCTTTCGTAGGTAAGCTCTGCTTCTTCAGAGTATACTCCGGCGTTATCAACGCGGGCGAGTATACATGGAACTCCGTAAAGGGTGCCAAGGAGCGTATGGGTCGTCTTATCCAGATGCACTCCAACGAGCGTACCGACATCCCCGCTTGCTACTCCGGCGATATCGCCGCAGTCGTAGGCCTTAAGAATACTACCACCGGTGATACTCTCTGCGACGAAAAGGCACCTATCATCCTTGAGTCCATGGAGTTCCCGGAACCCGTTATCCGCGTTGCCATCGAGCCCAAGACCAAAGCAGGTCAGGAGAAGATGGGCATCGCGCTTGCAAAGCTTGCAGAAGAGGACCCCACATTCCGTACCTATACGGATGAGGAGACCGGTCAGACCATTATCGCAGGTATGGGTGAGCTCCACCTGGAGATCATCGTCGACAGACTGCTCCGTGAGTTCAAGGTCGAGGCTAACATCGGCCGTCCTCAGGTTGCATACAAGGAGACCATCCGCCGCGCGGCTGAGTCCGATACCAAGTATGCACGTCAGTCCGGCGGTAAGGGCCAGTACGGTCACGTTAAGATCCGCATCGAGCCCACAGAGCCCGGTACAGGCTATATCTTCGAGAACACCGTTGTCGGCGGCGCTATTCCCAAGGAATATATCCCCGCAGTCGATGCCGGTATCAGAAGCGCTATGGAGGCAGGCGTACTTGCGGGATACAACGTTGTTGACGTAAAGGTCAACCTTTACGACGGTTCGTATCACGAAGTCGACTCTTCCGAAATGGCATTCAAGATCGCCGGTTCCATGGCGTTCAAGGATGCAATGCGCAAGGCAGATCCTGTCCTTACGGAGCCTATCATGAAGGTAGTTATCATAACTCCCGACGATTACATGGGCGATGTTATCGGTGACGTTAACTCCCGCCGCGGACAGATCCAGTCTATGGAGCCTGTAAGCGGTGCTCAGCAGATCACCGCTATGATACCTCTGTCCGAGATGTTCGGCTACGCTACAGACCTCCGTTCCAAGACACAGGGACGCGGTCAGTACTCCATGGAGCCCGACCACTTCGCAGAGGTGCCCAAGAGCATTCTGGAAAAGGTTGCAAGCAGCCGCGCTCAGCATAACTGAGAAACGGCTTAAAAATCATTCTACAACAAAAATAATTTCATTTGGAGGACATTACAAATGGCAAAGGAAAAATTCGAAAGAACGAAACCCCATGTCAACATTGGTACTATCGGCCACGTTGACCACGGTAAGACCACTCTTACCGCAGCTATCACAAAGTATCTGTCCCTCGGAGATGACAAGATCGAGTTCATGGCATATGACCAGATCGACAACGCACCCGAGGAAAGAGCTCGTGGTATCACAATCAACACCAGACACGTTGAGTACGAGACCGAGAAGCGTCACTACGCTCACGTTGACTGCCCCGGACACGCTGACTATGTCAAGAACATGA